>JAJWJX010000080.1:0-11172 GCA_021623045.1 Segatella copri | reverse complement strand
TCGGAAGACGAAAGTAGGAGAAAAACTACTTCGTTTTCCTCCTACTCGATTTATCATCTCTGGAATGATAAGGAAAGTACGTGGTCCCACCGAGAATCGAACTCGGATCAAAGGTTTAGGAAACCTCCGTTCTATCCGTTAAACTATAGGACCATTGTAAACCGACTGCAAAGATACATCAAATCGTTGACAATACAAAATAAAATGTTATGTTTTTCACTCTCATCTTATCAAGTTTCCTCACTTTTGTGGAGTTGAACTGCGAAAACCTCTTCGATACGAAGCATGATTCGCTGAAGAATGACTATGAATTCCTGCCACAGAGCAGTTACAAGTGGACGCCTTATCGCTATTGGCGCAAACTGGCAAATCTTTCCAAGACTATAGTTGCTTTGGGTTATGAAGATTTGTCGCTTGTTGGTACTGCCTCCCCAGATAATCCTTCAAGACCCTCGGAGATGTCCTGGCATGTTCCCGATTTTGTGGCGCTTTGCGAAGTGGAGAACGATAGTGTGCTGTTTGATTTAACCCGGCGTTCAGCTCTTCGCGGTGTGAATTATGATTATGTGATGACCGATTCGCCTGATGAACGAGGCATAGATGTGGCTTTGCTTTATCAGCCATCTTCTTTTGCGCTTATACAGTTCCGTTCTATCCGCATCAAGTCGCTGCCTGATACTCGTCCTACGAGAGATATTCTCTACGCTTCGGGGCGGATTATAAATGATGATACGCTCCATGTCTTTGTATTGCATGCGCCTAGCCGGCGTGGCGGCGAACAGGTTTCGCGTCCCTACCGCCTGCAGGTAGCCAGCCAGTTGACTTCTGCTGTAGATTCCATCTATGCGCTCAATGATAGTGCAAGGATTATCGTAGCCGGCGATTTCAACGATTATTCCGATTCTCCGGCTCTTCGTTATCTTTATCAGCATCACCTTATTAATATATCTGTTGGCGTCAAAGGCTCTCATGGTGCCAAGGCTACTTATCGCTGGCATGGAGATTGGCGAAGTCTTGACCAGATTCTCTTCAGTCCTTCGCTTTCCCGGCTTAAGATGAGTTGTCAGATAGGAGATTTGCCATTTCTCTTAGAAGATGATGAGAAATATGGCGGAAAGAAACCTTTCCGCACCTATCTCGGTCCACGATATTTGGGTGGATACAGCGATCATCTTCCGCTTGTTGCCAAGTTTAAGGTAGAGGGTGGATATGAATAAAAAAAAGGTATGCTCAGATTTTTACTGAACATACCTGTCTGTATATTAGTGAGATTTTTCTCTTCTGCCTGATTATCCGTAGATAACCTTACCATTCTCATCCTCATAAGGAGTCATATCCTTAGCATACTGGTTCATGGCACGGAGGCTCATACCCATTGATGAGAAACCACCATCGTGGAAGAGGTTCTGCATGGTTACCTTGCGGGTGAAGTCAGAGAACATCATCACGCAGTAGTTAGCGCAATCCTCAGCTACGGCGTTTCCGAGTGGAGACATCTTGTCAGCGAAGTCCATCATGTTCTCGATATCCTTGATACCCTTACCTGCTGTTGTAGCTGTAGGGCTCTGAGAGATGGTGTTGATGCGCACGTGCTTCTCACGACCATAGATGTAACCGAAGCTGCGGGCGATACTTTCGAGCATGCTCTTGGCATCAGCCATATCGTTGTAACCGAAGAATGTACGCTGAGAAGCTACGTATGTGAGAGCTACTACAGAACCCCACTCGTTGATAGCATCCAACTTCTTGGCTACCTGCAACATCTTGTGGAAAGAGATAGCAGAGATGTCCAATGTCTTGTTCAGGAAGTTGTAGTCGAGGTCATCGTATGTACGATGCTTGCGAACGTTAGGGCTCATAGCTACAGAGTGGAGCACGAAGTCGATTTTGCCACCGAGTTTCTCCTGAGCCTCTGTGAATACCTTTTCCAAGTCTTCTACGCTAGTCGCATCAGCTGCGATGATAGGAGCGTTGATCTGTTCAGCGAGCTTATCCAGCGTACCCATACGCAAAGCCATAGCTGTATTACTAAGTGCGATAGTAGCACCCTCTTCAGCAGCCTTTACAGCTACTTTCCAAGCGATTGATTCCTCATTGAGTGCACCGAAGATGATGCCACGCTTGCCTTTTAACAAATTGTGAGTCATTGTTATCTTAATACTTTTGTTTATACTAACGACATCCCCTACATATATCATTCTCTCTATATATAATAAGGTGTAAAACCACTTTGTTTTGTTCTAGTCGTTGAAATCGTGCGCAAAATTACGAAAAATGTGCAATATACCCAAATTTTTTAACTAAAAAGTGCCGTAAACGTTTTCTTTTTTGTGGTATGTCAAGTATTTCGCTCCCTGCAGTCAGTATGATATTCTATTTATTCTTTGCAGATAATAAGCCTGAAACAGATATATCTTATGCTTATAGATAACGTATCTGTTGGTCTGAGGAATTAGATTTGTAGGGTTCCTGACATATGCCAACAAGGTTCCTGACATATGTCAACAAGGTTCCTGACATATGCCACGAATGTTCCTGACATATGCCAACAGAGTTATTGACATATGTCAGCAACCTTGTTGGCAACTGCCGTCAACCGAACGGAACTAATTGTTGGAACCGATGAATCGTAGAACTGTGACAATTTAATCTATTTGTTCTACGTATTTAAGCAATACGTCTTACCCGGCAGATGCCTGTATAGATAACTTAAGAACCTTCTTATTTCTGTTCTTACAAATTATAGCCTTATTGCTGCAAAAATATCCTTTTTGTTGCAATATGACAAGGTAGAAGTGTTAAAAACAGACTTTTTTATGTGCGTTATTAAATTTTTCTTTCAAAATATTTGCAAATATCCGAAAAAAAATCTAATTTTGCAGCCGATTATTATAAATTTATAAATTATTATCTAATAAAGAGAGAGATTATGTTTAAAAGAATCGCTTTATTTGTGGGGGGGGCAATTCTCAGTTGTGGAGTAGCCTTTGCCCAAACATCCGTTACCGGTAAGGTAGTAGCTTCAGAGGATGGTGAGCCTGTTATTGGCGCATCAATCAAGATTGTTGGTACTAATACTGGTGCTGTTACCGATGTAGACGGTAACTTTTCTATCGTTCTTCCTCAGGGTAAGAATACTGTGAAGGTTTCTTATATGGGAATGGAAGACAAAACAGTTACAATTAAGGGTAATAAGGTTCAGATAGAACTACGTGCAGACCAAAAGACCCTTGATGAGGTGGTTGTAACTGGTTATGGTGTCCAAAAGAAAGCCTCTTTTACTGGTGCAGCTTCTTTGCTGAATGGTGCTCAGATTGAGAAGAAGAGCGACGCAAACTTTGTTAAGGCTTTGGAGGGTAATGTGTCTGGTGTACAGATGAATAACTCGAGTGGTCAGCCTGGTACATGGGGTGCTATTTATGTACGTGGTCGTGGTTCTCTCAATTCTGGTACTCAACCTCTGTATGTCATAGATGGCATGCCTGTTTCATCAGATACCGATGGTATGAGTGCTACAGCGAACAATAACATTGACCCGATGGCTTCTATCAATCCTGAAGACATTGAGAACGTAACTGTATTGAAGGATGCTGCGGCAACTGCTATCTATGGTTCTCGTGCGTCTAATGGTGTGATTGTTATCACTACCAAGAAAGGCTCTGAGGGCAAGCTTAATATTAACTTGGATATTAAGCAGGGCTTCTCATACATGGGTAACAACAATATGGACTATGCCAATGCCGAGGAGACTATGAATCTCTTTGCTAAGGGATGGGTTGCAGCAGGTCGTGCTGCTGACTTTGAGACAGCAAAGGCTAAATTGACAAAAAGTTATGGCTGGGATGGCACTTCTTCTTATGATTGGATGGATGCTGTTACTCGCAATGGCTACTATCAGGATTATAATATCAGTGCTCAGGGAAAAACTGGCAATACAGGTTTCTATATTAGTGCTGGTTATCTTGATACAAAGGGTATTGTTTTGGGTTCAGATTACAAGCGTTACTCTGGTCGTGCCAATGTAGAGAGTAAAGTTGGCCGTTTTACCGTAGGTGCTAATACAAACTATGCTTATGCAGTAAAGAATGGTTTCAGCCAGTCTACAAGTGGATCTATGTCTAACACTACTGTTGCGGCAATTTCCTTTATGAATCCGTTCCGTCCTTTCTATAATGAGGATGGTACATATTATGGTACACCTTTCGGTGAGTCTGGCTATTATAATCCATTGGCCTTGACTGATAAAGAACTTGGTGATATCAATGAGAGTAAGAATGAGACTCTTAACTTGAATCCATATGTTCAGATTGATATTTGGAATGGTATCTACTATCGTACCAATTTTGGTGCAAACATTTCTAACTATCGCGAGTATCAGTATTGGTCTGCTCTTTATAATCCACAGGGTATAGACTATAATGGATTGGGACAGCAATATAATTCTCGTACAACAACTCTTACTTGGAATAATATTATTGGCTGGAACAAAACTTTCAACGATGTGCATAACCTTTCAGCAATGATAGGACAGGAAATGCAGAAAAAGTCATACTACTATGAGTATATGAATGGAATGGATTTCCCATTTGCATCTTCAGGTATGAGAGATTTGTCTACTGTAGGTTCATGGGGTGACTCTGAATTCTATAAAAAGGAGGCTCGTTTGGCTTCTTATTTTGCTGATGTTCACTATTCTTATCAAGACAAGTACTATGCGTCTGCATCTTACCGTCATGATGGTTCTTCTGTTTTTGGAGCAGATAACCGTTGGGGTGATTTCTGGTCTGTAGGTGCAAAGTGGCGTCTTTCTAGTGAAAGCTTCTTGAAGGATAATCCAATTATAACAAATGCTACCCTTCGTGCATCTTATGGTACTGTAGGTAACCAGGATATTGACTGGTATGCAGCTCGCGGTTTTTATGAGGCAGGTCACAACTATAATCAGATGGTAGGTATCGCTCCAGAGTCAGTTTCTAACAATAAATTGACTTGGGAGACTTCTAAGAAGTTTGATGTTGGCTTCGACCTTTCTTTCATCAATCGTATCCACTTGTCTCTTGATTATTATAATGAGACAACATCTGATGCATTAATGGAGATGCCTTTGTCTATGACAACAGGTTTGACTTCTACATATCAGAATATCGGTAAGATTCGCAACCAAGGTATTGAAGTAGATTTGAAGGCTACCATCATGCATAATAAGGACTTGGATTGGAATGCTTATGCTAATCTGACTTGGAATAAAAATGAAGTGTTGAAGTTGGCTTCTGGTGATCCGATATACCCAACAAATTATAATGTGGTAATGGAAGGTAAGCCTTATAATTCATTCTACTTGAAGGAATATGCCGGTGTAGATAGAGAGACAGGTAAACCATTGTGGTATAAGGGAGAAACTGGAACAGAGACCACTAGCAATTATAATGAGGCTACAGAACGTGTACTCGGTTCGCCTGATCCAAAGGTATTTGGTGGTTTCGGTACATCTTTCGCCTGGAAAGGTCTTGATGCTAGTTTGAGTTTCAATTACCGTCTGGGTGCTAAGGTTTATGATTCTGGTGCTCCATTTACTGGTTGGGGTATGGCTAACAGAACACCACTCAAGGAGTGGGCGAACAACTCTTGGACAGAGGACAACAAGGATGCCAAGTATCCTCAATATATTTATGGTGATCCTAATGGTGCAACAAAGGCTTCTTCTCGATTCCTTTATAGTGGAAATTACTTGCGTTTGAGCAATATTTCCGTTGGTTATACATTGCCATCTGTCATCACTCGCAAGGCTTTGATGCAGAAAGTCCGTATCTACGTATCTGCTGATAACCTTTATACATGGACTGCAAGTGATTTTGTTGGATATAGTCCTGAGACTTATGCTAATGGTATTATTGCATGGCAGTATCCTAATGTTGCAACATTCGTAGGTGGTATCCAGATTACATTCTAAGTTTTAAATTTATAATTCGGAAGAAAAATGAAAAGAAATATATTTAAGGCTCTCGCTGTTGTGGCTCTTGCTGCAAGTTTAACAAGCTGTGGCGATGACTTCTTGGAAACGAAGAACTACAAAGGTGTTGATGTAGACAATGGTTTGTCTAACGCATCAGCTGTAGCCAATGCAGTAAATGGCGAGTATTATTGGTTGCACGACTATCGCTTTGCAGGAAACTTTGCCATCAATATTGGTGAAATTCCTACAGATATTGCTTATTGGAATGCTGGTACAGATCACTTTAATGATATTTATCAGTTTACTTTTACTGATCAAGATAATTACTTGTATGGTATTTGGAAATATGGTAATAAGGTTGTTGATAACTCAGCACGTGCAATCAAGGCAGCAAAGAACTTGTATGGGGCTTCTTCGGAAGAGGATAAGGTAACCCTTGATGTTGCAATGGGAGAAGCTTATGCTCTTCGTGGCTATGCAAACCTCTTGATGGTTAATGTATATGGTCATCAGATAAAGGTAGATGGTCAGGATTTCTCTAGTCAGCCAGGTTTGGTTATTAGCGAAGAACCAATTGCTGCATTCCAGGAAGTAGAACGTTCTACCGTGGGTCAGACTTATGATGCAATTGTTTCTGATTTTAAGGCTTCGCTTGAACATTTTGCTGCTGCAGGTGGTGATAAGAAACAGGCTGTTTACTTTACAAAGGCTGCCGTAGAAGGTCTTTTGGCCCGTACTTATCTGTATATGGAAAATTTTGACGAAGCTTATTCTTACGCTCAGAAAGCGTTGGCTGATGCAAATATCACATCATTGGTAACAACTGCTGCGGAGTATAAAGCCCTCTACAATACTACGGGTTCAAATAAAGAGAGTTTATTCTATCTGGCAATCAATGCAAAGGATAATTTCTCTGCAAACTCTAATGGTACCTTGTGGTCTACATATGGCTATCTTCCTAGCCCTAAACTGCGTAAGATGTATGGAGCTAATGATTGCCGTACTGCGATATTCAATTATGCTACAACAAATGGTGTAGAGTTTTTCAAGGGTGGTAAGTTCTCAGATTTCCAGTCAAACAATGCTGCTAATGCTACAAACTATCTGGTAAATGCATCAGAGATGTTTTTGATTGAGGCAGAGGCTAAACTTCGTTCTGCAAATCCTGATTTAGCGGCAGCTAAGGCTGCTTTGCTGGTTGTTGCTAAACGTAATGCTGATATTCATACTGTAGATGATCTTCCTGCAACCAAGGAGGGCTTGTTCTCATTCTTGAAGGATGAGCGTGCTCGTGAGTTGTTCCAGGAAGGACATCGCCTTTGGGATTTGCGCCGTTGGAATGAAAAGGCATCTGTGTATGCATATGGTGCACCAGAGGTTAAGTACACATATAATAACTACAACATTTCTGATCTTGTATTCCCAATTCCTGTTGACGAAATCAATTCAGGTTTTGGTGTTGCTCAGAATGATTGGAGTAAAACATTGCCAAAGGCAAATTAATTTTGATAATATTTTTAATCAACGATATAGGAATGCCATGAGTGGCATTTTCTATAAATCTCTCGGGAGAGGCTGGCTGTGAAGCTCGCCTCTCTTTTTTTTGTCTTTTTATTTGCGTATCTGATATTTTATTCGTAACTTCGCACCGTCTAAAGTAATATGGCTATGGAAGAGATAAGAAAATACCCAGTAGGAATGCAAACTTTCTCTGATATACGAGAGGGTAATTATGTGTACGTAGATAAGACAAGGTATATTGTCGATTTCTTGCGTAATGGTTCTAAATATGTGTTTCTGAGTCGTCCAAGACGATTCGGTAAGTCGCTTTTTGTCTCTACGCTCCAGGCATATTATGAGGGCAGGAAGGAACTGTTTGATGGTTTGGCACTTGGCGAATATGAGAAAGAATGGGTGAAACGTCCTGTTCTTCACTTCGACATGAGTACTGCCAAAAATCAGACACCCGAAGGGTTAGAAGAGATGCTGGGCTACATGCTTTCAGAATACGAGCAGGTCTATGGACGTGACGAATTGGCGGTGCAGCCGAGCCAGCGTTTGCAGTCTTTGGTGAAGCGTGCCTATAAGAAGACGGGTCAAAAGGTGGTCGTTTTGATAGACGAATATGATGCTCCTCTCTTGGATGTCGTGCATGAGAAGGAAAGTTTGATGCCATTGCGCTTGGTTATGAGGAAGTTCTATAGCCCATTGAAATATCTCGACCCTTGGCTGGAATTTACCTTTATCACGGGTATCACCAAGTTCTCTCAGTTGAGTATCTTTAGCGAGATCAATAATTTGGATAATATCAGCATGTTCGATCAGTATTCTGCTATCTGTGGTATCAGCAAGACAGAACTACTGACGGTGATGAAGCCTGATGTTGAGTTGCTAGCCAAGTCTTTGGGAAAAACTTTTGATGAAACGGTTGCCGAGTTGGGTTCATATTATGATGGTTATCATTTCAGTAAAAAATCAGAAGATGTGTTTAATCCGTTTAGTCTGGTTAAAGCGTTGAGAAGTAAGGAAGTAGCAGCTTATTGGTTTAGTTCAGGTACTCCTGCATACATTATCAACACTTTACGCAAACATCATGTGGGGGTGATGGATATAGAACAGAAATCCGTAGGGGTGGATGATTTCGATGTCTCTCCTGAGCAGATGACTTCTGCTTTACCATTGCTTTATCAGAGTGGGTATCTCACCATCAAGAAGTATAACCCTATCTTGCAGAGCTATCAGCTGGATTATCCAAACAAGGAAGTGCGTGTAGGGATGGTTCGTTCCTTGGCTCCTAACTATCTCTCTCCAATATCGTTGAACAATAATAGTTTCATCTTCGACTTTTTGGAGCAACTATATAACAATAATATGGATGGTGCTTTGCAGAAAATGCAGGCTTATCTCGCCAGTATCTCCAATCGACTTGCCAATAAGAACGAGAAGGACTTCCAAACGGTCTTTTATCTCATTTTTAATTTGATGGGTGCTTACATCTTGGTGGAGGAGGATAGTGCAATAGGCAGAGCAGATGCCGTTCTTCACATGCCGGATACAATCTATGTGATGGAATTGAAGTTTGATAAGACGGCTGAGGAAGCTTTGAAACAGATTGATGACAAAGGCTATCTCATTCCTTATTCAGCTGACGGCAAACGAATGGTAAAAGTAGGAATCAACTACGACAGCCAGAAGCGAACCATTGGTGAATGGAAGATAGTAGAAGGGTAAATATTGCTTTTTGTTACTGTTTAAACGAGTGACATTGTATAACGTTTTATCTCCATGTTATTCGATTTTTTTGTGATAAATCACACTTTTGACGAATACAGGGGTAAGAATGCTGGCTGTAAAGCTCGCTTCTTTCCAAGAAAAAAAACACGGACAAATTGAATTTGCCCGTGTTATATTTTATTTATAGCAAAGGTGTCATATATATTGGCACCAATAAGGTCTGTCCATCTTTTTTGAAATCTTTCGTATATAATAGGTATCTTTTGTCGATTCTATCAGAGAACTTCTGGCAAAATTCATCTAGCGACTTGTGACTGTTATATCCTGATGATTTCACTTCTATCGGATAAATCTTCTTGCCACGAGATAGCAAGAAATCTATCTCATAGTTCTTGTGACTTGTTGCATGGGGAAATGTGTAATAGAACAGTTTGTTTCCTGATGCGGTAAGCATTTGGGCAACGAGATTCTCATAGGCATACCCCATATCGCTACTCAGTTTGTCGCTCAACAACTTTTCGTAAATGGTGTTCTCTGTGTAGTCTTTATCCCAAAAAGCAAGTGTGACGAATAGCCCTGTGTCTCCAACAAACATTTTATAGTAGTCTTCGTCACTATGTAATGAAAAACCAACATTGGGATCATTTGCGTGATAGGCGAAATTGACCACCATGCTGTCTTTCATGTCTGCCAAGACTCCCATGAGATTCTTTCTGCCTGCATCATCCAATACGCTTGCTACCTGGTATCTGGCTGAATTTTTGTTTAATTCGGAAGGAATACTCTCGAATAACTTGGCAGCTCTTCCTGTTTTGTCAATCTTTCTGAAGTCGTCAAGATAAAGTTCTATGATTTCTCGCTTTACGGCATCTGTTTTGTTCAGATTGTTGGTATCTAAGTACTCGTTTACGGCTTGTGGCATTCCACCTACAAGCATATATAGACGAAGGTTGCGCATAGCTTCTCGATGCGCTGCTCCCAATGGAACTTTTGCATCGAGAAACTGCTTGAGAAGGGGAAATGTAGCAGTATCGCCCATTGCCCATCGAAATTCCTCGTAATCCATCGGATAGAGATCCAAACGTGTTTCTTCGCTTGGAATCAAAATGTTTTCTACATTCTTTTTGATACTGATAAGAGAGCCTGTCTCTATGTAGTCGTATCTTCCGTCTGCTACTAGGTATTTGATGGCTTGCCGGGCTTGTGGGCACATTTGTACTTCATCGAAAATGATGGCTGATTTGCGTGGCTCCAAGATTACTTGGTAGATTGATTGGAGGCGTAAAAATATGTAGTTCAAGTCCATGAGGTTGTCAAACAGCTGTTTCACTTCCTTAGATGCTTGTGCGAAATCTATAAGGATATAGCTTTTGTATTCATTTTCTGCGAAAGCTTTGGCTACTGTTGACTTTCCTACACGGCGTGCTCCTTTGAGCAAGAGGGCTGTGCTACCATTTCTCTCTCGCTTCCATTCGAGCATTTTGTCGTACACTTTTCTTTTAAATGTTCTTTTTCTCATAACTTGCTGATTTTGAGCGCAAAGATACATATAAGTTCCAAATCCCCCAAATGTTTTTTGTTAAAATGTTCCAAATCCCCCAAATGTTTTTGCTTGAAATGTTCCAAATCCCCCAAATGTTTTTGCTTGAAATGTTCCAAATCCCCTAAATGTTTATGTTTTAATCGGGATGAGGAAAACTTTCCAAGAAAAAAACACGGACAAATTGAATTTGTCCGGACAAATTTGTCCGGCATGATATAAATCGCTGACTATGAGAAGATTATGAAGATGCCGGACAAACAACCGGACAAATTCAATTTGTCCGTGTTATATTTTTGGGGCATAAACACAGCTTTGTCATGGTGCAAACTATGACTTATGCTCCAGAAAACGGTGAGTTGAGGGGAAGAAAACTATGAGTTGTATTTGTTAACATAAAGCTCTAAAGCAGCCAAAGGAGAATAAGAGAGGTTGGAACGTAAAC
>JAJWJX010000079.1:0-11193 GCA_021623045.1 Segatella copri | reverse complement strand
TTAAAGCTTTTGCCCTTACAGGGCGACAGGTTTGCGTCCGTAATTACCCAGGGCGTTGCCCTGGGCTAGGAGCTTCTGCCCTTTCAGGGCGTGCTGCTTCTAGGAGTTTCTGTCCTTTCAGGGCGTGCTGCTTCTAGGAGTTTCTGCCCTTTCAGGGCGTGCTGCTTCTAGAACTTTGGTTCTTTACCTTTCTTATTCCTTCATGTTCGAATCTACGAAGCAGAAGGGGAGAAGGTCTTTGATGCTGTCGAAGCAGTAGATTCCGTTCTCGCCATAGAGCAGGATGCGAACGGGGCGCTGGTAGCGGTCTTCCATCTCCAGTATCACCTGGCGGCAGGCTCCGCATGGCGAGATAGGCGACTTGAGGAAGCCATTCCCGTTTCTCGCTGCTATGGCGAGCGTCAGGATAGGCTGGTCGGGATAGTTGCTCTGGGCACCGAAGATGGCGCTGCGCTCGGCACAGAGTCCCGACGGGAAGGCGGCGTTCTCCTGGTTGGCTCCAATCACTATTCTGCCGTCGGCCAGAAGCAGGGCTGCTCCCACATAGAAGTGGCTGTAGTTAGCATAGGCATTGCTGGTGGCAGCCTTCGCCCTGTTTACGAGCTCCTGTTCCTGCTGGCTCAACTCCGAGAGCTGAGCCACCATGTATCTGATGTTTAGGTTTTGCTCTTTCATAGATATAATGTTTTTATGATTTCTTTATTTCGTGTAGAAGTCGATGATGTCCTGCAGCGCCTTCTTGCATACCGGGCAGAATTCCGGCGTTTCGTTGATGCGCATACGGCAGTCCTGCACACCGCGGTAAACGCCCTTCAGGCTGTATCCGGCACCTTCGAAAACACCCACCTTGCTCACCGCTTCCTTCTCTTTCTTTGAGAGTGGAGTAGGAATCTTGGTCTTCTTGTCTATCATGTTCTCCCATTTTCCGTGGAAATCGGCAAGGGTAGTGATGTTCTTCTCCCAAGGCTCTACATCGTGAGGATACATCGGTATCTGCTCCTGCTCGTAGGCGTATTCATCGGCAAGTCCGGCGAAGGAATGGCCAAACTCATGCACCACTACCGGCTTGAACCATTTCTGGTGGCAGGTGGTGAGATTGTATGAATTGAGGATGCCGCCACCGCCATACTTATCCGAATTTACCAGCACGATGATGTGCTCGTAAGGGGTGCCTGCCAGCCAGTTGTGCAGGTCTTTGAGATGCAGGGTGGTAAGGTAGCGGTCGCTGTAGAAGGTGTCGAAATGAGAGCTGAGGGCGGTCTCGTGCCAGATGCCCTGGGCTGGGATGCTAGGTCCGCTCTGTTTGGATGGCGACTTCACGGCAACGATGTTGAAGCGGTCTCTCATGCTCTTGAAAGGTTCGTGGGCGAAGATGGCCTCTGTAGCCTCCTGCGCATCTTTCAGGAAGATAGGCATTTCTGCATCGGTATAGCCTTCAGCCACGTATGCGATGTGGATGCATCGGGTGGTGTCGGCAGCCTGCTGCAGGGTGACGTATGGGGTAGGCTTGTTGCCTTTCTGATGAATCAGAATGTCTTTTGGCGCTACCTGGTGGGTGAGCGTGGTGGTTATCTCGCGGCGGTTGTTGCGCAGGTCGAGGGTGATGTCTACGGTATCTTTCGGCATCGGAACGAGGAATACGTTCTCGAAACTCTGCGTATTCTTCTCTGCCTCTGGATAGGAGAGCCATTCCTGGAAGAGGGTGGAGAAGGAGTTGCGGTAGATGATTTTGCCCGAGCGGTGGTCGCGAACGGTTATCTGTCCGTTGCCCTCTACCGGTAGTTCAGCCAGTCGCTGTCGCTTGCCGTACCAGCGTGGCATTACGTTGAGTTCGTCAACGGCTATCATCTGCTGCTTCTGGTTGCCGGCAAAGGTATAGTCTACCCGCAGCGTCTTGTCTGTGAAATAGTCGTCAAAGTTTTGCGCCTTTACTGTGCCTGGCGCCATCAGCATCGCCATGGTGGCGAGGGATAATATCATTCTCTTCATTGTCTTTTCATTTTAAATTCACATTCACATTCACATTTCTCACCGAATCACCAAGTGACCGAATCACTAATCACTAATCACTTATCTCACCCTCAGCCTTGTTCCTACGCTTACCGGGATGTTAGGGTCGAGATGGTTCATCTTGTAGAGTTTCTCCAGTCGGATGCCATACTTCTGCGAGATGGCGTACATGCTTTCGCCCGGCTGTATCACGTGAGGGCGCTTCTTATACTGCTTAGGTGCCTTGGAGCGTTTCTTCTTCAGATAGATGATGTCGCCCTTGTGCAGCACGGTATGCTTGTCGCGCTCGTTGTAGCGAGCCAGTTTGCGCCAGCTGATGCCCACCTCCTTGCCTATGCTCTTGAAGGTGTCGCCTTCGCGGGCATAGAGATAGTAATTCTTGTTGAAGATGTGGATAGGGTGCAGCAATCCTTCGGCGTTTACAGGCTGGTCGGTACCGCTGTGGGTAGCCATGAAGCGGTCGTAGCGCTTGGCCTTGTCATACTCGTTGAGCTTGTAGAGCTCGATGATCTGTATCAGCTTGCTGGCATACTGCGGGTTGGTAGCATAGCCGCAGGCTTTCAGTCCGCGAGCCCATCCCTTATAGTCGCGCTGCGAGAGCTCGAAGAGGCGTGCGTAGCGTGGCTGGCGCGCCAGAAACTTGCTGTGGTCTTCGTAGCTGTCTCTTGCGTCCTGGTATACGCGGAAGCATTCGCCACGGGCATCATCGTCGTGGTACTGGGTTGGTCCCGTCCAGTTGTGACATTTGATGCCGAAGTGGTTGTTGCCCTGGCGTACGAGGTCGCTCCTTCCTGCCGCACTCTCAAACAGTCCCTGTGCTAGGGTGATGCTGGCTGGAATGCGGTAACGGAGCATCTGCTCGATGGCAAGATCCTTATACTGGTTGATATATGTCTGATAGGCCTGGTTCCACTTCAGCTGTGCGCCCATCGGGAGGCAGCAGAGCAGAGCGAGCCCTAAAATGTTTGCTTTTAGATGATTCATTCTGCAAAAATATAAAAAAAAACGGATAAATCGCGGTTTATTACAAAATTTTTAATATCTTTGCACAAAATATTGCATATTGAACTTTCGCATGTGGTTCAAGAACGGGCTGAAGGCCCAAAAGCTCCAGAAGCAGCACGCCCTGAAAGGGCAGAAGCTCCTAGCCCAGGGCATCGCCCTGGGTATAATAGCAATCAGCAAGGCGCCCTGTAAGGGCAAAAGCTTTGTAAATTGCCTGGTACTTGAAAGCTTTTGCCCTTACAGGGCGACAGGTTTGCGTCCGTAATTACCCAGGGCGATGCCCTGGGCTAGGAGCTTCTGCCCTTTCAGGGCGTGTGGGGTAAAACTTGCGAAAGTTCAGTGACATACAAATGCAGGGGCAATCTGTCTTTTCTGAGAGATACTGACTTGTTTTGTAGAAATAAAGATTTTAATAATGAAAACTCGTACAAAAGTAATTATAGTTATCGGCTCTAACAGAAATCAGGAGGAGAATGTATCGAAGGCGTATGAACATCTGAAAAACATGTTCAAGAACAGCCTCTTCGGTCCGCGCATGTGGACTGATCCTATCGGACTGGAGAATTCAGACAAGTTTCTGAATCAGGTGATGTTGGGGGAGACCATCTGCTCCAAGAAGTCTGTGCTTGCCGCGCTGAGAAGTGTAGAGCAGAGATGCGGACGCAGAATCCGCGGTCCCTATCGTAAGGTAGATGTTCCGCTGGATCTCGACCTTCTGCTCTATGGCGATGAGAAATTGCACGAGAGCGAGTGGGAGCGTGATTATATTCAGAGTTCTATCAGCTACCTCGAAGAAACGGATGCTAAGAGGGATAGGAGATATTTAAGATAAGAAAATCCGTGTAATCCGTGTCTGAAAAAAGAAAACGGGAAACCCGAATCTGGTATGTAGATTTACAATACCGGATTCGGGTTTTCTGTTGTAAGATTGAGTTCTATCACTCTTCCTTCTTTCAGCGACTTCTGCACGTTGATGATGCGCTGGTTGCTGCTGCCCCTGAAGAAGAGGTCTTCATCGCGCAATGCCTGCACGAAAGGGCCGTCTACCAATACATCAATCTGGCGAAGGAGTTCCAGCTGCTCGGGATTCTTCACGAGGTTTTCGAAGAGATAGCCCGTAAAGCACCAGATGCTCTTGCTGCTCTGCTCCCTGATGGCGCGCGCCAGCTCGGCAAAGCCCTTTGCCTGAAACATAGGGTCGCCGCCCGAGAAGGTGACGTTGGCGAAGGGGTCGCTCATGATTTCCTTCATCAGCTCGTCGGTAGAGGTCATCGTGCCGTGGCTGATGTCCCATGACTGCGGATTATGGCAGCCCGGACAATGGTTGGGGCATCCCGCACAATAAATGGATGTGCGGAAGCCCGGACCGTCTACCATCGTATCATGTACGATGCTTAAAACGCTGATCATTTTACTTTTCCCCTCCGATATGGGTTACTCGGTCGTGGAGCTCGGCAAGCTTGCCGCTGTTCCAACGGTCGGTAGTACCTACCAGATAACCGGTGATGCGCTGCAGCTTGTCGATGTGGTGGCTGCCGCACTTAGGACAAACCTCGAGGTGGGCGTCAGCATTCTCGTAGCCGCAGTCGAGACAGCGGTTGCGGTTGTGGTTTACTGAGCCGTAACCCATGTTGTACTTATCCATCATGTCTACCACGCTCTCGATAACAGAAGGGTTGTGGGTAGCATCGCCGTCAATCTCTACATAGAAGATGTGGCCGCCGCGGGTCAGGTCGTGGTATGGAGCCTCGACCTGTGCCTTCTTCAGGGCTGTACACTTATAGTATACAGGCACGTGGTTGGAGTTGGTATAATAGTCGCGGTCTGTAACGCCAGGGATGACGCCAAACTGCTTTCTGTCCTTCTTAGTGAACTTGCCGCTCAATCCCTCGGCTGGAGTAGCCAGGATAGAGTAGTTGTGATGATACTGCTCGCTGAACTCGTTGGCACGGTCGCGCATGTAGGTAACAATCTTCAGTCCCAGCTCCTGTGCCTTCTCGCTCTCGCCGTGGTGCTTGCCGATGAGGGCAACCAGACACTCTGCCAGTCCGATGAAGCCGATACCCAGGGTTCCGTGGTTGATGACGCTCTCAATGGTCTCTTCAGGCTTCAGGTTTTCTGCGCCTACCCAGAGATACTTCATGAGCAGAGGGAACTGCTTGGCCATCGCCGTCTTCTGGAACTGGAAGCGCTCGTCGAGCTGCTTGGCTGTGATGTCGAGGATATTGTCGAGCTTGGCAAAGAACATATCGATGCGCTGCTTTTCGTCTTCGATGCCCATGCACTCGATGGCGAGCTTCACGATGTTGATGGTAGAGAAACTCAGGTTACCGCGGGCGATGCTGGTCTTCTCGCCCCAGCGGTCTTCGAACACGCGGGTACGGCAGCCCATGGTTGCAATCTCCCACTTGTAGCGCTCCGGATCATCAGCACGCCACTTCTCGTTCTGGTTGAAGGTAGCGTCGAGGTTCAGGAAGTTAGGGAAGAAACGGCGGGCTGTTACCTTGCAAGCCAGCTTGTAGAGGTCGTAGTTTCTGTCCTCAGGCAGATAGTTTACGCCTCTCTTCTTCTTCCATATCTGGATAGGGAAGATGGCAGTTTCGCCATTGCCTACGCCCTGATAGGTGCTCTGCAGGATTTCGCGCATGATGCAGCGGCCCTCGGCACTTGTATCGGTACCGTAGTTGATGCTTGAGAATACTACCTGGTTACCGCCGCGGCTGTGGATGGTGTTCATGTTGTGGATGAATGCCTCCATCGCCTGATGCACGCGGTTCACGGTCTTGTTGATGGCGTGCTGCTCCAGGCGTTCGCGGCCCTGCAGTCCGTCGAGTGGCTTCTCTATGTAGTCGTCGATTGGCGCATCATAGAGGTCGCTCAGGTCTTCGCCTGTCAGCTTCTCCAGGTTCTTCACCTCTTCCTGGTACGACATGCGTACGTATGGAGCCAGATAGAAGTCGAAGGCTGGGATAGCCTGACCGCCGTGCATCTCGTTCTGGCAGGTCTCGAGAGAGATACATGCCAGCACGGCTGCGGTCTCGATGCGCTTGGCAGGACGGCTTGAACCGTGACCGGCTGTGAAACCGTGGTTCAGAATCACGTCGAGCGGATGCTGCACGCAGGTGAGACTCTTGGTTGGGTAATAGTCCTTATCGTGAATATGTATATAGTTGTGCATGACGGCGTCGCGTACATCCTCAGAGAGGAGGTAGTCGTCGACGAATGGTTTGGTTGTTTCTGAAGCGAACTTCATCATCATGCCGGCTGGTGTGTCGGCATTCATGTTGGCGTTTTCACGGGTGATGTCGTTGTTCTTGGCATTGACGATGCTCATGAATACGTCGCGTGTCTTCGCCTTGCGGGCGATGTTACGCTGGTTACGGTATGCGATATACTTCTGGGCAACATCCTTGCGGGCACTCTTCATGAGTTCCATCTCGATGGCGTCCTGAATGGCCTCAACGCTCATCTGGCTCTTGCCGCGATAAGAGATGTGGTCGGTTATCTGCTCGATAAGGGTTGTATCTTCACCCTTGTCGGTATGCAACATGGCCTTGCGAATGGCTGCCATGATTTTCTGTTCGTTGAATCCAACGATGCGTCCGTCACGCTTTACTACTGTCTGGATCATTTTAGTATTACTTTTACGATTGATGTTTAAATTACTTAGTATTAAGTCATTATGACTTGAAGAGGTAGATAGGTACCTCCTTTTGACATTGCAAAGATATAAAATATTTCTGAAAGTAATTACTTTTGGACAACTTTTTTATCGTTAAAAAATATTAAGTCGCTGATAATCAGGGGGGAATGAAAAAGTTTTGGAAAACTTTGACAAATTTCCGTTTCCCGAAACGTTTAAGTTGTTATCTATCAGCGTGTTGCGCATTTTGTGCGCTTGTGTGCGTTTTTCCCTTGTTGTCTGTGCTTTGTGACAGGATGGAGAAAGCAAATCGCCGCAACGCCCGTGTATAGGGCATTGCGGCGATTCGGGGGTGATTATTTCGATACGATTGAAACGGGCTGATAGGGCAGAAGCTCCTAGAAGCAGTACGCCCTGAAAGGGCAGAAGCTCCTAGCCCAGGGCATCGCCCTGGGTATAATGGCAATCAGCAAGTCGCCCTGTAAGGGCAAAAGCTTTCAAATACCGGTCAAGATATAAAGCTTTTGCCCTTACAGGGCGACGGGTTTGCGTTTATAATTACCCAGGGCGATGCCCTGGGCTAGGAGCTTCTGCCCTTTCAGGGCGTATAGGATGTGACTTATGACACACCCTTATTATTTTGCTTGTCGCTTATAGTCGAGCGCTGCTCCGATGGCGGTGCAGAATTCCGAGTATTTCGGTATCCTGAACCTCACTCCGTAGAGTTTCTCCATGGCTGGGAACACCTCGCGGCATTGTGGCAGCAGGGTGAGGTTGCCGATGAGCACGAAATCCTTGATGCCCGATTCGAGCGATGAGAGGATGGTAGCCGAACCTATCGACTGCAGCACCATCCAGATGAGTCCCATGGCGATGTCTTCGCGCGAGGCGTTTGCCTTGGCGTTGCTGAAGAGCGATGCGGTGGCGTTCATCGGGAGTCCGGGCAGAGGCTTGGCGCTGATGTCGCCTATCAGCAGGTTTATCTTGCTCACGTCGCCGTCCTTGGCGAGGTTGATGATCTGCTTGATGTCGTCGGTCTTGAGCATGATGCGGCTCAGTCCTGCCAGGGTTCCGCCGCCTATGCCGATGCCTCCGATGTGCCTTATCTCGTTGTCATCGCATTTTACGAGCGATGTACCGGTTCCCATGCTCACCACAATCATGCGGTCGAGCTTGCTCTCATATCGGGCGCCCAGTCCGTCGGCCACGAACTCCTCGCTCTTCGAGGTAGGCAGTCCGTAGATGGGCTCGTCGATATAGGCTGAACCTACGCCTGTGAGCATCACCTGTTCTACATCGCTCAGCGCAATCTTGTTGTCGTGAAGATACTTGCCGAAGGCTCCGTAGAGCGAGGTGATAGGGTCGGTGGCCTTGATGCGGATGGGGCTTACCACCACGCCGCTTTCATTGATGCCCACAATCTTGGTCGTAGAGATGCCTACGTCGATTCCTATAACAATCTTTTTCATTCCTTTATATATATAATAATGTGTATTTTCGCAGATGATGCCCCTCTAGAGCACGCCCATCTTGCAGAAGGTGATGAGCACGGCGTAGCCCACAATCATGCTCAGGATGCCCACCGTGAGTCCTGCCTTCACCATGTCGGTCTGCTGGATGAGTCCGGTAGAGTAGGCGATGGCGTTAGGAGGGGTTGAGATAGGCAGCGACATGGCGCAGCTGGCCGATACCGCTACTCCGATAAGGATGGTAGAGGTGCCGCCGATGGTGTTGAGCTTGTCGCCCATGCCGGCGCATACCACCGTGAGGATAGGAATGAGCAGGGCGGCGGTGGCGGTGTTGGAGATGAAGTTACTCAGGATGAAGCATACCAGTCCGGATACGATCATGATGACCAGCGGATTGAATTCTGCAAACGGAATACTCTTTACGGCTGCCTCGGCAAGACCGGTGCCGTTCATCGCCAGACCGAGTGCGAATCCGCCTGCCACCATCCAGATGACAGCCCAGTCAATCTCCTTCAGATCCTTGGCTGTAATCACTCCCGTAAGGGCGAATATGGCGATAGGGAGCATCGCCACGGTGTTGGCGTTAATGCCCAGCTGCTTGCCGAATACCCAGAGCAGGATGGTTACGAGGAAGGTAACGGCCACTACCGTGGTGCGCCAGTTATGCTGCATGTTGCCCTCGATATTGAGCTCGATGGTCTTGGCAGAGAACGGGAACATCTTGCGGATGATAACCCATGCCATCAGGAGCATGATGAGCACCATAGGTGCCATGATGAGCATCCAGTCGCCGAAGCTGATACCCAGGTTCAGACCTGCAGGGTCGTTCAAAACCTTGAAGGCGAAGGCGTTAGGTGGTGTTCCGATAGGGGTACCCATACCGCCCAGGTTGGCTCCGATAGGAATGGCCATGGTGAGCGCCACGCGACCCTTGCCCGAAGGCGGCAACGATTTGAACACCGGTGTGAGGAAGGTGAGCATCATGGCAGCGGTGGCTGTATTGGAAATGAACATCGAGAAGATGCCGGTGATGAGCATGAAGCCCAGCAGCACGTTCTCAGAACGCTTGCCGAATGGCGCAATCAGGGCCTTCGCCATCATCACGTCGAGTCCGCTCTTGGTAGCGGCAATGGCGAGTACGAAACCGCCCAGGAAGAGGATGATGGTAGGGTCGGCGAAGCACGCCATCACACCCTGATAGTCGAGCAGCTTGCCCATCTCAGCCTCCGAGCCTTGCATGATCTTAAAGGCGGAGTCGCTGGCGAAGAACAGCAGCACGAAGATGATCACTACGCTGGTAGCCCATGCCGGTATGGCCTCGGTGAGCCAGAGCATCACGGCCATGACGAAGATGGCGATGACGCGCTGCTGCACGATGGTTAGCCCATCGATGCCGAAGCTATCTATGGGCAGGTTCCAGACGATAACGGTAAGCAGAGCCGTTATGAGAAACAGCAATGCTTTCTTGCGATTAAAATCGCCATTCAATACTTTCTTTACAGTTTCTTGCATTATCTTTCTGTCTTAAGGATTATTTTCTTGCAAAAATACGTGTTTTTTTTGTATTTTGCAAGTTTTTTTGTAGAAATAGTGAAAAAAGTGCCGAAAAATATTGTTGTTTCAAGAAAAAATGCTATATTTGCAGTGGATTTACCGATAACGGCTATCGGTGATGTCGAAAACTTGGAGCACCCGGAAGGGTGATTCAGCGAACCTGATATGTCTAATGAATAAATTAGGAGATAATGAAATGAACAAGTCTGTAGTATTTATCATCATCCTGCTCGTGATAGTTCTATCTATCATCGTATCGCAGTACTTCCACAAGCGCCACCATGAATATAAGATGGCAGACATCGAGAAGGCTATCCGCAAGGCTTATCCTAAGGGTATCTGCTCAATAAGCAAGGAAGAACTGGTAACAGCTGTGAAGAAATACTTCCACTGTTCGGCGAAGGAGGCTCACTATATAATAGGTGTAGCCCGTCGCAAGAAGCTGGTTGATATCGCTGCAGAATATGTTACCATCATGTTTTGAAATAAGGTAAAAACATTAAATATGCTTTAGCCGTGAGGCTGAATCACTTTGAAAAAAAAGTATTATTTATTTGAGGCACAAAGGATTGTTAATGACATGCTGATTCCGTAAGGGGAAAGGTGGGTTAGCATGTTGTATTCGGGCGTCTGGTATGGTACATTGCGTAAACAATTTAACTGCCAGACAAAGTTTACCCTCCCTAGGACTTTTTAAGACCTGGGGAGGGTTTTACTTTTCAGGCTCAGCACCTTTTATTCAAGTCCATCGCCGCTGTTTTCGCTTCCGGTTCCGCCAGTAGAATCGCCGCCCGATGGGGTGTCGCCTCCGGATGGATTATCGCCTCCGGATGGATTATCGCCGTCGGATGGGGTAGTAGGAGGCGTATCGGTAGAGGTAACCTGCTTCACCACCTTGCCGTTTCGGTCGTAACAGGTGATGTTGACGGAAGTCTCTTCGAGTTCCTTCTTGATGTCGGTGTTAGGCACGAAGATGATGTATCGGCGGGTGATGAGGTTGGCGCTCACCTTGTTCACATCCTCTACGGCGGTAGAGTTAAGACCGAATCGGAGGCTGCCCAGTCCTGGCACAGCCACGCTGTGGCCCTCGGTGGCCCATGCAGCAATCACTTCGCCGATGGCCGACCATCCGGCGTTGATTACCGCCTTAGGCAATCCGCTGCGAACGGCAGCTTCTTCTATCACCTTCGCGGCGTTGAGCTGGCTGTAGAGTTCAGCCTGCATCACGAATGCCCACTTTTGCTTACCTTTTTCGAACGCTACGTTGCGCTCAATTGCTTTTACTTTAATACCCATAATTCAAATCGTTTTTTTTAATGGTTAAACAAATCAGTCTACATGCAGCTGGTAACGCCGAGCGTAGTGCCTACGGCAGTAAGTACAGCGATAATCACCTGCAAGATAGTTTTCCAAACTTCCTTTTTCATTTTCTTTTTTCCTTTCTTTTTTTTTAATGGTTCAACAATCAGTTTTTTCTGAACTTTCGCAAGTTTTTCCCCACACGCCCTGAAA
>JAJWJX010000027.1:0-46561 GCA_021623045.1 Segatella copri | reverse complement strand
TATAATTCAACTGTTTCAAAGATCGAATTGCCCTTTTTTATTGGACAGTAGTGAAGTACAATAAAAAAAGAAGAATACTCCATATCCAGCGTTAACCCTGTGCCCTTTCTAGCATAGTAAAGGCTTAGCCCTGTTTGGGGAACTGGATATTTTCTGAGCAGAAGCTTGAGAGTAAATTAGCCTGCTTGTGTAGAACAAGACAGGACTCGTAGTATAGTTGTAGCCGCTCAGAACGGAGCACCCTTCTTATTAAAAACTTCATTCAATATGCAAATATACGGAATAGATTTGGCAAAAGAGAAATTTGACGTAAGTTTTTTCGACTTGACATCAAAAAAAGTATCAAACCACCCTTCACATAAGGTTGTAAAGAACAATTTTAAGAGTATCGGAAGGTTTTTAGAAACCCTTCCAAGCGATGCTGTATTGGTTGCTGAGCATACCGGAGTTTATGGTGATACTCTCTTGAAGTGCTGCATGGATAACAATGTAAAGATTGCCTTTGTGGGTGGATATGTCATCCATAGATATAGAGCTACCCCTGACCGTGCCAAGACGGATGTCCTGGATTGTGCACTGCTCAGAGATTTTGGAGAGAGATATCCTGATAAGCTGAAATACAAGACGTTTCCAGAAGAGGCTCTATATGAGCTTCGTCAATTGGCACGCCACCGAGAAATGCTTGTAGAACAGCGTAAGCAGCTAATAACAGCCGACAAGAGCGAGGATTGTCGTCCTATCAGAAGTCTTGCCGTCAAGCGAAGCATGGACCGCATCAAAGAGATGTTGGACACGGAAATTGCAGAGACGGAAAAAGAAATGTTGAAAGTCATAAATGGACATGTGAGCATTCGCCACAACTATGAACTTGTTAAAAGTGTCGATGGAGTTGGGCTGATTACCGCAGTAGAACTATTGGTAAAAACAGAGAATTTCACAAAAATAACTACAGCGCGCCAATATGCTGCTTATGCAGGAACTGCGCCATACGAAAAATCATCGGGGAAAATGGACAAGGGAGCACATATATCCAAGATTGGTAATAGACGGTCAAAGACCTTGTTGTACATCTGCGCAGAAAGCGCCAGATTGCACAACAAGGAGATTAAACTGTATTACGAGAGACGTACTTTAATAGATAAAAAGCCGCGTCATTATGTACTAAATGCCATAGCAAACAAGTTGCTAAGGATCATATTCACCCTCGTGGAAAAAGGTGAATACTATGACGCAAACTTCATCAGGCAAGACCCAAGGGTCGTTAAATATAATTAACGTTAAAAAATACGCTCAAAGCTTGCTCAATTAGAGTAAAACAGGGCGCCTTGCTGATTGCTATTATACCCAGGGCGATGCCCTGGGCTAGGAGCTTCTGCCCTTTCAGGGCGTGCTGATTGCGTTCTGCTCTTTAAAGGCGTGCTGATTGCGTTCTATCCTTTCTGGATAAGAACGGTGGCATAGGCGGAGATGCCCTCCATTCTGCCCGTGAATCCGAGTTTCTCGGTAGTTGTTGCCTTGATGGATATCTGGTCTTCATCTACCCCCATCACCTCTGCCAGACAGGCTTTCATGGCTGGCACATGCGGATTGAGTTTAGGGCGTTCGGCACAGACTGTGGCATCGATATTGCCCAGTGTATAGCCCTTGGTAGCTATCAGTTCCATCGTTTTGCGGAGCAGTATCTTAGAATCCACATTCAGTGTTTCTGCTGCCGTATCCGGAAAATGGTATCCGATATCGCGCATATTGGCGGCACCCAGCAGGGCATCGCAAATGGCGTGTATCAGTACATCGGCATCGCTGTGACCCAGCAATCCCAGTTCATAATCTATCTTGATTCCTCCCAGCCACAAGTCGCGGTTCTCAACCAACTTGTGGACATCATATCCAAATCCTACTCGTATATTCATCACTAAAATTTATTGAATGTTGAATGTTGAATGTTGATTTTTTGCCTAACGGACTCAAGGGCGCTAGCCTAATTCAACATTCAACATTCAACATTCAACACTATTCATTCAACATTCAACATTATCTCTTAAAGAGGTCCTTCAGTCCATCCATATCAAATGACAGGGTGAAGCGGAGGGTCTGGTCTAGCGGGTTGCTCTTGGCAGTAGCCACCACATAAGCAGCATCGAGCGAGAAGACATTCATCTTGAAACCGGCACCTACGGTGAAGTACTTGCGGTTACCCTTGCTCTGACTCTCGTGATGATAACCGGCACGGAGCGCAAACTTATCATTATATACATACTCGGCACCCAGACCATAGTTGATTTCCTCCAGCTCTTCCTTGAAACCGCCAGGGGCATCGCTGAAACTCTTGAAGATACCGCTGATGCCCGAAATATCATCATACTCGCGGTGCACACGGTCTTCGTATTCAGAATTATCCTCACCCTCTTCCTGCTTCGGAACGGTAGGCACCAGATACTTGCTGGCATCGGCTGCCAGGGTGATGCGGTTGTACTCGTCGAGAGGAATCATCAGCGAAGCTCCCAGACGCATGTTGGCTGGCAGGAACTCGCCATACTCCTTGCCACTGAAGGTAATCTTACTACCGATGTTAGAAATATTCAAGCCCAAACCCAACTGGCATTCGCGCTGACCGATGACCACATAGTTCTGATAATAGGCGGCAATATCGGCTGCGAAAGCAGAGGCAGGCGAATTATCTTCGGTATAATCGAAGCGCATATCAGAATAAATCCAGCGGATGGCGGCAGCAAGAGAGAACTTCTCGCTGAGCATCAGAGAATAAGCCACATCCACCGACATCTCGTAAGGATTGATGGTCATACCCGTGCCACTCTCGGCGCCTTCCTGACTGGTAAACACTTCGCCCATATTGAAATAGCGGAGCGATGCTGATACGGCACTGTAATCACCAATGCGGTAATAGCCAGAGAGATAGGCAAGGTTCATATCATTGACCAGTGAGCGCAGCCAAGGAGTGAAATTGAGCGACACACCGGCACGCGAAATGGTGAAAGGATATTTTGCCGGATTCCAGTACTGGGAGTTGACATCAGGGTCGGTAGCCGCACCGACATCTCCCAAACCGCCACCACGGGCATCAGGAGCTATGGTTTGCGAAATGACTGCATAGTTCACAGGATTGAAGAGGTCTTTCTTATCCTGCGCCTTCACTTCTGATGCCATCAGAGCGAGACATCCCAAGACGAATATCTTATAGATTCTTTTCATTGCCATTGTAAATATATATTGTTATTTAATTATGATGAGTTTCTTGACTTTTGAGGTATAGCTGCTGCCATCGCTCGCCACCTTGACGCGATAGAGATATACGCCGGTGCCCAGAGGGGTGCCGCTATCGGAGGTGAGGTCCCAGCTGACGGTATAGCTGCCCGAGGTAGGTACACCGCTTTCGGAATGGCGCCAGTGCTGTCTGCCCGATGAATCGAACACTTCTACCACCACGTCCATATCGCTCTCTGTGCGGTCGTGACTGATGATGAAGGTGGTGGAGGTCTTCGCCGGATTGGCAGTAACACCCACATCGAAGAGCGCAGGACTCAGTGCCTTCACCACATTGAAACGGAGCTTCACCGTAGAACTGTTGTTCTGGATATCCCAGGCACGGAAAGTGAGTTCGTGCTTGCCCGGTTCCAGTTGCGGTATGCTGTAATAGGTAGAACCGCTGGTATAGGTTCCGAAATCGTAGGTGAAATTGCTGTTCAGCACGTAGGTCTTCGACATATCGCCATCTATCACCAGCTGCAGGTCGTGGCCGATACCGCTTCCGGCAGCATTGATTCCGTCCTTATCGGTTATCTTTGCCACAAAGAACGGGGTGGTGTTGACATTGCCGCCATCTATGAAGGAAGGCGAATTGAGATAGCAGTAGATGGAAGGACCGATGGAATCGTTCTTCTGCTCCTCGCTCTCGCCTACCGTAAACTGCTCGCTGAAGCCGTGGGCGGAGAGGGTCTTGGCGGTATTCACCGCATAGAGGTTGACCAGACCGCTCTGGTTGGAGTAATTGATATCCATAGGAACGGCAAAGGAGAAGGCAAACTTGCCGCCTCTTACGCTATCGGTGCCCTGATACAGGGTCTTGGTTCTGTCTTTATATTCGAAAGCCGTCTCAGCGCCATCCTTGTCGGTATTGTTCAGTCGACAGGTAACCGTCTCCTTAGAATCTCTTACGGTAGCGGTGATGACGCCCCGGAAGTCGTCTGCTCCCTCGATATGACCTGCCATGCGGGCGATAGAGCCTGCCTTCAGCATCGGCAGGGTTGCGGCTCCGGCAACAGGAATGCCATTGATGGAATCTACAACTATCTGATGCATAGGCAGATTGAGCGAAAGAGCCGGGTCGCCCAGAAGGGAATAGTGAAGATAGTTTACCGTGACAGCAGAGCCGGAATTAGGTACGTTGCCGGTTACCAGGTCGTTCTGCGCCAGACGGTGTGCCTCGCCTATCGTGATTGGCTTGCCGTCAACCAGACTGAGCACTCTGTGGATGAAGGCGCGGTTGATATGTCTGTTATACTGGGCGTAAACGGTACGGGTGGTGCCATAGAAGGCTACTGCGCCACCTTTATCGTTGAGCAGTGCTGATTCGCCGATGTTGGCTTCGAGACCGTCGAACGGCATGATATCGCAGGAGGCGGTTACCCAGAGCGGCAGGTTGGTATTGCGGAAATCGGCAAAATCGTTGAGTTTCAGAACTGATTCGTGCGACATCTGTGTAGGATCGCCATGTCCAGCATAATCCATGATGAGGGCTCCCGCAGCCTGCTGCTGCTTGATGATTCTCGTTGCCTCGGGATAGGTATTGCCCGAAGAGGAAGTTTCGCGGGTATAGGCATCCCACATCACCTTCTTGACGAGATAGGCGGGATAGGTGGTGAGCACATCATTTGCCACCTCATCGGCATCCTGCATGTGGATGTTGCCGTTTCCGTCATCGCCCATAAACATCAGGGTGTTCTGCCAGGCGCCTACATTAGCATTCTGAGCATAACTGATGGTCTTGTCTACCAGCACCTTGGCTTCTTCTGCATAAGTTACCGGGAAGCGGCCTACGGCTACATCCTGCAGCTCACGGTTAGGATACAGTCCGGCTCCCTCGCCGAGCATGCCGAACCAGCTGTCGCTGACGAAGCAGGATACGGCACTGAAGGAGTTCTCACTCTCAAAGCACAGCAGATAATCATCTGGATTCAGGTATTTGCAACCGGAGGTAAGCATGCGGTTATCCCATACGCAATCGCCGAAGAGCAGGAGATATTTCGGCATATCAGCCTCGCTCTGTGCGCGGTCGGAAAGCATGCGCAGGTAGCGGCGGTAGGCGTTGGCATCGGGGGTACCGCTCGAAAATTCGTTATAGAGTTCATCGGCAGGCACGATGGTAACACGCAGTCCGTCGTGCTGTTCATGAAATTCTTTCAGCCTCTGAGCCTGTTTCAGCAGTTTCTGTGAGGCGGGTATGATGATGACCATATCGGCTGCTCCATCGGCATGATGATCCTGGTTGGTGATGCCGTAGACATACTGGGCAGCCGGAATCTTTCCACCGGAGCTCAGATTTGCAGCGGTAAAGGCACAGCTTCGAGGCTCTGCCCACGTTACGGAGATATAATCGAGGCGGATGGAAGCACCTGATAAGACCTTGATGGAGATGGTATCCTTATCCTGGAAATCGGAATCGGGATAGGTGACAACCCGCTCTGTAGCCTTGAGGTATTTAATCTCCTCCGTCGTACCGTCATCTTTGACAGAAAGGGTGATTTCGCCCAAAGCCTTGCCATTCTTCAGTATCTGAGCCACGCTGTTTGTGGCTGTAGTCAGGGCTACGGAGAGTTTGCCTGCCGCAGAACCGGTGGTATTCGTGATCACCACTTTCTTTTCAGCGCCCACCTTCAGCTCTTCTGCATCGAAGAGGTTTCTGCCGCCATGATAATAGCTGTAACCATCTGACTCATAGAGGGAATGGTAATCGTAAGGCTGCGGATAATGGGAAGAGACAAAGGTGGCTGAATCCTGCACCAGAGGCTCTCCATCGGTCTGGGTAATAAAATAGTAGCCGTAATCGGAATAAGGATTACGGACGCGCTGGAGGGAGGTTTCTGACTTCCAGGATACCGGACCCTGGGCATAGAAATAATGCTTGCCGTCTACAATACACTGGGGAACTTCCTGAAGATCGTCGGTAGCCTGCAGATCACTCGCCAGAAGGGCTTCGTTCTGCAGATTGCCGCCATAGCCGTAAATCTTCACCTTGCTGATATCAGAGAAGCCTGCCTGGCGCACTACCTGTTCGGTAAGCTGATGGAAACCGGTTTCGCTGACTCTGATCTTCGCCCATCTGCCTGAGGCTAGGACGGAATGGGAGGCATAAAGGGAGGTAGCTGAGCGCAAAGCATCAGAAGAAGCAAAGGCTGATACTTTGCCCTTAGCCAACAGAGAACCTCGACTGGAACGCTCGGAGCGCTTCAGAGGACGGGCATCTACCTGGAGCATGAAGCTGACCAGCAGCTGATGGCGATTATTGCGGAATACGACAGGACTGAAATCTATCTGGAGTACGCCCTGCTTACGACATTCGGTAACCCGCTGCTGGGGTAATACCTGCTCAGGAGGAACTGCACCCGACAGGCGGTTGTAATTGGCGATGTCGGAGGCAGTCATGTCGATATACTCGCCATATTTAAGGCTGACGGTATATACAGAATCACGATATGCACCGGTCAAAGGAATGGAATACACGAAACGGGGCAACACGGAATCTACTCTGACTTCAGAAGAGGTCAGATTGAAGAATCGCTGTGCCTGAGCAGGAACCAACAGCGTGAGCAGACATGCCAGCAGCATGTATTTCCAAACCTTTGTTGTGTTCATATCGATATATTACTTGCAATATTGTTTATTTACAGTGAAAATCGAGCACCTTCCTGTCTTCAAGATAGCCTACGAGATGGTCGTCGATATTGACAGGACCACAGCCTGTAGGACATCCGGTATAGAGCAGGTCGCCCGTCTTGAGCGTGAAGTACTGGCTGATGTAGGAGATGATTTCATCTACCTTGTAGAGCATATCGCTCGTGCAGCCTTCCTGTACGGTCTTGCCGTTGAGGTCGAGGCGGAAGTGCAGTGCCTGGATATCGCGGAACTTCTGGATATCAACCCATTCTCCGATAACCGCTGAACCGTCGAATCCCTTGGCGAGTTCCCAAGGCTGACCAGCCTCACGCAGCTTCTTCTGCATCTCACGTGCCGTAAAGTCGATACCTACGGTTACTGCATCGTAATAGCGGTGGGCAAAACGCTGCGGAATGGTCTTTCCCAACTTGGAAATTCTGACCACCACTTCGGTTTCATACTCTATTCTTCCCAGATGATCAGGGATGAAGAAAGGCTTGCCGTTATTGAGCAAAGCAGAATCCGCCTTGGTGAAAATGACAGGACGCTCTGGTTTAGATAACGTGCCATGCAGCGATTTATTGTGTTCGGTATAGTTCATACCGATGGCAAATATCTTCATAACATCAAATTTTTATATAAAAAAGAAATGGGAGTTAGAAGCAAAGCGAGGCTTAACTTCATAACTCCCGGTATTCTAATTTAACTATAAGTCAAATTAACGCTTGCTTTTGAGTAATGATTACTCAGCAGCAAGAGTAAAGCGCTGGTAAGCAACGATCTTGAGATCCTTGCTCTGAGAAGCGAGGTACTGAGCAACAGTCTGCTTGTCACCGTCACCGAACTGGAACTCCTGGTCAACGAGGCAGTTCTCCTTGAAGAACTTAGCCAGACGACCATTAGCAATGTTCTGGATCATAGTAGGGTTCAAAGTAGCAGCCTTCTCCTCACCAACAGTCTTCTTGATGTTGCGAGCCTCTTCAGCCTGCTCAGGTGTCAACCAACCCTTCTTGGTGTTGCTCTCAATGTGCTCCTCAGAGTCAACGTGAGCTGGGTTGATGCCAGCCTTCTTCAATGCTGCGTTAACAGCCTTCTCTACGAGCTCTTCCTTAGTCTTGGCAACAGCAACCTCGAGCTCAGTCTTCTTAGTTTCCTCAGAAACTGAAGACTCGTCGAGAGCTACAGGGCGCATAGCAGCAACCTGCATAGCTACCTTGTGACCAGCCTCCTCGTTGTTCTCGTTGAGCTGAACCATAGTACACAAAGTGTGCTTGTTCATGTGGTCGTAAACCTCGATGTTGTCACCCTCGAGAACACAGTAGCCGTCGAGCTCCATCTTCTCGCCAGTGATACCAGAGCGCTGTGTAACAGCAGCCTGAGCATCAGCATCGCCAACCTTCAAAGTCTTCACCTCGTCGAGAGTGTGAGCCTTGGCAGCGATAGCAGCGTCGAGGATGTCAGATGTCAACTTGATGAAGTCAGCACCGTTAGCTACGAAGTCAGTCTCGCACTTGAGAGCGATGATAGCAGCGAAATCGTTAACCTTCTTAACGAGAACGCAACCGTTAGAAGTCTCACGGTCAGAACGCTTAGCAGCGATAGCGAGACCACGCTCACGGAGCAACTCCTTTGCCTTATCGAAATCACCTTCAGCCTCTGTGAGTGCCTTCTTAACGTCAGCAAGACCAGCACCAGTCATAGCGCGAAGTTTCTTGATATCTTCAATTGAAACAGCCATAATAATATTTTTATATTAAAAGTTAATAATAATCTTTGCTTAAAAGCTACTAAAGCCATCGAATCATAAACAGAATCAATGGCTTCAGTATATATTTCTTTGCCTAATTACTCAGCCTCGTCCTTGCGGGCAGCCTTCTTCTTAGGCTGGTCCTTCTGCTCAGCAGCAGCCTTGTCGTCAGCCTTCTCAGCCTTGCGCTCCTCGAGAGCCTCAGCGATAGCACCGCAAACTGCAGTAAGGATAGCATCTACAGAATCCTTAGCATCGTCGTTAGCTGGGATAACGTAATCAACATTCTTAGGATCAGAGTTGGTATCTACGATACCGAACACTGGAATACCAAGACGGTTAGCCTCCTTAACAGCGATGTGCTCCTTCATTACGTCAACAACGAAGAGGGCTACTGGGAGACGGGCCATATCTGCGATAGAACCGAGGTTCTTCTCCAACTTAGCACGCTGGCGGCTTACCTGAAGCAACTCGCGCTTAGAGAGGTTAGAGAATGTACCATCGTTCAACAGACGATCGATGTTTGTCATTTTCTTAACTGCCTTACGGATTGTAGGGAAGTTGGTGAGCATACCACCAGCCCAACGCTCGTTTACGTATGGCATATTGATAGAAGCTGCCTTCTCAGCAACTACGTCCTTAGCTTGTTTTTTAGTAGCGACAAACAGGATCTTTCTACCTGTCTTGGCAATTGTCTTGAGAGCCTCAGCAGCCTCGTCGATCTTAGCGACAGTCTTGTTGAGGTCGATAATATGAATACCGTTACGCTCCATGAAGATGTAAGGAGCCATTGCTGGATTCCACTTGCGACGGAGGTGTCCGAAGTGGCAACCTGCCTGAAGTAACTGGTCAAAATTTGTTCTTGACATTGTTTTTTCTTTTTTAATTGTGTTTACTTTCTTTTTGAATCTAATGTTAGATCAGTCGATGAGTAGTCCCCGATTAATGGAATCTCACCGATTTAGATACTAAACTTTTTAGCTCAGCTATATATAATCTGTATATATATAATAAAATATGTATAAGATTAACGCTTGCTGAACTGGAAGCGACGACGAGCCTTTGGCTGACCTGGCTTCTTACGCTCAACAGCACGTGAGTCACGTGTCATGAAGCCTGCATCCTTCAAAGCCTTCTTATCGTTAGCGTCGATCTTAACGAGTGCGCGAGCGATAGCGAGGCGGAGAGCCTGGCTCTGACCGGTGAAACCACCACCGTCGAGGTTTGCCTTAATATCATACTTACCCTCAGCTTCGAGCAACTGCAATGGCTGCTTTACTACATAGCGAAGGATTGCTGATGGGAAATATGTCTCAATATCTTTCTTGTTGATTGTGATCTTACCGGTACCCTCTGTGAGGTATACACGAGCTACAGCGCTCTTACGGCGACCTATTGCATTAATTACTTCCATTCTACCTTAATTATTTATACTGGTTAATATCAATAGCCTTTGGCTGCTGTGCCTCGTGCTTGTGCTCTGTGCCATCGTAAATGAAGAGGTTGTCCATCAAAGAACGACCGAGAGGGCCCTTTGGCAACATACCCTTGATAGCGTGACGGAGGATCTTGTCCATTCCATCAGGACGCTTGCGCAACTCTGCAGGAGTGTTGAAGCGCTGACCACCTGGATAACCAGTGTAACGAGTGTAAACCTTATCTGTTTCCTTCTTACCTGTGAAAACTACCTTAGCGGCATTGATAATGATTACGTTGTCACCACAATCTACGTGTGGAGTGAAAGTTGGCTTGTACTTTCCGCGGAGCAATTTAGCAACCTTAGAGCAGAGGCGACCTACAACCTGGTCGGTAGCGTCGATTACGACCCACTCCTTCTTAGCTGTTTCCTTGTTTACGGAAATAGTCTTGTAACTTAATGTGTCCATTTTAAAATTTAAATTTACTACTAAAAAACGTTTTAATCTTTTTTACTCACTATTCAGACAGGTGATTCACTAACCACATACCCCGGCCACAGGGCATGCTATTAACACACCATATCTTGGGGACTCTAAGTGTATCCCCGAAATAATCGGACTGCAAAATTACACATTTTTATTTGATTATGTGTAGGTTACGAGTTTTAACCCCAAACTTTTATGAATATTTAACTTAGTTTGTACTTTTCTGCTCAGGATAAGCAAAAAAAGAGTGCATTGTTAACGGCAATGCACTCTTTTTTATTATCTCAATTCCTTATCCAGGAAATATTATCTGATAAACAGCAGCTCACGATACTTTGGCAATGTCCAAAGTTCATCGGCTACGAGAAGTTCGAGCTTGTCTATCTGATAACGGATTTCCTCCATCTTTGGAGCTACCGTGTCGTGATATGCTACAGCCTTCTCGCGCTCACTCTCTATCTTGTTGGCTACCTTGCGGGCATCTACCAATGCCTCTACACCACGCTCTATTGCCTCGGTGCGCTCGGCTATCTCACGGATAATCTTCACGTTGCGGGCAGTCAGTTTCTTGCCTTCCTCGCCACCGAAGATGTGAATCATGCCCTCTACGTTCTTTGCCAGACGGCTCTGATAGTGGGTAGCCACAGGGATGATATGGTTCATGCTCAGGTCGCCCATCACACGAGCCTCAATCTGAATCTTCTTGGTATAGGTCTCCCACTTCACCTCGTTGCGCGCCTTCAGCTCGCTCTCGCTCATCACGTTGGTCTTGGCAAACATCTCGATGCTCTCCTTGTCCAGATAACGGTCGAAGACTACCGGGCAGGATGCCTCGCAGTCCAAGCCTCGCTTCTGAGCCTCTTCCTTCCACTCATCTGAATAGCCGTTGCCGTCGAAGCGGATAGGCTTGCAGGTCTTGATATCCTCGCGTACAATATCTATAATAGCCGATGTCTGGTCCTCGCCCATTGCTATCAAGGCATCTACACGAGCCTTGAAGTCTTCGAGAGCCTCAGCTACGGCAGCATTCAGTACGATGAGAGATGACGCACAGTTGGCCTCTGAACCTACGGCACGGAACTCGAAACGGTTTCCGGTGAAGGCGAATGGAGAGGTACGGTTGCGGTCGGTGTTATCGATCATCAGCTCCGGAATCTCAGGGATATCCAGCTCCATACCCTTCTTGCCAGCCAGGGCGAAGAGTTCTTCCTTGTCTGCCTTCTCGATATGGTCGAGCAGGTCGGTGAGCTGCTTGCCGAGGAATGAAGAGATGATGGCTGGTGGTGCCTCGTTAGCTCCCAAACGATGGGCATTGGTAGCGCTCATGATAGAAGCCTTCAGCAGTCCATTGTGCTTGTAAACGCCCATCAGGGTCTCTACGATGAAGACTACAAAGCGGAGGTTGTCCTCCGGAGTCTTGCCTGCTGCATGGAGCAGTACGCCGGTATCGGTGCAGAGACTCCAGTTGTTGTGCTTGCCCGAACCGTTGACGCCGGCAAATGGCTTTTCATGCAAGAGCACACGGAAGCCGTGCTTGTGAGCCACACGCTTCATCAAGCTCATCAGGAGCATATTATGGTCTACGGCAAGATTGCACTCCTCATAGATAGGTGCCAACTCAAACTGGTTTGGTGCCACCTCGTTATGACGGGTCTTGCAAGGGATGCCGAGTTCGAGTGCCTGGATTTCCAAATCCTTCATGAAAGCCTGCACACGCTCTGGGATAGTTCCGAAATAATGGTCGTCCATCTGCTGGTTCTTCGCAGAGTCGTGTCCCATCAGGGTACGGCCAGTGAGCATCAGGTCAGGACGTGCAGAGTAAAGACTTTCGTCTACCAGGAAGTACTCCTGCTCCCAACCGAGATTGGTCTGCACCTTCTTCACCTGAGGGTAGAAATAGTGGCACACCTCGGTAGCCGCCTCACTCAGCGTATGGAGCGAGCGGAGCAATGGAGCCTTGTAGTCCAAAGCCTCACCGGTATAAGAAATAAAGATGGTAGGGATACAGAGGGTATCGTCGATGATGAACACAGGCGATGTTGGATCCCATGCAGAATAGCCACGAGCCTCGAAGGTGTTGCGGATACCGCCGTTAGGGAATGAGCTGGCATCAGGTTCCTGCTGGACAAGCAATTTGCCAGAGAATTCCTCAATCATACCACCCTTTCCGTCATGCTCCACGAAGGCATCATGCTTCTCGGCAGTACCTTCTGTCAATGGCTGGAACCAGTGAGTATAATGTGTTACCCCGTTTTCCTCAGCCCAGAGCTTCATGCCGGCAGCCACGGCATCAGCGATGGAACGGTCCAGACGAGTACCGTTATCTATCACATCGATGAGTTTCTCATACACATCAGATGGCAGATACTTGTACATCTTCTGGCGGTTGAATACATACTTGGCGAAGTACTCCGAAGGGCGCACCTTGGGAGCCTCTACCTCTACAGGTCTTTTCTTAAAGGCCTCGGCTACAACCTCAAATCTCAAATTAGCCATTCTTTCTTTTATTATTAATTATAAGTTTGCGGGTGCAAAGTTACGAAAAAATGAGCAAATTGCTAGCGTTTGAGCGTATTTTTTATGCAAAATTCAAACTTTTCTTATACATAAAGTGCCTTTTTCCTACATGGCGACGTAATCTTTCCTACGTCCTGACCCAGAAACTCCTGCGTCGCCATGTAATTTCAAGGGCATTAGAAGAGAAAAAATCCCTTGCAACCGCTAGAGTCGCAAGGGATTCACATTATCCACTTATCTATTTGTACCTTAAGGGTCTATTGAAGATTGGAGGTCGGCAATTAGAAACGGTATACAACAAAGCTGTTTGGCTTCATCTTCACGTTCAATACATTGCCCTGAACCTGTGCATCTGATACAACAGGAACAACCACATTTTTATTGTCTATCTTGTTTTCTGCCTGAATATCGTCGGCATGGAGAACGGTTACCTTACCTGGGTTCAACTTCTTGATACCATTAAAGGTTACGTTGATTTCCTTTGCCTCGTTAGAGGTGTTGGCAATCTTTACGATGTAGCTCTTGGTAGCCTTGTCGAAGCAAGCGGTGGCATAGAGACCGTTCTCGCCTGCTACAGCCTTGCCGTTCTCGGTAAGTTTCAATACGTTGGTACCCTTGTTCTCGCCGTAGAGCTGCTGAACATAGTAGTTGGCAGAACGGACAGAGCTGAGGTTATCGAACCAGATGAGGTCCGGACGCCACTGCCATCCCTCTACATGAGCGAAGAGAGGTGCATAGGTAGCCTGATAAACCACATCAGCATTACGCTCCAAACCGGTCATGAAAGCTGCCTCAGAAAGGGCTGCCTCCCAAGAGTTTGGATCATTCTCGGCATGAGCAGCATACTCGCCGGCAAAGACCTTAGGACCCTTGCGGTCGTACTTGTCGTAACGGCTGGCATTGCTGCGGAACCATTCCGGACTCTTGTAGTAGTGCTCATCCACCATGTCTACGCCCAACTTGCGCATCTGCTCCCAACCGTAGTCGAAGTCCTTTCCATCAGCAGATGGACCTGATGAACCGCAGATCTTGATCTTTGGATACTTGGCATGAATCTGCTCCATGAACTTCTGCAAACGCTCAGGATACATAGGACCCCACTGCTCGTTACCGATACCAATCTGCTTCAGATTGAATGGTGCTGGATGACCCATATCGGCACGGAGCTTACCCCACTTAGAGGTAACAGGACCATTGGCAAACTCGATGAGGTCGAGTGCATCGTCGATATAGCTCTGGAGATCCTTGACTGCTACATGTGCATTAGGATCCTTATCATCGTTCTGATACTGGCAAGCCAGACCTACAGAGAGAATAGGCAATGGCTCAGCACCAATCTTCTCTGAAAGGAGGAAATACTCATAGAAGCCCAAGCCCAATGACTGATAGTAGTTAGGGAAAAGGCGATGTGGGAAGGTATCTCTCCAGCGGTTCTCGTTCAGAGGACGGTTCTCAGGAGCACCCACAGAGTTCTTCCACTCATAACGGGTATCGAGGTCGGTTCCCTCTACGATACATCCGCCAGGGAAACGGAAGATGCCTGGCTTCAAGTCAGCCAAATCCTGTACGAGGTCGGCACGGAGACCATTCCAGTTGTCCTCAGGGAAAAGAGAGATATGGTCGAGGTCTACGCTCTCAGAACCCTTCTCCAGATATACTCGCATCAAACCCTTGGCATCGGTCTGAGGAGAAGTAAGGGTAGCAGTAAGCTTCTGCCATTTATTATTGGTGATGTTGATGACCTGCTTGGCAATCACATCATTCTTTGAATTGACGAGTTCTACGCGAATCTTGCCCTGCTTGCCATCGATGAGATGAAGACGGCCATATACGGTGAAATCGTACTTCATATCCTTCTTCAAGCCCATGCCGAAGAAGCCACGGTTCTCAAGACCAGTCTGCTTCTCACGTGCGCCTGCGCTCTCAAGTGTTACATAATGAGGATTGCGGTCGAAGGCAGGTTTTACGTCGCTGAGGGTTACATTTCCGAATGTATTCCATCCCATCAGGCGCTGTGGGAATTCGAAGGAACGGTTCTCTACCATCTCTGCATAAAGACCACCATCGGCACCGAAGTTGATATCCTCGAAGAAGATACCATACATGGTAGGCTGGATTTCTGCTCCAGGCTTGTTAGCCTGAACAGTAAACTGATGCTGTGCGAAAGCTCCGAGTGAAGACATCGCCAGCAATGCTGCTGCGAAAAATTTTGCTTTTCTCATATTGTTCGTTATTTTTATTTTTTAGGTCTGTACTTACACCTTATTAAATATAGGTGGTGCAGTAAATCTTCTGCAAAGATAAAAAAATCCACCCCGAATGAGGTGGATTTTCTGTTTAAATATATTGGATTTTCGTATAAATCCCTGCTTTTCTACTATTTATCTAATGGAATGAGCACGAAAGTGAAGTTCTTATCGCCATAATGGAGGCGATATTTCTCCAAAGGCCATGCACCCCAAGAGTTCTCACCAGCCACACCAGAATGCTCTGCATCGAGGAAGAGATTGGTGAATCTTGACTTCTTCAGGTTGAAACTGTGACGCTGATCCTTGTCATCACCATCATCCAGTTCTTCGGTGTCGAAGTGGATAGCGGAAGCATAGAATGGCTTGCAGCTCTTCACCTTGAATCCGAAACCGGAAGCATCGGTCTGGTTCCACCAGCGCATATCACCCTTGGTTCCACTCTCCTGTGGACGGATGTATGGGAAGTACTGGTTATCGGCATCATCGCTGTAGATTCCGATGCGCATGCAGTCCTCACGGTCTGAATAGTTCTCGATAGGACCACGGCCGTAATACTGGCTCTTGTCCATATCGTATGGCAACTGCATCAGCATACCGAAACGGAACAGGTCGCTGACCTTGGCATCATCAGAAGCATCAAACTCCTGGCTTACCTTCATCGCACCGGTGTTAGGCATGATGAGATAATCGATTTCCAGCTCACCCTTCACCTCTGGCATCTCATAGGTTGCACAGATGCTGATGGTGTTTGCCTTCTTATCCTTTTCAACAGCTACACCCTTCAGGTTCATGACAGGGTTCTTCCAAACCTGGAACTTCTTCTGCAGACCGGCACCGAAATCATTATCGGTAGGAGCACGCCAGAAGTTTGGCTTCAGGGTTCCGCCCTCGCCGAGGAGCGACTTGCCACGATAGGTATATTCAGAGATGAGACCGGTGGTACGGTTCACCTTGACGGTCAGATCAGGAGTTGTGACGGTGATATCCTGCTCGCCCTTCTTGTCGATGAGCTTAGCCTTCACCTTCTTGCCGTCCTGAGCCTTAGCCATGTTGTCTGCACAATGACCGCAGCACTTCTTCTCCTTCACTGCCAGCTGGGCATAAGCCACAATCTGACCAGCCTCCATCAGAGGTTCAGCCTTCTTCAGACGGAAATCGATGTTGAGGAACACCTCCTTGCCCTTTACCTTAGAAAGGTCGTAAGGGATGGTGAAGTTCCTGGTCTGCTGGGCAGCCACATCGATATCAGCGATGGTACCGTTCTGAGTCTCCACGCCATCCTCAATGAGGCTCCAAGCCAAGGCATAGTTGCTCAAATCGCGGAAGAAATTCTCATTGTGTACGCTTACTTCGCCCTTCTCTGCATTCACCATCTTAGCCCAGATGTTCTGATACTGGTAAGCTACCTCATAGGCATGAGGATTGAGCTGACGGTCAGGACCGATGATACCATTGCAGTTGAAGTTGTTGTCGCTAGGGTCGTAATTGTTGTAATCGCCACCGTAGCAATATTCTATCTTGCGGAGCTCTTCATTGCTCATCTTCTCAGGATTCTTGATGGTCATCGGCTTCAATACCTTGCGGTGCAAGCCCTGGTCAACGAAGTCCCAGTCGAAACCACCCTGGAAGATAGGATACTTGCGTACCAAGTCCCAGTATTCCTTCAGGTTACCGCCCGAATTACCCATGGTATGGTTGTACTCGCACTGGATGAGCGGCATTGGACTGTTAGGGTCCTTCGCATACTTTTCGCAAGCACTTACAGGATAATACATAGGGCAGAAGATATCAGTACCCTCGCCACGATGAGCCTGCTCATACTGAACCGGACGGCTCTGGTCCTGACTCTTAATCCACTTGTAAGCCTGCAGGAAGTTATCGCCCATCACGGTTTCATTACCCAAACTCCAGGTTACGACACTAGGATGATTGAAGTACATGGAAACATTGTGCTGGTTGCGCTCCATAATCTGCTTGGCAAACATCGGCTTCTTGGCAGCAGCATCATCGCCATACTGGAAACCGTGACTCTCCTGGTTTGCCTCAGCTACCACATAGATACCATACTCATCGCAGAGCTCATACCAGCGTGGATCATCAGGATAGTGGCAGGTGCGGACAGCGTTGATATTCAGGCGCTTCATAATCTTGATGTCCTGAATCATGCGCTCCATGCTCAATACGTAACCTCCGTCTGGGTCAATCTCATGACGGTTGGCACCCTTGATGAGCACAGGCTGACCGTTGACAAGGAACTGCTTGTTCTTGATTTCCACCTTGCGGAAACCTACCTTGACAGGAGTCATGCTTGCTGATTTCATGTTGCCATTCTTCAGCGCACTTGAGAGGGAAACCTGAAGGGTATATAAATAAGGTGTCTCTGCATTCCACTTGTGTGGATTCTCTACGTTCATCGTAATGTTGGCTGTTCCATTCTTTGCCAATCCTGTAGCTGTAGCCACCTGCTTGCCCTCTTTGTCGAAGAGGATGAAGTTCAGCTTGCCTGTTCCCTTTACCTTGGTAGAGATATTGAGCACACCATCCTTGTAGTTGTTTACAAGGTCAGGAGTAACACGGATATCCTCCAGCTGCAGTTTGGCATCGCGGGCAAAGAGATAGCTTTCACGAGCCACACCACTCAAGCGCCAGAAGTCCTGATCCTCATCCCAGGAACCATCGCACCAGCGGAAGGTCTGGAAGGCAATGAGATTCTTGCCCTTCTTCAGATAAGGAGTGATGTCAAACTCGGCAGCTACCTTGCTATCCTCTGCATATCCGGCAAACTTGCCGTTTACATAGAGATAGATGTTAGAAGTAACGCTACCGAAATGGGCTACTACCTGCTTGCCATCCCAGTTGGCAGGGATGTCGATGATGCGGCGGTAAGAACCTACATGGTTGTCCTTGGTAGGAACAGCTGGTGGCTGCTGGTCGAAATGGCCGCGCCAACCGAAGCCTACGTTCACATATTCAGGATCACCGAATCCGTTCATCTCCCAGTTGCCTGGAACATTCATGGTCTTCCATTTGGAATCATCAAGATCTTCCTTGTAGAAGTCGGTAGGACGCTGGTCGGCATTAGCCACCCAGTTGAACTTCCAGGTTCCGTCGAGCGAAAGGAAATACTTGCTTTCCGTCTTGTTCATGTGCAAGATATCCTTGCTCACGATCTTACCGTCTTTCTCTGAAACCCAGTCATCTGCCGGATAGGTGAAGAAATTGGTGTGCAACGGAAAACGATTGATGGCATTCACCTGAAGGTCGTGCCATTCTGTGTAAGTTGGCTGTTGGATGGTCGTCTTATTCAACGACTTAATAGCAGCCTTCGGTTTGGTTGCACCAAAGGTTGCCATAGCCAATCCTGCCAAACTTAATGTTACGAACAGTCTCTGTTTCATGTTTGTTAGTTATTTATACATTAGATTGAAATTACACCTTATTATATATAGGCTATTCTATACCTTATTATATATAGGCATATCCTGGAGCATCTTATATACCTCCATGTTGCCGGTAGCCTCAGCTAAGCAACTGCAAATATATGAAAATTAAGTTAGAAACAAGCAGAACGACCGTATTTTTTATTGTTTTTTCAACACCGGAGCACCATTTTCCCAAGAAATAGGTACCCACAAGTGTCTGCTGTCACTCAAGTGCTTTGGGTTCCACATGTCTGCCATGAACACATAGTCAGCACCATGAAACATCTTCTTTTGTGCTGCAGTTTCCACCTTTAAAGGTAGCCATACCATCATAGAAAGGCATATAAATATATAAAACTTTTTCAATATCCGCTAAAAGAAAATGACAAAAAAGTTTGGTGTTTCCAAAAAAATGCATTACCTTTGCCATCATAAAATAAACAACGAAACGACATAAAAATTATGATGACAATCGAAGAATACAGAGCAGCCATCTTGCAGGCTTTGCTCGATACTAAGAACGAGGACGGCACTCCAGCCATTACTCCAAGGGAAGCACAGGAAGCACTCAACGGATTTACCGATGATGAGTTGCAAGACGGACTCCTATGGAATTCGCCCGAAGACGTGGCATCAATTATCCTTGAGGGATAAATCACGGAAGTTAAATTCAGCTACCAACAGATAAGAATAGGAGCAAAGACCCTTTTTGCGGGGTCTTTGCTCCTATTCCCATTTATACTTTCTGTTCTTTCCTTTAAAGACAGTTTTCAACAGCTCCGCAATACTTCATTTCTGTTGCAAAAGCAATAAAAAACAAAAGAATGCGACAAAAAACAAAAGAATGTGCAAATTTTCTTTCACAATTCAATTATTATTTGTAAATTTGCAGCCGCATAAACGGAAAGGGAACTTGCAAATCCCTCTTCAATCAGTTTAAAAAGATAATTTTACCGGTAAAAAAGATATATTAAATAATGAAGATAGAAAACGAAATCATCAGCTCGGTCATCGCTGCGGTGAAGGAGCTTTATGGTCAGGACGTACCTGAGAAGATGGTAGCCCTGCAGAAGACCAAGAGTAATTTCGAAGGTAACCTTACCCTCGTCGTATTCCCATTCCTCAAAATGTCGAAGAAAAAGCCTGAGGATACCGCACAGGAAATCGGTGAATACCTGAAGAAGAACTGCGCTAATGTCATCGCAGACTTCAACGTGGTGAAGGGTTTCCTCAACCTTTCTATCGCTCCTGCCGCTTGGGTAGGACTCCTAAACACCATCAACGCTGACCCTAAGTTTGGTGAGAAGCCAGTAACTGAGAATAGCCCACTCGTCATGATCGAGTACTCTTCTCCTAACACCAACAAGCCTCTCCACCTCGGTCACGTTCGCAACAACCTCCTCGGCTGGTCTCTGGCTCAGATTATGGAGGCTAACGGCAACAAGGTAATCAAGACAAACATCGTTAACGACCGTGGTATCCACATCTGTAAGTCTATGCTCGCCTGGCTCAAGTGGGGCAATGGCGAAACTCCTGAAACTTCCGGCAAGAAGGGCGACCACCTCATCGGCGACTACTATGTAGCCTTCGACAAGCACTATCGTGAGGAAATCGCAGAGCTCAAGGCTCAGTATATGAAGGATGGCATGGACGAGGAAGCTGCCACAGAGAAAGCTAAGGTAGAGGCTCCGCTGATCAAGGAGGCTCACGAGATGCTCGTAAAGTGGGAGAACAACGACCCTGAGGTTCGCGCGCTCTGGCAGAAGATGAACAACTGGGTTTACGCTGGCTTCGATGAGACTTACAAGATGATGGGTGTAAGTTTCGACAAGATATATTATGAGTCAAATACTTACCTCGAGGGTAAGAAGAAGGTAGAGGAAGGATTGGAGAAGGGTCTCTTCTTCCGCAAGGATGATAACTCTGTTTGGGCTGACCTCACCAACGAGGGTCTCGACCAGAAGCTCCTCCTCCGTTCTGACGGCACTTCTGTTTATATGACTCAGGACATCGGTACTGCCGACCTCCGTTTCAAGGACTTCCCTATCGACAAGATGATCTACGTAGTAGGCAACGAGCAGAACTACCACTTCCAGGTGCTCTCTATCCTGCTCGACCGCCTCGGTTTCAAGTGGGGCAAGGACTTGGTTCACTTCTCTTACGGTATGGTAGAGTTGCCTAACGGTAAGATGAAGAGCCGCGAGGGAACCGTAGTAGATGCTGATGACCTGATGGCAGAGATGATTAAGGATGCTCGCCAGACAAGCGATGAGCTCGGCAAGTTCAAGGACATGAGCGAGGAAGAGCGCCAGGAGATTTCACGCATCGTGGGTCTCGGAGCGTTGAAGTACTTCATCCTCAAGGTAGATGCCCGCAAGAACATGCTCTTCAACCCAGAAGAGAGTATCGACTTCAACGGCAACACAGGTCCTTTCATCCAGTATACCTACGCTCGTATCCGCAGCATCATGCGCAAGGCAGCAGCCGAGGGCATCAAGATTCCTGCAGAGTTGGGCGCAGATGCTCCTATCAACGAGAAGGAGATTGACCTCATCCAGAAGATGAACGACTTCGCAGTAGCCGTAGCCGATGCCGGCAACAACTACAACCCTGGTGGCATTGCTAACTACTGCTATGAGTTGACCAAGGAGTTCAACCAGTTCTATCACGACTACAGCATCCTGAATGCTGAGAGCGAGGCAGAGAAGATTACCCGTCTGGTTCTTGCAGCCAACGTGGCTAAGATTCTGAAGAACGGTATGTCTCTGCTCGGCATCGAGGTTCCAGAAAGAATGTAATATATACATAAGATATAATAACCTACAATTTAAAAATAAAAAAAATATTGACTATTTGACATAATGAGCATGGCCCTGGAGCTCGACTCCAAGGCGCATGCTCATTTCAGTTTTAGCCAATCCTTTTTGTTTTCCAATCCCCAAAAAGAAAAAAGATGAATAAAATGCCCGTAAATCCTCCTACATGGAGAAACGATACAGTTTTGCCTCTGCCCAACGAGGTAGTAGCCAACGCCTGGGCTGTAGATGCCGCCTGTTCCGGCAATCCCGGTCCGATGGAATACCAATGCATCGACCTTCAGACCGGCGCCCAGGTTTTCCACTATGGTCCTATCCACGGCACCAACAACATCGGCGAGTTTCTCGCCATCGTCCACGCCCTCGCCCTGATGCAGCAGAAAGGCATTACCGACAAGATAATTTATAGCGACAGCGTGAATGCCCAGCTCTGGGTAAGCAAGAAACAATGCAAGACCAAACTGGAGCGCACTCCCCAGACCGAACAGCTCTATCAGGTCATCGCCCGAGCCGAAAACTGGCTCCGCACCCACCCCATCACCATACCTATTATAAAATGGGAGACGAAGAAATGGGGCGAGATTCCAGCCGATTTCGGAAGAAAGGGATAAAAAGGACATTTTTATGTGCCTTTCCCGAAATAATGTCCGTAAAAGCTTGCAATTTCAGATATTTTGCTTAATTTTGCAGCTATTATCGTATTAAACATACATAATCGTAAGAATGGAAATAGAAAAAGAAACAATATTATTAATGTCGAAAGGAGACAAGAAAGCATACGAAACGATGTTCCGCAGGTTCTATCCTAAGGTACACCGTTTTGTAGCCATGCTCTTGAAAAACGAAGATGATGCAGATGACGTCAGCCAGCTCATCTTCTTAAAGGTATGGAACAAGCGCGAGAAGTTTGCCGATATCCAAGACTTCGATTCCTACCTCTTTATTTTGGCAAAATATACTGTCATCAACTATATTTCCTCCAAGCATATCATCCCAATAGATATAGACAGTCTGCCAGACAGATACGCCAACGAATCTTCGCCACATGACGATGTGGTGGCAAAGGATACCCAGCTGCTCATCGACATGGTGGTAGAAAGCATGCCGCAGCAACGCCAGCAGATTTATCGCATGAGCCGCGAGCAGCATCTCAAGAACGAAGAGATAGCCCAGCGGCTGGGTATTCAGAAGAAAACGGTAGAAAATCATCTTAACCTAGCTCTTAAAGAAATTAAAAAAGCCTTATATTTGATGATTTTGTTACCTTGGCATTGGGTGTAACACCATTGAAACATGTCTTAAAAATAAATGAAGTTTTTATTATGGCAACAAAGATAAGGGATATCATCGATTATTATAGCGGGCACAATGTGCCGGATGAAATAAAAGAAAGGGTATTAGATAGGATTTCCAATACACAAGACGATAAAGAGGCGAACGAAGCATTTAGAGAATTATGGGACAAGGCTGATTCAGCCTATATGGAAGAAGAAGAAATTTCTGCTGCATACAACCGCCTCTTCGAAACAGAAGAAACAAGAGAAATAGAAAAGAAAAAATCGCTTCGAATCTTCAACTTTGCCAAACTGGCTGCCGTCTTCGTACCGCTGCTGATGCTGATTGTATTCGGCAAACTCTACGTCCAGATGAACAACCAACTCAAGGATATAAAACTGGCAACCATGCTCCAGGAGCATACCATCAACGAAGAGAGCAAAGTCATCGCCTTGGCAGACGGAACGAAAGTAAGACTCAGCCAGAGTTCCGTACTCCTCTATCCTTCCTCTTTCAAGGGAGCAGAAGAACGCAAGGTTTTCCTGTCGGGAGAGGCATTCTTCGACATCAGGCATGATGATGCCCAGCCGTTCCACGTCAGCACTCCTCATTTCGAGATTACCGACTTGGGCACCTCTTTTACGGTTTCATCTTATTCAAATACAGATGAAGTATCTGCCACACTCAAAACCGGCAAGATAGAACTCCGCATCATAGGTCAGGAAGACAAGGTTTACAGCATGAAGCCTAACGACCAGTTAATATATAATGTAAAGACCAAGGCAGTAAATCTCCGCAAGGTTTCGGCCGAAGAAGATGGTACAAGCTGGCGCAACAAGGAGATTGACCTGAACGATGTAACGCTGGCAGAAGCTGGTAAGATTCTGGGTAATGCATACGGAGTGAAATTCACCTTCCGTTCAAAGATTCACCAGAAGACGAAGGTTACAGTTCATTTCAACCGTGGCGAAACCCTCTCGGGAGCCATGTTTGTCCTGAAGAACCTGGTTCCTGGTCTGGAATATGAAGTGAAGAAAGATGAAGTAATCATCAGGTAGGCATATATTATAATAGGTAAAGAAAAGGCGCATTATGTAAAAATGATGCGTCTTTTTTCATAAAAGAGTATCTCTGCGGGGGATATGGAAACAGAAATAATAACATAAACTGGAAATATCATGATAAAGAATTTGATTTTTGATTTTGGAAAAGTACTCGTAGATTACGAATACTTTGAAACGCTTGACCAGATTTTCAAGACCCACGAACAGGCTGAAGAATTCTATCATCTCCTGATAGACGGCAAATGGAATGAAAACATGGATCGCGGAGATTCTTTCGAAGAAACCTTCTGCAAGATGCAGCAGATTATGCCGCAATATAAGGAAGAAATAGCAACCGTAGCCCAACGCTTTAACGATTTTGTAAGGGGCGAGAAGGAAGGAATGCGCACTTTGCTGACCCAGTTGAAGGCAGAGGGCTACCACCTTTACGGACTTTCCAACTGGTGCACCAAGGTTCACGAGACGATGGCCCAATATCCCATCTTCCAGCTTCTGGAAGGACAGGTGATTTCTTCAGAAGAGAAAATCATCAAACCCGACAGGGCGATTTACGAAAGAATCTGCCAGAAATACAATCTGAAACCAGAAGAATGCCTTTTTGCTGACGACAGAATGGAGAACGTAGAAGCCGCCCAGCGTTTCGGAATGCAGACCATCTGCTTTGAGGATGCTGAACAATACGAGCGGGAATTGAGAAAAATGTTATAGAAAGTGACTATGGAAGAAATGAAATTTTATAGTGAAGAAGAAATGCTAGATAAGCATGTTGGAAAGATTGGAACTCCTCATCGTGATCAATTTGAGGATGAAATCAACACATTCTTAATTGGCGAAGCTATTAAGGAAGCTCGTAAAAACAAAAAACTTACGCAAGAACAGTTAGGCAATCTTGTCGGAGTAAAGAAGGGACAGATATCTAAGATTGAGAATGGCAAGAACCTTACGCTCAATACTATTTCCCGAGTACTTCATGCTATGGGATTACAGGCTCATCTAAATATTCCGACAGTAGGACAATATGCAATTTAGATCCTACATTAAGATACTCATTAGAAAGAAGACAAGGGCAGAAACTCCCAGTTCAGTATGATTTCCTGAACTGGGAGTTTCTGCCCTTTACCTTGCTCTTCTGTCGGCAACCGTTAGTTCTGGATACGTGATGCTTTGCGAGAAAAAATCAATCGTATATATTATTAGGTGAGAAAATAAAAAAGAAAAACACAGGGTGTTTGCGAACACAAGATATTTTTTTCAGAAAAACTTCATTTTAACAGTTTTGTAATTGGGTGTAACTCTCTTTCCCGTTGTCTTCAAGACGTAACAAGAAAATTATTAATAACTTAAAAAGATAAAGTATGAATCTTAAACGAATCTCTGCGTCATGCTTCTGTTTGCTCCTGGCAGGCCAGATGACCCTTTCGGCTCAGAACGTCAGCTTCAGCTCAAACAAGGTAACGCTTAAGTCAGCTTTTGAGAAGATTGAAAAGGAATCTAAGTACAAGATTGCCTACAACTCCTCACAGTTGGATGCTAACCGTTCGGTTACATTAACCAAGAAAAGTGATGATGTCTTTGGTATGTTGAACCAATTGCTCAAAGGTACTAATTTTACCTATGAGATGGAAGGCAACTACATCGTCATCAAGCCTCAGCAAAAAGCTAAATCTCAGGCTCATGGCAAGAAAATCAAGGTACGTGGTGTAGTGAAAGACGAAACTGGCGAGCCAGTTATCGGCGCTACCGTCATGGAGAAGGGTACAACCACCAATGGTGTTGTAACCGATATTGACGGCAACTATACCATCGAGATTCCTGCAGACGGAATGTTGGCAGTATCATACATTGGCTGCAAGGACCAGGACATCAAGGTAAATGGTCGCGAAGTAATCAATGTTAACCTGGCAGATGATAATAAGGTATTGGAAGAAGTTGTGGTTGTAGGTTACGGCGTGCAGAAGAAGCGCGACGTATCTACTGCTGTGTCTTCTGTCAAGGCAGAGGCTCTTGCCAACAATCCTTCTACCGACTTCCGTCAGGCTTTGGCTGGTAAGATGCCTGGTGTACAGGTAACAGTACCTAGCGGAGACCCAGAGGGTAGCGTAAGCATCCGCGTTCGTGGTGTAAGTACCGTCAACGCAGGTAGCGACCCTCTGTATGTAGTAGATGGTGTTCCTATGGAGCGTGGTTTTGCCAACCTGAACACCAACGATATCGAGTCTGTTGAAGTTTTGAAGGATGCTTCTGCAGCAGCTATCTATGGTAGCCGTGGTTCTAATGGTGTAGTTCTCGTTACAACCAAGAAGGGTACCTCTGACAAGCTCTCTGTATCTTACGATGGTTACGTAGGTGTACAGAACGTATCAAAGAAACTCGATATGATGAACGCTTACGAATATGCAGAATTCGTAAAGGATGCACGTAACAACGCATATCTTTCTAAAGTTCCTGGTGCATCAGCAAGTGACCCTAACAGCGTACGCCCTAAAGGTTACATGCAGATTGCAACCGATTTGTTCCCATATCTGGATGGTGTTAAAGGCTTGACAGATACAGACTGGCAGGATGCTATCTTCCGCACAGCGATGACTACCGGACATAATATTTCACTTTCTGGCAAGTCTAACAGCGTCAACTATTTCGTATCAGGCAACTATATGAAAAAGGAAGGTACCATTATCGGTTCTGACTTCGAGAAGTTTGGTGGCCGTTTGAACCTCTCTGGTCAGCATAAGCGCTTGAAGTTCGGTGTTAACTTCGCTCCTTCTTATTCGGTTTCGAATTCAGTAGATGCATCAGGTGCAGGTGGTATCGTTCAGTCTGCTTTGATGATGCCTCCAACCTTCCCTGTATACAACGCAGACGGTTCATATAATTTCCAGGGTAATGGATATTGGCGAATTGGTACAGACTATGAGCACAACGAGGTGATGAACCCTGTTGCGATGGCTCGCCTGCAGTCTAATGTTACCGACCGCATGTCTATTACCGGTAAGGCTTATGCAGAATTGGAACTGATGAAGGGACTTTCCTATAAGTTGTCTTTGGGTGGTGACTATTATGGTGCTCATAATGATAAATATCGCCAGTCTGGTCTGCCTTTGAAGGGAAAGGATTACTATGATTCTCCTTCAAACCCAACAGGTTACAGTTCATCAAGTTTCTTCTTCAACTGGTTGGTTGAAAACCAGTTGACTTACACAACAACTATCAACAAGAAGCACAATATTACAGCCATTCTTGTACAGTCTGCTCAGAAAGAAACCAAGAAGACCGACAACGTAACAGCAACCGATTACCCTAATGATTACATCCAAACCGTAAATGGCGGTACTGTAACCAAGGGTGGTTCTGACAAGACACAATGGTCTATCGCTTCTTACCTGGCTCGTGTTCAGTACAACTACGAAGGACGCTACATGCTTTCTGCAGCCATCCGTACTGATGGATCTTCACGTTTCGGTAAGAACAACCGTTGGGGTTACTTCCCATCAGCCTCAGCAGCTTGGCGTATCAGCGATGAAAAGTTCTTCAAGAACGTAAAGGAGTTGTCTTTCGTTAATGATATGAAGATTCGTGCCAGCTATGGTGTAACCGGTAACTTTGAGATTGGTAACTACGACCATTTGGCAACCATGTCAACAGACAATTACATCCTAGGTACTAATGGTGGTTTGTTACATTATGGTTATAAACCAGACAATATCAAGCGCGACGACCTGAGCTGGGAGAAGAACCAGATGATCAACGCCGGTATTGACCTTCAGATGTTTGACGGCTACATTGGATTCTCTGTAGACTATTACAATACAAACACTTCAAACATGTTGCTTTATGTACCAGTACCTCTGTTGACAGGTTACAGCACCTCACTTCAGAATCTGGGTAAGGTAAACAACCGCGGTTGGGAATTGGCTTTGACATCACAGCATACATTTGCTAATGGCTTCGGCTATTCATTTAATGCCAACTATGCCAAGAACACCAATGAAGTGAAAGAGTTAGGTCCTGGTAATGCGCCTATCATTTCTTCGGGTAGTGTAGGACACGCATATTATATTACAGAGGTAGGAAAGCCTATCGGTAACTATTACCTCCTGGTACAGGACGGCATCTTTGCTACAGAAGAAGACTTGAAAAAGTATCCTCACTTCGACAATACAGAAGTAGGTGACTTCAGATTCGTTGATGTTGACGGAGACGGCAAGTTGGATTTGGATAAAGACCGTACAATCTGCGGCAACTACATGCCTAAGTTCACATACGGCTTCGGCGGTAAGCTCTGGTATGCAGGTTTCGATATGGACTTCAACTTCCAGGGTGTATATGGCAACAAGATTCTGAACTTGAACAAGCGCTACCTCGACAATATGGAGGGTAACACCAATGGTACTAAGATTGCTCTCGACCGTTGGAAGAGTCCTGAGAATCCAGGCAGCGGTTCGGTAAATAAGGCAAACCGTAAGCAGACAGGTTACAACAGCCGTACTTCTACCTGGCATTTGGAGAGCGGTTCATACCTCCGTCTCCAGAACCTGTCATTAGGTTATACTTTGCCACGTGCACTTACTCAGAAGTTCAAGGTTGAGAAGATGAGAGTTTATGTTTCAGGACAGAACCTCTTCACTATTACCAACTACAGCGGTTACAACCCAGAGGTAAATGCCCGTCCTTCCAAGAACCTGACTCCAGGTGAGGACTATGGTACTTATCCTTTGGCAAGAACATATATGTTTGGTTTGAATCTCACATTATAAAGAATATAGCAACATGAAAAAGATATTAGTATTAGCATCATTGGCAACTCTGCTCATGACCTCTTGCGGAGACAGCTTCTTCGATTTGGAGCCAGCAAGCAGCGTAACCATTGACAAAGTATATAAGACTGCGAGCGATTATAATGTAGCAGTTATCGGCTGCTACGCAAAATTGCAGTCACAGGTGAATTTCTATACAGAATGCTGCGAGTATCGTAGTGACAACCTTTCTTTGGGCGCCCCAACAGCAGGTACCCAGGACCGTTACGATATCGACCATTTCACAGAGAAACCATCTAATGGAATCCTCAGTTCTTACTGGGCGAACTTCAACAACAACGTTTATCGTTGCAATCTCTTGCTCGACCAGATTGATGGTGCAAACTTTGCAGAAAACCTGAAGAAGCAGTACAAGGGCGAAGCGATGTTTATCAGAGCTTTGAACTACTTCAACATGTATCGTATTTGGGGAGGCGTTCCTGCTACCAAGCATGTAGTAAGTGCTGCAGAGGCTCTGAAAGTTGCGAGATATTCTGATGAGCAGATGTTCGATTTGATTGCCGGAGATTTGAAGGAGATTGTTGACAACAACTATCTTCCAGAAACTTACTCTTCTGCAGATATGGGTAGAGCAACCTCTGGTGCTGCCAAGGCTTTGCTCGGTAAGGTATATCTTACTTTCCACAAATGGACTGAGGCTAAAGACATTCTTTCTCAGTTAATCGGAAAATATCAGCTGGTAAGCCCTATCGCCCAAGTCTTCAATGTGGATAACAAGAATAATAATGAGATTATCTTCGCCGTACATTTCAACAAGGAAATAGAGGGAGAGGGACATAGTTACTGGTACAATCTCACCAACGCATCTGATGATACCAACCAAACAAGTTCTCTGCTCAACACATTCCCTACAGGTGATGCTCGCAAAGACCTCATAACATACGTACAGGTTGAGAAAAACGTTCGTTTGATGAATAAATTCTATGATACAAAGAGCCCTACCTTCAAGACTGTAGGTAATGATCAGATTCTTCTTCGCTACGCAGATGTTCTTCTGATGTATGCAGAAGCACTCAACGAGATTCAGTATGATGCATCTGAGGGTTCACTTGCCCTGAAGTATCTCAACGCCGTAAGACAGAGAGCTGGCATTTCTAATCTGACTGCAAAACAGTTGCCTTCACAGGAGAAGTTCCGCAAGGGCATCTTGGTTGAACGTCAGAGAGAATTCCCTTATGAGGGTCAGCGCTGGTTCGACTTGGTAAGAATGGGATTTGCAAAGAGCGTGATGGCTGAGAATGGTGTTGAAATCAAGGATTATCAATTACTCTTCCCTATTCCTCAGCAGGAGATTGAAAAGGTAGGCAACAAGTCTATCCTCTGGCAGAACCCTGGATATGACAACAATTAATAAACGGTTAAGACATGAAAAAGATTATATATTTACTGTCTTTAGTGACAGTTTTTATTCTCGGTTCTTGTAGCGATGATCTTCCAAAAGCAAGTTGGGACATTTGCCAGGTAGGTAGTTTAAACGCTACAGCACAAGATGAGAAGGTATTGTTGGAATGGGCTCCTATGCAGGGAGCCAACCCAACAGGTTATTTGGTCAATTGGACACCGGAAGTTGCTACATACGAAGGTGGTTCTGTAGAGTTGGATGCAAAGACTACTTCATATACTATAACAGGTTTGGTTAACAAGGTTACTTATACCATCACAATCCAGGCCATCTATGGCAACCAGCGTTCTATGATTTCTACAACAAAGGCAAGACCTGTTTCTGATACAGAGCCTTTCAAGGTTTGGTCTACAGATATGCCTAACGGTGGTATGGTGAAGACTGCAAATGCAGTATTCTCTTCAGACGGAAATACATTCTACTTGCCTTCTGCAGGTGCAACGGGTGATGTTACTGCTTTTGATGCGATGACTGGTACTGTGAAATGGACCGCTTCCATCCCTAAGACTACTTATGGTGGTGGTGTAGCAGTAGGCAAAGACGGTACTTTGTATCAGGGTGCTCGCAACGCAACCTTGTATGCTATCAATAGCGATGGAACACAGAAGTGGACATACGCTACAGGAGCTGCCAACAAGAATCTGGACTGTTTCCCAGCGGTAACTGCTGACGGACAGACAGTTTACATTCTTGATGGCGACAACGTTCTCCATTCTATCAATACAGCTACTGGTGTTAAGAACTGGTCTGTTAAACTGGCTGGTACAAAGAACAAGGCTGGAGCTGTAGCTATAGACAAGACAGGCAATATCTATGTAGGTACACGTACTACTATTTATGGTTTCAAGGCCGATGGCACTCAGCTTTGGAAGGTAGCCGGTAAGGTAACTGAAATCGGTTCTTTCGCTTTGGATGGCGAAACTCTTTATGCTGCCCAAATTGGTGGTGCAGGTTTGCTGGCTTTGAACACAGCAGATGGTTCTACTAAGTGGAACGTTGAAGCTGCGGGTGATATCTATGCTCCTATTGTTGACAAGAGCGGCAATATCTACTTCACAGACAAGGGTGGCAAGGCTCTTTGCTCAGTTGATAAGGCTGGACAGTTGAAGTGGAAGTTCACTATTGATGCAGCTCCTACTTATTGCTTCCCTGTTCTCGACGATAAGGGAACTGTTTATTTCGGTAGCGGCGCCGGTCGCATCTACGCAGTAAACAGCGCAAATGGCGAGGAACTTTGGCACATGGACTCAGAAGGTACAGATAATAATGCCAAGATTATGTCTGGTATGACTATCGGCGAGAACCAGATGCTCTATGTTTCTTATATCGGCGGTAATGTTGCTGCTATTAAGATCTTTGCCGGCCCAGAGAAATCTACATGGAGCTGCAGAGGTGGTAATATTCATGGTACAAACCAATATTAATATTTGAATCAGTATGAAAAAGATATATTTATTCATCGCATTATTCGCTTGCGCCCTCTGCTCTTGTGGAAGTGACGAAGATGGAATGACTTATGCGCAGCCTGTCGAAATAGGTGAAACTACCGACATGAAGACAGCAAAAGAGGTGGCTGAAGCTTTGTGGGCTACTACTCCATTACAGCAGCAACCTCTCAATGCGGAAAGATCTGAAGTTCTAAAGAAGATACAGAAGATGGCAGACGACTGCACTTCTGATTTCTTTGAAAGCTATATTGCTTCTTTGGACCAGTCTGCTGAAATGAGAGAAAAGTACGACCCTATGCTGGCGTTCTACCGTTTGTCTCTGGATCATGTAATTAATGCCATCAAGACGACTACCGTTGAGAATGGTACTACATGCATCTGGCAGCTCTACAATATGGGTTACATCGTAAAGACTCCTACCACTTGCTTTGGTATTGACATCAATCATCGCTGGGCAGAGAAACTGGAGCCTTACCTGGATTTCCTCTGTGTTACTCACAAACACCAGGATCACTACAACACAGCTCTCATCAACGCGATGCTGAATGCAGGAAAGCCTGTTTATTCTAACTGGATAAAGGGTGGCTATACTTCTAAGGAAAATACTGATTACCAGTTTAATAACATCAAGATTCATGTGTCTATTACAGACCATAACAACTCTGGTTTATCAAACTTCGTTTCTGTATTTACTTTTGAATGTGGCGATGATAGTGGCAACTTCACAATGCTCCATACTGGCGACTCAAACTTCAAGGCTGCTCAGTATACCAACATTCTGCCACACGTTAATGTTTTGATTCCTCGCTACGCACCTAATGCGCTTACCGAGAACAACATTATCGGTACTGGTGCCGGTCAGACAAAGCCTGACTATGTATTACTCTCACACATCCTGGAACTTTCTCACGAAAGCGAGGAAGAATCTAGATGGAGTTTGAATTCTGCCTTAGAAAGAGCCAGCAAGCTTAACTGCGAGAACTCTGTTGTTCCTTTCTGGGGAGAAAAGTTAGTTTGGAAAGACGGTAAATTGAATTAAAATGAAGAAGATTTATATTTTATCTTTGTTGTGCATGCTCACTTCGGTGAGCTTTGCACAAAGCAATCTGAAAGAGATTCTTAAGAATTTCAACAAGCCTGCAAAAGAAAATGTTATGGTAGTTTCTCATCGTGGAGACTGGCGTAATGCTCCTGAAAACTCTATTCAGGCATTCCAGAACTGTATCGACATGGGTGTTGATATGGTTGAGTTGGACTTGAAGAAGACAAAGGATGGCGTTCTGGTTCTGATGCACGACAAGAAGATTGACCGAACCATGAATGGTAAGGGATTCCCAGAGAATTATACTCTTGATTCTTTGAAGATGCTCCGCCTGAAGAATGGTGTAGGCTGCAAGACCCGCCATCAGATTCCAACATTCCGTGAGGTAATGGAACTCTGTAAAGGCAAAATCATGGTAAATGTTGACAAGGGCTACGACTACTTCGACGATGCCATGAAGGTTTTGAAGGAGACTGGTACAGTTGACCAATGCATCATCAAGGCTGAACTTCCTTACGAGGTGGTAAAGGCTGAGCATGGTGATGTTCTCGACAAGATGATTTTCATGCCTGTAGTTAACCTCGGCAAGCCTGGTGCAGAAGAGGTAATCGACGGTTACATCAAGAACATGAAGCCAAAGGCTTACGAATTGGTATTCAAGACTGATGATGCCAACACTCGCCGCCTGATTAAGAAAGTACGTGATAGTGGAGCAAGAGTTTTCATCAACACACTTTGGCCTGAGCTTTGCGGTGGACATGATGATGATCGCGCCGTAGAACTCAAACAGCCAGAAGAGAGCTGGGGATGGATTGTTGGTCAGGGTACCAAGATTATCCAGACTGACCGTCCTGCTTTGCTTCTTGATTACTTGAGAGCCAAGAAACTTCATAAGTAACATACAAATAGGTTTCGCATATATGTTCAAAAGGTTAACAAGTTTAGGTTTGTTGTGCATGCTTGCTATTGCAAGTTATGCACAGCACCTAAATGAAATCCTCTCTGAATTATCTGCTCCTGCCAAGCAATCAGTCTTGGTGGTTTCGCATCGTGGCGATTGGCGTAATGCTCCAGAAAACTCACTTCAGGCATTTCAGAACTGCATAGACATGGGAGTAGACATGGTTGAACTGGACTTGAAGAAAACCAAGGATGGAGAACTTATCCTGATGCACGACAATACGCTGAACCGCACAACCAATGGTACAGGAAAACCAGAAGACTTTACGCTGGCTGAACTGAAAGAACTCAGGTTGAAGAACGGTGCAGGCTGCCTTACCCGTCATAAGATTCCTACACTTAGAGAAACCATGTTGCTCTGTAAGGGAAAAATTCTGGTGAATGTTGACAAGGGCTACGAATACTTTGAAGATGTTCAAAAGATTCTTGAAGAAACCGGTACGGCTAACCAATGTGTTGTCAAGGAAAAGATACCTTATCAAACGATTAAGGAACAGCATGGCGGTATTCTAGACAAAGTAATTTTCATGCCTAAGGCAGACTTATGCAAGCCAGAGGCAGAAAGCATTATCGACAGTTACTTACAGAATGAGAAACCTCTAGCGTTTGAGGTTAGATTTTCTCAAGTAAACGATAAGGTATTTGAACTGATTAAAAAGCTAAACGACAACGGCATCAAAGTATTTGTCAACGCCTTATGGCCTGCACAAAATGCTGAGCACGACGATGATAGGGCTATTGAACTGAAACAACCTGATGAAAGTTGGGGATGGCTTATCCAACAGAGATTCAAACTGATTCAGACCGATCGCCCTGCCCTGCTTCTCGATTATTTGAGAGCAAAGAAACTTCATAAATAACAACTAAGGATTATATGTTTAAGAAAATAATAGACTTCTATAAGGTTTCGGAACCGATTCCGGCTAAAGCCTCAACACCTGAGGAAAACGAAAGAAAACTGAAACGTCTGCAATGGGCTACTTTCCTTTCTGCTACCATAGGATATGGTACATATTATGTGTGCCGACTCAGCCTGAACGTAATCAAAAAACCGATTGTTGATAATGGCGTATTCTCAGAAACTGAGCTCGGTATCATAGGCTCTGTCTTGTTCTTCACTTACGCTATCGGTAAGTTTACCAACGGTTTCCTTGCTGACCGAAGCAACATCAAGCGACTGATGTCTACCGGTCTGCTCGTTACAGCCTTGGTGAATCTGGCTTTGGGCTTTACAAATTCCTTCATCCTCTTTGCAGTTTTGTGGGGATTGAGCGGATGGTTCCAGTCGATGGGAGCTGCCTCTTGCGTGGTAGGTCTCTCCCGCTGGTTTAACGATAAGAACCGAGGAACGTTCTACGGATTCTGGAGTGCGAGCCATAATATAGGTGAGGCGATGACCTTCATCTTTGTGGCTTCCATCGTGAGCGCCTTCGGATGGCAATATGGTTTTATCGGAGCAGCGATAGTAGGTTTGGCGGGCGTTGTTCTGCTCCTTACTTTCTTCCACGATACGCCAGCCAGCAAGGGTGTTACCCTGCCGGGCATCAAGGTAGAGGAGAAAAAGCAGGATACGGAATCTTATAACAAGGCACAGAGTGCGGTTTTGAAGAATCCGCTCATCTGGATTCTGGCTTTGAGTAGTGCTTTCATGTATATCAGCCGCTATGCTGTTAACAGCTGGGGTATCTTCTATCTTGAGAACGAGAAGGGATATACTACGATTGACGCCAGCTTCATCATCTCTATCAACTCTATCCTGGGTATTGTGGGAACCGTATCATCCGGTCTGGTATCGGATAAGATTTTCAAGGGCAACCGTTATTTGCCAGCCGTTATCTTCGGCTTGCTGAATGCGTTGGCACTCTGTCTGTTCCTGCTGATTCCGGGTCATCATCTCTGGGTTGATGCTACGGCGATGGTTCTGTTTGGATTGAGCATCGGCGTATTGCTTTGCTTCCTCGGTGGTTTGATGGCGGTAGATATTGCGCCTAAGAATGCATCGGGTGCTGCTCTTGGCGTTGTCGGCGTAGCAAGTTATGTAGGTGCCGGCATCCAGGACATCATGAGCGGTCTGCTCATCGAGGGCAACAAGCATCTGGTAAATGGCGTAGAGACTTACGACTTTACCTATATCAATTATTTCTGGATTGGCGCAGCCCTGATGTCTGTCTTAATGACTTGCATCGTCTGGAAGGCGAAACCAAAGACTGTTTAAGAAATAAACGGAGCTATCATCAAAATACTCTTCACTCTTCACCTTTCGGCCGGAAACCCCTGTGTTTATCGGCATTCCAAGGGGTGAAGAGTTGTTTTTATCTCTTCACCCACTCTTCACCACTCTTCACCACTCTGTTTGAGGGTGTGTCACACTTCTGTCAAACAACTCAAGTAGTTCTGTCGAGCAACTCAAGTAGTTCAGTAAGACAATTCAAGTAGTTCAGTAAGCGAGTTCAGACGTCTCAGTTAGCTGATGCAGACGTCTCGATAAGCAGAAGCAGACGTCTCGATAAGCTTACAGATACGTCTCCGTTAGCTTACGCAGCCATATCAGTTACCCGATGCAGCCATATCAGTTACCCGATGCAGCCATATCAGTTACAGGTTTGCAAGTCAGCTAGGCGTTCTATTAGAAGCGCATGAGTGGGTGAAGAGTGGTGAAGAGTAGGTGAAGAGTGCCCGAATACTCTTCACCCCTCGGAATGCCGATAAACACAGGGGATTCGGGGCTTTTGGTGAAGAGTGAAGAGTATTTGGCAGGATGCCTATACGAAAATAAAACAAAGGAGTTTTCGATAACTGTTCCAGTAAAACAGCCGACTAGCCACTCAGGCGCTAGTCGGCTGTTTGCGTTTTGCCAGTTGGCTATTTATATTTTTCCAGTTGGCTATTTATATTTTGCCAGTTGGCTATTTCCGATTCTCGCATCAATCATCGCAAGTACTTGCATCGACTATCGCAAGTACTTGCATCTGCCATCGTAAATACTTGCATCAACTATCGTAAGTACTTGCGTTGACTATCGTAATTATTTAAACAAATCATCCATTGTAACGACACTTTGTACCCGACCGGCATATTCGTTGAACTTAAGCCCATAAGTAGTAACCAATGTAAGATGCAAGGAACTCCTGCATTTCGTTTCTTCAGCAAACGTACTCAGTTTATGGCGCAGATTCTTGTCATAAGCAGCATTAATGGAGAAATCATCCTCACAGAATTTCATTTCACAAACATTGATGATACGGTCGGCTCTGTCAATAATCATATCTATCTGCGCACCATCTTTCTCTTTTCTGCTTTTCCAGGGACTCGCCTCTGTCTGCACTCCACTAATACCGAGTGCCTGCTTGATTTGTGGCAGATGATAATAGCAAAGAGATTCAAAGGTAAAACCTCGCCATGCTGTCAGCTCAGGTGTCAGCAGGTTGTCTTGCCAGAAATGCGGATTGGTCGTCTTTCTGCCATCAATAAATGACAAATAGAATTTGCTGTAGAAATCTGTCAGACGGAAATATACCTCACGCTTGGGATAATCATACTTAACATACGATGTTATGAAATCACTCACTTCGAGTGATTTTAATGTAGCAGAAAGCCCCCCGCCATTAGGTATTTTTGTAAGCGAAACAATTTCTTTTCGCGTATATCCCTGTCTTTTTTGAGCCAGAAGGCGCACGATAGTCATGCAATCCTCCGCATTAGTAAAGAGAGAAGAATAGAGACGGTCGAACTCTAAGCCGAGTTTGGCTGCAGGCTCGAAGAAAAGCCTGTCCATATTCTGAGCCAGACTTTTGCCTTTCTGCAGCATGGAAATATAATAAGGAATGCCACCTGTAGCCATATAACATTGTATCTGATCGAACTTAGACATCACGATGTTGTTAGCCTGATAGTATTCTTCGCATTCGCCCAACGTAAACGGGCGCAACTTGATTTCATCTGTTGTGCGATCAAACAAACCGCCTTTGTTGTTTAACAGCTTGTCTGAAATCCATGACGTGGCAGAGCCGCAGACGATAAGCATGATATTCTGCTTTCCTGCTGCCCATCCATTCCAAAAATGCTCTAATGCAGTAACAAATCCCGAGCGGGGAGTGTCAAGCCATGGCAATTCATCTATGAATATCACCTGACGTTTGTCTGCATCTTGCTCTTCCAAGAGATTGATGAGTGCATCAAAAGCTTCGAGCCAAGAGGATGGAACATTCTTACTCTTGCTGCCATAACGAACAAGACTGGAGTAAAAACTAGTCAACTGTTGCTCCATTATTTTTTGACCACTCAACTCGTAAGGAGATAAACCCGTATGGTAAAAGCTCATTTTATCCTGAAACAATTCTCTTACGAGAAAGGTTTTGCCGACCCTTCTTCTACCATATATTACTGCAAAAACAGGTTTATTTTCCTTGTAAAGATCCAGGAGCTCCTTGATCTCCTGCTTTCTTCCGATAATTTTCTGTGCCATAATCCTTTCGTTTATTTTGCTGCAAATATACAAAAAATATCGTTTCGAGCAAAATAAACGAACGCTATTTTGCTCGAAATGGGGTAAAAATACCATTTCGAGCAGAATTTACTTAGCATTTACGAACCGATACTTCACTTTCGCCATCGGATAATTATCGTTCAGACAGCAGATGAATATCAATTTCTAATCATAAATTATTTATCCAACACACTTAAATTCTGATAGAACCAGACGTTCATCTGATTGGCTCCACGATGATTCCAAGCATAGTAAGGAATCAGAGTCAACACATTGTTCTTGACAGATACGCCATTGGCACCCTCTTCCAGAATCTGGGCATCAGCCTTGATGGCCTTGACAGAGAAGGCTGGAGCGCCCTTGGTCTCGGTGTTCTGAATGCTGTAGTTATCCACCACAGAGAAGGCAGGCTTCTTGGCCATGACGACACGGAGCACTGGCTCGTTCTGATTATCCACAGCCTCAGCGCAATATACCAATGGTCCACGCTCTACGGCAACCTTGCCCTTATCATCTGCTACCTTGCCGTTAGCTACAACTGTACGGATAGGCATATCAAAATGGATGCGGATTACATCGCCCTTCTTGATGTTCTTGACAGGGAGATAACCCTTGTTGGCATCGAGATCAGCCTCTACAGCCTTGCCGTTTATGGTTACTGTGTAAGCAGGCTTCTCTGCATCGCTATACTTGTAAAGGTCGCTAGGTACTACCTGATTGCGAACCCATCCAGGAATACGGACCAGGAGGTTGGCATTCTTTACGCCGCTCTTCTTCACAGCAATCTTGATATCGCCGTTCCAAGGATACTCGGTAGTCTCCTCCAGAACCACATCCTTGCCATTCACCTTGATGGTAGATGTATTGCCGGCAAAGAGGTTTACATAGATGTTGTTGTCCTTCACACCATAGAGATAACCAGGGATAGAAGGGATGAAGCGGCTCAGGTTACTTGGGCAGCAGGCACATCCGAACCAAGGCTGGCGGGTAGTGTTGCCATCGGCATTAAACTTATACTTGCCGTCGCTTGACAATGGATTAGGATAGAAGAATCTACCGCCATCCATGCTCATACCTGAGATGACGCCATTATATAAGGTACGCTCCATGCAGTCGATATACTTGCTCTCGCCGTGAAGGAGGAACATACGCTCGAAGAGGTAAACCATAGAGATGGCTGCACAGGTCTCGTTATAGGCAGTCATATTTGGCAACTCATAATCTGCACCGAATGCCTCACCAGCATGACGGGCACCTACACCACCTGTAAGATAGTATTTCTTGCCAACGATGTTCTCGAAAATACGGTCAATCACCTTCATATAGGCAGAATCCTTAGTCAGGGCAGCCACATCGGCAATACCGGCATACATATATCCGGCACGAACAGCATGACCTACCGCCTCTTTCTGCTCCAGGATAGGAGCCTGGCTCTGAGAATATGGGTTGCGGATATGAGTCTTGCCACGATAGTCGAGCAGATATTTAGCCTCATCCAGATACTTCTTCTCACCGGTCAGGGTATAGAGACGAGCCAAAGCCATCTCAGCAATCTGATGTCCCGGAACGATGGTAGTCTGTCCAGGCTTAGGACCGACTTCCCTTACCACGCAATCAGCATAACGCTTGGCGATATTCAGGAACTTGGTGCTTCCGGTAGCCTGATAGTGAGCGCAGGCTGCATCTACCATGTGACCGAGGTTGTAAAGCTCGTGGCTCGCCTCCTCGTCCTTGACCCAACGCTTATTTCCCGACCACTGGTGTGGATGCTTCGGGTTGATGGTACGGGCGGTATAGAGATAGCCATCTGGCTCCTGTGCCGCAGCTACCACATCGAGCACGCTGTCGATGTAAGCCTTCAACTTCTTGTTCGGATAAGTCTGGAGGATGTAGCTGGCACCTTCGATGGTCTTATAAACATCGGTATCATCGAAAGAGAAGCCCATGAACTTGCTCACATCCCACTCCTTGGTATCCAAGCCCGGGTGGTTAGGATGCTGCAGGGTATAGGCAGCCATATCGAAATTCTTGTAACGGTGCTCGCTCTCGCACTTGCTGAAAGCCAATGGCACGGTTACTTCTCGGGCAGCCTTCAGACGGGCACCCCAGAAAGTATTCTGTGAAATTTTCACACTGGTGAAAGGAACCTGAGTAAATGGATAACCATTGCCCAATGTCTTTGCATTCTTCGCCATGGTTGGCACAACTACGGCTGCCGAAAGCAATACTGCTGAAATTAATCTCTTCATTTTCAAATAGGTTTTATTAATTTTATATTATTGTTTGTTATTTCGGTTGCAAAGATAAGAAAACTTTCCGACTATAGTGTATAATAAACAACAAAAAAGCAGGTAATTATCAGTCAAACACCTATATTTATATCATATTTAACGCTTTTTTTTGTTACAATCGTTTTTTTATCTTACCTTTGCAGTCAAATTAGAAATACAATAATATATCAAATATGAATCATCTTCCATACCGTGCCATCGCCCTTGATCTGGATGGCACCCTGACCAACCACGACAAGGTGGTTACCCCGAAAACCCGCGAAGCGCTGCTCCAGGCAGAAGCCGAGGGTGTTGTTATCATCCTTGCTTCAGGCAGACCGACCTACGGCATCGAACCGGTGGCAGAATGTCTGGAACTGGATAAGCGAGGCGGCTATATCCTATCCTATAATGGCGGCAACATCGTGAATGCCAAGACTGGTGAAAAACTCTTCGCCCAGTTCCTGCCAGATGAGGTGATACCTATATTATATAGGTACGCGAAGGAGAAGAATCATGCCCTTCTGGGCTACGCCGGCAACGAGATTATCACCGAGATGCCCGACGACCAGTATGTGAAGGAAGAATCGCGCATCAACAAGATGAACATCCGAAAGGTAGAAAACCTGTTCGAAGCCCTGGAGCCTCACCCTACCAAGCTCCTCATGACAGGCGACCCGGCAGATATGCTCAAGGCAGAAAACGAGCTTTCAGAAATTCTGGGCGACAGGATGGACATCTTCCGTTCAGCCCCATTCTTCCTGGAACTGGTTCCTAAAGGCATCGACAAGGCTAAGTCCCTGCTCCGCCTTCTGTCGAAAATCAATCTCACCCCAGCCGATATGATTGCTTTCGGAGATGGCTACAACGACCTGAGCATGCTGAAACTGGCAGGCATGGGTGTAGCCATGCAGAATGCAGCACCAGAGGTCAGGGCAGAAGCTGACTACATCACGCTTTCCAATGAAGAAGATGGCGTAGCTGCTGCTTTGGAACATTTCTGTAAAAAGGATTTTTAAAAGTAAAAAGGTAAAAAAGTAAAAAGGTAAAAAAGCCTAGCGGGGTATAATCTCCCTAGTTTCTTTTTACCTTTTTACTTTTTTACCTTTTTACTTTTCAACAATCAGTCCACCCTTAGGCTGCATTTCCACCTTCAGGTTTCCCTTCTTATCCACCTTTACGGTCTTCATCTGAGAAACAGGCCAGAGAGCCTTCTTGTCCTTGCTGGCAGTTTCATGATAATAGGTAACGCTCTTGCCGGCAAGCATTGGCAGATTCAGGGTGAGCTTCATCACCTGGTCGGTGCCGTTCAAACCAGCCACATACCATTTATCACCATGACGACGGGCAACAACGGCATATTTTCCAGGATAACCGGCGATGAACTTGGTCTCATCCCAGGTTGTAGGAACGCTCTTCAGGAAATCAATCTCGTGCTGAGGAAGTTCAGAGAGATTGTTCGGATAGATGGCGATACACTGGATGGCTGCCTGGTTCATGATAGCCGAAGCCATCTCGAAAACATCAGTAGTATAACGGCGATGACGACTCTTGTTATCCTTAGAGAGATACTTGTTCATGATGGTACCACCCCAATCCATCGCAGCCACGGCATTGCGGCAGAATGGATGCATGGTCAGCTCAAAGCCCTCCTGCTTGGCATGATAATCAGAGAAGAATACATTCTCCGAAGCCAGTACAGCCTCGCTGGAAACATAATTAGGATACATGCGCTCCCAACCTCTTGGCAGGGTGCAACCATGGAAGATAACCTGAATGCCATAATCGTTGGCATCGCTGAGGATGTCTTCATACTGCTGCATGGTATGCTGCTTGTCGCCACCGAAGAAATCTACCTTGATACCCTTGATGCCGATGCTCTTCATCCAGGCCATTTCCTTCTTTCTTGCCACGATGTTATCCATGATGCCACGAGGACCCTGAGGTGCATCGTTTGCCACACCATTGGAATTATACCAGAGCATCAGACTCACATTCTTGCTTTGCGCATACTTGCTCAACTCTGCTATCTTGTCTCTACCAATCTGGGTATCCCAGAGTGCATCAACCAGCACATATTCATATCCCATGGTAGCAGCCAGGTCGATGAACTGCTTCTGGTCGTTATAGTAGCAGGAGCCATCCTGCCAGATGAGCCAGCTCCAGGCATATTTTCCCACACCATACTTCTGGGATGCCTCATAGCGAGGCTCTACTACATCATAAGGGATGGTGGTTTCTACCAGAGGCTTCAGATCAGAACCCACGGTGATGGTGCGCCATGGAGTGGAACCCGGAAGAATGAAAGCTGCCGATGTAGAACCGATGCCATCAGCCTCTTTCTCCATAGGGAAGGCGATCTGATAACCCTTAGCAGCATCGTAATCGCTGATGTGACAACCCGGATAGTTGCCGTGAGTACCCGTCTCGCTAACCAATACCCAGCCATCGCCACCTACCTTGAAGAGGCATGGGAAGGTATAGCCATGGCCATAACCCGATTTGGCAGTAAGAGGCTGATCCACCTTATAATCTTCTTCATAACTTGGTTTGGTTCGGGCAAAACCGATGAGCGGATCCGACTGTGGACAGAGGTAAGTGGTGGTTACCTTCGGCAGATTGAAGGCAGTCTTCTCCTCGTTTACGATGATATGCTGAGCCTTCAGTTGATCAAAAGTATAACGGAAAGCCACATCGTTGTTGCTTACATTGAAGGTAACCGTCATTGGCTGCTTCTTACCGTTGATGTATGTCACGTTGAGCTGGTTGGCATGATAATCTACATGCGAAAACTTGGCGGTGCGGAGGTCATAGCTCTTCTCCACCTTTATCTCATTCTTGCCCTGATAGGTCAAGCCCTGACTGAAATCGCCCACATTGGCAAGGAGTCCGAGCTGTGATTCTTCCATCATTCGCTTGCCAGCATAGTCGATGGAATAATAGAGTTTGCCATCATGGTCTTCTACCACAACGTTCAACTTACCATCAGGCGAACTGACGGTATTCTTCTCTGCGTATGCACCGATGCTAGCCATCAATGCCAACGCTACTGCTAAAACGTTTTTCTTCATTTCCAGATAAAAGTAATTAGTTTATTTGTTACTATGTTTTTATGCCGCAAAGTTAAGCAATATTATCGAATAAACAAAAATTAAACCGAATTATTTTGTATTTTCTTCAAATAATAGTAACTTTGCACGAAATAAACTATACACATATCAGCAGTTATGTTACAACTTGACAATTTCTATAAGGCTCGCTTCGTGCTGAGCAAGGTAATAAGAAAGACTGAGCTGGTTCACACGCCAAGAATCAACCCAGAGAGTGATGTTTATTTGAAACCAGAGTGCCTGCAGAAGACCGGTTCGTTCAAGATTCGTGGTGCTTACTATAAGATTTCACAACTCACCGATGAAGAAAAGGCGAAGGGTGTGATAGCCTGTTCTGCGGGCAACCATGCACAGGGTGTAGCGCTGGGAGCTACAGCCATGGGCGTTAAGAGCCTCATCTGTCTGCCAGAAGGCGCTCCTATCTCTAAGGTCGAAGCTACCAAGCGACTGGGTGCTGAAGTCTGTCTGGTACCTGGCGTCTACGATGATGCCTACCAGAAGGCGCTGGAACTGAAAGATGAGCATGGCTACACCTTCGTTCATCCTTTCGATGATGAGAACGTCATCGCCGGGCAGGGCACCATCGGTCTGGAGATTCTCGACCAGTTGCCTGAAGTAGAAGCTGTAGTAGTACCAGTTGGTGGTGGCGGTTTGATTTCCGGTATTGCCTTTGCCATTAAATCACTGAATCCTAAAGTTAAGGTTTATGGTGTTCAGGCAGAGGGAGCTGCCAGTATGGTTCAAAGTCTTCACGATCACAAGCAGGAGAAATTGCCTTCTGTAGCAACCGTAGCCGATGGCATCGCAGTGAAGGAACCGGGCAAGATTACCTTTGAAACCTGCTCCAACTATGTTGACGAAATCGTAACCGTAAGCGAGGATGAGATCTGTGCAGCCATCCTGAAACTCATAGAGAGTGAGAAGATGGTAGCCGAAGGTGCCGGTGCGGCCAGTGTGGCAGCCGTGATGTATAACAAGATTCCGGTGAAGGGCAAGAAGACCATCTGCGTGGTAAGCGGCGGTAACATCGATGTTACCATCCTGAACCGTGTCATCAACCGTGGATTGGTAAAGAGCGGACGTCTCTGCACCATCGAGATGGAGCTGGACGACAAGCCGGGCGAGCTGGTAGAGGTAGCCTCCGTCATCGCAAGCCTGGGCGGCAACATCACGGGAGTTCATCACGACCGTTCTGCCAACCGCAACAAGGTGAATGCCTGCGTGCTCCGTGTCACCATGGAGACCCGCGACGAGGAACACGTCAAGGAAATCAAGGAGGCTTTGGAATCAAAGGGATTTCATCTCTGGATAGTATAACATTTAATGTTGAATGGTTAGTGTTCAATGTTTAGTATTAAGTGTTAAGTGTTAAATTATAAATTGAAGATTATGAACGCAATTCACACAGACAATGCGCCTGCAGCTATCGGTCCATATAGCCAGGCTATCGAAGTAAATGGTTTTGTTTTTGCATCGGGTCAGATTCCTATCGACCCTGCAACAGGCAATTTCGTAGAAGGCGGCATCAAGGAGCAGACTCGACAGAGCCTCACCAACGCCCAGAACATCCTGAAGGCAGCAGGTACCGACCTTTCTCATGTGGTTAAGACTACAGTTTATCTGAACAGCATGGACGATTTCGCAGCCATGAACGAGGTTTATGCCGAGTTCTTCAGCCAGCCATATCCAGCTCGTTCTGCCGTAGCTGTAGAGAAGTTGCCAAAGGGCGCCCTCGTAGAGGTTGAGGTTTTGGCAGCCAAGTAATTCTTCCTTTTTTCTATCAGGAAGTAAACATTCAAGGTGAAAATATTCTTTAGATGGTATCAAGCATTACATTAAAGAATCTGATTATAGGCTATCGTTCGAAGCACCAGCTCCGGGCGATAGCCTCACCTGTTCATGCCTCGCTCCAAGCCGGTGAACTGACCTGTCTCATCGGAGCCAACGGAGTGGGCAAATCTACCTTACTCAGAACTTTAGCCGGATTTCAGCCAGCGCTTGATGGCGAAATCCTGATTCAAGACAAATCCCTTTCTGATTTCTCTGCCCAGGAACTCGCCAGAGAAATCAGCATCGTTCTCACATCGAAGACAGACCATGCCCAACTCTCAGCAGAAGAGATTGTAGGCATAGGCCGTTCTCCCTATACCGGTTTCTGGGGCACATTATCTGCTGCCGACAAGCAGATTGTTGCTTCTGCTCTTCAGGAAACAGGCATTCAGCATCTTGCCCAGAGAAACATCAGCGAACTGAGCGATGGTGAGCGTCAGAAGGTAATGATAGCCAAAGCCCTAGCGCAGCAAACCCGCATCATCATCCTGGACGAGCCAACCGCCTTCCTCGATTTCCCCAGCAAGATAGAAACCCTACAGATGCTCCGTCGCCTGGCGCACGAACAGCATAAATCCATATTACTGTCAACCCATGATGTAGAGTTGGCGCTCCAGCTCTCCGACCGTCTCTGGCTGATGGAAGAAAGCCGTTTCTCTATCGGTACTCCTAAAGAGTTGGCTGCCGATGGTTCCTTATCCAGATTCATCAATCGTGACGGCATCCGATTCAACAAGGCCTCCCTCCGCATCGAAATCAAATGAGTTTTCTTAATTGATTTTATTCTATGGTTGCACGCAAGCACATGAAGAAGAATTCTCAAGTGGCTCAGTTTGCTAACTCAAGTGGCTCAATCTGCTAACTCAAGTAGCTCAATCTGCTAACTCAAGTAGTTCAGTCAGCGAGTTCAGACGTCTCAGTTAGTTGATGCAGACGTCTCGGTAAGCCTACGGATACGGCTCCGTTAGCCTACGCAGCCATATCTGTAACCCGATGCAGTCATATTCGTAACCCAGCGCAGTCATATTCGTAACCCAACGCAGCCATATTCGTAGCCCAACGCAGCCATATTCGTAACCCAGCGCAACCATATTCGTGAATAAGTTTTAGATAATTATCTATCATCCATCACGATTTACATACACCACGCGCATTAATACACTAATATACTGATACTTAAATAGCGTGATAGATACTCCGAAAACGGGAATATCCATCACGCTATCCATCACGATTTGGGGTTATCCATCAGTAAGCGGCTCCGCGTTTATACCTTGCATAATTCAAAAAAAGCAGTAACAGCTGATTAAACTA
>JAJWJX010000026.1:0-46667 GCA_021623045.1 Segatella copri | reverse complement strand
GTTTACGTTCCAACCTCTCTTATTCTCCTTTGGCTGCTTTAGAGCTTTATGTTAAGAAAACTAACTCATAGTTTTCTCCTCCAGAACTCACCGTTTCTCGGTGTAGAAGTCATCGTTTTCTTCTTGGGAATACATCGCTTGCCGGATAGAAATCCTTGCCATTACTTGTCATTTCATGCTAAAAAAATAACACGGACAAATTGAATTTGTCCGTGTTATTTTTTTCTGGCGAAATCAGCCATTTTTGTTTACTGCCAATAAATAAATCTACGGTTTTTTATTTACTGCCAATAAACAAATCGAATATAAGTTCTATCATCAAAGCTCTTATTGCCCTCTACGATGCCCTTGGTAGCGATAAAGGAACGGATGTTCTGAGGGTCGTTGGCTATCTGCTCTGCCAATGCCGCCTCGCTCGCTGCCAAGGTTGGCTTCAGGAAAGGATAGCCATCGCTAGCCAATACTATCTCGGAGGAAGAAGATGGAATTGTATCTGATGCAGAAGCGGAGCCTGAGCAGGAAACAGGATCTTGAACAGAACAAGAATCTGATGATGAAACAGAATCCTGAACAGAACTGGAATCTGAAACCGATACAACCTTCACCCCTTCCCGATAAATCGGGAATCCATCGATAACCGTATAGGTCTTGTTCTGTCCCGAAAGCATTGCCGCGATAAGCAATGGCTCTATCTGCTTTCTAGCCTCAGCAGGCGAAAGGCCCTGCTCTATCAGCTCCACTCGCTTCCTGGCTATCTTCTCCTCATAAGGCTTGCCGTTCTCATAGAGCTTTTCTGCGATGATTGCCTGGCAATCGCCCACCATCCATACTTCATTCCTTGTCCGGCTATAAAGGATAGCCGAGGCTGTTAGGCGCTCTTCGGGATGCTTCTTCAACCGCTCTTCCACCCCAAGCTTTTCATACACCTTATTATATATATACGCCGTTACGCCCTGGCAGAATTCATCTACCGAGGCATCCGCTTTCAACTCCTCACGAATATACTCCGAGATAAGCATCATGGCGTATCTTCCGTTCTTCATATCAGGATTGAGATGCTTCGGCGTCTTGCTCGTACTGCCATCAATCACAGCGATGAAATCATCGGTAACTACCATTCCATCCTCACAAGCCTCAGGGCTCTTCTTTCCTATGATACAGCTTTCTATAATCTTCATAAAATCTACTTATCTATCCGGTTATATATCTGAAAAAAGGCTACCCATCCAGGTAACCTTTTTACTCGTTTATTTATCTCTTAAGCCTTCACCTTCTTTAATCTGATAATCATCTGTATAAAGCTTGGAATCATGATGCAGAGAGAGAAGCCTACGGCATAATACATGGTCTTCTCATCGCCATGGAAGAGGTCGATGAGTTTGCCATCGCTCTGCGGCATGATATTGGACAGGACATACGCCATCGTATTATTCACCCAGTGGAGCAGGATGCCCGGAACAAGACTCTTGGTGCGATAATACATCCATCCCAGGAGCAAGCCCAGCAGAAGGGCATTGACAAACTGCGCTACATTGGCGTGAGCCAGACCAAAGATGGCTGCCGAAACCATGATGGCTACCCAATGGTTCTTCTTGCTCATGACGCCCAGCAGGGTGCGGAGGATTGCTCCACGGAACACTACTTCTTCGGCAAAAGGTGCCAGAACGCCGATTGCCACATAGCCCCAAGGCTCCTTCATGAGCGATGCGAATATCTGTTCGGTATTCTCATCCATCTCGATGCCTATCTGCTCATATATGAACTCCAGAGGGATGATGGTTCCCAGGGCGAACAATGCCACCCAGAGAAGCGTTGCCCAAGGCTTGGAAAGCAGATAATCGCGGGTCAGCGGTGTCCACTTCGTCTTCAGGAAGATGACGAGGGTGATAACATTGCTGAACGCCGAGGTAAGCGCCGTCAGGATAGGATTGCTGCCCGAACTGACAGCCAGGAGCGTTGCCTGGTAACCTTCACCCTTGATGCCCGCCCAGATGCCTACGCCAGCATACATCACGATAATCTGTACTACTATAAATATAATCATGTAGAGGACGATATCCGTCAAACCTCTCTTTAAATTAATCTTTGCCATTGCTTTTACTGTTTATAATTAATCATTTATAGTTTAATAGCATTCTCGCTATCATTCCGCTTCCTTTTCAAAGAGATCCAGCACGGTCTGCTCATCCTCTTTCAGCTGCGCCGCCAACTCCTCGGGACTGTCAAACTTCTGTTCGCCCCTTATTCGCTTCACGAAGCTTACGAGCAAGAGCTGGTCATAAATATCCCCGTCGAAATTGAAGATGTGCGTCTCTAGCGTCAGTTGTCTGCCATTGAAGGTTGGGCGATTGCCTATATTCATCATTCCCCGTTTCCATACCACCGTATTCTCCAGTCTTACCCTTACGGCATAGACGCCAGGGGCAGGAATCAGCTGTCCGAAGTGAGAGATGTCGAGATTGGCTGTAGGGAAGCCGAGTTTTCTGCCTTCATGGAATCCATTCACCACCTTTCCGATGAGGGTATAAGGGAAACCGAGGCACCGGGCTGCCATCTCCACTTCTCCCTCTTTCAGGAAAGAGCGAATCACGGAAGAAGAGATGTTGATGCCGTCTATCTGGAAGGCTTCGTTCCTGATTACCTCGATGCCCATCTCCTTGCCATAGCGCACGTAATCTTCGAAAGTCTCCTCGCGGTTGTGACCGAAGCGATGGTCGTAGCCGATGAAGAGTTTCCTTACGTTGAGATGGTCGTGGAGCACCTGCTGCATAAACTCTCTTGCCGACATGGCAGCCATCGCCTTGTCGAAATGCAGCACCACAGCATTATCCACTTCCGTCTTCGAAAGCAGCAGCAGCTTGGAATCAAGCGTACTCAGCATCTCTGGCTGATAATCTGCCTGCAATACCTTGCGGGGATGCGCATCAAAGGTGATGACGGTAGATTGCAAGCCATCCTTTCGTGCCGTCTCTACGAGATGATGAATCAGGAACTGATGTCCCCGATGCACCCCGTCGAAGAAACCAATCGTTGCCACACATGGCGGCAACTGCACGGTATCGTTATAATGTATTGTATTCATTCTATCTTAATCGTTCATATCAAAAGAATCCCCTGTGGGTTATCTTCTCTTTGCTATCATTCTCTTAAAAGTTCTCCACAGCTCGCCCGCCCAAAGTACAACGGAGGTTGAGCCGATGATGAGCAGCCACTCGTGGAGCGACAATGGTGTGGTGCGGAACATTTCGCCACCAAAGGTTACGATAATCCACTGACCCACCAATACCAGTACAAGCACCAGAATCATTCCCTTATCCTTCAGGAAATGGCGGAAGGCGGTGTGATGGCTCATCAGCGCCTTGGCATTGAAGAGGTTCCAGAACTGAATCATCACGAAGGTGGTGAAGAACATGGTCAGTTCATGCACATCTACTCCCCCCTTGCCTCTGCGCTCGCAGTAAACCAGCAGGGCAAACATCACGAGGAAGAAGACGATGCCGCAGAACAGAATACCGAAACCGATGCTCTTGTTGATGATGAAATCGGATGCCTTGCGTGGTTTATCCTTCATCACCTCGTGAGATGGAGGCAATGAGGCAAGTGCCAAGGCTGCGAAGGTATCCATGATAAGGTTCACCCAGAGAATCTGAGTTACCGTCAACGGCATCTCGGTTCCGATGACAGAACCGCCAAGCACCAGCAGGAGGGCTGCCACGTTTACTACCAACTGGAAGAAGAGGAAGCGCTGCAGGTTGCGATAGAGCGAGCGTCCCCACATCACGGCATTGGCGATAGACTTGAACGAATCATCGAGCAGGGTCATATCCGAAGCCTCCTTAGCCACGGAAGTTCCCGAACCCAGCGACAAGCCCACGTGGGCATAGTGAAGCGCCGGAGCATCGTTGGTACCGTCGCCTGTTACGGCAACCACCTCACCACGCTTCTGGAGCATGGCAACCAGTCGCTGCTTATCAGTAGGACGGGCACGGCTCATCACTCGGATATCCTTAGCCCGCTCGTAAGCCTCTTCATCAGAAAGCGCCTCCCACTGTTCACCCGTAATCATCTGCTGGTCGAGCGAGGTCAGAGAGCCATCTGCTCCGATATTCTCAGGTTCATCTTCGAAGACACCTATCTGCTTGCCAATCTCCATGGCGGTAGCAGCCGTATCACCCGTAACCACCTTTACCTCAATACCCGCATGGCGGCACTCCTGCACGGCAGCAGGAACATCCGGACGGATAGGATCGGCAATGGCTGCAATGGCCTGAAGCTGAAGGTCGTTTGCATCGAGAAGTGCTACCACTTCGGCAGTAGAGGTTCTGGAAGTTCTCATGATAGAAGCTTCTATCTTCTTATAGGCGAACGCTAGGGTTCTCATCGCCTTATGCTGCCACTCATCGAGTTCTTCGGCAGTCTGTTTCTGCATTCTATCCTCGATGATGCATTTCTTCATCACGATTTCAGGCGCACCCTTCACGAAGAGATAGGTCTCGCCATCTACTTCTGCCAAGGTTGCCATCATCTTTCTCTCGGTAGAGAAAGGCAACTGCTTGAGCACGTTCACCTGCTTGCGGAGTTCTTCATAATCCTTGCCATGGGCATCGAGCCAGAGCAGGAGAGCCGACTCGGTAGGGTTTCCGATAGGTTTGCCGTCATTCAACTCGGCTGTAGAGTTGAGGGCAATGGCAGTATCAAGCAGCGCCTCATCGCCCTGCTTGAGTTCCAGGGCGCTCACCTGCATCTTGTTCTGGGTAAGCGTACCAGTTTTATCGGTACAGATCACGGTAACGGCACCCATGGTTTCGCAGGCATGGAGCTTGCGCACCAGATTGTTCGACTTCAGCATTCTTCGCATGTTGAGCGCCAAGGAAAGGGTAATCGCCATCGGCAATCCCTCTGGCACCGCCATCACAATCAGGGTAACAGCCATCATGAAGTATTTCAGCACGATTTCTGCCATATAGAAATAATCCTTTCCGCCCCATGCCGGGTTGGTGAGGATATCGTGAATCAGGAAGATGAAGAAGGCTGCCACTGATACCACGGAACCCACCTTGGAAATCATCTTAGCCAACTTATCGAGCTGCATGTGAAGTGGTGTCTCCACCGAAGTCTGTTCGGTAGATTTCTTTGCCACCTTACCAATCTCGGTAGCATCGCCCACGGCAGTAACCACAAACTCGCCCCTGCCATTCATCACCATGGTAGAGCGGAGGATGACGTTGCGAGGATAGGCTCCATCGCCACCGCCTTCCAGCGATTTCTCGGCAACCGGTTCACCAGTAAGGGCAGATTCATTAATCTGCAGATCGTTGCAGACGATGAGTTCGCCATCGGCAGGCACCTCGTCACCCACTTCCACGAGCACTACATCTCCCACCACCACATCGTGGCGCGGAATCTCCATCACCTTACCATTGCGGCGCACCTTTACCGGCTGCTCTTCGCTGAGCGCCGTGAGCAGATTAAACTTCTTAGCCGCATCGCGCTCAAAGTAGAAGCCCACGGTAGTAGCAAGAAAAACTGCCACGAAGATACCGATGGTCTCCATGAAATTCTTTTCGATAAAAGCAAGGATGAGGGATACGAAAGCCGCCACAAGAAGTATCTGGATAATCGGGTCGCGATATTTATCCAAATACAGTTTCCATAATGAAGTACGTTGAGGAGGGGTGAGCACGTTCTTGCCATGCTGTTCCCTACTCTGTTTAACTTGTTCATCGGTAAGACCGATTCTTTTATTTTTGTCTATGTTCATTTCTGAATAGAAATACTTTTTCTTTTTTGTACGATTAATAAGTACATACGCACGTGTGCGCACATAATTTGGTGCAAAGATACGCTATTTTTCTGATTCTAAGAAAATTTTTAAGATTTTATTTGGTTATTTGCCCAAAATCTAGTATCTTTGCACTCGAATTTAATAAAAATTCAACGGACTTGTAGCTCAGTTGGTTAGAGCAACAGACTCATAATCTGGAGGTCCTAGGTTCAAGCCCTAGCTGGTCCACAAGGTTAAGCATCTGAATATTAGATACTTAACCTATTTTTGTTTCTAGACCTTTCTGGATTAAGAAATACAACCACCAGAGCTTTTCCTCTTTATTTGCTACATTGTTGACTGATTGTTGACTAATTAATTTAAACGTAACATGCTGACAATCAAAGCAGAAATTAAAAAAGGAGAGCTTAAAGCAAATGGTACTTACAATGTAAAGATACGCTTTACGCTCAATCGTAAGGTGAAGAGACTATCATCTAGTCTTTTCGTTTCTCCAAAAGACTTAACTAAATCTGGAGATTTCAAGAAAACAACCAAGATTTACAAGGAGATTGAGAACTTAGTACAAGGATACAAGAACAAGTGTAATGAAATGCAGGTTGATTTAAACAGCTATTCTCTTGATGATATTTTCAAGCACCTAAAGTTTGAGGACATGAAAGACAAGGAGATTGACTTTATCGACTTTTCCCGAAAGTGGATAGCTAAGGCTACCATAAAAGGAGCAAACAATTACAAGACCGTTCTCAACTCACTCACATCATTTATTGGACGTGACAGCCTCAACATTTCAGAAATCAATTTATCCTTTATCACAAGATATGCTGATTATATAAAGAAATGTAGAGAAGCAAAAATAGAGAAGTTAGAGAAAGCAGGGAAGCGTGTTCCATCTAACAGAATGATGTCTTTATATTTAGGCAGTTTACGACACCTATTTAAGGAGGCACAGAAGGAATACAACAACTACGACAATGGTTTGATACTTATTCCATCATCCCCTTTCGACAATTACAAGATTCCAAAACAGGAGGCAACTAGAAAGAGAGCACTTGATAAAGACACCATCAAGAAGATTTATGCTCTTCCATATAGGAATACAAGCAAAGGCATCAAGGGGACGTGCAGATACGACCTAGCCAAAGATTGCTTTATCTTATCCTTTGGGCTAATCGGCATGAACTCTGTTGACCTTTATAACGTGACAGATTACAAAGATGGTAAGCTGACATACTACAGAACCAAGACCAAAGCACGTAGAAATGACAAGGCGAAAATGGTGGTTGATGTTCCTCCAATGCTGAAACCATTGATTGAGAAGTACAGAGACAAATCTGGCAAACGAGTCTTCAACTTCTATCAATATTACGCAAATGACAAAGGCTTCAATAAGGCGATAAATCGAGGCTTGAAAGAAATTGGCTCAGAATTAGCTATAGATGATTTGGAGTTTTACGCTGCAAGACATTCATGGGCTACCCTAGCCATTAACAAGGTTGGCATAGACAAATTCACTGTCCATGCAGCACTCAACCACGTTGATGAGTCTATGAGAGTGACCGACATTTATATCGAGCGAGACTTTCAGAACGAGAATAAAGCTAACGCTAAGGTCGTAAAATACGTTTTTGGGACTAAATAACAAAGATTTCCTCACTTACATTTGCGTAGGTGAGGATTTCTTTTTAATTTTGCAGCAAAAAGATATACTTATATGGAACAAGGAAACAACAAACACAGTAGCATACCTATGCTATCAGAAATACTAGACAAGACAAATGAAGAAATCTGCAATCTGCCACAATTTGAATACATTAACGAAATTGTAAATTCATTTGGCATAGGGCAAAAATCACCAATCCACCCTACTATTATATTTGCGTTGAGATATAATTATGCCATCACGACAAAAGAGGAAGTACTAAGACTGTCTGAGCCTAGCTATTATTCCGCACATAAAGAAAGCATAGATAAAGCAAAAAGCTATATAGATTGTCACATGAATGGATTAGGAGACAGTTCTATAATTAGAGATATATGGAAAAGATACGTAGATAACCAACATTTAATGCAGACATTAGAAACTTATAGTTTTGACACCATTAAGTTCTGGTTTCTACTTATATTCATATATGACTACATCGAGAACACAAAAATAGACATGGGGCATAGCATTCTAAACTCTATAGCTAATTCAAAAAAAATTACAATAGAAATGGAGAGCGATGAAAAGAAAACAATTGACGATACTTCAACTTTATCACATTTAAAATATCTTTTCAACTCATTAGGCAAACTTTCAACATTGGCTATAGAAAACAACTTAATCTCACAAGAAGATGCAATACGTCTAAAAGTAGCTTTAACTGAAATAGGACTATACAAAGAAAAACTCAGAATTGGAACTAAGATTTTGCTCTTTGATGATATTTTATATAAGCGTTTTCTATCTGGGAAAAAATATAAAATCACAGGAACAGATAAAATTGCCACAGGAAAGGAAATCCTAGCATCTAGAGTTTGGTACACTCTTGGATATGGAAAGAAAGAATATAATGACAAGGACCATTTTATAGAAGACCAACCAAAACGACTTTATGATAGCTTACTACGGAAACATCATAAGACACGTAAAGCAATCAATTTATGGAAATTTAGGAATCCTCTTTATAATTAATTATCATGCGTACTTTTCTGATTGATTAGTACGCATTTTTTTTGCGTACTTTACTCTATATAAAGGTACGCAAAGCAAGTCTTCCATTTTTTTGCCCACATGATATTTTTTCTGTACCTTTGCAACCGCAATCAAAGAGGCAAGTGTACATAGCTTTAACATTGCATTAGAAATATATTAATATTTTAATAAAAACAAAATGACAGAAAAAAATATAAAACCTACAGATTCAACAAGTCAAGAAATAAAGTTGAGTCTTGATGGAACTATCGAACAAACGTTCGCCTCTTTAAAATATGGCTTCAACGAAGTTAAGTTTAACAACGTAAACCAATACAACAACGAAGAGGCGCATGCTGAGTTAAAGAGCATGATGGAACGAGGTGAAAGACTTTCTCTTTATTTCACCATTGACAGCTATGGCATGGAGGCAATAAGCGTAGAAAGCAGAACTACAAGCCGATTCAACTATCAGTTAAATTCCAAAAGTTTTACTTGGATAGTGAATTACCTCACAAATAAGGAAACAGAGGACTTTGAGGTGAATCCTACTAATATAAAAAAGTCGGAAATTGAAGATGCAAATCAATTTAGAGAAGAGATGCTGATACTTTTTATAAATGGAGAAATGGGGCGAATCCAATTCACCCCAGAGTTTCGTGACCGAACAGGGAAATTATCTGCAACAGCAAGTTTCCCTTATGGACAAATATTTTTCTTTATGGAGAGAGACCAAGAGTTGGTAGAATATCTAAGAGGCAAGAACCTCATTAGATGAGTAATTAACCAAGGTTTGGGGAGAGTGCTAGCCTCTTCCCTACCTTTATCAAATTAAAAGTGAAAAATGAGACAGAAAGAAATTACAATAAATAAAGGACAATATCTGTCCGATATTTATAGCATAGAGCCTAACACGATTCTGTGCAAGACACTTACAGGTTTAGGTGCTACATACACAGAAATTAAGGCAAAGCGCAACTCTATCATAGTAGAGCCTAATGTACCTCCTATCATTGGCAAATGCAATGATAAGAAGCATAAGAAAGACAACTTGTTTGCAGTCAAAAAAGATGTCAGCATTTCAAGTGTTGCAGAATACTTATCTCAAACTATCAAGCAAAAGAAGTACATCAAGATTATCTGCACACCAGAGAGCTTCAATTATAAGGTAAAACAAGCTTTTGAAGAAGCTGAATTGGACATGTACACAAACTGTTTCATGCTTATGGACGAGTGTCACAAACTAGTTAAAGATATTGATTATCGTGAGGATATTGCACTCCCCATGAAAGACTTCTTTATGTTCAAGGACAAAGCTATGGTTTCAGCTACCCCTATTGTTCCATCTGACCCTAGGTTTGAAGAGCAACACTTTACCCTCCTAGAAGTCAAGCCTAACTATGACTATTTAAAGCCTATCACACTTGTCCACACCAACAATGTCTTAGAAGCCATGAGAGCAACTATAGAGAAGAGAAAGAAAGAGCTAGAATCACCAAGAAGCCTGTGCCTCTTCATTAACAGAACTGATATGATTCTTCAAGTTATCGAAAAACTTGGAATCAAAAAGGACAGTGTAGTGTTCTGCTCTAGTAACAGCACCACCAAACTGAACGAAGCAGGAATAAAAGCTGTCGAGAATTGGGACATCAAAGTGCAAAAGCCTTTTATGTTCTTTACTAGTCGTTTCTATGCAGCATTAGATATTGAGCTAAAAGTACAGCCAGACATCATGTTTGTGACTGAGCCATATTTATATGAATACACGATAATAGACCCATGCACGGATGCCGTTCAAGCTATCGGAAGATTCAGAAATGGAGTTTCATCTATAACTCATATTGTCAGCACCAATAAGGATTTTCCTATCCGAGACGAAAGAGGCATAGACGAGTACATCAAAGCTAGCGAAGAAGCTTATAACACCATCATGCGCTTATACGATTGTGCTCCAAGCTTAGAATTTAGAAATGCTTACAGGGCAGCTCTAGACCAACTGCCATTTAAGAACAAATTTATGAGAGATGGAGAAATCGACTATTTTGCTCAAGATAATTACAGAGACGAATCTTTAGTAAAATCCGCCTATAATAACTTTGATGATTTGGTGAAGAGATATGAGCGTGCCCAACAATTTTACATAATTAAGGGAATGCCTCTCTATTGGAAGTTTGGGGATAAAGAGCGACTAAAATTAGAAAAGACTTCTAAATATATAAAGCAATTCAGAAAAGAGATTGTTGAAATCTTGGAATCATTAAAAGATGATAGAAACTTACCTATGGTCAGATACAACATTGAAGAATTGCGCAACAAAGACGCTTTTATTGTCAATGCTTACGAGGCATTAGGCAAAGAGGTTATTGAGCAATGCAACTATAGCGAGAAACGCATAAAGGAAGCTATCATAATGAAAGATTTCGAGAAGAAAAAGAATGGTCAAGAGTGCATTCAGTTGCTTAAAAATTCTTTTCATCCAAACTGTAGATATACATGCGCTTTCATCAAGAAAGAATTACTCAGAATCTTTGAGAGAGTTGCAATTCAACCAAAAGAAAGAATAACAGCAACTTATATCAAAAAGTTCTTTAGTGTGAAAGAATGCAAGAGTAAAGGAAAGAGAGCTTATCTTATCATAGAAAGCCTAATATAAGGTAGGACATTTTTTTCATATTTTCTTCTATATAGGGGAGAATTGAAAAATGTACTCTTGAAAAAGGAATATAGATTATCCTAATATGATGTCGCTATTTGGAGGATGCCAATAATGGTGTCCTCCATTTTAGCCCAAAAGTCGTTTCTATTTTTCAAGAATCATGTTCCAAGTACAGCATCAATAAAAAATAAGTCTAAAATCTTGCTTAAAAAATATCAGAAATCACTTGGATTTTTCAAGAATATACATATCATCGTCTAAGAAGATGGAACTAGTTTTCACTTTTTGACCATAAATTGTAATTGTTATCTGATTAGTCAAACTAAGCCGTGAGCCTCAACGCTTGCGGCTTTTTCGTTTTTATACCATCCTTTAACAAGGGGAGCACAGGACAAGCCAACCCAAATTTCCTATTTCACCTGCCCGTTCCAAAACTATCCTACAGCACCAATATACAGCCTCAACTTTTTCAACCTAGCTAATTAGTTAGGAAACATCATATCTCCAAAAATCAGAAGTTTAGAGAAGAGAGAAGAAGACTAAAAATAAGGACTTTACACATTATTATATATTATATGCCCCCTACTTTATATCTCCCCATGTGTTCTACAAAAGACGGTGGACATACACTTTAGTCCCCTCCTCACTCTTAGATAGAAAAAAAAATATATATAAATAGCCCATGTACTAACGCCAATATTTATATAGAGATTATAAACAACATTATTCACTTCTAATTTATTGAGATTATGAACAACATTATTTTATTGCCACAGGCACAGAGAGTAAACAACATCGAGGATGCAGTTATCTTGGACGAGTTCAAGGCAGAGAATCACTTTATTGAGGCTAATACCCAAGAGGTAACCTTCGAGCACTTGAAGAACGATTGCATCACTCCTGTTTTTGCTAAAGACAACGAGTTGACCATCAACCACGCTGACTTTATTGAGACCATCGAGGATGCAACCAGAACTTTCTTCCATGGTCAAAAGGTTGGAACTCCAAACATTCGAGTTTCCCACGTAATCAAAGGCAGAATACCGGAAGCAGTGAGAAAGCCTGCTAGTCAACTCTTGGATTCAGACAAGACCATCTACTATGAACGTGCAGCATTCAGCATCGACATCCCTACAGTTTTCGAGACTATAATGGGTAACAAGTTGAATCTTTCCATCGTAGGAGTTAGAGCATACAATCAGATGAACTTATATTCAAAGAAATCTCCAGAGCTATTCCGTCTAGCAATAGGTTTCAAGAACCAAGTTTGCTGCAACATGTGCATCTTTACAGATGGTTACAAGGAGGATTTGAGAGTGACATCTACTAATGGACTCTATCGTGCAGCCTTGGAGCTATTCAACAATTTCAATCCTGCTAGACAACTTCAACTACTCCACTCGTTAGGGAGCACCACCATGAACGAACATCAGTTTTGCCAGATACTTGGCAAGATGAGACTCTATCAGTGCTTACCTAATTACTATCAGAGAAACATTCCTAAGATGTTGCTAACTGATACACAGATTAACAGCGTAGCCAAAGCATACATCAATGATGAGAACTTCAGTAGTTTTGGAGAGGACATCAACATGTGGAAGTTCTACAACCTGTTAACAGGAGCTAACAAGTCTAGCTATATAGACTCATTCTTGGATAGGAGTCTCAACACCACCCAACTTGCACTTGGCATCAATGCAGCCTTGCATGGTGACGAGCGATATAAATGGTTTATCGACTAACCACAGACAGGACATCTATCAGAAATGGTAGGTGTCCTTTAGTTACTAACTAATAAGCAAAAGACGCTTCATTGATATATGTAGCTATGAGAGAAACTAAGCTGAAATGTTAAATCTCAACATATATTAGAAGAAAGACAGACAAATCCTTGGTCAATCAAACAATTATTGCTAAATTTGCACCAATTCTACAAGGAGTAGAAGTACATATTTAGAATGAGCGTTTGAAGTTATCTTAACATAGAATCTGGACAATTCTAACGACATAGGTAACAGGTCAAGGTGCTCATGCTTTCATGTTGCATATATATACTCATATATATAACACATGGAGCATGGGCTATTGTCTGTTTATATGTCGCAAGCAGTCCAGAGCTTTATGTTAGTAAACATCAATAGTCCCCATGCTCCTTTCTTTATGTGTCAACCAATAAACAATTTACAGCAAAAGCCGTCTGGGGATTCAAGACTGAATTATTAAATTTAAACTTACAGATTTATGAAACAATTCAAATTTTTAGCAATGGCAATCTTTGCTATGATTATGTCAATTGGATTCGTTGCTTGTAGCAGCGATGATGATGATAACAATGGTGGTGGTAGCATTACAAGTGGCAAGAAACTTGTACGCATCAGTAGTAAATATGAGACCATAAACTTTACTTATGGAGAAGATGGTAAACTCACTAGAGCTTCAAGAAACGTAAATGGAAATTCTGAATACATAAACCTTGATTGGTCGGGTAACACTATCACGCTTACAACTCATGCTAGATGGGATGAGAACCCTTGTACTATTACTCTTGATAATGGAAAAATCTCAAAAGCTACTGATGGTGAAGAGACATATAAGGCTGCCTATTCGGGAAACTATCTTTCTCAAATTACTGGCTACAATATCAACAAATATACATGGGAGAATGGTAATATCGTAAATTACAAAGAAGTTAGTGAAGGTAACACCTATAACTGTACTTATTATACTGATATGCCTAACAAGCATTCTGTCTTTGATGTTGATGCACTAGGATTCGATGATGCGATTTTAGCGGAATATGGTAATCTTCTTATTATGGCTCATCCAACCTTGTTTGGTCTCAACAACAAGAACCTATTAAAGAGCGTTACAGATAGTGAAGGATATACACTTTCTTATACATACGAACTTGATGGAGATGGCTATCCTATAAAGATAACCGAAACCGAGAAAAAGAACCAATATGATTCTGGTAGCCCAGAAGTTTACACTTTAACTTGGGAATAGAACATTATTACAACATATCAAATACAAGCCAACTTCTTCTTTCATGTGGAGGTTGGCTTTTTTGCTAATAATGCATAAATAGAAAAGATTTGGTTCCCCAAACTGTTGTTAAACCAAAGAAAAGCATTATCTTTGCAGCCATATTGCCAACATATATCAATATGACAGAATACAAGAGACAAGACATCACAACAGAACTTCGTGGAGCACTTCAAGAAGTGAAAGACCATATCGAGGGTAAGAAGCGACTGCAATCCTTAGATAGTCTTCTTGATGAACTATAAGAGATATGGAGTTCTCTCTATAAAATGAATCCCAATATTATTTGCAAAGTACATAACTATTGTACTCAAGCAAAAAGGATGATTGTTGACTCATTGTTGACTAATTTCATTCTATCAGTGTTCATTAACAGGTTGACAAATAGCATAAAAGGACTTGTAGCTCAGTTGGTTACACCTTGCTAAGTCCGCAGGAGTTAGTAAGGCTCGGCACAGACTCATAATCTGGAGGTCCTAGGTTCAAGCCCTAGCTGGTCCACGCTGAAAATCAAGCAGTTAAGCTATTGCAGCTTAACTGTTTTTTTCGTTGCTGGTTTGCTTGAATTTGGTCTATTTGTTTTTGCGTAAACAAAAAAAACATTAAGAGGGCGATTTGGAGCTTTTGCAACCAAGTTGCAGAAACCTTTTCGTAATTTTGCAACCGAAATAGAAAAAGGAACTGAATGTTCCGGATTATATAGAACTAAAAGTATTGCAAAATTATGGAAGAAATGAAACATTCTCACGAACATCATCATGAATGCCATTGTGAAGATTCTCACGAACATCATCATGGCTGCTCATGCTCCACAGACGAACATGAGCACCAGGGGTGCGGTTGCCACCACCATCATCATGAAGAAGGCGGTTTGAAATCCAAACTCTTTCTGATAGGAGCAACCATCATCCTCCTGATTATCGCTGTTTTCATCGAAAAGGAATACAGTCTGGCAACCTGGCAGTTGCTCCTCGTCTATCTCATTCCTTATTTATTGATAGGACACGAGACGCTGGGCGAAGCTGCAGAAGGTATTGCCAAGGGCGATATGTTTAACGAAAACTTTCTGATGGCTATTGCAACCATCGGAGCACTTTGCATCGGATTCTTCCCAGGATCTGATACAGAATTCCCGGAGGCAGTATTCGTGATGCTCTTCTTTCAGGTGGGCGAACTCTTCGAAGGATATGCGGAAGGAAAGAGCCGCGACAGTATTTCACATCTGATGAATATTAGACCGGATGTAGCAAATGTTGAAAGAAACGGAAAGGTAGAGTCGGTTTCGCCGGAAGACGTCAAGATAGGAGAAACTATCGTAATCCGTCCGGGAGAGAAAGTTCCATTGGATGGTATTGTTGTTGAGGGAAGCTCAGCCTTGAATACCATTGCCCTGACAGGTGAGAGTATGCCACGGGATTTGAATGAAGGCGATACTATCATGTCCGGTTGCATCAACCTTTCAGGAGTAGTTCGTGTACGCACCACCAAGAGTTTTGGCGAAAGTACCGTATCCAAGATTATTTCTCTGGTAGAGAGTGCAGACAAGAACAAGTCGAAGAGCGAGGCCTTCATCACCCGTTTCGCCCGAGTCTATACTCCTATCGTTGTTTTCGCAGCCATTGCCCTGGCGGTTATTCCTCCATTCCTGGCAGCAACAGGAATCGTAGGTGAAGGAACCTTTGGCGAGAACTTCCCATTATGGCTCAACCGCGCCTTGATATTCCTGGTAGTTTCCTGTCCTTGCGCCCTGGTCATCAGCGTGCCCCTCACCTTCTTTGGCGGCATCGGCGGAGCATCCCGGAACGGCATTCTCATCAAGGGCAGCAACTATATGGATGCTTTAGCCAAGGTGGGAACCGTTGTGTTCGACAAGACCGGAACTCTGACCCACGGAGAGTTTGCCGTGGCAGCCGTTCATGCAGACAGTTCCTGCCCAGACCATTCATCCCACGATGCAGATAATGTGCATATTGGCGAATATTCTGACAAGGAGAAAATCCTGCTTCATCTGGCAGCTCATGCCGAGCATTTCACCACTCATCCTATCGGCGCAGCCCTGCGTACTGCCTTCCCGCAAGAAGCAACAGATGGCTGCGAGGTGACCGATGTAGAGGAGATTGCAGGACAGGGTATCCGTGCCAAAGTGAACGGCAAGGTGGTTTGCGTGGGCAACAAGAAGATGATGGAAAGCATCGGTGCCCAATGGCACGACTGCAACCAGGTGGGAACCATCATCCACGTTGCCATTGATGGCAAGTATGCGGGACATATTGTGATCAACGACACCCTTAAGGGAGGAAGCGCCCATGCCATCAGAGAACTGAAAGAACTGGGAGTAGAGAAAACGGTAATGCTGACGGGCGACCGCAGAGAAGTGGGAGAAGATGTTGCCCACAAACTGGGACTGGACGAGTGCCGTACCGAACTGCTGCCAACCGATAAGGTTTCGCATGTAGAACAACTGCTGAAGACAAAACCGGCAGGCAAGACACTCGCTTATGTAGGCGACGGCATCAACGATGCCCCTGTATTGAAGCGTGCCGATGTGGGCATTGCCATGGGTGGACTGGGTAGCGATGCAGCCATCGAAGCTGCCGATGTAGTACTGATGGATGATAACCCTAGAAAGATTGCCCTTGCCGTAAAGATAGCCAGAAGAACCATCCATATCGCTCACGAGAACGTGGTATTTGCCATCGGAGTGAAGGTTGCCGTACTGATTCTCGCCACCATTGGTCTTGGAACCATGTGGATGGCAGTCTTTGCCGATGTAGGTGTTACGGTACTGGCTGTATTGAACGCCATGAGAAGTTTGGGTAAAAATCGTCTTTTTTATCGTTAAATACCAAAATAAGTTGTATCTTTGCAACCGAATTTTAATATACAATACTGAATGGTTATGTATAAAAAAGACATTTTGACTATGAATAAGATTATCAAACTCATCTTCGTGCTCTGCTGCTTCTGCGGCATTGCACAGGCTCAGCCTCAACGTCCTAAGCTCGTTGTAGGCATCGTTATTGACCAGATGCGATGGGATTACCTCTATCGCTACTACGCCCGCTACGGCGAAGGCGGATTCAAGAGAATGCTCGGAGAAGGATTCAGCGTAGAAAACTGCAAGATTCCTTATATCCCTTCGGTTACAGCCATCGGACATTCTTCTATCTGGACCGGTTCCGTTCCTTCTATCCACGGAATTGCCGGAAATAACTTCGTGAAGGATGGAAAGGTTGTGAATTGTACTGCCGACGATACCGTCAACCCGGTAGGTTCTGACAGCAAGGCGGGCAAGATGTCGCCTCGAAATCTGTGGGTAACCACTATCGGCGACGAACTCCGTCTGGCTACCAACAACCGTTCTAAGGTGATTGGTGTTGCCTTGAAAGACAGAGCATCCATCCTCCCTGCGGGCCATCACGCCAATGGCGCTTTCTGGTTTGATGACAAGTCGGGCAAGTTCATCACCAGCACTTTCTATATGGATAAGTTGCCTGAGTGGGTGAACAAGTTCAACAAGCAGAAACTCCCAAACAAGTATCTTTCCAAGAAATGGGAGACGCTCTACCCTATCGATTCCTACAAGGAGAGCACCAGCGATGACAACAACTACGAGAATGGAATTGTTGAAGGCGAAAAGGCAGTATTGCCACTCGACCTACCTACCTTATATAAAAAGCATGGTTACAAGATTCTCCGCAGTACCCCATTCGGCTGCAACCTGACTTTCGATATTGCCAAGGCTGCCATTGAGGGAGAAAATCTGGGTAGAAACACAGATACTGATTTGCTGACCATCAGCTGCTCCAGCACCGACTACATCGGACATCAGGTGGGCGTGAACGCCATCGAAACAGAAGATTGCTATCTCAGATTAGATAAGGCATTGGCAGATTTCTTTGCTTATCTCGACCAGACCGTGGGCAAGGGAAATTATCTCACCTTCCTCACCGCCGACCATGGAGGCGTAAACAACGCCACCTTCCTGCAAGACCAGCGAATCCCAGCCGGCATCTGGAACAAGAAGGGAATGATGGAAGAACTGAACAAGGTATTAAAGGCTAAATTCAATAACGACAAGAGCCTCGTGAAGACCATCATGAACAATCAGGTATTCTTCAATACAGACATCATCGAAGAACTCGGTCTGGATTATACTGCCATCAAGCAGACGGTAGTAGACAGACTGAAGAAGGACAAGGACGTGCACTATGCCTTCGACATGGAGAAGACCTCTATCGAGAGCATTCCTGAAGAGTTGAAGTTCCGTGCCATCAACGGTTACAACCGTGAGCGCAGCGGAGGTGTTCAGATAGTTCTGAAACCAGGTCACTACGACTATTACAGCAGCAAGGGAACCACCCACGGAGCATGGAATCCATACGACATCCATATTCCTTGTCTGTTTATGGGTTGGGGCATCCAGCACGGCGAGAGTGCCCAGCCACACTATATGACAGATATTGCCGCTACCGTTTGTGCGATGCTGCATATCCAGGCACCTAACGGTTGCATCGGTACACCGATATTCTAATAAAAAGCAAAAGACCAGATAATAATAAAGGCTAGGTTTTCCAGAATCGGGAGCCTAGCCTTTATTTTTTATTCAAAAGAAGATGCTCTTCTATTCCGAGAAGAACATCTCTTATTCTTCGTTCATAATCTTCATATATTCCTCGTAAGAAATATATCTGCCACCCATCGATTTGAGATGAGGAGTCTCCAACTGGCAGTCTATCATTTTGCCCCCATGCTCCTGCAAGTATCTGGCAAGGAAGATGAGGGCAATCTTTGAGGCTGACGGAACCCGGGAGAACATGCTCTCGCCGATAAAGACCTTGCCGATGGTGACACCATAAAGTCCACCCACCAGTTCATCGGTTTCATTATCCCATACCTCTACACTCGCCGCAAAGCCCTGCTTATGGAGGGCAGTAAATGCCTGGATGATGTTCTCACCAAGCCATGCACCTTCTTCCCAATATCGTCCGTTGGTCTTGCTGCATCCCCGTATCACGCCATCGAAATCTTCGTTGATTCCAATACTGTATCTGCCCTTTCTCATCAGAGTACGCATGGAATGACTGATGTGGATTTCATCAGGAAAGATGACGAAACGTTTCATCGGACAGAACCAGAGAATCTCCGGCTGGTCACGGAAACTATACCAGGGAAAGATGCCATTGCTATAAGCCAGCAACAGGCGGTCGATACTCAAATCGCCACCAATCGCAAAGCATCCATCCTCATCGCCATAATGCGGATCGGGAAAGTAAATCTCGTCCGCAGTATCATCTATCTGTAATATCATACGCTTATCTTTTATCAAGAATATTCTTGACTAGACTTTCATTCTAATAATTAATCACCAGTTCCTTTCCGTCAAAGTCGACATGCGCCTTGCCACTCTTCTTGAGTTTGCCGAAGAGCAGCGCCTTCATCAGGATCGGTTTCAGGCGGTTACCGATGACACGGTCCATCTCGCGGGCACCATATTCCTTGGTAAAGCCCCATTTCAGCAACTGTTCACGCGCAGCATCGGTTAACGTTACGGTAACTCCCTTTGCTGCCAGTTTCGCATCGAGTTGACGAAGTTTCTTGGCAAGAATCAGCTCTGCCATGTGCTTATCCATATCGTTGAACACCACCATGTCGGAAAGTCGGTTGATAAACTCAGGCTTGAAAGTCTTCTTCACCTGTGCCAGCATCGCTTCGCCACGACTTACGTTTCCATTGAAACCTACGCTAGCCCGTGAAGCATATTGTGCTCCGGCATTCGAGGTCATGATGAGGATTACGTTACGGAAATCAGCCTTCTGACCCTTGTTATCAGTCAGACGGGCATAGTCCATTACCTGGAGCAGGATGTTGTAGATATCGCTATGCGCCTTCTCTATCTCATCGAGCAGGAGTACACAGTTTGGCGTCTTGCGGATGGCATCGGTCAGAAGTCCTCCATCCTCATAACCCACGTATCCGGCTGGCGAACCGATGAGTTTTGCCACGGTATGCTTCTCGGTATATTCACTCATATCGAAGCGTACCAGTTCGATGCCGAGTTCCTTGGCCAACTGCCGTGCCACCTCGGTTTTTCCTACTCCGGTAGGTCCCACGAAGAGGAGCGAAGCCAATGGTTTGTCATCATCTGTCAATCCCGCCTTTGCCATCATCACAGCCTCAACCACCTTGTCTACAGCCTTGTCCTGACCGTAAATCTTGTCGAGTATGCGCTGGCGGAGCGTAGCCAGAGCATCGTTATTCTCATCTTTCATCGCAGCCGCATCAATCTTGCAGACTTTAATCAGAATCTGCTGGATGATTGACTTGGTAACGTAAGAGCGCTGGCGAGATTCTACCGGATGCACCTCCAGATAAGCACCCGCCTCATCCATCAGGTCGATGGCCTTGTCTGGCAGACAGCGGTTGCTGATATATTTGGCGCTGGCACGGACAGCATATTCCAGAGCGTCCTTGCGATAGGTTACATTGTGGAACTTATTGTATTTATACTGCAAGCCCTCCAATATCTTGATAGCCTCCTCCTCGGTAGGTTCCTTGATATCTATCTGCTGGAACCGGCGCACGATGCCCTTGCTCTGAGCCATGTAACGGTTATATTCCTCGTAGGTGGTAGAGCCGATGAAACGGATATCGCCTGCCTCCAGATATTGCTTCAGCATATTGGATGCATCAGGTCCGCCATCTGAGCCACGACCGGCACCTATCATATTATGAATCTCATCGATGTAGATAATGGTATTGCCTTCTTTCACGGCTCCCTCCATCACCATCTTGATGCGTTTCTCGAAGTCGCCGCGATATTGGGCACCGGCAAGCATCTGTCCCATATCCATGCCGTAGATGCGAGCCCCCTTGAGGCGTTCAGGCACCTGATTCTCGTTGATGAGCTTGGCGAGACCATAGACCAGAGCTGTCTTGCCGACTCCGGTTTCTCCGATGTGGAGCGGATTGTTCTTCTCGGCACGGCAGAGCACCTGGATGGTTCTGTCCAGTTCCTGTTCTCTTCCGATGAGCGGATTGTGCTCTTCTACCTTGTCAGAAATACAGGTAACCAGCTGATGCCAATCCTGTACAACCTGTCTTCTGCCTTCTTCCTCGTCGTCGTCATACTCGTTGGCATAATCGTCATCATCAAAGTCTGCTCCCATGCCCATGCCAGCCTCTCCAGTATCTTCTCCAATAGGATAATAACTGTCAACGCTCGCCAGGAACTCGCCCTGCCGGTCGCCCACATTCTTGCACAGCAGGAAGGCGGCTTCTGAATTCTGCAAGCCAAACATCGCCTGCACAAAATGGGGTACATTCACCAGCTGTCTGTCGGCAGCAGCAGCCAGGGCGCATGCTGTTCCAAACATAGTTTTGAAGAGCGATGACGGCTCTGGCAGATACTTGATGGTTTCAGGCACACGCTCCTGCTTGGCGAGCCATCCCACCAAGTCTTCGTGCATTTTGAGGCTGTCTACGCCTTCTTCCTGCAGCGCCTGACAGAATGCATACTGCCTGAGCAACGCCAGCAGCATGTGCTCGGGCATCACGAACTCGTGATCGAAGAACCGGGCTTGCTTCATGGCATCGTCCATCAGAACACTCATATATCGGGTCAATCCCATACTGTCCATTCTATTTTTTCCTTTCTTTTTCTTAGCATATATTGGGGATATTTCCCCGAAATCAACGCCTATTCCGGCATATAAGTGAGTTTAAGCGGAAACTTCTGCATACGGGCTTTCTCCATCGCTTTCTCCACTTTACTCTTGGCGATGTCATAGCTGTAGGTGCCCACCACGGCTTTCTCTTCGTGGTGAACCTTGAGCATGATTGCTTCAGCCTCAGCCTGCGACTTGAAGAAGATAGTTTCGAGGATGTCTACCACGAAGTCCATCGGTGTAAAGTCGTCGTTGAACATCATTACCACGTAACGCCCCGGCTCCTTGAGCCTGGTTTTCTGGCGTTCACGAATTGCTGTCTGTTCTTGAGCCATATCTTAATTATTACTTTGTATAAGCATTGGTAATCTCCACGACATAGACATCGTGGAATCCACCCTTGGCACCATACCACTGGAGCAGGTCCTTGTCGAGGAACTTCTCGGCGGTCATATTGTCCTTATAGAGTTTGCGGCATTCCAGGGTGAGTCGACTCTGCTCGAAGGCGATGCTGCCGTTATCGGTTTCTACCGGAGTCAATCCAGTTTCCTTTGCCTTATCCAAATCGCGACCGCTCTTGGAACCACAAAAGTTATATATCTTTCTAGCCTCCTCACTGTTGCCGAGGAAAGAGAGGGTCATGAATTCATTCTCCTCAATAATGCCGTGGGTGAAACGCTCCGGACGGATAAAGACCACAGCCACCGGCTTGTTCCAGAGCCATCCCAGGCAGCCCCAAGAGGCGGTCATCATATTGAACTTATCCTTATTGCCGGCGCAAACCAGCATCCACTCCTTACCAATAGTCTCGAAGACGTTGTCATTCAGTTCTTTTACGTTGATCTTTTCCATCTTATCTGTTCCTTTCTTTTTAATTTCTAATTACCATAAAATTGCGACAGCAGTATTCTGATTGCTGAATGCTGCCCATATCAACTGCAAAGATACAAGAATAATCTGAAAAAGCGAATGTTTCTTTAAGAAAATCGCATCACCCTATTGAGGATTATGCCTAATTAATACTTTTTTATGCCACGAGGAGGCTGAATTGAATACGATTTGCAAGGTGGGAAACCGACCTTGATTTGCATTAACTTTGCATCGGCAGATTAAAAAATAATTCACATTTTATTTTGTCAATTGCCTAAAAGGCTGTACCTTTGCACCCCGAATGCCGAAAACCGTGCAGGCTTGCGGCTTCGATTTATTATTCATTTATAAACATTTAATTTAATGTACAAAACAATTTTCAACAAGCGCAACAGCTTGAAGTTCAACCGATTCTCTAACAAGAATTACTCACTCTTCGCAGTTTTGGGAAGAGAGGTACTTGTTGGTGCACTCAGCGTTGCTACCCTGAGCCATGCTAAGGCTGCAGGCGTTAGCACAGAGGGAGCCAAGGTTGATTCTACCCTCTACAAGGGCGGAAAGGCTTACGAGCTAGATGCGGTGAGCGTTACCGGATCTCGTGCGCCGATGACTGTAGAGCAGTCACCTAAGATTGTGTCTGTCATTACCCGCGACGATATTCATCGTGCGGCTGCGCAGACTATCAACGATGTATTGAAATTAGCTACCGGCGTGGATGTCCGTCAGCGTGGTGGCTTTGGTGTTCAGACGGATATCTCCATCAATGGTGGAACCTTCGACCAGATTACCATTCTCTTGAATGGCGTCAACATTTCCAATCCACAGACTGGTCACAATGCTTCTGATTTTCCTGTAGCTCTTGCCGACATCGACCACATCGAAGTGCTCGAGGGGGCAGCATCGCGCGTATTCGGAACTTCAGCCTTCAATGGTGCCATCAATATCGTGACCAAGAAGGCAAAGAATGATGGAGTATCTGCAAGTGTAGAAGGCGGAAGCTTTGGAAGTTTCGGAGCACAGGGACGTATGCAGGTGGCTTATGCCAAAGGCAAGTGGACACACGCCTACTCTGCCAGCGGAGGCTACAAGCGTTCAGACGGAGGAACAGACAACAGCGACTTCGAGAAAGGACAAGGCTTTGGACAGGTTAACCTGAGCTACGACCAGCGTTTCGACATCAATGCTCAGGTGGGTATCTCTACCCAGAGCTACGGTGCCAACACTTTCTACAGTGCCAAATACAACAACCAATATGAGAAGACAGACCACGGTATGGCTTCTCTCAACCTGAGTCTGCACAACCAGGAGAAGACCTGGGAGATTGCGCCTCAATTCTATTATAACAATTTCAAGGACCATTACCAGTTGATTCGCGGTATGGCTGGAGCCAAGGCAGGCGAGAACTATCACGACCTTGATGTATATGGTGGTGGTCTGAATGCCAACGTGGCTTGGGCTTTGGGTAAGACTGCGGTTGGTTTCGACATCAGCAAGGAGTGCATCTACTCTACTGCATTGGGCGAGGACCTCGCAGAGAAAGACTATAAGGATATCTCGGGTTCTGACCGTCAATATACCCGAAAAGGTGAGCGCACCAATACCAACATCATGCTGGAGCACAACTTCATCTTTGGCGGCTTCACCTTGTCGGCTGGTGTCTTGGCTAACAAGAATACAGGTTTGGACAACGACTTCCGTTTCTATCCTGGTGTGGATATGAGTTATCGTCCTAACGACAACTGGAAGTTCTACGCTTCCTGGAACAAGGCATTGAGAATGCCTACCTACACCGACTTATATATAAGTAATGCGGTGCAGCAGGGCGACATCAACCTAAACCCGGAGAAGAACTCAACCTTCAAGGTGGGAACTCAATATCGCCAGACTGGTTTTGCAGTAACCGTTAGCGGATTCTACGCACACGGCACCAACATGATTGACTGGGTTCAGACATCCGTGACCGAGCAGAATGACAGCAAGTATCACGTGATGAACATCGGAAAGCTCAACAACATGGGCTACAACGTAGATGCTACTATCTACATGAGAGAATTGGTACCAAACTGTTTCATCACCCGCATCAAGTTGGGTTATGCTTACATCTATCAGGATCATAAGACCGAGACAAACATTCTGAAATCACTCTATGCATTGGAGTATCTCAAGCACAAGGCTGTATTCGGTCTGGATCATCAGATCTGGAGCAAGCTTTCAGCTTCGTGGAGCGTAAGATGGCAGCAGAGAATGAATGGCTATCATCCATACACCAAGGTAGATTGCAAACTGATGTGGGACGAGAAGAAATACAATATCTTCGTGAAAGCCGACAACATCACTTGCCACCACTACTACGACCTCACAGCTGTTAAGCAACCAGGTTTGTGGATTATGGCAGGAGCCAGCGTAAATCTCGGCCGATAATATAATCTGACAATAATCATCCCAAAAGATGATAAATATCCGAAACACGATTCGGATATCAAATAAAAAAACGAGCCTTGATGGAGGTTTCTTCCTTCCGTCAAGGCTCGTTTCCTTTTATTCCGACTATTTTCTTTTATTTCAGTTATTCCGGTTTCTGATATTTTCCGTTCACTTTTATCGGTTCGAGATGGATTCCCACATGGGTATCTGCGCCGAAGTGCTGCTTCAGTTTCGTTTCTATGTGAGTAGCATGCTCATGCGCCTCATAAAGCGAAAGAGAACCCGGCATGCGGACATGCATTTCTATCGCAATCTTGTTTCCGATGCGACGGGTACGCAGGTTATGAATCTCTCCCACTCCCTGCTCTTCGTTCGCAATCTTCAGGATTTCATCTTCCTCAGTTTCTGGAAGACTGGCATCCGTCAGTTCTTTCACAGACTGCATCACCAGTCCCCAGGCGGCCTTGATGATGAAGGCACTCACGATGATGGCTGCAAGCGGATCGAGCACCGCCCACTTTTCTCCCAGGATGATGGCGCCGCCAATACCGAACATCGTTCCGATACTCGATAAAGCATCGCTGCGATGATGCCAGGCATTCGCCACTACAGCCTCGGAATGATATTTCTTTCCGGCTTTTACAGTAAACTGATAAGCCCACTCCTTCATCACGACACTTACGATGGCAGCAATCAAGGCTACAACGCCCGGCTGCTGCAATGTCTCGCCGCAGATGGCACGATAGGTCTTGGTAACACCAGAATAACAGATCATCACACCCACCACGAATAGCGAAATACCGATGATGGCTGTGGCAAGCGTCTCGTATTTGCCATGCCCATAATCATGGTCCTTATCCTTCGGCTTATTGCCCAGTTTTACGAATACCAGTACCACCACATCGGTGGCGAAATCAGTAAGCGAATGGATTGCATCCGCTATCATGGCTGCCGAATGTCCGAGAATACCTGCAGCAAACTTCAGCACGAGCAGCACCACATTGATGATGCTTCCCGCTATCGTCACCTTATATACTTCCTTTACTCTATCCGCATCAGCGGAATGATTCTTTTTCGTTTCAGCGGGCATCTCTTGCTCGTTATATATTCTCTCATTCTTGTCCATACTATAAAATATAACAGAAGTCCTTTGCTTCCTTAATAATGTTTTTGTATAACCAAATTCCTGTCTTTCATGAATTGAGCGGCAAAAGTACATCTTTTTTCTGAAATCGGATAAAAAGAGAGATTAAAAAAGTATAACGAATAGGGAATAATGTGATAGCGAAGAGAGAAAAGCATGGAATTTTGTGATAAAACGCCTTAAAACAATAGGAATTTTGTGATTTTCAGTCCGAATTTCTTTGGAATTTTGTGATAAAGTTGTACTTTTGCACCCGATTATCAGGTATTATATTATTCTGTGACAAGAACATTATCACAATAAAAGCGGTTGAAAAAACCGCAAGATGAAACAATTATGGTTTTAAATTACATTTGGATAGCATTTTTCGTGATTGCGTTCATCTTCGCACTCATCGGATTGGCAATGGGAGATACGACTATCTTCCAGAAGATTGTAGATTCCACCTTCGACTCATCCAAGAATGCCTTCGAGATTTCTCTCGGACTGACGGGCGTGCTCGCCCTCTGGCTTGGCATCATGAAGATTGGAGAGAAGGCGGGAGTTGTGAATGTGTTGGCAAGAGCACTCAGCCCGGTTTTCACCCGTCTCTTCCCTGATATTCCGAAGAACCATCCGGTGATGGGAAGCATCTTCATGAATATCGCTTCGAATATGCTGGGACTCGATAATGCGGCGACGCCTACAGGATTGAAAGCGATGCAGCAGATGCAGGAACTCAACACGAAGAAGGATACGGCGACGAACCCGATGATCATGTTCCTGGTTCTGAACACCTCAGGACTCACCATCATCCCTACCACCATCCTCGCCTTCCGTGCCTCCTATGGAGCAGCCCAGCCTACGGATGTCTTCATCCCTATCCTGATGGCTACGCTCGTGGCTACGCTTGCCGGAATCATCATCACTTCGCTCTGGCAGCGCATCAACATCCTGCAGCCGGTATTGCTCGCTACTCTGTTGGGAATGTGCGCCTTCGTAGGCATCATCATCTGGGGATTCGGACAGATGGACAAGGATACGATGAATACAGTTACTACCCTGGCTTCGAATATGATTCTCCTGGGCATCATCCTCTGCTTCATCCTGGCTGGTTTCTGGAAGAAGGTGAATGTTTATGATGCATTTATCGAGGGAGCGAAGGAAGGTTTTACTACTGCGGTGAAGATTATCCCTTATCTCGTAGCTATCCTTGTGGGCATCGGCGTGTTCCGTGCTTCGGGAGCGATGGATATGGTGATTCAAGGCATTTCGTGGTCGGTAGAACAATGCGGCTTGAATGCCGATTTCGTAGGCGCCCTGCCTACCGCCATCATGAAACCGCTATCGGGAAGTGGTGCACGAGGCATGATGCTGGAGGCGATGAAGAACTATGGTCCTGATTCGTTTGTGGGCAGATTGAGCTGCATCTTCCAGGGCTCCACCGACACCACCTTCTATATATTGGCTGTATATTTCGGAAGCGTAAGCATCAGGAATACCCGCCACGCCGTGGCTTGCGGCTTGCTTGCCGATTTGGCAGGAGTCATCGCAGCAATCACTATAGCATATTTATTCTTCGGATAATAAAAAACAAATTAATATGGCAAACCTCAAAAGTTTAGCAAAGGATACCGCCATCTATGGTTTGAGCAGTATCATCGGCAGATTCCTTAACTATCTGCTTGTACCACTCTATACGGCAAAGATCAGCGCCGCAAGTGGTGGTTATGGTGTCATCACCAACATGTACGCCTATACGGCGTTACTCCTCGTTATCCTGACCTACGGAATGGAGACCACCTTCTTCCGTTTTGTCAACAAGGAGGGAGAAAACTCAGAAAAGGTTTATCACACGGTATTGAGCATGGTGGGCTTCACTTCCCTACTCTTCATCGCTCTGGTATTCCTCTTCATCACGCCTTTGAGCGATGCGATGGGCTACGCCGACCATCCGGCTTATGTATGGACCATGTTCGTAACCGTGGCTATTGATGCCTTCCAGTGCATTCCGTTCGCTTACCTCAGATACAAGAAGCGCCCATTGAAGTTTGCTGCCTTCAAGTTGCTCTTCATCGGTCTGAACATTGCGCTCAACCTGGTTTACTACGTCATCATGGATGGTCACGATGTGGGCTATGCTTTCTACATCAACCTCGTTTGTACCGCCTCCATCACCTTCTGTTTCTACAAGGAACTGAAGGAAGGATTCATGGGCGAGAAATGTTCCTGGAGCGAATGTAAGGTGCTCGTCAGGAAGATGATGGGCTACAGCTGGCCAATCCTCGTGCTCGGTATTGCCGGTATTCTGAACCAGACAGCCGACAAGATTCTCTTCCCTTACATCTATGAGAAGGGCGATGCTCATGCGCAGCTCGGAATCTACGGAGCAGCCAGCAAGATTGCGATGATCATGGCGATGATTACCCAGGCTTTCCGCTATGCTTACGAGCCATTCGTATTCGGCAAGGCGAAGGATAAGGACAACCGACAGACTTACGCTTCGGCGATGAAGTATTTCGTCATCTTCACCCTGCTCGCCTTCCTGGTGGTAGTAGGTTATCTGGATGTATTGCGCCACATCATCGGTCGCGACTACTGGGATGGTTTGAAGGTAGTGCCTATCGTAATGGCTGCCGAAATCATGATGGGAGTATATTTCAACCTCAGTTTCTGGTACAAGCTCATCGACAAGACCATCTGGGGTGCTTACTTCTCGGGCATCGGTTGTGCGGTATTGATTGCCATCAACGTTATCTTCGTACCAGTTTATGGTTACATCGCCTGTGCCTGGGCCGGTTTCGCAGGTTATGGAACAGCCATGCTTCTCTCCTACTTTGTGGGTCAGAAGAAGTATCCTATCAACTATCCGGTGAAGGAGATTATGATTTATGTGGTTCTCGCCCTCATCCTCTTCGCAGGAATGACCGAGGCAAACAGATACTTCGCCAGTGGAATTGCCTGCCTTATCAACACGGTACTCATCCTCATCTTCGCCGCCTATCTCGTGAAGAAGGATTTCCCATTGAAGAGTCTGCCGGTTGTAGGAAAGTACTTTAGAAAGTAAGAGATTCCAATCATTGAGATTATATTCCAAGAAGTCCGTGGACAATGTGTAAGTCCACGGACTTCTTTTGTTTATATTATACAGAACCTTCGCATGCGGTTCAAGAATAGACAAAAGGACCCAATGTTCCTGGTCCCGAGCAATACTCAGGATATAATAGCAGCCAGCAAGGCGCCCTGTAAGAGCTAAAGCAAACGGCTGAGTGAACGAAACGAGACGACAGAGTATTTTGAAGGATATGACTATGCAAGCTGAAGGATACGGCTCCGTTAACCGAAGGATACGGCTCCGTAAACTGAAGAATATGACTGCGTAAGTGAAAGAAGACGTCTGATCAGGTTCAAAGAGATAGAATATGGAGTTCAAGGAGACTGCTTCTAGAAAGTTGCCACTAGGCTCAGCAGGTCTGCCGAGCATACTAAGAAAGCAGCTGGTATGCGCACTTGCATATCAGCTGTTTTTGCACTTTTAAGTTCGACTTGTTGTAAAATATCACACTTTTAAGGACGACCTTTTGTGGTTTTACACATTTTTAAGGACGTTTTTTGTGGTTTTTCAAAAGAAATCAGTATCTTTGCAGCAATATTCCCTCACAAAAGTGTTGGTAATAAGGCATTATTCCCTCACAAAAATGTACAGATACAAATATCATTCCCTCACAAAAGTGTAGCAAACATGAAAAGATTCATATACAACCATCTGAAAGACTGGAAATTATCCAGTAACAGGAAGCCACTCATCATGTATGGAGCAAGACAAGTTGGCAAGACCTATATCATCAAAGAGTTTGGCAACAACGAATTTGAGAATATGGTTTACATCAACTGTTACAAAAACAAAAGCATTGCTCAACTTTTTCAAGGTGACGCAAATGCAGAAAGACTTTCCATCGGCCTTGCTGCTTATGCACACCAAGACATCACTCCTGGCAAGACCCTTGTATTTCTCGATGAGATACAAGAGATTCCACCTGTTTTGTCCTCGCTGAAATATTTCTGTGAAGACAAGCCAGAATTGCATATCATCGTAGCAGGATCATTGCTCGGTGTCATGAACATGAAAGGAGAATCCTTCCCTGTCGGTAAAGTTGACATCATGCACCTCTACCCCATGACTTATGAGGAATTTCTACTTGCCAATGGAGAGAAACAACTTTTGGATTTATTGCAAAGCGGAGATAAGGAACTTATCAACAGCCTCGCCCCAAAATTCATAGAATACCTTCGACGATACTACTTTGTTGGAGGTATGCCCGAAGCAGTATTGGAATTTACACAAAATCACAACCCAATGCAAGTAAGGCAAATTCAACAAAACATCTTGAATGCATACGAGGCAGATATCAGCAAACACACCGAAGAACAGACACAAAGAGTAAGAATGGTATGGCAATCAATCCCAGCCCAACTGGCTCGCGAGAACAAGAAGTTCATCTATGGTGCAATAAGAAAAGGAGCTAGGGCTAAAGATTTCGAGATTGCAATACAATGGCTCATTGACGCAGGACTCGTCCATAAGGTAGAAAGAACAAGAGATGCCAAATCTCCATTAAAATTCTATGCAGACATGGATGCTTTCAAATTATATGTGCTTGATGTAGGTTTGTTGGGAGCACTCACAATGGCACAACCTGACCAGATTCTCATTGGCAACAACGTGTTTAGCGAATACAAGGGGGCGTTTACTGAGAATTTCGTGCTTCAACAGCTGAAATCTCTTCCTTACTTACCCATATATTATTACAGTAAGCCAAGCTCTACCCAAGAAATTGATTTCATAGTACAAGCCGGCAGCGAAATCTTACCAATAGAAGTAAAGGCTGAGGAGAATGTAAAGGCAAAATCACTAGCAGCATTTATCACTCACGATTTTGCCTCCTATCACCTCAAAGGTATCCGTTTCTCCATGCGAGGTTTCCAAGACCAAAAATGGATGGAAAATGTACCACTATTCGCAGCTAGAGAATTTGTTAAACACAAGGTAGAGAAGAGTTTCATCATCAAATAAGCCATAGAAGCATGAGGAAGAAACTGAATAAGAAACTTTGCATGGATGACATCTATGAGATTTGTATTCTTACCCATGGTAATAACCGTAAGAAAGCTCATCTTTATCAACTAACATTTGATGAGGACGAGCGAATATCCACAAATGCCCTGTGGGTATTCACTCATTTCGACATGCAGAACAACGAGTGGCTCTATGCCAAGCACGATGACTTAATAGACCGAGTTCTCGTAGAGAAGAATGAGACCAAGCGCCGCCTGATGCTCAATCTTCTTCTCCGTCAGCCTTTCGAGGAAGAATCACTCCGTTCTGATTTCATCGATTTCTGCATCGCCAAGATTACAGCCTGTTCCCAGCCCTACGCCATCCGCTGCTACTGCATGAAGCTCGCCTACGAGCAGATGAAGTACTATCCCGAACTCCTCGAAGAGTTAAGAATGGCTCTGGATATGCTGGAGCAGGAGGTTCTATCACCAGGAATGTTATCAGCAAAAAGGCAAATTATGAAGAAAATCAAGCGAAGCCTTGGAAAATTCGGGAAATAGTCGTAACTTTGCAAACGTAATATTCTAACAATATAATACATAAATGGATGGAGATACAACTGAACGATTATCACAAGAAAGTCAATGCCCAGATGCAAAAGAGCATGGCTTATTGGCGAGAGCATCCGCTTTCGCTGGAGGAGTGCTTAGCTCAATTCAAGCGCTTGCGGGAACAACGAAATGTTCGCCAAACACTCCTGGTATTTCCGCAAAGCCCTGGTTCGTGCCAACTATCGCAACATTCAGAAAGGCATTGATTACTCTCCTATCTACCTGGTTCGTTTCTTCAGGAACTTACTCCTAAAAGATAGCTGGGTGCTCAAAAACAGATACTTGCATATTCGGCCGACTGATGATTGGAAAGAGCAGCCAAGAATAGGTACCCCACAAGTTCAGTCAACATGTGGAGACTCTTATTCTATCCTTTAACGATGAATATATGACATCTGCGGAAATTATGGGTGCAATCGGACTAAAGGACAGAAAAAGTTTTAGTGAACTATATTTAAACGCTGCCCTCTCAGAAAAAGCTATTGAAAGGAAATATCCAAACACCCCAAGACATCCACGCCAGCAATATCGGATGACAGAACAGGCAAAGACTTGGAAAGAAGGGTATGAGAAAAAGAATAAATAACATCATAATAAAAATAGAAAACAAAAACAAGTAATGAAGAAAAAAGCAACGGTCCTTATCGCCTCTATCATGGCGTTCTGCGGAATCAATACCGCTCACGCTGACGAGGGAATGTGGACGATTTACAACTTGCCTAACGCTGTGTATGAAATGATGCAGCGCGAAGGCTTCAGTATGACTTACGACCAGCTCTACAACGGCGAGAACGCCTTGAAGAATGCTGTGGTTAACTTCTCTGGCTATTGCTCAGGCGTAGTCGTTTCTCCAGACGGTTTGGTATTTACCAACCACCATTGCGGTTTCGAGGCTATCAGAAGCCACTCTACCGTGGAGCACGACTATATGCTCAACGGTTTCTTTGCTAAATCTTACGCAGAGGAATTGCCTAACGAGAATATGTTCGTCAGCTTTATGGTTGAACAGAAGGATGTAACCGATAAGGTGATGAGCCTCGGATACGAGAAACTCGACAACAAGAAGCGCGATGAACTCATCGATTCTCTGGAGAATGAGATGACTGAGGAAGTGAAGAAAAACGATTCTACCCTCCATATCACCGTTCAGCCTTTCTACGAGGGCAACAAGTGGTACGCTACTACTTACCGCGACTTCACCGACCTGCGTCTGGTTTTCACCGTACCAAAGTCTATGGGTAAATTTGGTGGCGATACAGACAACTGGATGTGGCCTCGCCAGACCTGCGACTTCTCTGTATTCCGCATCTATGCCGACCCTAAGACCAATGGTCCTGCTGCCTACAGCAAGGACAATGTGCCTTATCATCCTAAGCGTTGGGCTCAGGTTTCTCTCCAGGGTTACAAGGATGGCGACTATGCGATGACCATGGGTTACCCAGGCAGCACAGAGCGCTATCTTTCAAGCTACGGAATCCAGACCATGCGCGATGCAGAGAATGCGCCTCGTGCTCAGGTTCGTGGCGTAAAGCAGGAGGTGATGCAGAAGCACATGCGTGCCGACGAGGCTGTCCGCATCAAGTACGACAGCAAATACGCCAGCTCTTCCAACTACTGGAAGAATGCCATCGGTATGAACAAGTGTATCGATTCTATCGGCATCGTTAATCTGAAGCGTGAGTACGAAACCCGTCTCCGTGCTTGGCAGGATACAGCCAAGGCAGCCAACGACCTCGCCCACAAGGTAGATTTCGACAAACTCGCCAAGCTCTACAAGGAGAGCGCAGACGTGAAGTATGCCTGGACCAACTTCTCTGAATCTTTCACCAGAAGAAGCAACATCGAGTTCTCTACCCGTGCCATCAAGCTCCAGACCAACATGGAAGTGAAGGGTCCTGAGAAGAACAAGAAGAAGCAGTATCATGAGTTTGAAGATAACTCTGCAGAATGGGATATGGCACTCGATAAGGAGGTACTCGCTACCCTCTTGAAGAACTACAAGGAGCACGTAGACAGCAAGTGGTTGCCTAAGTTCTATGCCACCATTGACACTCAGTTTGGTGGCGACTACACCAAGTATGTAGACTATCTCTGGGAGAAGTCGCTCATCATGAAGAAGGGTGCCAAGCTCTATTTCAACAAGAAGGGATATGAGAAGGATCCAGGCGTAAGCTTCGGTATGGATCTGAACGATGTATTTGCAGATTTCGCTGCTCAGATGGGCAGCATCAACGATAGCATCGCCGAGCAGGAGAAGTATCTCTGTGCTGCCAAGCTCCGTATGGAGGAGGACATGCCTCACTACAGCGACGCCAACTTCACCATGCGATTGAGTTACGGTCAGGTAGGCGGTTTCGACCTCGGTGGCAAGCCATCAGGCTATTATACCACAGCCGAGAGCCTTGTTGAGAAGATGAAGAAGGGCGACAAGGTAATCGACTACTATGCCGAGCCTATCATGCACGAGCTCCTCGAACATGAACTTCTTTCAGACAATCCGTTCGGCAAGTACCGTGACAAGACAAGCGGCAAAATGCAGCTCTGCTTCTTGACCAACAACGACATTACCGGCGGTAACTCTGGTAGCCCTATGTTCAACGGCAAGGGCGAGTTGATTGGTCTTGCCTTCGATGGCAACTGGGACAGCCTCAGCTCTGACATCAACTTCGACAAGCGCCTGGCTCGCTGCATCGGTGTAGATATTCGCTATGTGCTCTACCTGATGGATAAGTGGGGACACGCAGACCGCCTCTTGAAGGAGATCAATGCAAAGTAATTCCTATCTCTGAATCAATAGAGATGATATAAAGGTTTATCCTGAGATAAAGATTAGTCTTAGGATGATATAAAAAGAGCGGAAAATCAGCTGTTAACTGTTAACCTGTTAACTCCTGGCTTTCCGCTCTTATTTTATTTAGTCTTTCTATTCTTGTTATCTTGCTGATTTTCAGTTTATTTTTATCTTACAGATTCGCAACTTACAGAATTTCTATTAATATTGCGAGATATTATTCAGCTCCTTCAAAGAAACCTGACGAGGCTTTTCGGCGAGTTTCTTCTTCAAGTCATCCACCGTTATTTCTGCAGATGGATTGAAATCGGCAGAGCGCATGTAATCAATTACACTCTGATAGAAAGCCTTGCCTTCCGGATATTTGGCAGCCTTCTCCAAATCGCTCATGCAGACGAGGAGCTTTCCGGATCCCACCTTCCATTCCATTACCAAGCCAAGTTTATGGTTCCGCTCAATATTATCTATCACCTGAACTATAGGGCGATAATCCTTGGCGAAGTTGTCAAGCACCAGCGGATGCGATTTCTTGATGACAGGGAACCACTGCCAGTTGGTGTGCATCTCCGTAGGGAACCCCTTGAATATCGGATGTTCCGGATTCGTCAGAATACCCAGGGTTCCTGGAGAAACCTTCTTCTTGTTGTTCTCGCAGATGGTCTTGAACATGCGATAGTTCCAGTAATCGGTCTGGAAGAGTCCGCCAACAGTATAAAGAGTAGCATTATCTGCCTGCGAAAGCGTATCATCGGCAGCCACGAAATGACTGGAAGCCGTAGGCATCCAAAGCACCTTTCCGCCCTTTTCCAAGACTTTCACTACTTCCTGATTCAAATCCTTGGCAATGATGACGCCCTTCTTTTCCATCGCCTTCTTCGGATAAACCCAAAGTTCGTAGGAGTTTCTCGCCTCTGTTCCTTCAATGTTTAATGTAAGAAGCAGCTTGGTAGGTTTCTGCACGTGGAAAACACCATTCAGTTCACCCACATCCACCAAACCTTCATCGTATGAAAAGATGTTCAATACTCCCTCATCCTCAGCCATCAAGTCGCCTACATTCTTTCTCACTTCACCATCCTTGGTGCTGTAAGTTCCATCATCCATACAGAACAATCCGTTCTCGGCAGCCAGATGCCATTTCAGTTTCTTGCCCTTCAGCGAAGAACCGCCATAATTGGCTACCTTTACCTTAGCCTGAATATTCTCGCCATCCTCGAAGCAGAACTTCTTCATTTCCAGCAGAGGAACCACAGGCGAGCACCACTGGCGCCATTCCTCGGGCGTAGTGATTCCCTTGCTCTCCATAAATGCATCCAGGATTCCTACGAAAGCACTTCCCTGACCGGGATAATCCTGAATATCGAGCAGTTGGAATCCCGCCATATTCCGGGTTCTCAAATCCATCTCTATATCAGCCTTATAGAGTTTCACGCTCCATAAACCCGAAGCCTTGTGGAAATCATCCGCCTGCGAAAGCATTCCGGCTGCAGCCAGGCGACGACGGAAGACTTCGAAGTTATAAGGATGAAGCACTCCGGTGTATTTCTTCATTTCCCGATAATCAGGATAGGTCTGAAACTGGCCTGTTTCGTGAGAGATGATTGGGATTCCGGCTTTATCGCAAGCCTCATCAAAATTCATCGTAGAATTCGGATGGAAATGGTTGATCATTCCCCCATCATAAGCATCGGCAAACGAGAAAGAGCCACGGGTGTGGGTATTGTACTTGCCCCATCCCTCGCCTCCGATTCGACAGGTGGTGAAGTAATCCATTCCCTCTTTTATTCCCTGATAACCGAGATAGTAATTGCTTCCGAAGGTATAATATTTATCGGGTGCAATCTTGCGGAAATCATCCACAAACTCCTTCATCTTGTCGATGTCGCCCCAGAGTTCATTACCCAGCGCCATCATTCTGAAAGAAGGATGATGACCGTATTCTCTGAGGATATTCTCGCCTTCCTGATGCAAGAACGCCATCAGCCTTTCATCCTTCTTATCAAAAGAGCCCCAGAAAGGAAGTTCCGGCTGGAGATAGATTCCCAGACTATCAGCAGCCACGAAAGCCGCCTCCGGTGGGCACCAGGAATGAAAGCGCACATGGTTGATTCCATACTCCTTGCAGATTCCGAGATACTTCATCCAGCCTTCCACGCTCATTTCCACATGTCCCGTCAGCGGCCATACAGCCGCATCGTGCTTGCCACGAAGAAATATCCTATGACCATTGGCGTAGAAGTGAGCGCCCTCAATATGGAAATCCTTAGCAAAATCAGGCATCTGAAGGACTGTAGGAGAAGCTACAGAACGGCTAGGGATTGCTCCTGCTGAAGGAACTACAGAACTACTTGGGATTGCTTCTGTTAGAGTTTCTGCAGATTTGCTCTCTACTGAGCAGGCAAGCTGGAGTTTAATCCTTCCGATAATTCCATTCCAGTTGGTCTGCGTATCTTCCGTGTAAGCATGGCTGGAACCGTAAACCTGCTCAGGCACACCTCTTCCATTATCCACCACGATTTCCAGAAAATGCTTGCCCGGCTTCACCTTCTTTGGCAGAAGATAGCGCTGGGGAGTAGAGATGAAGTTGCAGGAATCCACCAGTTCTCCATCCACATACACCCAGGTTGGTCGGGTACGTTCCAGGAAGAGTTCTACCGGTTTCTTCTTCCAATCCTTCGGAATATTGATTGTTCTAGAATATCTGGCAGCACCTTTATAGGCATAGAGCCTCGTGAGATGCGTTGTCTCCATCGTATCTTTCGGAGCGAATCCCAGATGGTTCGTATCGATGGTGCCTGGGAGGATGGCACGCTTTGCCTCACCCTGCGAGGCACGCTTACTCTTGGCGAAAGCGCTACCGCTCTTTCCCAACTCTACATTCCATTCACCAGCGAGCGAAATGCTCTGTGCTTGCAAGCCCAGACTTACCAGTCCCAGACAAGCGATAAGAATAGATTTCTTCATTTACGTAGTACAGAATATTTTTAGGGTTAAAATGCGTATTAAAATCATTAAATTTGATGCTTACGGCTGCAAATATACAAAAATTGCGGTAAAAACACCGCAATTTACCAAAGAAATTGCTGTATTTTTACCGCAAAATATGAATATCGCATCAAAACATCCCTTTGATGCAGGCTTTCACCTTAATTATATATCGTCTGCCTAAATTACTTCTTCTTAGGTCTGCGACGAGCCCAACCTTCTTCCTCGAAGTTTGGCTCCTCACCCTTGAACTTTACGTTGTCGTTGTTCTGGAAGAACTGGCGCCAATCGCCTGTATCCTCCTGAGGACGAGACTTTCTGCCGCCACGAGATTCGCCACGGCTTCCACGTCCGCCCTTTCCACGGGAATCGCGAGAATCATCAGAAGAACCTCTACGGCTGCGTCCGCCTCTTTCTGAAGAACGACCGCCACGGCCCTCAGAACTGCGTCCGCCACGGGCTGCTCTGCCATGACCTTCCTCATCAGCATCGTTACATCTTACGGTTCTGCCCCTGTACTCAGTACCGTTCAAAGCCTTCATCACGCGCTTAGCATCCTCCTCAGGCACCTCGATGTAGGCAAACTTACTCAGCAGGTCGATGTGACCTACCTCCTGGCGACCCTTCACGTGCTTGTTCAGATACTGCATGATTTCACCCGGATAGAAACCATCCGCCTTACCCAGGTTGATGAACAGTCTCTTGAATCCTGCCTCAGTCTCATGCTTTCTGCGGCCATTGGAAACCTTGCCACGGCCCTCGCCACGACTTCCACGACCTTCGCCGCCACGGGAACCCTTGCCGGTTTCTGGCTTCACAATCTCAGGAGCATTCTTATAGTAATCGAGGAACTTACCGAAGGTGATGGTCACCATCTTCTTGATGATGTCCTCCTTGTCGATGTACTCAAACTGGCGGTTGATTTCAGCCATGTATGGTTCAATCTGATCCTCATCCACATCGGTCTTCATGATGTCGTCCATGGTCTTGAAGAGCTGCTTCTTGCAGATTTCCTCTGGGGTTGGCAATACGCCATCTACGAAGTCCTTGCCAATCTGCTTCTCTATCTGGCGAACCTTGAACTTCTCTCTGGTATGGATGATAGAGATGGATGTTCCCTTCTTTCCGGCACGACCCGTACGGCCGCTTCGGTGGGTGTAGCTGGCCACATCATCAGGCAAGCCGTAGTTGATAACGTGAGTCAGATCATCTACGTCCAGACCACGGGCAGCCACATCGGTAGCCACCAGGAACTGAACGGTATGGTTGCGGAACTTCTGCATGGTGAGGTCACGCTGCTGCTGGCTCAAGTCGCCGTGCAGCGCCTCTGCATTATAACCATCCTTAATCAGCTTATCTGCAATATCCTGAGTCTCCAGCTTGGTGCGGCAGAAGATAATTGCAAAGATGCGTGGATAGAAATCCACCACGCGCTTCAGGGCGAGATACTTGTCCTTGGCATTTACCAGATAGTAGATATGGTTTACATGCTCAGCACCCTCGTTGCGCGAACCCACTACGATTTCCTTGTGGTCGTGCAGGTAGTTAAGGGCAATCTTCTCGATGTCCTTGCTCATGGTAGCCGAGAAGAGCAGAGTGTTTCTATCTTCCGGAACGTTCTCAAAGATGGCATTGATGCTCTCTGAGAAGCCCATGTTCAGCATCTCGTCAGCCTCATCAAGCACCACGTTGTTTACGTTCTCCAACTGAGCCACGCCACGATTAATCAAATCGAGCAGACGACCAGGGGTAGCCACGATAATCTGCACACCATGCTTCAGGGTGCGAATCTGGCTTCCGATGTCGGTACCGCCATAAACAGCGGCAATATGCAAACCGTCGATGTACTTGGCAAAACTGTTCAAATCGTCTGCTATCTGGAGACAGAGCTCACGTGTAGGACTGAGGATGATAGCCTGTGTCTGCTTGCTGCTGGCATCAGTCTTCTGGATAACCGGAATACCGTAAGATGCTGTCTTACCCGTACCGGTCTGCGCCAACGCAATCACGTCGTTCTTATTACCAAGCAAATATGGGATTACTTCTTCCTGAACTGGCATTGGATTCTCAAATCCAATCTCCTCAATGGCACGGCGAATCTCCTCGCTCACGCCCAATTCTTCAAATGTCTTCAAATCTTTTTAACCTTAATTCATTATAATCAAAATGGAAGGCCGAATTCACCCTCCCAGCCATGAATTAGGGTGCAAAATCCTTCCGAAACGCTTGCGGCAATCCCACGCATTTATTAAGATTGCCTAAATTCGGGTGCAAAGATACGAAAAAAATGCGAGTTTCTTGCAGATTTCTACAATATTTTATTACCTTTGCATGAAAGTTACAACAAACAGATAACCAAGAAAACTTGAAATATATGAAAAAAGTTATTTTCACCCAAGAATGGATTGCTTTGCATCCATACGAAAAAGCAGACGAAACAGATCTGTATTATACAGAACTCGCCAACGAAATATACCACGCTCTTGACGAGGCGTGCTACACCCATAACTTCAAGAATATGGATGACGCCAAGCAGCTGGCACTCAGCATTGCCGGTTATTTCGAAGATGTGATTTCGGGCACAGGCATCTGGAAGACTTTTACGGAAGAATGCAAGCAGCGTTACGGCGTCTACATTCCTTTCTATGAGAAAGAAAGCGAATTCATCAAGAGTCCGCTCAACGAAGATGACCCGGCTTACGACCCTGAGGAAATCAACATCGCTGATGTCAAGTTCCTGCTCTGGCACCATTACCAGCAGAGCAGTTTCGTACAGGAAGCCGTTCCTTTCCTCTTCGGAACCCTGGAACTGGCTGCCAAACTTGCCTACAACATTCTCGACAGAGAATATGAAACGGCTCCGGAAAACGAGCGTCTTCTGACTTATCTCAGCGAAATGCCTGAGATAGAGGGCAACGCTGAAACGACCGAAGAGGAAATCGAGAAGAACAAGGAGTTGGATGAGATTCACCGTCGCGACACCCTGGCGTGGTTCCATTATGGCTGCTATTTCAACGTGGGCAACCAGAAGCGCCTGCAGTTTACCCTCCAGCAGATGGCAAACTCGCCTCAGGGGCTCACCGAACCGCTCGCTTATTCTGTGCAGATGGAAATGACCATCGCCGGCAGAAACAATCTTCTGGCGCTCACTTCTTACGAATGGCTCTGCAAGATTTGCAGGAACATGCCTACCCACAAGCTCTGGGAGGATGAGGAGTTCAGAAAGAAGGCTACTGAGCAATATGAAAAGGTAGATCATGAGAAGGCGATTCACGACTACAATCTGCTCAAGGCGAAGGGATACGAAGACAAGTTCATCTTCCTGGAAGATGTGAAGACGCTGAAGGAATTCCTCAAGGAGATTGAGTTCGAGTTGCCAAAGGACATCCGATTCCCCCAGAAATATGAAAAGGGCATCATATTAAGCGGAAGTCCGTATACAGGCATCAACATCAGTTTCGGTCTGGCTCATTGCATCGCATCGCCAGAGAACCCATACTATGTTCAGGAGCGTGCAGAGACCGACAGCTTTGGCATTATCAGCGGCAATGGTCTCCCATTCCCTTACGAAATTGTCTGCAAACTGATAGAAAACAACCTGATTCCTGACGCCAACATCTTTACAAGCCAGTATGTAAAGGAAGAAGGCTTGAAGATTACGCAGGCTAACCTCCAGTTCCTTGCCGATTACTACTTAATGGGCAGAAAGGATAAAGACCTGTCTCCTAAGGAGTTGTGGTAAGATTGCATTTAGCATACTCAAAAAGTTTACTACGCTAACGCCATTTTTTAAGGGGTTAGCGTAGTAGACTTTTACAGATTTATAGAAGAAAGAGCGGAAAATCAGCTGTTAACTGTTAACTCTGTTAACCCCAGCTGTCCTTCCGCTCTTTTTTATTTTAGTATTTTCTCAGTTAGTTATTTCAAAATCACTAATTTAAAAATTGCTTGCAATAAAGAAATACTACAGTCATAAAAACCATGTTATTCTACTTTAAATAAATCATCCAGCACCACCTCGTTCTGAATGTTTTGCCAACCAGCATTATGCTCCACACCATACGAAGTTATCATCGTCAGATGGAGAGTCTTCTTCGTTCCTGTAGCTTGCTTGAACAACTCCCTGCGCTTGATTAACCAAGCCGCATAATCGGGAGTGATGGAATAAGGATGATTCACGAATTTCATCTCACAGAGATTGATGGTCTTGTCTCCCCTATCTATTATCAAGTCAATCTGTGCCCCAGGTTGCTTATTGCCCTCTGCATCCGTAAAAGCACGGCACGACCACGTGCAGATATTCGACAGAATACCACCAATTCCCAACTTCCTCTTGATTTGAGGAATATGATGCAGACAAACCTGCTCGAAAGCATAGCCCTCCCAACCGGAAATATCCATCTGGCGATGACTCCAATAATGCTCATCCTCACCATGATAGTTCTTCACATACTTCAGATAGAAAAGCGAATACAGGTCGGTCAACTGATACATGAAATCCCTATCCGTCTTGCCAAAAGCCGAATACTTGCGGATGAAATCGCAGTTGCATAAGTCGGAGAGCACGGTAGAAACATATCCGGAATCCTCCACCTTCAATTCCTCTATCAACTCAGGGCGAGTCATTCCCTTCAGTTTCTTAGCCAATGCCTCCACCACCCTTCTATAGAGCGTGGATTCCTTGAAGAGCGATTTGAAGAGGAAGCCATATTCGCTTCTCAAAGGGGCACTGGATGAGAAGAAGAGCTCGTCGATATTCTGAGCCACACTCAGCGAACGATTCAGCATATTAAGATAAAAAGGTGTTCCACCTATCGCCATATACAACTCGGCTATCTGGAAGCGCTCCATCGAGAATCCTCTTGAAGCCAGGAACTCCTCCGTCTCTGCCAGATTGAACGGACGGAGATAGATGGAGCGAGTTACACGATTGTGCAACCCACCCTTGTTGCCCAGCAGAGTATTCGTCATCCAGGTGGTTGCCGAACCACAAACAATCAGTTTCAGATGATCCTGCTTCGAAGCCCACTCGTTCCAAAACAGTTCGAAAGCCTTGAGAAAGCGAGAATAACGGGTGTCCAGCCAAGGCATTTCATCAAAGAACAAGAGCACTGGTTTTTCCTTTTTTAACGTCTCCTGTTTTAAAGTCTCCAGATACTTGCGAAGCATAAACAGAGCCTCCATCCAGTCTTTTGGAATTTTCTGCTCCTTATGAGAATAAAACTCCAGCTGATGGGCAAAGTTTGCCAACTGCTCCTTACGGGTACCCTCATAGATACCCGTCATATAAAAGTCGTACTTATCACCAAAGAACTTGTCAATAAGATAGGTCTTACCGATACGTCTTCTGCCATAAACAGCCACAAACTCCGCCCTAGGAGATTCGTAAATCTCCTGCAACAGAGCCATCTCACGCTGTCTTCCTATAATTCCATTAAAAGTACCCATACTTGCAAACTTTATATTTTGTTGGGTGCAAATATACAATTTTTTCTCGGGAAACACAAGCAAAAACGCAAAAGTTTACTACGCTAACGTCATTTTTTAAGGGGTTAGCGTAGTAGACTTTTGATATATAAGAGGAGAAAGTACAGAAAAACAGCTGTTAACTGTTAACTCTGTTAACCCAACTTGCTTTTCTTTTTCACGCCCTATTAACATAAGTTCACTAATATTTATTACTTCTTATAATAGGGTGCAAAGATACAACATTTTGTCGTCAAAATCCCCAAATCTCAAAAAAAAACACACTTTTGGGGGATTTAAAGGCAAAAAGTAAAAATCTAAGATAAATTAATCAGTATCTATCGCACATATTCAACAATAAGTTTAGGCAATATGATTCCTTGAGAATATTTTTTTTTAGAAAACATTCTTGATATTCAAAAAGTTTTTGTATCTTTGCAACAGATTGGAAGACTATGCATCTATCCTTTCTTACAAGGCATTAAATATTAAAAAATAAAAGAGCATAAGAAAATACATTTTAATAACATAATAAGAAATCGCGTTTGCTATTTATTCGGTTGATTCCTGAAACCTGAGAAATTTCATAGAAACACCTACCGAAAGAATAAGTCTGTAAACGTCTGCGCTTTGGTGTGGACGGGACTTATCGGTATGTGTGGGCTTTCTCAGGGCCTTGGAATCAGATAATTTGCCGTTCACGCCATTTTATCTTTTCCATAGTCCACCTAAGAAATCCCACGATTCCACCGCTAAGATAGTTTTCGCCCAATTAGCGCTTCAAAATGAAAAGACTCCATTCATTAGATGGGAGAGTTGTATCCATACTCTTCCTCTTTGGTGGTGTTGTATCCGTACATGCACAAGATAGCTTGTACCATACAACACTATCAGATTCTGTTGTCTCAGACAACACTCATCGTCTCAAGTTGAAAACATTAGTTGTACCCATTGCCCTCACTGGAATCTCAGCCTTCTATGTTCATAACGGATGGTTGACCAAACAACGTGAGAACATACAAGACAAATTATCAGCCAAGGGGAAACATAAGGTAAAAATCGACAATTACATGCAGTACTCCCCCATGCTTGCCGTCTATGGTCTCAACTTATTAGGTATTGACGGAAAGCATAAATTTTGGGACAGAACCGGTATTCTTGCCTTTTCGTATGCCACCATGGGAATAATCGTAAATAGTATGAAATATGCTTTTAAAGAAAAGCGTCCTGACAACAATGCCCGTAATTCATTCCCATCTGGACATACAGCAACAGCCTTCATGGGAGCTGAATTTCTATACCAAGAGTACAAAGATATTTCGCCGTGGATAGGATATTCTGGCTATTTGATTGCAGCTACTACTGGATATTTAAGAATCTACAATAATCGCCACTATCTCAATGATGTTGTTGCAGGAGCTTGTATTGGTATTATCAGTACAAAGTTTGCATATTGGCTTTATCCGAAAGTATTCACTAAATCCAAATGCCATCACTCTAACTTTCATACGATAAGCACACCTTTCTATGCAGATGGTAAAGTTGGTGTAAATGTCTGTATGTCTTTCTGATTATAAAGTATAATTCGTAAAATAATAAAACAATGAAAACATTACGTCTTTTAAAAATGGCTCTTTTCGCCATGACTATTAGTGTCTGTCTTATGTCTTGTTCAAGCAATGATGAAGATTTGTCAGTTTCTATTAGTGGAACTACATGGAAAGTAATATCTGTTGACGATGAAGACTTTAACGTCAACGAAAACATTACTTTTCATAAAGATGGAACAGCCACATTGTCAGCACATTCATGGATTCCAATAAAATGGATGTTCAAAGACAACAACTTGGTATTGTTTTTTGACACAGACTATACAAAAGGTAATTTCTCTATAAAAGGAGATGCTGCTACATATCTTTATGTATGGGAGTCAACAGAAGACAACACCCTTTACACTATGACACTTCAAAAGCAATAGACAACACGAAAAGAGCAGAAAGCAAACTGGGATCCAGTTACTTTCTGCTCTTTTAAGAATATATCTTCCTCTGTTCTTTAACCAAAGAACTACCTACTTCTTATTTCAGATTTCTATCCAAGAACTCCAATATCTTCTCCTGCGCCTTCAAACCGCAGGAATGAGGGATTTCCCAAAGCTCCGTATCCAGCAGATTATCTGCTCCCTGGCTCTTCCAAACCTTGTGCATTTCGGCGAAAGCATCTTTTACACCAGGCACGGGAAAGAGTTTGTCTTTTGTGCCATTGATGAAGAGCATCGGTTTCGGACAGGCGAGGGAGGCGATGTGCGGATAGTCTAGATACTGCCTCAACCCCGGGATGCAATTCGCAAAACCGCCATTCTCCTTTCTTCCGAATCTCCGGGTAAGCTGAGCATCGGTGGTAATCATCCAGCAGATGGAAGCACCCGCCTTGATTCTATCCGATAAGGCAGAGAGCATCCACGAGCGATAGGCTCCCATCGAACAGCCCACGCATCCGATACGCTTCGCATCTACCATCGGCAGAGAAGCCAGAAACTCGGTGCTGGAAATATCATCGTAAGTCATGAAGGCAGAGAGGTCTCGCCCCAGCATCATCATGTTGCCGGCTATCAGGTCGTATTTGTTTCTATCCACGCCCTCCTTTCTGCCTCTTTCTCCCCACATCGGAGCATCTGCCGAAAAGACCACGTAGCCATGCTTCGCCAGGTAATCGCCCACATACTGATTATCGTAAAGCAGCTTTGCCCACGCATCCGCATCATCCAGAATCTCCTGACAGAGCGCTTGCTTCTCAGGAGTATCTTTCTCTTCCGGAGTAAAGAAAGGACGAATCATCTTCTCCTTTCCGATAAAGAGATGGGCACCATGATCATGAAGCGCATTCACGGTTGGGAATGGGCCCTTGCCATCCGGAATCAGGAGATAAGCAGTAATTCGGGAATAGGCGTTGATATTAAAGGCAATTTTCTGCGCCTTATATCCGTCTCTCTGCTCCTCGCCCAAAACTTCCATATCCCAAGCCGCAGCCGCCTTCGGAGGCGTCATCATACATTCAAACACCTTCGCCCTTGCCGCCTTCTTCCACTTCTTGAAGTTCTTAATCGGACTGTTTCCCCAAGCCATCGGATAGGTCAGTTCCTTCTTCAGCGTTTCTACATAGGTAGGAATCTCTCCCTGCCATTCATACTTCTCCCGCTTCTGAAGCTTCGGCTTCGAAGAGGTTTTTGCAAGCGACACAGAGGTCTGAGCAAGCGCCACAGACGCCTGCAACAATGCGATGATACTATATGTGATAATCCTTTTCATTCTCTTGTCTTGTTTTGCTAGAAATCTTTCTTCCTGTTTATAAGATTAGTTATTGTTTGCAAAATTAAGAAATTATCCTCAAAAAGAGCCCAATAATCTCGATTTTTTTGCGTACCTTTGCCTAAAACATTTATAAATAACGGATCATTAGTGTCCAATAAAAATTGGACACGTTAATTAATTAATCAAATAGTCCCTTA
>JAJWJX010000025.1:0-49598 GCA_021623045.1 Segatella copri | reverse complement strand
ACTCAAAACAAAAGCTCAAATCTGCTATTTTTTGCTTTTTTAGTCATTCTTTTTCCGAAGAACCCCCGATTTTTTCCCAAACACCTTTGTTTTTCGGGGAAAGTGTGGGAAAAAGCTTGCAGCAAAATAGGGGTGTTTTATTGGCTTTTTGTTAATATTTTGCGATTTTTCATTGTTTTTTCCCTACTGAGCTAGTAGGTCATTTGTTTTTCCCAAGAAATGCCCGATTTTTCCCAAATACGTGGGTTTTTCGGGGGAGTTGTGGGAAAACGGTTGTTTTGCCTTTGTTTTCGCAGTACTTTTGCAGCGTCGAAGAAACAAGACAACGCTGAAATGGTTTGGTGCTCTTGAAAACCTCTTCGTACATTATATAATATGTATACTCAGATTATGAGAGTGGTGCAGCAGGGCGAGACCTTCGCTGTACAGAGTCAGAAAAGTGAGAACGGACAGATGATGAAATGCAACATCGTTCTCCAGAAGATGGGCGGCAAGTATGAGAACCAGTACGCTGCGGCAATGTTGGGCAATATGGCGCAATGTAAGTATGCTCCGGGCGAGCTGGTGGCTGTTACGCTCCGCTTTACTACCCATGAGCACAATGGTCAGGTTTATCAGGATATTCTGGTTACGGACATTGAAAAAGTAAAAGGGTAAAAAAGTAAAAAGGTAAAAAGGGAGGCTTCGCTTGGAGACTTATTGCGGAGAATCTTAGTTATTAACTGAGTTGAAACAGAGGAGGATTTTCCATGGTAAAGCGCGCAACAATCCGGATGTTTCTTCTCCTAAAAATTCAATTCAGATTATGGTTAAGAAAGTAAATAAGGTTCAGAACAATGCTCAGAATAATGTTCAGAACCAGCAGGTGAATAATAATGACTGCCAGCATGTGCAGTTGGGTGGAATGGCTTACTATGATGCGAAGCAGTATTTCCTCTTCAGTCCTCAGGAATCGGGGGTGAATAAGGTTCCTCGATTCCGTTCGATGGGCGTGGCTCAGCAAATGCCTGACGGAACATTTGATTTCGTGGTTCAGCACCGCCTCAGAACTCAGTCGGAACTGATTAAGAAACTGGCGCATGGTCGTGTGAGCAAGACCAAGGACGGTGCTGTTCAACTTACCTTAAAGGTGTTCTGCCATGAGGGAATCAACATCGCCCGAACGCTGGCTGTTGAGGCTGAAGAAGGGGCTGAGGCGGTAGTGGATTACCAACTGAAACATTAGGATTTTGTATTCAACTTAAAACGATAAGTAGAAACAGATAGATGAGTTGTTATTTAATTAAGGTGGAGAATGGGCACAAGGTTGCCCGCTCCATCACCTCGGAAGAGGAGTATAAGCAGCTGCGTGGAAGCAATGAGCAGAAGGCGAATCTTCGTCTGGCTCGTGCCGGAAACGATGCTGCGAAAAGAAGACTGGTACAGTTTAACTATTCCGGCCACTATCCGCAGGGCGTGGTGAAGGGAATGAAACTTCCAAGCGGTGCTTTCGGGTTTGATATGGATGAGCCGGAGGCTTTTGCCAAGGCTGCCAAGCTGCTGATGAAAGAACCGGACAAGTACGGACTGCTGATGCTGGAGCGTAGCGCACGACAAGGCGGACATGCGGTGTTTGAGCGTGAAAAGGGCAAGACGGTTCTGGAGAATCAGGTGAGGATTGCTACGATGCTCAAGTGCGAAATGGATACTTCGGCTCACGACATCAATCGGGTTTATTTCACTACCACATCGGATGACGAAGATTTGCTATTCCTTTCGCCACGACTCTTCAAGGATGAATATGATGAGGCTGCCGTGGCAGCTGAAGGGAAGGTCCTGGAAGAGCGTGAAAGATACGGACAGGAGGAACTGCCGGAAGGGGCGCACAAGGCAAACAAGCATTATGAGCCCTGGAAGGAAGAATTCAAGAAGGATTCTCAAGGGGTTTTTAAGGGTCAGGAATTTAAGAATTCGAAAATTTCTACTTCTGCTGCTTCAACCTCAGCTGCTTCAACTTCTTCTACTGCGTCAACTGCTTCTACTTCAACTACTTCTGCTGCTCAGGACAATTATCTTGGGATTCCTTATGGGGAAATCATTAAGAAGTGGTGGCAGATGTATAATGATGGGCAGGAGCCGATGCGTTCCAACCGCAATACGTTGACCTTTGAGCTGGCTGTGAACTTGCGCCACATCTGTGGTTTTGACCGCAATCTGCTGGCTCAGATTATTCCCTGCTACGATGGGTTTCCCGAACAGGAAAAGATGGCTTGCATCAACTCGGCATTGAACGAGAAAATCACGCAAATGCCTAAGCGACTGAAGGATGTGCTCTCTGCCATCCGTCAGGAACGAATGAAGCTAGGAAATGCGGGTAGTGGTTCGGCGGCTGACAATGAGGCGCTGGTAAATGCGCTGGACGAGGCTAACGCTAAGGACGATCTGTTCTATTATAATGCGCTGCCTAAGTTGCCGCAAGGCATTCGGGATTCCATCAGCGCAGTGGGTCCGGCACTGGCACTGCCTGTAATCACAGCCATCTGTCCTGCCATCGGAATGCTCGCCACGGGCGTGAAGGTTTCCGTTCATGGCAAGATGAACTCGCTGAACCTCATCTCCTACATCGCCGGTGATTTTGCATCTGGCAAGGGTAGTATTGACCCCGTGATTGACGCATGGACTTCGGAAGTGAAGGAAATGGACAAAATGTATCAGCAGAAGGAGGATGAATGGCGAGCCAAGAAACGTGCAGCCAAGAACAAGAAGGAGCAGCCGGAAGAGCCGAAACTGCCTGTAAGATGCTTGACACTGAACAATACGGTGGCAAATCTGGCTGAACGACTGGCTAACACAGAAGGCAAGCACGCCTTCTCTTTTACTCCGGAAGCTGACACCGTAGCACAGAAGTGGAAATCGGCAATGAGCGACTTTTCAGTCATGTTGAGACAGGCTTACGACGGAACATGCTATGAGCGTGAAGCAAGAAGTGCGGATGCAGTGAATGTTCATATAGACAGACTGTTATGGAACGTAGTGATGTGTGGAACGCCTGATGCGCTCTATCGAGTAGTAAGCAATTATACGGATGGTTTCCAAAGCCGTATCATCGTGGCAAAAACGCCCGATAATACCTTCACTCCACTTTCTGACAACATGTATGTGATGAACGAACGCCAGCGCGACCGCATCATTCAGATTGCTCATCTTCTGCCTTTGCTGACCGGTGAGGTGGTTCTGCCAAAGCTGGAGGATAAGGGTAGGGAATGGCTGGAACAGATAAGACTGGAAACGATGAAAAATGACGACAAGGTGAAAGCCCGCCAGCGTTTCCGTATCTGTCCAACCACCATGAGAATGATGACATGCATCATGCTCTGCAAGGTTCTGGAAACGCTGATTCAGAAGCATGGGTTCCAGGGCGCTGAGACACAGTTGAAGCAGAATCCGCAGTTGTGGAAGGAACTGATAGTGAAGATGCAGACGCCAACCATGCTTGCTGTCTTCGACACCCTGGCTGATTATCAACTGGAGAATGCACTCTACTTCTTCCGCAGTCGCATTGAGGATGCTTTTTCTTCGAAGAACTATTCAGGGCAGTCGCCATACGATCGTTCACGACGTGGTAGAAACGATTCTATTTTTGAATGCTTAGACGTAACCTTCACTTTCGAACAGGCTCAGCAGCAGAGTGTTGCCATCAAGGGCGCTAACGTTACGCACGAGGCTGTAAGACAGATGCTGAAGAACTGGAAGCGCCAGGGACTCATCAATATTCTGCCCGATTCGCGTTATCAGAAAGTAGCATCTACGGTTTAAATCCGGTCATTTCCGGTCATTAAGGTCAAGGTCATTAAGGTCATTAAGGTTTTCGGGTCTGAACCCAGCCTTAATGACCACCCTTAAACCAATTATTCATTATTAATTATTAATTGTAAATTATCATGCACATTTGTATATTTCGCCGCCGTTTCACTCCATGGGGAGTTGATGGCACAATGGTCATTAACGGTAAGTTTTTCTGCGGAACATTGGAGCGTCCTCAGAGCTATCTGAAAGCTGATGCTTACAGACTGGCACTTGTGCCGGTTTCCAACCCGAAGTTTCTGAGGGATGATGAGAAGAGCAGAATCATGCCTGTCATTCTGAAGGAAAACGGCAGAGCTCCGAAGTCTGTTATCCGCAAGCCGTTCTTCGTTCCAGGCAATGGCCCTTATAAATTAATGTATGGCAGCATCATTCTGGGCAGATCCTACATTTCGGGACTTGTGCTTCATTCTGAGGAATACTTCTCGGAGTTTTGCGAGAAGGTGGATGAAGCAATCAGGAACAGAGAGCACATCACGCTCGTTATCAGAGACTGGGGCTTTGATGCGATTCCGCTTAAGTATTTATCACCATTCAAATCATCCGTAAAATCATTATCATGCGTAAGATAAAAGAAATCATCATTCATTGCAGTGCGACCAAGGAAGGTCGCAACTTCACCGTAGCGGATATTGACCGCTGGCACCGGGAGCGCGGAATGCGCTGCATAGGTTATCATTTCGTGATTTATCGTGACGGCAGCATTCATGTAGGCCGTGCGATAGAGGAGGTTGGCGCCCATTGCAAGGGCCATAATTCCATCAGTATAGGCATTTGCTACATCGGCGGCTTATCAAAGAAAGGCAAGCCGAAGGATACAAGAACCCGAGACCAGAAAGCGGCAATGCGCTCGCTCATCGAGCAGCTGAAGGAGGAATATCCATTAGCCACGATTCATGGTCATAATGAATTTGCCAACAAGGCTTGTCCCTGCTTTGATGTGAAGAAGGAGTGGGGCTAACAGATAGGGAACGCGCTGCGTTCCCTATTTATACTTATTTTCCGATGCAACATGTGAAATTACTCTGGATAACCATCCTATAGACAAACAGCATCCCTGCATAAGGGATGCTGCTAATCTGTTTTTATATATTTTCTGACTGAAAACGTTCTTAAAGCTTTGACCAGTCGATGCTGCGGATAAATGCCAAGGTTGAAACCCAATCGCAGTCGAGGCAGAAAGGAGTAGGAACATCCGGGGTGTTGTAATAAGCCAGGGTAAACTCTGTATCTGCATCCTTAAATGCCTTGTGGTCGATGGTTGCCTGCTTGAAAAACTGGGTTACGAGCGGCTTGTTCTTGTTTGAAGCCTCCTTCAGTCGTCTCTGATAGAGCGTAATATAAACGCTCATGGCGTAGGCCTGCTCGTTGAGATAGCGAACCTTGAGGTTCAAGGTGTCCTTGCTCAGATTCTTGTCGAGCATTACATACGGTGGCAGAATCTTGCTGCGCATGTAGGTCATTGCGTCAAACTTGAAGAGGGCTGTACGGCGCTCGTCCATGCTCTTCGTGGTGTCGTTGATGATTGCATCAGAAGTGCGGAGCACCTCGTTTAATACATCCTGGGCGCTTGCCTTAGCTATGCTGAGGGTGAGCGCAAATAATAATATTATGTATCTCATCTTTCTGAAATTATTAATTATCAATTCTTTTTAATCGTTGGTGTGGCGCATGAGGAAGATGCTGTGGTCGATGCACGCTGGCAATTCTTCCTTATAATGCGTTACCATGATCATGGTTTTGTTCTGGCGGCGACAGAAGGCTTCGATGACGTCTTTTACAAGACGGCGGTTGCGGTTGTCGAGTCCGTGGAGCGGTTCATCGAGAATCAGCAGTTCCGGATCCTTGACAAAGGCTCGTGCCAGGAGAACGAGGCGCTGTTCGCCGCTGGAGAGCTTCAGGAAACCACGCTCTTCAAGACCTTCCAGTCCGAAGACTTTCATCCAGAAGCGGCACTTGTCCATGTCTTCTTCCTTCGGCTTTACATAGAGACCTACGGAATCCATCAAGCCGCTTGCTACGATGCGGATGGCTGGCAGGTCGCGCTGGTAAGAGCGGTGAAGCTCAGGCGATACGTAGCCGATGTGTTTCTTGATGTCCCAGATGCTTTCGCCGCTGCCTCGAGGATTGTCGAAGAGGGTGATGTCGCAGGCATAACTCTGCGGATTATCGGCACAGACCAGACTGAGAAGCGTACTCTTTCCGGCTCCGTTCTGTCCGCTCAAAGCCCATCGTTCGCCGTTCATCACGGTCCAGTCGAGGTCGTTGAGGATGATTCGTTCGCCATACTGTATGCGTACCTTGTTCATCTTCACCACTTCCTGGGTGTGATATTCGCGGTCGCTGTAAGGCTGGTCTACGATAGCCTGTTCCAGCTCCGGGCTCAGCACATGGGCTGGCACAGATTCTCTGCCGGCAAGATATTCGGCGAGGGTTACCTTAGGCAGAACCTTCATATTCTTTACTTCTACCACGTGGGTGATGAAATCAGGAATATCATCGCTCTTGCTCAGTACGAGGATTATCTGCAGGGCTCGCTCAGAAGAGAGGGTCTTGAGCAGTTCCTTGAGCTGGTCGCGGGTTTCAGCATCGAGTCCGATAAACGGATTGTCCATGATGAGCACACGAGGCTCTGAGAAGAGGGTAGAGGCAAGTTTGAACTTGCGGAGCTCGCCACTTGAGAGCAGGATGGTGTATTTGTCCATCAGGTGCTGCATGTGGAAGAGTTTGTAGATGTGCTGCTGCAAGGCTCTGCGCTCCGGAGTGTCTTCACCGGCCATCTGGTAGGCTTCTTCCAGCTTGTCCTTTACGACAGGCGTGTTCTCGTCTATCTCGAGCTGGTTCCAGCGCTGCTGCAGGAAATAAGTGCGGTCGTTATCGCCTCCGTAGGAGTCGCGGAAGGTAATATACTTGATGTTGTCGCTCACCATTGTTTTCTGACTAGGTGAGAAATCGTAATCAGGGTCGTGCATCAGGAGTGGGTGGCGACCTACGATGATGTCGACAAACATTGATTTTCCTCCACCGTTCGGACCTACGATAGCGATGTGTTCACCATCGCACGCCTCGAAGTTTACGGGTTCTGCCATACGCCATTCAGGCATACGGGTAACACCATTTTTAATGCTAATAATCTTTTGCATCTCTCTTATTTTTTTATTCTACTCTGATTCTTTGTTGCAAAGTCTTTCCAGCTGCTGTAGTGCTTGGCGTCGGTCTCCGGGCGGTTCATCTGCAGAAAGTGGCAGTAGGCTGCCCCCAGCGCATCGGTAGCGTCCATGAACTTCGGCATTTCGTCTTGCTGAATATGGAGCAGTCGCTGCAGCATTCCCGCCACCTGTTCCTTCGAAGCCTGTCCCTGTCCCGTAATGGCCATCTTGATTTTGAGCGGCGCATATTCGTGGATAGGAACGCTGTGATGAATGGCGGCTGCGATGGCTACTCCCTGCGCTCTGCCCAGCTTGAGCATCGACTGCACGTTCTTGCCGAAGAAGGGGGCTTCGATGGCCATCTCGTCGGGCAGATAGCTGTCGATGATGCCGGTTACGCGGTCGAAGATCTTGCCCAGCCGGAGATAGGGATCGCTCTCTTTACGCATGTCGATGACGCCCATCACCACCAGTTCTGCCTTGTTGCCGATGATGCGGATTACGCCATAGCCCATCACGTTGGTTCCGGGGTCAATGCCGAGAATGATTTTCTCTGTATTCGATTTCTTGATCATCGCTGATAAATCTCCTGACTTTTTAAAATGCTGTTTTAACGGTCCATATATGGATTGTGAGCGAGCTCTTCGCCTATGCTGGTGTATTCGCCATGACCCGGGAGCACCTGGGTTTCGTCAGGCAACTGACCGAGATGGCGCAGACTGTTGATGATGCGGAACATGCTGCCTCCAGGGAAATCGGTTCTGCCGATAGAGCTGTGGAAGAGGGTGTCGCCGGTGAAGGCTACGTGCTCTGCCTCGCAATAGAAGGTGACGGAACCGCTGCTGTGGCCAGGAGTGGCGATGACCTGGAACTCGTGGTTGCCGAACTTGATGACCTCTTCATCTTCGAAGAATCTGCCAATAGGCGAAAACTGGTAATCGAGCTGCATCTGATAGAAGGTTTCTGCCTGCTTGGCGAGTCCCTTCATCAGGTTTTCATCTGCTGCCGATACTTCCGGTTTCAGTCCGAACTCCTGGTAGATGGTGTTGTTGCCAAAGTTATGGTCAAGATGGCCATGGGTTACGAGCAGGTGAACGGGCTTGAGCTGGTTCTCCTTAATATATTGTGTAATAGCCGTGCGCTCTTCCGGATAGAAGGCGCCGCAATCGATGATGACGCATTCCTTGGTCTCATCGCTCACCACGTAGCAGTTTTCCTGCAACATGTTTACTTGAAATCTTTCTATATGTAACATTTCTTACTTTGAACTTTATGATTACTTTTCACTCTTCACTTCTACTACGCCGGAACGTAAACCAGTTGCTTGTCCTGACTGAACCATTCTTCATCGAAGAAAGTGCTGAGCGGAGTGATTTCTGAAATCTTGAAGTATTGCTTCAGTTCTTCTTTCAGATTACCTCCTTTCAGACATAGAAGTCCGTTAGGCAGAGCGTTTTGTCCCTTCTGCTTAAAGTTTTTCTTGATAATCTTCATCAGGTCAGGAAGCTGCATTACCGCACGGCTTACCACGAAGTCGTACTTGCCTTTTTCGTCTTCTCCGCGCAGGTGTTCAGCCTTGAGATTCTGCAGATTGATGGCCGTAGCCACCTCGTTGCAGACTCTGATTTTCTTGCCCGTTCCATCTATCAGCTTGAACTTGCATTCAGGGAAGAGGATGGCGAGCGGAATGCCCGGGAAACCTCCGCCGCAGCCGAAATCGAGAATCTCCGTGCCCGGACGGAAATGGATGGCCTTGGCTATTGCCAGAGAATGGAGCACGTGGTGCTCATACAGATTATCGATGTCCTTGCGGCTGATGACATTGATCTTGCTATTCCAGTCGCGGTATAATGCATCGAGTGCCTCGAACTGCTTTTTCTGCTCTTCCGTGAGGTTCGGGAAGTATTTCTCTATTATTTCTATCATATAATTATATGTATTCTTCTTTATTTCTACTGATTTTTCTGCAAAGGTAGTGTAAAAAATCGGAAAACACGTAATAAAAACATCAAAATCTGTCAGATTATGCTCGTATATTAAGATTTTTGCGTAACTTTGCACCCGTTTTCAATATAATTTAAGCAAAAATAGATAAAAACAGACAAGAAAATATGATAAAAGCAGCACTCTTCGATCTGGATGGCGTGGTATTCGATACAGAATCGCAGTACTCCATCTTCTGGGGAATGATAGGCAGGGAGTATCATCCGGAAATGCCCGATTTCGAATATCGCATCAAAGGACAGACTCTGGTTCAGATTTACGACAAGTATTTCACCGATGAAGCCGTCTTCGCCCACATCGAAGGTTTTACAGGCGCAAAGGAGGAACAGGCTAAGATTACTGCCCGACTGGATGAGTTTGAAAAGACCATGCAGTATGAATATATTGCAGGGTTCGAAGATTTCATCAGCGACTTGAAGCAGCATGGCGTAAAATGCGCTGTGGTAACGAGCAGCAACATTCAGAAGATGCTGAATGTCTACGACCGTCACCCGGAATTCAAGGCTTATTTCGACCGCGTGCTGACCAGCGAGGATTTCGCCGAGAGCAAGCCTCATCCAGACTGCTATCTGAAAGGTGCAGCCTATTTCGGTGTAGAACCGGAGGACTGTGTAGGACTGGAAGACAGCTTCAACGGACTGAAGGCGGTGAGAGCCTCAGGAGCCTTTACCTTAGGTCTTGCCACAACGAACAGCAGAGGAGCCATCCAGCCGCTATCCGACTATGTGATAGATGATTACAGAGGCTTCAGCTTTGCTGACTTGCAGCGCATCGTGGAGAATGCAAAATAGATTCAACGCAGAACAATAAATAAATCAAAATAAAAAAATGGGATATTTATCTACTGACAAGAAGAAAATTACCACCAAGACCTTCGCAGAAATGAAGAAGGCTGGCGAGAAAGTAACCATGCTGACAGCATACGACTTTACAACAGCCGGAATTATAGATGCTGCAGGAATTGACTCTATATTAATAGGTGATTCGGCCAGCAATGTGATGGCAGGAAATGCAGACACATTGCCGATTACCGTAGACCAGATGATTTATCACGCCCGCAGCGTGGCACGTGCCTGTCAGCATGCTTTCGTGGTTTGCGACATGCCTTTCGGCAGCTATCAGATCAGCAAGGAAGAGGCGTTGCGCAATGCTTGCCGCATGATGAAGGAAACGGGTGTAGACGCTCTGAAACTGGAAGGCGGCGTAGAAATCTGCGACACGGTTAAGGCGCTGGTTAATGCCGGAATCCCGGTTCATGGTCATCTCGGACTTACCCCGCAGAGCGTTAATAAGTTTGGCGGTTATGGCATTCGTGCCAAGGAAGAGGCTGAGGCACAGAAACTTATCAGCGACGCCATTGCGCTGGACGAAGCAGGCTGCTTTGCCATCGTGCTGGAGAAGGTTCCTGCTAAGCTCGCTGCTGAAGTAAGCAAGAAGGTGAAGGCTGTAACCATCGGAATCGGTGCTGGTAACGGCTGCGACGGACAGGTTCTGGTTTATGCTGATGCACTCGGAATGACACAGGGCTTCAAGCCTAAGTTCCTGCGCCACTTTGCACAGGTAGGCGAGGAAATGACCAAGGGTGTGAAGGCTTATATTGATGCGGTGAAGACCGTAGATTATCCTAGCGCTGAAGAGAGTTATTAACATTAACTCTCTCTCTTGGCTATTTTTAAGAGACAGAACTTTTGCATGTGGTTTAAGTACGGGCTGAAGGCCCAAAAGTGCCTAGAAGCAGCACGCCCTGAAAGGGCAGAAGCTCCTAGCCCAGGGCAGCGCCCTGGGTATAATAGCAATCAGCAAGGCGCCCTGTAAGGGCAAAAGCTTTGTTTATTGCCCGGTATTTGAAAGCTTTTGCCCTTACAGGGCGACAGGTTTGCGTCCACAATAACCCAGGGCGCTGCCCTGGGCTAGGAGCTTCTGCCCTTTCAGGGCGTGTGGGGCAAATCTTGCGAAAGTCCAGTAAGAGAGTATAATAACGATAGAATCATAAATAGTTTAGAATAATGGATACACAAAATACACCAGTACATATCAAACTGTGGCACAAGGACTTCTGGCGATTATGCTTTGCCAACCTCTTGCTGATGTCGAGTGTGTACATGCTCGTTTTTGCCATTCCTTATTTCCTGAATCAGGAGAATTTCCAGCAGTGGCAAATTGGGTGTGTGCTTCTTGCATACGGCTTGGGATTGTTTCTGTTTGGCGGCTTCTGCTCTTATCTGGTGCAGCGCTACCGCAGGAATATGGTCTGTCAGCTTTCCATTTTAAGTGTGGTTGTTTGTCATTCGGTTCTTTACTATCTGGATACGTTCTGGAACATCAGGTTTCCTTTTGAGATTCTCCTGGCGGTCCGTTTCCTGTTGGGAGCATTTCTGGGACTGGCACAGATGACGCTTGCCAGTACGCTGGTTATTGATTCCTGCGAGTCGTTCCAGCGCACCGAGGCTAATTATATTACCTCCTGGTTTGCCCGCTTTTCGATAGCTGTAGGACCCTTGTTGGCATTTTTTGTTTACAACTATTTCGGCATGGGTTATGTTTTCCCTACGGCTTCGTTGCTGGCTTTGGGAGCCTTCGTGCTGGTTTCTCGCGCCAAGTTTCCTTTCAAGGCGCCTGCCGAAGGAATCAAGGTTTTCAGCCTCGACCGCTTCTATCTGCCACAGGGAACTCCGCTGTTTGTCAATATCATCCTGATTACTTTTTCTGCGGGATTATACTTTTCTTTGCCTCATTCTTCTGGCATTTTTCTGATGATTTTTGGAGGATTGGTCTTGGCGTTTCTGGCAGAAAAGTTTGTCTTTGCTGATGCAGATTTGAAGAGTCAGATAATCGTAGGTCTGATATTGTTGGCTTCTGCTGAACTGATTTCGTTCGGAAGTCAGGAGTTTGCTGTAGAAATCGTGGTTCCAACCTTGCTGGGTTTCAGCTTGGGAATCATCGGAAGCCGTTTCCTGCTCTTCTATATCAAGCTTGCCAAACATTGCCAGCGCGGCACGAGCGTGAACTCGTTCTTTCTGGCTTGGGAATTGGGATTGAGCTTGGGACTCGGTCTCGGATTCCTGTTCCATAATCTTCCGGCGAGAGTGCATTTTGACGTAGATCATCCTGTATATAATATGGTTGAATCAGGGATGTTGCACTATGCGCTTTTTACAACAATCGTATCGTTGCTGGTGTACAATTTCTTGGTTCATCCTTGGTACATGAAGCATAAAAACAGATAAAAAATTTGAAATCTCGTTTGTTTCATAAAAGCTATTCTTTAAAAGAACCTAAAAATAGCTTTTATGAAACATTTTTAATATTATTTAGATAGGTTTTTTCGCTTTTGTGGCTTAATTTGAGTACTTTTGCGTTTGGTTTTGGAAATATATTGTTTGAATTAAGAAATTAAACGTAAAAATATAGAATTATGGCAGAAGCTATTGATATCCGCGAATTGAATATCCGGATAGAACAACAAAGTCAGTTTGTTACCAATCTGGTAATGGGCATGAATAAGGTAATTGTGGGTCAGAAACACCTCGTAGATTGCCTTCTTATCGGTCTTCTCTCTGATGGTCATATCCTGCTTGAGGGTGTACCTGGACTGGCGAAGACACTTGCAATCAAGACATTGTCACAGCTTATCAGCTCCGACTATAGCCGCATTCAGTTTACTCCTGATCTGTTGCCTGCCGATGTGGTGGGTACTCAGATTTATTCACAGAAAGACGAGGCTTTCCATGTAAAGCGCGGTCCTGTCTTCGCCAATTTCGTTTTGGCAGATGAGATTAACCGTGCCCCAGCCAAGGTGCAGAGTGCGCTGCTCGAAGCCATGCAGGAACATCAGGTTACCATTGGCGATGAAACCTTCAAACTGCCTAGTCCGTTCCTGGTAATGGCTACACAGAACCCTATTGAGCAGGAAGGAACCTATCAGTTGCCTGAAGCACAGGTAGACCGTTTCCTGCTGAAGGTAATCATCGATTATCCTACACTGGAAGAGGAGAAACTCATCATCCGCGAGAATATCCAGGGCGGACTTCCTGAGGTTACTCCTGTAACATCTGCCGAGGAGATTCTGAAGGCTCGCAAGATAGTAAACGAGGTTTATCTCGATGAGAAGATTGAGCAGTACATTGCTGATATTGTCTTCGCTTCTCGTTATCCAGAGCGTTACGGACTGGGCGAACTGAAAGACATGATTACCTTCGGCGGCAGTCCTCGTGCCAGCATTTCTCTTGCCAAGGCTGCCAGAGCCTATGCGTTTATCAAGCATCGCGGCTATGTGATTCCAGAAGATGTAAGAGCTGTAGCCCATGACGTAATGCGCCACCGTATCGGTCTTTCTTACGAGGCGGAGGCAAGCAATGTAACAAGCGAGGAAATCGTGAGCCGCATTATCAATAAGGTGGAAGTGCCTTGATTAAGTGAAGAGTGAAGAATTCGCTTGCTTCACTAATCATAAAGTTCAATGTTCAAAATTCAAAGTTCAAAGTAATAAGTTGGATACACAAGATATCTTAAAAAAGGTTCGGAAGATAGAAATCAAGACTCGCGGACTGAGTCAGAACATCTTCGCAGGTCAGTATCATTCTGCCTTCAAGGGTAGGGGAATGGCCTTTGCCGAGGTGCGCGAATATCAGTACGGCGATGATGTGAGAGACATCGACTGGAACGTGACCGCCCGCTTTCATAAACCTTATGTCAAGGTGTTTGAAGAGGAAAGGGAACTGACGGTGATGCTGCTCGTAGACGTCAGCGGGTCGCTCGATTTCGGTACGATGAAGCAGATGAAGCGCGATCTGGCTACTGAGATTGCTGCCACACTCGCCTTCAGTGCCATTCAGAACAATGACAAGATAGGTGTCATTTTCTTCTCTGACCGTATCGAGAAGTACATTCCGCCTAAGAAAGGAAGAAAGCATATTCTCTATATCATCAGAGAAATGCTCAACTTCCAGCCGCAAAGCCAGCGTACCGACATCGGCTGCGCCCTGGAATATTTCACCCGCGTGATGAAACGCCACTGCTCAGCTTTCGTAATCAGCGACTTCTACGATCATAAGGATTTCCAGCATCAGCTGCAGATTGCCAACCAGAAACATGATGTAGTAGCCATCCAGGTTTACGACCCGCGTGCCAAGGTGCTGCCTGACGTAGGACTGCTCAAGGTGATGGACGCAGAAACCGGACACGAAATGTATATTGATACGAGTTCGAAGAGACTGCGAATGGCCCATACCCAGCAATGGCTGATGCAGCAGGAGAATCTGAAAACCGACTTTGCCAAAAGCAAGGTCGACTGGACTTCGATTGCCACTAACGAGGACTTCTCGAAGGCGCTCCTGATGCTTTTCAAGCAGAGGGGCTGATAAACCGAAAGCTCAAAGTAAAGAAACTATGTTTAAAGTAAAGAATATCATATTGTCGCTCGCTCTCCTGGGGTGCTCAGGCTTAGCTCAAGCCCAGCAGGTAGAGCAACGCATCGACTCGCTGCAGATACTGATAGGACAGCAGACCGTGCTGCATCTGAAGGCTTCGGTCAAGCAGGGCGATAAGGTGGAACTGCCATCTTTCAAGCCGCAGCAGCAAATTACGCCGGGAGTGGAAGTGGTAGAGCAGAGTAAGGGCGACACTTCGCACATAGGCGACGACCGCATGGTGGTGAGCCGCGACTATACGCTGACTTCGTTTGATGAAAAGGTGTACGTGATTCCTGCGCTCAATGTGAAGGTGAACGGCAAGAACTTTCATGGCAACCAGCTTGCGCTGAAGGTGCTCACCGTGCCTGTAGATACGGTTCATCCCAACCAGTTCTATCCGCCTAAGGATGTTCAGGATAATCCTTTCTCCTGGAGCGAATGGAGCTCGCTGTTCTGGTTGAGCCTATTGCTGTTAATCCTCTGTGGCGCATGGCTTTATCTGCGCAACAGACTGAAGAACAACAAGCCGATCATCACCCATATCCGTATCGTAAAACGTGTTCCGGCTCATGAAAAGGCGCTGAATCAAATCAACGTCATCAAGCAGCAGCACGTAGAGAATCAGGAAACACAGAAGGCTTACTACACCCAGCTTACCAATACGCTGAGAGAATATATCGTGAGCCGTTTCGGATTCAATGCGATGGAAATGACCAGTATGGAAATCATCGAACGTTTGCGCGAAGCAGGCGACCAGAAGATGATTGATGAACTGAAGGAACTCTTCCAGACTGCCGATCTCGTGAAGTTTGCCAAATATGAAACCCTGGTGAATGAGAACGACGCAAACCTGGTAAATGCCATCAACTTCATCGACCAGACCAAGACAGATGAGAAACCTACAGAAGAAAAGGTTGTTCCGCAGCTGACCAATGAAGAGCAGAAGACGCAATCTCAGCGCCGCCTCATCAAGTCGCTCCTCTGGATAGGAGCCATCGTAGGTCTGGCTCTGTTGGGTTACATCATTTATCAGTCAGCCATGCTGCTGATGTAAAGCAGGGTGTTCTTATGAAACGTTTCGCCGGGCAAAGCGGTTTATTCCGAAACTCTTTGCCTGGCTATAAATAGAAAAATATAGAAATGGAATTTGCAAGTAAAGGCTATTTTCTGTTGCTCCTGTTGCTGATACCTTATATATTATGGTATTTCCTCTACAGGAAGAAGAATGCGCCAACCATGCGCATGAGCGACACGAAAAAGTATCAATATGCTCCGAAGAGCCTGCGTGTGCGTCTCATCCATCTGCCAATGGTGCTGAGATGCATCTGTTTCGTGCTCATCGTCTGTGCGATGGCTCGTCCGCAGACGCATACGGCTTGGGACAACAAGACGGTGGAAGGCATTGACATTATGTTGGCAATGGACGTTTCCACCTCTATGCTTGCCGAAGATTTGAGACCGAACCGTATGGAAGCGGCTAAGGATGTGGCTACGGAATTCATCTCGGGAAGACCGAACGACAACATCGGTCTGACTATCTTTGCCGGTGAAGCCTTCACCCAGTGCCCGATGACAACCGATCATGCCAGTCTGTTGCGCCTCTTGCAGGCAACCCGAACGGATATTGCCGCCCGGGGACTGATTGACGACGGAACTGCAGTGGGAATGGGACTCGCCAATGCCGTGAGCCGCCTGAAGGATTCTAAGTCAAAATCGAAGGTTGTAATTCTTCTTACCGACGGCAGTAACAACATGGGCGAAATCTCGCCAATGACCGCAGCAGAGATTGCCAAGAGCTATGGAATCCGCGTTTACACCATCGGTGTAGGAACCAACAAGGTGGCTCCTTATCCAATGCCTGTGGCAGGAGGAGTGCAGTACGTCAACATTCCGGTAGAGATAGATACGAAGACGCTGAGTGATATTGCTCAGACAACCGATGGTAACTTCTATCGCGCTACGAACAATAATGAGCTGAAGAAGATTTACAGGGACATTGATAAACTGGAGAAAACCAAGTTTAATGTCAAGCATTTCGCTAAGCGCTATGAAGCTTATCAGCCATTCGCCCTGGCAGCTCTCCTGGTATTGCTGGTAGAAATCCTGCTCCGCATCACCTGGTTCAGAAGAATTCCGTAATCCGGATACTGAGCCATTACTGATTATCGGAGATATTTCGCTATCTTTCGGAGATATTCTGCTATCTTTCGGAGATATTTTACCAGTTATCGGAGATATTTTACTGATTATCGGATAATCGAATAGAAGATATAATTAGAATAGAAAATGTTAAGATTTGAAGATCCTATATTTCTCTGGCTGTTGTGGATTATACCAGTACTGATTCTGATCAGACTGATAGGATGGAGAAGAAGAAAGGCTAGACTGAAGAAGCTCGGTGATCCGGAACTTCTGAAACAGCTCATGCCCAACATCTCCAAATATCGCCCAACAGTTAAGTTTGTGCTGATGCTCGCAGCCTTGGCGCTTCTCATCGTGATGGTAGCTCGCCCGCAGATGGGCAGCAAGATTTCTCACGATAAGCGACATGGCATTGAAACCATCATCTGCCTCGATATTTCAAATTCCATGCTCTGTCAGGACGTGGTTCCATCCCGTTTGGACAAGAGTAAGATGCTTATCGAAAATCTGGTCGACAACTTTAACAACGACAAGATTGGACTCATCGTCTTTGCCGGCGATGCTTTCGTGCAGTTGCCAATCACCACCGATTATGTTTCGGCAAAGATGTTTCTTCAGAACATTACCCCTGGTCTTATCCAGACCCAGGGAACCAATATCGGCGAAGCCATCGATTTAGCTTCCAAGAGTTTCACCCAGCAGGAGAATGTGGGTAGAGCCATCATCGTAATTACTGATGGCGAAAACCATGAGCCTGGCGCACAGGAGGCAGCGGCTGCTGCCAACAAGAAAGGAATCAATGTCTTTATCCTGGGCATTGGAAACACCAAGGGAGCGCCAATCCCTATGGGCGACGGCTCTTATCTGAAGGACAATGCGGGCAACACCGTAATGACCGCCCTGAATGAGCAGATGTGCAAGGAACTTGCCCAGGCAGGCAAGGGTCAGTACATACATGTAGATAATACCAGCGATGCGGAAAGAGCATTGAATGATGATATTGCCAAATTGCAGAAAGGCGATGTAACGAGTGTGGTTTACAGCGCCTATGATGAACAGTTCCAGGCTGTAGGTATTCTTGTCATCCTGTTGCTTATCATAGAAATCTGTCTGCTTGAGGTAAAGAATCCTCTGCTCAGAAACATCAAGTTTTTTAAGAAAGACATCAAGAAGCCTTTCTGATAAACGTTTATACATTATTATATAATAGGAATGAGATATTTAAGATATATATTGGTTTTTGCCCTGATGGTGCTGGGCTTGGCGAAGGTGGGAGCACAGAACGACCGCAACTTCATCCGCCAGGGAAACCGTGCCTATCATAAACAGAAGTGGGCTGCAGCCGAAACGCAATATCGCAAGGCTATCTCCAAGAACCAGAAGAATGCGCAGGCTGTCTATAATCTGGGTTGCGCCCTGATGATGCAGCAGAAGGATTCGATGGCGATGATACAGTTTGAGAATGCTTCGAAACTGGAAACGAACAAGATGCGACGCGCCAGAAGTTACCACAACATGGGTGTGGTCATGCAGCAGCATCAGCAATATGCGCAGGCCATAGGATGTTATGAGAACGCCCTGCGCTGCAATCCGCAGGACAATGCAACCCGATATAATCTTGCCCTCTGCAAGAAACTGCTCAAAAACCAGAAGCAGAACAAGCAGAACGATAAGAACAAGAACAACAAGAATAAAAACAAGGACAAGAACAAAGACAAGCAGAATAAGGATCAGAACAAAGATCAGAATAAAGACAAGAACAAGAACGATAAAAATAAGAACAACCAGAATCAGAACAATCAGCAGAATCAGAACAATCAGGACAAGATGAGCAAAGATAATGCTGAACAACTCTTGAACGCTGCCATCCAGCAGGAGAAGGATACGAAGCGCAAGATGCAGAAAGCGATGAGTCAGCCTCGCAGAAAGCAATATGAGAAAAACTGGTAAAAGTAAAATAATACAACGAGCATAATAGATTTAGAACATGAAACATATAGGTTGGTTTATTATTATATGGGCAATGCTTCTGGGCTTCAGTTTGCAGCTGAAAGCCCAGCATATCAGTGTGTCGGCACCAACACACGTGGCGGCGGGAGAAAACTTCCGTGTGGCCTATACCATCAATACACGTGATGTAGAGGAATTCCGCCTGGGCGGAGTAGGAGAAGGACTTGAAGTAATCGCAGGTCCTTACACCTCATCGCAGTCCAGTTATCAGATGATCAATGGTCATACTTCCTCTTCATCGTCGGTAACCATTACCTATACGCTCTACGCAGCAAAGAACGGAACCTTTGGCATTGGTGCCTCTCATGCCATCGTAAATGGTAAGAAACTCTCTTCCCATCCGGTTAAGATTACGGTTTCTGGCCATGCTGCACGCAACAACGGCGCTCCTTCCATGCACGGACAGAATGATTATAATGAACCACGCATGCGAACTGCCGGATCAAGAATATCAGGCAGAGACCTCTTCATCAAGGTTACAGCCAACAAGCGACGTGTTCATGAACAGGAACCGGTGCTCCTTACTTATAAGGTTTACACGCAGGTAGACCTTACCCAGCTGGAAGGCAAGATGCCTGACCTGAAGGGATTCCACAACCAGGAAGTTCCGCTGCCTCAGCAGAAGACCTTCCATACTGAAACTGTAAACGGCCGACCTTACCGATGCGTTACATGGAGCCAGTATGTCATGTATCCGCAGATGACGGGAAACCTCACCATTCCAGCCATTACCTTCAAGGGAATCGTGGTTCAGCAGAACAGAAACGTTGACCCGATGGAAGCTTTCTTCAATGGTGGTTCTGGCTATGTTGAAGTAAAGAAAGATATTATTGCTCCTAGTGTGAAAATTCAGGTTGATCCATTGCCTCAGCGCCCTGCCAACTTCTCGGGCGGTGTAGGTAAATTCAACATTACTGCTTCCATCGACAAGAAGGAAGTGAAGGCTGGCGAACCAATCACCATTCGTGTAGTGGTAGGAGGAATCGGAAACCTGAAGTTGCTCAAGCAGCCTGTCATTACCTTCCCTAAGGATTTTGACAAGTACGATGCGAAGGTGACAGACAAGACCCGCCTTACAGCCAATGGCGTAGAAGGCAATATGATTTATGACTTCCTGGCTGTGCCTCGTAATCAGGGAAATTATACCATTCCTGCGGTAGAATTCACCTATTATGATACTTCGGCTAACAAGTACAAGACAATCAAGACCCAGCCGTTTACGCTGAACGTAGAGAAGGGCGATGGAACTTCAGACAATGAAACCTCAGATTTCAGCAACAAGGATAAGGACATTCATGCGCTGAAACTGGGCAAGTCTAAGCTCCATGATATTGACGATATGTTCTACGGAAGCTTCGGCTACTGGACCAGTCTGCTGGTTCCATTGGCAGCCTTCTTTGCCCTGCTCATTGTCTTCCGCCGCCGTGCTCTCGAGAATGCCGACCTTGTAAAGATCCGTTCCAACAAGGCAAACAAGATAGCAACCAAGCGCCTGAAGAAGGCGCATCTGCTGATGCTCGGTGGCAAGCAAGAAGAATTCTACGATGAAGTGCTCCGTGCTTTGTGGGGCTATGTAAGCTACAAGCTCAACATGCCTGCCGAAAAGCTCTCACGTGAAAACATCCAGGCTATGCTCGAAAAACATTGTGTAGAGGAAAAAACTATCGAGAAGTTTACAACTGCGCTCGATGAATGTGAGTTTGAACGCTATGCGCCGGGCGACCCTGCCGGCAATATGAACCGTACATTCGAATCAGCAATGACTGCTATTATGGATATAGAAAATGCTATCAATGCAACGCGTAAGCAGCGCAAGAAGAGTGCAACCGGATATTCGTTCGTCATGATGATCATGGTGATGTTGGGCTGCTCGGTTTCTGCAGGCGCTGTAACCAAGAACAATGCTGATACGGAATATCAGAAAGGTAACTATCAGCAGGCCATACGCGACTATGAGGAAATATTGAACAACTATGGTGTTTCAGCCGAAGTTTACTATAACTTGGGCAATGCTTATTACCGTACAGACAATATTACCAAGGCTGTGCTCAATTATGAGCGTGCCCATCTGCTCTCGCCAGGCGATGAAGACATCAGCTTCAACCTGCAGTTTGCACGTAGCAAGACCATCGATAAGATTACTCCGGAAAGCGAGATGTTCTTCGTAACCTGGTGGAAGGCGCTGGTTAATTTTACGAGTGTTGACTGTTGGGCTAAGACAGGCATCATAGCCATCATCATGGCGCTGGTTCTGGTCTTGGTTTATCTCTTCGGTTCGCATATCGTTTTGCGCAAGATTGGTTTCTTCGGTGGAATCTTCTTCGTGGCAGTCTTCCTGCTGAGCAATCTCTTTGCTTACCAGCAGCGGCAGATGCTCATTAACCGTACGGGAGCCATCATCATCGCTCCTTCTGTCAATGTGAAGAAGACTCCAGCCAAGACGAGCGTTGACCTCTTCCTGCTGCATGAAGGAACCCGCGTTGACATTACCGATAAGGCGATGAAAGGCTGGCGTGAAATCAAGGTAGGAGACGGCAGAGAAGGCTGGATTGAAACCAAGGCAATTGAGGAAATCTGATTAAGATAAAATCTGATTAAAATAAAGAGAATGGATTTTAGTAGGATACAAGATTTTGACATGCAGCTGTTGCATGTGTTTAACGGCAGCGAGAATGTCTGGCTCGATCAGATGGCGATGGCGCTTACATCGGGCTGGACATGGATTCCGCTTTATATCGTCCTCTTCGTTGTTGTGATAAGAAACAACGAGATGATGGGCCAGATTGCGCTCGTGGTAGGAGGAGCATTGCTCTGTATCTTTCTGGCTGATGGACTGGTGGATGGAATCATCAAACCGCTGGCTGAAAGATACAGACCTTCCAGCGACCCGATGTTCAAGTATACGGTTCAGGTGGTTGACAATATGCGCCTCAAGAGTTTCAGCTTCTGTTCGGCTCATGCGGCTAATACGCTTTCGTTAGCCATCTTCTTCTCGTTGCTTATCCGCAGCAAACTGGTTACGTGGACCCTGTTATTATGGTCGCTCGTAAACTGTTGGACCCGTCTTTACCTGGGTGTTCATTATCCGGTCGACATTCTTTGCGGTCTGGCTATCGGAGCTGTGGTAGGAGTTGTCGTTTATCTTATCTACATCAGGATGTATTACCGCATCTCCCCAAAGATTAAGTATATTTCCAACCAGTATACGAGTACGGGTTACGACTATGATGATGTAGATAAAATCATGACCGTAGTGATATTTACCCTTATCATGGTTGTGTTTTATGCCACCTGTCAGATGGCTTATCTTTAGTAAAGAAATAAAAGTTCAAAATAGAAAGTTCAAAAAGTAAAATAAATAATGGATACAAAACACATTAAAATTAGTGATTATAACTATGATTTACCGGATGAGCGCATCGCAAAATTCCCTATCGCCCAGCGCGACCACAGCAAACTGCTGGTCTATAAGCACGGCGAGGTAAGCGATGATGTTTTCCATCATCTTCCCACATATCTCCCTCAAGGAGCCTTGATGATATTCAACAATACCAAGGTGATACAAGCGCGTCTGCACTTCCGCAAGGAAACAGGTGCGCTTATTGAGGTTTTCTTGATGGAGCCTGCAGAACCTACTGATTATGAACTCATGTTCCAGACCACCGGACATTGTTCCTGGCTCTGCATGATCGGTAATCTGAAGAAATGGAAAGAGGGAAGCCTGAAGCGTGATTTCGAAATCAAGGGCCACAAGCTTACGCTCAACGCCACTATGCGACGCGGAGATGCTCTCGGTTCTGAGGCGCAGAAAATGGTTGCCAAAGGCGGAGGAACCAACTACTGGGTTGACTTCGATTGGGACAACGACAAGGTGTCTTTCGCTGAGATTCTCGAAACAGTAGGCGAGTTGCCTATTCCTCCATATCTCAACCGCAAGACTGAGGAGAGCGACAAGACCACCTATCAGACGGTTTATTCTAAAATCAAGGGAAGTGTGGCTGCTCCAACTGCCGGACTTCACTTTACCGATGCGGTTCTAAAGGATCTTGATGCGCATGGAATCGACCGGGAAGAAGTAACCCTGCATGTAGGAGCCGGCACATTCAAACCGGTGAAGAGCCTTGAAATCGAAGGTCATCAGATGCATACGGAATACATTGTTGTTCATCGCCGCAGTCTGGAAAAACTCATCAAGCACGAGTGCCGGGTCATTGCCGTAGGAACCACCAGCGTCCGTACCATCGAGAGCCTCTATTACATGGGCGTTCATCTGCTGAAGCATCCTGAGGCAAATGAAGAAGATTTGCACGTAAAACAGTGGGATCCTTACGAGCTTTCTGAAGATGGCAATCTGGTAGATGGAATCACTCCGATGCAGGCTATCCAGGCAATCATCGATTATCTGGACCGCAACGGCTTGGAGGCTCTCCATTCCAGCACGCAGATTATCATTGCTCCTGGCTATCAGTATAAGATTGTGAAGATGCTGGTCACCAATTTCCATCAGCCTCAGAGTACACTCCTGCTCCTGGTGAGTGCTTTCCTCAAGGGCGACTGGAAGAAGGTTTACGATTATGCTCTTTCGCATGATTTCCGTTTCCTGAGCTATGGAGATTCATCCCTGCTCATTCCGTAAAAGGAGTTAGGAAAACTATAAATTATTAATTGTAAATTATAAATTAAAATAGATGATTTCAGTAGAAGGACTGAAAGTAGAGTTTGGCGTCAAGCCTCTCTTTCATGATGTAAGTTTCGTCATCAACGACCGCGACCGCATTGCCCTGGTGGGTAAGAATGGTGCCGGAAAATCTACGATGCTCAAGATTCTCTGCGGTTTGCAGAAACCTACTGACGGCGTTGTGGCTATTCCTAACGAAACCACTATCGGCTATCTGCCACAGGTGATGAAACTGCAGGACGATACGACCGTGAAAGAGGAAACCCGCAAGGCTTTCGCCCACAATACCGAGATGAAGGCGCGTCTGGACAAGATGCAGCAGGAAATGGCCGACCGCACCGACTATGAGAGCGAAAGCTATGCTCAGCTCGTAGAGAAGTTTACCCAGGAACATGAACGCTACATGATGATGGGTGGCGAAAACTATGAGGCTGAGATAGAGCGTACCTTGAGCGGTCTTGGCTTTACGCGCGATGATTTCGAACGCCCTACCAAGGAGTTTTCCGGCGGTTGGCGAATGCGTATCGAACTTGCCAAGATTCTGTTGCAGAAGCCTGATGTCCTGCTCCTCGATGAGCCTACCAACCACCTTGATATTGAAAGTATCCAGTGGTTGGAGCAGTTCCTGGCGCAGAGTGCCAAGGCTGTGGTTCTGGTGAGCCACGACCGTGCTTTCATCAACAATGTAACTAACCGAACCCTCGAAATTACTTGCGGAAGGGTAGAAGACTATAAGGTGAAATACGATGAGTATGTGGTGTTGCGTGCTGAACGCCGCGAGCAGCAGCTCCGTGCTTACGAAAACCAGCAGAAGGAAATAGCCGACATCAAGGATTTCATCGAGCGGTTCCGCTACAAGCCTACCAAGGCGGTTCAGGTGCAGAGCAGAATCAAGCAGCTCGAGAAAATCGTGCCTATCGAGGTGGATGAGGTTGACAACAAGCAGATGCACCTCAAATTCCCTCCTTGTCTCAGAAGTGGCGATTATCCTATCATCTGCGATGAGGTGCGCAAGGATTACGGCGCACACACCGTCTTCGACCATGTTACCTTTACCATCAAGCGTGGCGAGAAGGTGGCTTTCGTCGGTAAGAACGGTGAGGGTAAGTCTACTCTGGTAAAATGTATCATGGGTGAGATTCCTTTCACCGGAACTCTCAAGATTGGTCATAATGTGCAGATTGGTTATTTCGCCCAGAATCAGGCGCAGCTCTTGGATGAGAATCTTACCATCTTCCAGACTATCGACAATGTGGCAACAGGCGAAATGCGTCTGAAGGTGAACGATCTCCTGGGCGCCTTCATGTTTGGCGGCGAGACTTCTGAGAAGTTTGTCAAGGTTCTGAGTGGAGGAGAACGCAGCCGACTGGCGATGATCAAGCTCCTGCTCGAACCGGTGAATCTCCTCATTCTCGATGAGCCTACCAATCACCTCGACATGCAGTCGAAGGATGTGCTGAAAGAAGCCATCAAGGCTTTCGATGGAACAGCCATCATCGTGAGCCACGACCGTGAATTCCTCGATGGTCTGGTAGATAAGGTCTATGAGTTTGGCGGCGGCAAGGTTCGTGAGCATCTCGGTGGTATTTACGATTATCTCCGTGCCCATAATGCCGAGAACATTAATCAGGCTCTTGCCAACCAGAGCATGGCTTCTGCCGGTTCGCCTTCAGCCAATACTTCCGGCTCTTCTGTCGCATCAGGTTCTACAGCCGACAGCCTTGCCTCTGCCACATCCGGCAAGCAGAGCTACGCTGAACATAAGGAACAACAGAAGAAGATTCGCAAGGCTGAGAAAGCCGTAAAGGAATGTGAGGCGAAGATTGAGAAGCTGGAAGCGAGAAAGAAGGAGATTGATGAACTCCTGATGAAACCGGAAAATGCAACCAACATGGAACTCGTGACCGAATACACCGAACTCATGAAGGGTCTCGATGAGGAGAACGAGCGCTGGATGCTCCTTTCGGAAGAACTGGAAGAAGTTTCGAAATAATAGTAACTTTAATATAAAAAGAAACGAAAATGAAAATGAAGATGATCTTATCTTAGATATAATTGCATATCTCTGATATTCAGTTGTTTACGTAAAATAGCTTTGTTTATGCGGTTATACGAACATAAATTTCTGTTTATTTGGCACATTGAACGTGCCAAATATAATGGAATGTTCTAGTATGGTTCTAGTAAAAAAGTGAAGTATGGCAACATTTAAAGTAGTAGTATTTGACAAACGTTCTGATGGGTTTTATTCAGTTTTCATCCGTATTACTCAAAATCGGAAGAAAACTCATGTAAAGACCGACAAAGTGGTAAACGATAAGGGCGTAGTAAAGGGCACGAAAGAGGTGAAAGATTCTTTCGTGCTGGAGTCATGTATGGCTACCATCAACAAATGGGTAGAAAAGCTAAACAAGGTTGATAGTAAAGATTGGACAGTAATACAGGTAAGAGACTATCTTTTGAAGTCAGATCAGGAACTGAGTTTTTCGGACTTTGCTCGGAGTTATATTAATTCATTATACGATGAGCTGCAAGAAGGTACAATAAGGACTTATGCTAACTCATTGCAAAGTTTGGAAAAGTTTGCAGGAAGTCAAAAAATTCTCTTTTCCCAGCTAACTGTTCCTTTTATAAACTCATGGTTGGATAGTCTTTCTGGCTATCGCTCATGTAAGAGCACCTATCCGATATTTATTAAGAAAATATTCAAGGAGGCTTTGAAACGATATAATGACTATGATTCAGACCAGATACTGATAAAAAACAACCCTTGGGAAAGAGTCATTATAGCTAAGAAGGATATAGCTAAGAAGAAAGCTATTACCATGGAAGAATGTCGGCAGTTGTTTGGCATTTTTACTGAGAATGGGAATTTGCAATTTACACTAGATGTCTGCAAAATGATATTGTGCCTAGCCGGAATCAATGTAGCTGACTTATATAAAATGCAGAAGACAGATTATTATGATGGCATCTTGCATTATGAGCGTAAGAAAACTAGGACTAAGAGAGCCGACAAAGCATACATAGAAATGAAGGTTCCTGATATGCTGTTGCCAACGATAGAGAAATATCTAGCCTCAAAAGATGATCCATATCTTTTTACATTTCATAATAAGTATGCCAGTTCTCACTCTATGGACACGAATCTGGACTTCTTCTTGCGTAAGATATGCAAGGAACACTTGAATATGGAAGAGGGGTACTATAGCCCTTATACTTTTCGTCATACTTGGGCCACTATCGCACAGAATGATATAGGTGCCAATTATGAAGAGATAGGCTTTGCTATGAACCATATAAGTACCCACAAGATTACAATGGGCTATGTGAAACCTGATTTCTCCAGAGCATGGGAATTAAATGAGAAGGTAGTGGAGAAGATATTTTTCACTAATGACAAAAGCAAACGCCTGGAGGAGCATCATCTGCCTGTATTTGATAAGGTAGAGGAAACATTTGAGTTGTCTGCTGATGCCTACTTTATGGGTGAGGTTGTGGCTCATGTGGATGGCCAGGGCTATCGGAACACAGATGAGATAATAGAACAGCTCATGGCCAGCATAAATGATACTGTGCCTAAGAACTGCACGATACAGATCAAGGTGAAGAATATCACCAAGGACCAGACGAAGTACTTTGAACGAGTCAGGGACATAAAATAGCTATTTTGTGTTAATACAAATTAAAATTGACCCAATATAAGTTAAAATAGAGCGTTTTTGCTCGATAACCAAGTCAAGGGTAGTCTTCTCTAAAGTTGAAGAAAATTTAGAGAGGGCTACCCATTTTTTATAATTAGCCATTATTAACAATTTTGAGATTTTTGATGTTGATAGTGGTTTCTTGTTTCTCAAATTTCTCTTCCAACTGCATGAAAGATTCCTCCACAGATAAGTTTCTGGATTCATCATTATTGAACGATACAGACTGGAGTTTAGGAGCCACGTATGGAAGGAACTTTGCCACCATCGCCAGACGTCCGGCAGGCTCTTGAATCTGCATGAGATCCGTGAAAAGAGAATAGTTCTTCTCATTGATACCATTGATGTAGCCAGTAAGGGCATCACGTAGACTTTCACGAACACTTTTGGTAACCTTATTAGGTGTGCCAGCCTTACGTCCGCCAGTCTTCTTCCTCTTTGGCTTCGGCTCATTATTATTGTCTTGTTTTACTGCCATATTCTATTGATTTTTAATGTTTACTGATAGTTTTCGGGTGCAAATATAGGAAAAAATTACGAAACTTGGTGTTCAAGTTGCGGAACTTATCACAGATAGGTAAGAAAAACGCATTACTTTTGAACAGTTTAAACATTAAAATTCGAATTTTATGGGATTAATTGGAAAAATTGCCAAAGGGCTTAAAGGCTCAGCTGGCGGACTTTTAGGTGGTGCAATCACTGCTGTAGGCGGTTCCTTAGCGGCCAGAGCTAGGAACCAAGGATATAATGAATTTATCAAGATGTATCAAAACCGCATGCAGCAGGTGAAGGATCATCGTGACAACTTGTATTATCAGGACCCTACTCAATCTGCGGAAAATCAAGTAGCCGTAACCAATGCCCAGAAGGTATTGGATAATGCAATAGAGACCGCAAAGAATACTAATATTGTTAGTGGCGGTTCTGATGAAGCGGTTGCGCTCAGTAAACAGGCTGCCCAGGAGCAGGTGGGTAATATCATGCAGCAGGCGGCCGTGCAAGGTGCTCAGACCAAAGAAAATGTGTGGAATACTGCTGATTCGCAGATAGACACGATGACTAACTACATTGCTGCAGCCAAGAAGGAAAAGGCTCTTTCTACAGCACAGGGGATTACAGATGCCACTGGTGCATTGGCTGGAGCTGCAAGTAAATTGCCTATTTAAGAAAGGAGGATGTTATGGGATTTACATTAGATGATTTAACTCCTAAGCGCCCGGCTACTGCCGTTACTCCTATTACTAATTTCCCTGATGATAATGCGGTGAAGCCGGAGGTTGCAGTATCAGTTCAGACAACTGATACAGAACCAGGAAAGGGTACAGCTATAGATACGACCGGTATTACTAAGAATGGTGGCAAGGAATCTTTTGCCCAGCAGCCAACCGAGGAAGTTACCAAGGTTGAGCCTAACCAAGGTATCAAGATAGACTGGAGCAGACCTTATGCCGAGATAGAACAGAATCCTATCTTGCAGCAGATGAAGCCTTATGACATTATGAGGGATTACCAGAAGAATGGTGATGGAAACTGGTCTGTCTTCATGCCATGGCTCAATACTCTGGGTGATGGAGATAAAACCGTAGCTGCCAATGAAGCCTTGAAGAAGAAAGCGGAGAGGCAGGCCAAGATGGAGCAATGGAGCAATTTCCTGATGCACTTGGGTAATTTCTTTGGTACGGTTCAAGGTGCGCCATCGCAGAAGATAGAATCTGCACAAGAACTTACTGATCGCCAACGCAAGATAAGAGAGGCTACTGAGGCTCTTCGTGCCAAGGGATATAACCAGATGATGGTGAATATCTATAAGGACCGTCAAGACAAACAGTCACAGATGCAGGCAGAGGCTGCTGCAAAGGCAAATGAGGCACTGGCTGCTTATCGTGGTTCACAGAAGAATCAGACGGATGCTCTCACTCCTGTAAAGGTAGAAGAAGTGACTCAATCTGCAAGACAGCATTCTACAGGTGCAGACTTGAATGTTTCAAAGAGGGAAACTGAGGATGCTTTGAGAGGCAAGAAGGGAAAATTACTTGATGCTCAAACTAATAATGCCAATGCCGGAGCTGCTGATCATAATGCTAGCGTTAACGTTAAGGGAGCGCAAGTTAGGCATATCAATTCGCAAACAGAGGGACAGAATCAGAGGAATGCCAACCAGAAGGAGGCTGATGATTTCAACACCAGGTATGTGAACGACCCTGTTTTCAAGAAACATGTGAATGAATGGGCTACAAACAATGGTATGGCTATCGGTGGTAATGATGGCAGAGGTGGCACTTGGGCGAATGAAAAAAATCGTCAGCAGGCTTCTAGATGGGCAAAGGCTAAGATGAAGTTAGACCGGACTCCTCCTTCTCGTAGAGGTAGGGGTGGCCGTAAAGTACCTCCTTCACGTAGAGGCGGCAGTAAGGTTCCACCATCAAGGAGAAGAAAGTAACTGATTATTAATCAAAAAAATAAGATAAGGTATGTTTGACGAGCAAGACAGACAATATTTTTATAATGAGTTCAAGAACAATGGCTATGAAGTAGGTAGCTATGATGACTTCAAAAAGGACTTGAACAACGAGGAAGATCGTAACTGGTACTACAATGAGGCCAAGAACATGGGGTATGATGTGGGAACACAGGCTGACTTTGATAAGATGGTGCTGGAGCCAGCTCCATCTACTTCTGGTGGTGGTAAGCAGGTAGATGCTTCTGCTACGACTCAGAGTGTAGAGCAGAAGGCTTCTACTGAAACTAAGCCGCAGGTGGCTCAACCAGCAAAGAAGCAGGAAACAACAGACAAGGATCCTGGGCTTATAGCAAAAGTTTTGGATATGATTCCTACTGGTGCTCAGACGAGCAACGGAACATATCAGCCATCACCAGAGATTCCTCAGCCTGTTGTAAAAGGTGAGGAAATGCCTGTGAAGGAAGAAGCTTCTTCTTCATCATCAGCTAATGCGGTTTCTCCTGAATCTAAAGAGGCGGCTCCTGTTACGACTCCAACCGGTGTGGTGAATAATGAGGGGTTGATGGATGCTAAACTTGCCAACTATCTGGAGAACTGGAAGCAGAGACCGGATAAGCAGAGTACTTACTTTGAGAATTTGGTTGCCGACTTGTTGGCTGATGGCACTGCCAATAGCAATGAGGAGGCAGTGAGCATAGTGAAGTCTGCTCTGGGCAGATATGCCAACCGTTCGGCTATGGACGTTACCAACCAGGTGGTATCTTCTTTGCCTGATGATACTGTGCAGGATGCTGAGAAGAGTATTGAAGCGCAATGGTATAGCCATGGCGTGCAGGATAAGTTGAAGCAGGAGGCATATAACATGGGTATCAGCTATGATGACTATGTGGGACTGTTCTTGAAGCCAGCTATGGTACAGAGTTTGGTTAACAAGTATGGTCCGAAATATCGTGACATCGCTGAGGGTATTGCTACACGCCTCTATTCGCATGATGAGAATGTACAGGACAGACTGATGAATCAGGACATCAATGATGCGCTTTCTAGCGTTATCAGTAAGTATGTGAATCCATCTGTAGTGGAAGAGTATAATAAGGCTCAGGAGGCAGGTAGCAAGGCATTCAACGAAGGTATGGAAGGAAGCCAGTTTATTCCGGCTAATCTTCGTCTAGGTACAGCACTTGGTGCTCAGTATGAGGCAAACGAGGCCAAGGATCCTGCAAAGGTGCTTTCTAGTTTGCAGAAGAAGTTTGGCAGGCTCTACCGGAATCCAGAGTTCCTGAATGATATGAGCAATGCGGCATTTAAGGTGATGCAGCGATATGGCTTGAATGGCACTCAGAGTAGTGATCCTAAGCAGTTCAAGCCGATGATTAATTCTGTTCTTAAGAATGAACTCGACCAGCTAGAGATTAAGGGTATGATGCCTAAGGGTAGTGCTGAGTACATCATGAAGACTGGTTTGGGTAACACTATTGTGGGTAAGATTACTCGCAAGGTTGTTCAGACGGACTACCAGAACTGGCTGGAGGATATTGCCAATCAGCAGTATCAGCCTGGCTTCTGGGAGAACGTGGCTAGTGGTGCGCTAACCTTTGCAGGTGATGCCTGGAGTTATTGGCTGCCGGGAGCCGCAGGTGGCAAGTTGACTAAGAGCATGGTAGCCAAGGCAGAGGGTAAACTGGCTGGTGACCTCATGGCTAAGGGTATGGAGCGCAAGATGGCTGAGCGAGCTGCCAAGGTGCTTATCGGTAAAAGTAAGGCCGCGGCTTTGAAGAGTGGAGCCGCGCATGGTGCTGTTACCTTTGGTGGTCAGTCTGCAATCTCGAAGCCTATTGATGAGATTTATCGTACAGGTCAGTTCGATGAGAATGGCAAGATTTACAATCCTTCCGTGGGTAAGGTTATTGCCAACACTTTGGGCGAAGTGGCTAAACAGAGTGCCGTAGGTGCTATCATGCAGGGTGGAACAATCGCTAACATGGTAGGTAAGGGCAGAGGCTTAGCTACCAATATTCTGGCAGATATTGGTGGTAAGGTTGCTGATTCGAGCATTATGACCGGGCAGCAGATACTGGAGCGCATGGCGCATGACCCTAACTTTAAGCCTACAGGCAAGGATGCTGCCGAGAGTTTCTTGGAGAGCATGGCGAACCTTACTGCTATCGGCTTGCCGGGCATGGTGGGCAAGTATGCTCGATTCAAGGACGCAAGGGAGTTTAACAAGAAGTTTGACTTCACTGATCAGGATATTGCCGAGTTGAAGAGATTCGGCTATGATGGTCTTCGTGATGCTTTTGAGAAAATGGGCATCGGGGAGTATGCTGTGGTTGGTGAGAATGCTCAGCGACTTGATGGGCAACTTACCCAGAAGTATATGGACCTGATGAACGACAAGAGCGTGCCGGAGGTGTTGAAGGCTAAGATGATGGCAGTTGTAGAAGGCAAACGACCTTCTTCTTTCTCGCCTATTGTAGATTCCATCATCGTGCAACCAATGGATAATGGTGGCAAGGTTTATCTCGAAACTTTGAACAAGGATGGCGGTGTTGTTGACAGAAAGGAGTATTCTTCTCTTGATGAGGCTCAGAAAGCAGATAAGAAACTGGAGTATGAGAAGACTCTTGGTTTGGCTTCTGTGCTGGAAGGTGAGTTCCACAATGAGTTTACGCAGGAGCATCTTGATGGCTTATACAACAAGGCAGCCCAGAAATATAATATGGGTGAGAAATTAACAGATGAGGATAAGGCAGCGGTTTACCTTCATCAGAATGCTGGTGCCATCAAGGAGATCATGGATAAGCAGCAGAAGGGTATTATCCTTACTGACGAGGAGCAGAAGCAGGTTAACGCCTACCGTCATTATTATGACAGTGCTTTGGAGAACAGTTCTGTGATGAGGGAGTTCGTCAATACCTTTGAGGATTCCCATGGCGTGGCGCGCGGTACACTTCGTAAGGCTTTGGAGTCGAAAGATAAGAAATATGCACCTTTGGTTGAGTCTTATCTTAAGGAACTTTACAATTCCATTGAACTGAAACGTGAAATGAAGCAGATAGAGGATGATAAAAAACGTATAGAGCAGGGCGATGTTGATGGCGCAAAACCAGCTACTCCTGTTGAGGGATCTGCTTCTGTAGAGGGTTCTGCTGGTGGTCAGAAGCCTCCAGTTTCAGAGGAACCTGCTCCATATCAAGACCGTACCAACTCCGTACCAACTCCGAGTGATGCAGAAGTTGCTGCAAACCCTGCAAACTCTGCTGCTGAGGGTGCAGGAAATGAGCCTAAGGTTGCAAGCTCTGATGCTTTTGTTATGGGACAGAATGCCTATAAGAATGGGGATTCTGAGGCTTTGCAGGCTATCGACTATAATAGTGATTTAGCTACAGGACGTTTGAAGCGAGCGTTTGCTGATAACGAGAAGATGCCTGATATTGTAGCCAATGCCTATAATGAGGGTAGAGATATGGAGCAGTTTGTGGCTCAGCGTGCCAGTCTGACCCCGGCACAGAAAGAGGCTATCAGTAAGTATGTAGAGGCAATGGATGCCAAGAAGGGTGCTATTGATGCTCTGCAGCATGCTGATGATGGCTATGGTGAGGCGTTGAAGCAGCAGCTCTGGCCATACCAGACGGAAGACGGAAACATCGTGCCAGCTACTTTGGATAGTGGAAAACAGGTGCTCCTGAAGAAGGCTAACGAATATGGTGGAGCCTTTGTTGTCGTTCCTGATGAGCAGGGACAGCCTATGATTAAGCAGGTATCTAATGCCGAGATAAAAGAGGTGGGCACTCCTGTTTCTCTTGATGAATACATCGAAAATGCGGTGGCTCAGCAGAAGGATGCAAGAGCGCAGCAGTTTATCAGTCAGTTTGATGGTAGTGGCTTGAAGCCGAATGATCAGGTAACAGTTGCCATGGAGGAGGGTGATGCTAATATCAACATGACCTTTGCCGGATATAGCAAGGACGGAAAGATTGTACTTACTGATGGCAAAGATTATCTTCCCCTATCTAAAGAAGAGTTTGCAGCATGGCGCAAGAATGCGCTCGACAACACAATCAATGAGCATTTGGATGCCGAGGATGATGAACGTGAACAGGAAGCAGCTTCTCAGGCTGAGGCTGATAAGAAGCAGCGTTATGCTAATGGCATAGTGGGACTGAGCGAGGGCCAGCCGGACTATTCTTCTAAGGATACAGATCCAAAAGTGGCTGCTGAGTATCTTCAGGAGCAGTTTGGGGAAGACCATGGCAAACTTTTGAATCTGGTTAATGGCAGCCGTGATGACATCAAAACGCAACTTGCCAACAAGAGAAGGGCTGCTATTGAATATCAGAACTGGAATGATACCAATGCCGATCTTGACCCGGAAAAAGCTAAGAAGGTGGAGGATGAGTTGAGTCTGGTTAATGAGCAGATTGCTGATCTTGATGCTCGTTTCAAAAACTGGAATACTATCCGCAACAGTGTGATGACTCCCGATGAGGTGAAAGCTATGAAGGAGGAGCGCAAGGCTGAGGTAGAGAAGGCTGGTGTTGATGAATCAGCCATCGTGCCATCTGATGATTTCCATGTGCTCGTACTTGAAGATGAAGAATTGAAGAAGCAATATCCAACTATGGATGAGGCTACCGACTATATTACTTCTCAGCGCAAAGACCTCTATCATACCCAGGAGGATGTGGAGCGCAAGATAAATGGTGTGAATGATATGCTGGATCAGTATATCAATGGTGAAACAGAACTGGACCCTAGCCAACTTATGGAATTGAATACTACAAAGACTCAACTGGAGGCCCTGCAGACTAATTTGTCGGTTGCAGCAAAGGGTTTGAAGGCACAAGCTAATAAACTCAGCAAACTTTATAAAACAGAAGTTAGCCAGAAGGAAATGGAAGAACTGGGTATGACTCCTTCTGAGCAGCGTAAGGCATTGGTGACTGATGCGCTGAAGAAGAACGATATGAAAGCTATCCATGAAATATATAAGGATGCTTCCGTTGATGTGATGGACTTAACTCCTCAGACTCTCGAAGAGGCTGTATCAGAGTCTTTGCTTCCTCATAGCTTGAATCCAGAATCTCTTCAATATGAGTTGGGCAAGAGCAATTTTAAGTTTGGTATTGGCAAGGGGTATGATTCTAATAAGTTCAATTATCTTATTGCAAAGAAAGGAACCGGTATGTCGGTTAACGAATTTGCCGTAAAGGTATATAATGACCTTCCTGTAAACTTGCAGGATATGGGATATACCGATCAAGATGTTCGTAATGCCCTTCTTGATATGTTCAAGTCTTATGACAGCGTGAAGGAAATGAGAAATGTGGCTCTAATGAACCGTATAGCTGCTGCAGAAGATGAACTTTCAAGCGAGGAAGAGTATTACGAAGCACAGAAAGAGCGAGAAATTATCGAAAGACAGGCAGAAATTGAGAAATATAATTCGTTTATTCACGAAAAAGAGTTATCTTTGCCGTCTGAAAGCGAACTTGATCACATTTATGGGTTGGAATATGACCGCATGATGGAGATTGAGGATCGTGAACGAGAGTACAAACAATATGTCAAATCAATTTTACCAGAATTAGCTGATTATGATGACAGAAGCAATGATAAAGGATATGGAGGAGGCAGTAGCCTGGGTAGCGACTCTTCACGGAGAGGAGTTGATGAAGGAAATAGCCAAGGCGAAGAAGTTGGTAACGGAGAAGCATCTTCTGAGTCCGAGATTGGAGAGGGCTCTGATAGCGGACGCAAAGGGCGACAAGAGACTGGCAGCCTGGAACGTGGCAAAGGCTCAGCTGTTCGAGGCTCACATCTACCGCAAGAAACATCCTTCGGAGAACGTTTAAAGAGTGCCATTGCCGAAACTGAGACCGAACCAACAGAGGCTCAGAAGAAGGCAGGCAACTACAAAAAGGGTCATTTGTCCTTTGGTGGCTACGATTATACCGTAGAAACACCAAAGGGCGTGGCTCGAAGCGGTAAGGACGAGCAGGGCTTGCCTTGGAGCGTGACCATGCACGATACTTATGGCTATATTCTTGGTAAAATTGGCGTTGATGGTGACCATATTGATATGTTCATCAATGATGCTGCAGACCTTGATACTTTTGATGGTAACGTTTATGTTGTTGATCAGGTGAACACAGAGACAGGTGAGTTTGACGAGCATAAGGTAATGTATGGCTATCCTTCTGAGGAGGCTGCTACAGAGGCTTATCTTGCCAACTACTCCAAGGGCTGGAAGGGACTTGGTAAGGTTACTTCTGTGCCTAAGGCTACCTTTGACAAGTGGCTGGAGTCTTCTGACCGCAAGACTAAGCCTTTTGCGGAGTATGCTATGGTACAGAAGGAACAGGCGAAATTTGACCGCGATGTGAAGGAGGTGAAGCCTTCGGAAATGACGGAGGCGCAGAAGGTGGCTTATGATGCTGTATCTACTATGCTTAAGAAGGCTGGCATCCCTGTGAAGGTTGTTAGCAATGAGGATATGGAGAAGGTAGCTGAGGCGCAGGATAACCTGGCAGTAGAAATGCTTTTGAATGATCCTCGTCTTCGCTTCTATATCAAGACTCCTGAGCAGAAGGAGGCGGCCAAGGCTGCTTATGACTGGGCTGCTAAAAACAGACCGGACAAATTTAAGCAGTATGCCATCGTTAATATGGATAATCCGAACCAACCTCCTCAGTACTTTGAGAAGAAGGACTTAGCTGAGAAGTGGCGCAAGTACTATACCAATGCCTGGAAGATAGGAAACTACAAGGCATTTAATCTCAATAAGCCATTTGAGGAACAAATCAAGGACATTAAGGGTGATGTTCCTAGTGAGTTTGACCCTTATAAGGCAGAATCTCTGCTCAATAAGAGAATCGAGTTAGAGAAGCAGATTAAAGAAACCGAGGATTCCTATAATGCCAAGAAGAAAGAACGCGCAGAGTATCAAAATCAGTTAATGCAGGACTATATGGATCAGCATGGCTTATCTTCTGAGAACGATATTCCAGATGATGTTTGGACTGACTACAGGGATAAATCCTTTGAAAAGTATCAAGATACACTTGATGACTTGTTCCATAAGTATGTTGAGTTAGATAATCAGTTGAAGGCTGTTGCTGAGCCGGGAGTAAGATTCTTGCGTACTTACCATGGTACTGGTGCTAAGTTTGACAAGTTCGATTTATCTCATGCCTTGGAGGGCGAAGGAAGCGAGACGTTCGGACATGGTGTGTATGTTACGAACTCTAAGGAGATAGGCACAGATTATGCACAGAGAGCTAAGGATAAGAAGGCAATATTTGGCTTTGAATTTGTAAATCCACAAAGTATGTCAAAAGAGGCACAGGATATGCTGAGACATTATATGTATAAGCATCAAGATGTGGCAAAGGGCTTGGAGAATGCACGTAAAGATTTGAAAGATGTTATAGGAAAATTCCCTGATACAGATTATCTGCAAGAACTAAACGAAATTCTTGCAAAGGACGATGATAGCATAGCTATACCAAGTAATAGAGCATATCGATATGATGTGGATATTCCTGATGATAATGGCAGCAACTATCTTGGATGGAACGAATCTCAGAATTTTCCATTGGAAAAATGGTATAGACTTTGGGAAATAACCCACAACGGTTTCAGTGAAAACGAGTATTTCAAAGATGGTGGAGCGAGATATGATATAGATAGGATTGAGCGTATCACCCAAATGAAACTTGAATCGCCAGAGAATGGCATGCAGAAACTTCCTACATTGAAAGGTGAAGAACTTTATCATGCTTTGGAAGACTTCTTTGACCGTGAAAGACCTTCGTATGGTGCAGAATTAGCATCAAGGGCTTTGGGCGAAATAGGCTTTGTCGGCATCAAGTACCCTGCTGGCATGATTCATGGTGGTGCCAAGGAAGGTGATTATAACTATGTGGTCTTTGACGAGAACAATGCCCAGATTGTTGATCATACCAAGTTTGCGCAGGGTAAAGGTGTAGTTTACGGCTACACTGATGGCAAGCAGATTGTGCTGAATCAAGAGCATCTGAATCCCAACACTCCTATTCATGAGTATCAACATCTTTGGCGTACTGCTGCCAAAAACATGAATCCGGAACTTATAGAGCATGGTGATAAACTCATCATGCAGACCCAGCTATTTGCCGATTTGAAGCAGGATCCTAACTATAATCATCTGACAGATGAGCAGATTTGCGATGAGGCTTTTGCTCGTTTGACCGGTGAGGACGGAGCTGCCATCCTGGAACAGATGGCTAAGGATGCTATCAAGGAGAATCCGCTTGATACAGCAAAGGAGCTGAGTGTTATCAATAAGTTGAAGGAGTGGCTGAAGAAGTTCTGGTATTGGACTCTTGATACATTTACGAAGTGGAAGCCTGAGGACATAAAGAAAATGACCTTGGAGGATATTCGTAATCTTGTGTTGAGAGACCTGGCGAATGGGGTGGATCCACGAACTAAACTTCATGAGGCAGAGAATGCTGATGACATCAAGTTTATGGGTTCTACTACTAAGAAACGTATGAAGGACATTTCTACACAACTAGAAGGTAGAGAACTTGATGAGGCTCAACAGGCAGTTGCTGATGTTTATTCTGGGAAAAAGGATAATGTATCATTAACCGTGGAGCGTGAAGATGGAAGCAATAAAATCATCATGCGCCAAGGAAATGATAATCATGCAGGAACAAAGCATAGCGTATTCCGTCATTATGGTGTAAAAGCTAATTCTTTAAATGTTGATGATTTGTTGCTGATTCCTACAGTATTAAAAGAAGGTGAACGCAAAGTAAGCGATAATGGCAGAGTTGCCTATGTTTATGTAGATCCAACTTCACAAGTAAAATACACTGTAGTAACAGAACCAAAGAATAACAAGGAATTTTTTAATGATTTCTATTCAAATAAAAAAGCAAATCCATCAGAGACGTCTAGGGTAGTTGAAAACTCCACAAACACTCCCGAAGGAGCACATAACAATGATGGAAATGCTTTTATGGATGCAAAGGTAGATAATAATTCTGAAACCGCCAAGGAAAATGATGAAAATTTATCTGTGGAGGATAAAATAAAGGCTGTTTCTCAGCAATTTGGTGTAGATGAGGCTGATGTGGCGATGTACGCCAATGGTGTTAAGAAGGGTTCTACTGCTGAGGCTGCACGTGCCAGAGCAAACATCAAACGCCATTTGTTGCAGGCAAATGAAGATAAGATTTCCTCTTTCAAGGAACTTCTTAAGTACACCGTGCCTGTAAATGAAGCCTTGAAGGAGAACTTCGGTGACGTTGATGCCATGATAGAGGAGCGTAAGCAGCAGATGGAGGCGCAGCGTAACGCCATGGAAGCTGCAAGAAAGAGAGCAGAAGAAGAGGAAGCCAAGCGACAAAAGCACTTGGAGGAACTTTCTCTGATTCCTGATGATCAACTTGACAAGCAGTATATGGATGCTCTTGCTAAGGGTGATGATGCTACAGCCAGGGAAATGCTTGATGAGGCTGCCAGACGCAAGGGATATGACGATACCGAAAGCGCATATCAGGGCGTAGGTGCATGGGCTGCACCGGGAAACCCTGGATATGAAAGCGACAAGGCGAGACGTGACGATTGGGAATCCAGTGGCTCAGATGTAAACCTGGAGGATATGGCTTTGGGGTACACTCCTCAGCCTGATGATTACTTCTCTCACCCTGAGCGTTATTCGCAGAACACTCCTCATGGATTGGAATCTGTGAAAGCCATCAATACGGCTATTGATGCCATTAAGAATGGCGAGAAGGATGTTAAGGTAAAGGTTTATCGTGCAGTTCCAACTTCTGTGAAGGAAGGAAAGTTGCGTAATGGTGACTGGGTTACTCCTTCTAAGAAATATGCCGAAATGCACGGAACGAACCGACTGGAAGGCAAATATCGTATCATTGAAGACGAAGTTCCGGCTACTCAACTGTGGTGGGATGGTAATGACGCAAATGAGTTTGGCTTTGATGATGGCAAGGAGTATAAATACAAGAATGCCAAGAATAATAGAAAGTTGAACGACCTTGTTACCTATGATGATGAGGGTGACGTTATTCCTCCTTCTAAGCGTTTCAATTCTCGAAAGAGCGATATTCGCTTCATGTTTGCTGGTGAGAAGGGTGCAGCTGAGGCTGATAAGGCTGATGAGCAAACTATCCGCATGGATAATCTGGATGTGGCTAAGCAGATGGAAGAGGCGAAGAAGGATGCCAAGGCTATCAAACTGGCTACCGGATGGGAACGTGGTGCTGATGGCAAGTGGAGATACGAAATGCCTGATGCCAAGATAAAGGATATGAAGGATATTGGCGGTGGTAATATTGTTAAGCGTTTTGATGACGATATGCTTTGGAATGGTGGCAAACTTGCTGATGCTATAGATGCTCCTGGACTCTTTGAGGCTTATCCTCAGTTGAAGGATGTACGTATTGATACGGATGCCATTATGAACGATATGCCTTCAAATGGTGAATATAATGCAAAGACAAACACCATTACCATTCATGCTGATGAGCTGAAATATATGAATAGTATATTGAATCATGAGATTCAGCATGCTATCCAGCATATAGAGGGCTTTGCAAAGGGTGGTAGTCCTAGGTTGGTTAGAGGTGAGGTTAAGAAGAAATTTAACGAGGTAACCAAGCAGATTAGGCAGTTACGAGCCGAAGGCAAGGAAGATGAGGCTAAGGCTCTCGTAGAGAAGAACAGAGGTCTTTATCATGCCTACCAGAGGAACGATGATTATAATAGTTACAAGTCGCTTGCAGGTGAGGCTGAGGCGAGAAATGTTGAGGCTCGTATGGGTATGACTGATGAGGAGCGCAGAAACTCATTGGCTTCCGAGACGGAGGACGTGAACCGTGACGAGCAGATTGTGATGAATGGGAATGATGCTAGCTATAGCATCGTGAAAGACCCTGAGACCATCAAGAAGCTGGATAAAGAAGACACGGTGAAGGTTTATCGTGCCATGCAGGTAGGCGAGGATGGAAAACTCTATCCACCGATGGCTGCAAAGGTGAAGGGCAAGTTTGTGGAACCTATCGAACTCGGTAAGTGGGAACAGGCAGATGAGCGACCAGAACTTGCTGATGATAAGGGTATGTTTACCCTAAACAAGGGTAATGGTAAATCGCTTAAGGCTGCTTACAATCCTTACCTTCATACTTCTCGCACTCCACTGAATGACCAGTTTAGCGAGGCTCAGAATCGCCCTAACATCGTAACCGTAGAGGTTGAGGTGCCAAAGAGCGAGTTAACCAGTGGCTACAAGGCTGATAAAGCCAAGGATGCCGTGGGTGAAGTAGAGTGGAAGGCTGGTATCATCCAAGGACAGCTGACAGGCAAACGCAAAGTGGTGCTTTCTCGTTGGGATAAGCCTGTGCGTATTGTGCCTGATAGCGAGGTGGCTGATGTTATTGTTAATGATATGTTCAAGGGCAAGAATATCACCATGCCTACCAATGTGGTTACTCCAAGTCTGAGAAAAGAGTTGGAGAAGCGAGGTGTGCCGTTTGTGGAGACTGATAACAGAGGAAGAATCGTAGGAGGAGAGAATGATGGTGTGCATTATTCCAAGTTGTACGGTAAAAATGCGCAATCTCCTATCTTGGAGCAGAAGTTGAAGAAGCACCCTGATTCCCTGATGAAGGCTGGAACCTACTTTAGTGGTGGTGGACTGGTTGAAGAGGGATTGAAGGGCATTATCGACCCAGTGGTGGCTGTGGAGTATGACCGGAAGATAAGCGGTGTGTATCGCAACAACTTCGGACAGCATATTGTTACGGCTGACGTGAGGGATGTGGACCCTAAGGAACTGGTGAAGCATATTGATGGAGAGGTGGAGTATTTCCATGCTTCGCCTGTATGCAAGAACTACTCTCAGGCAAAGAGCAATGGGGGCGAGGTGGAGCTTGACAAGGAGACTGCCAAGAGTACTGCCGACTTCATTGATGCTGTGAAACCGCGAGTGGTGACTATCGAGAACGTGAAGGGTTACAAGGACTCTGAGGCGATGAAGATTATCACACAGGCACTTGACAAGAATGGCTACAAATGGGATGCTGACGTGTATAATGCTGCTGACTATGGTGGCTATACCAGCAGGGAGCGACTGATTGTTAGAGCCGTGAAGGACGGAGAACTGCCTGAGAAGCCTAAGAAGCAACCACGCAAGGGTGGATGGCTAGAGGCTGTGGAGGATATTCTTCCTACCCTGACGGAGAAGAAAAGCGGTGTGGCACCATGGATGGATGCCAGACTGAAAGTTGACGGTATAGACTGGCAGAAGGTGGAGAAGCCTCTTTACGTGATGGGCAGTGCCTATGCAGACGGAAAGATTCCTCATGCCTATGGGGATGAGATTCTGCCTACGCTGAGAACCAAGAGCGGAGACGTGATTATCATGCCGGGTGGCAAGGTGTTGCGAGCTGATGGCAGGGTGTTGGCTAGAATAACCGGACTGGGCGATGACTATCTGTTGCCTAAGACGGAATCTTTGGCGCATACCATCATTGGCAATGGTATTCCGGTGCAGTTGACCAAGGGCGTGATTGCTCCTCTGCTGAATAAGGATGACTTATCCGGCAGAAATGTGCTGGCTAGACTTGGCAGCTCTATATTTAAGAATAACTGGGATGCTGACAAGCAGAAACAAGTGAGTGACCGGGTAGTGAACACTGCCAACAAACTGGGTGGTGCTGAGGCTACGGTCTACACCTCTGTTGATGAGGTTCCAGATGCTTATCTGAGTGATGTGAAGAATGGGGCTACCGGATGGTATGATCCAACTACGCACACAGTGCATGTTTATCTGCCTAACTGTGCTGATGCCAACGAGGCAGAGAGAACAGTGCTTCATGAAAAGATAGGTCATGAGGGTATGGAAGTACTTCTTGGTGGCGAAGATGGCGTGAGAAAGTTCGCTAATTTCGTTTATAATTCTGTCGCAGCAAGCACTCGCGGTAAGATTTTGGATATTGCCAACAAATATGATCCGGACTGGAAGAACCCTGACCGCATGAATGTGGGAACGCAGGAGTATATCGCTCATCTTGCCGAGGAGGGTCCTAAGACTGCTGAGGATTTTTCTCTTTGGACCAAGATTAAGCATTATCTTATCAAGGTGCTTAAGAAGCTGGGGGTTCGTGTGCCGGGACTTCTCAATGATAAGGATTTGAGATACTACTTGATGAAGGCTGGCAAGGCTCTGCACGTTTGGGACGAAATGCCTCAGGAGAAGCAGGAAGCCATGATGAAGCAGGCTAGCAATGCTGAAATCAAGGATGCGCTATCTGATGGTGCTGGTAAGGGCAAGCCGAGACAGAAGAAGGGCGAAAGCACTATTCAGCACATGAAACGTGTACAGGAGTGGCGTAAATGGCAGAATGCACGCGAAGATAAAGAGAACCCAGAGCCTCCAATGTTCTACGACATTGATAAGGATGAAGCAGGCAAGAAGGAATGGGCACAGCTCAATAAAGACTGGCGTGAACGCCACCACCTTATTGGCGAGGAACCTACTGGTATGCCTATCCGAATGGAAAATGAAGAGGATGATGCCTACATGAATCGTATTCATGAATATGAGAAATGGCAGGCAGCCATGAAGGACCAGGAAGACCCTTTGCCAGATATGTTTGCCTTCGAAAAGAAGAAGCAGGAAGAGGTGAAACGCAAGTATGAGGACTGGCTGGCCAAACATGATTTGCTGGAGCAGCAACAAGCCGATCTGGACTTGTATGAGGGTAAGATTTACCCAGCAGAGACCAATCCGAAGGCTGATGCACTGGAGCTGCAAGTGATGCAGGATTTGGCAGAAGTGACCAGTACTGACGTGAGCAAGGAAGGTGCAGCAAAGACCGTTAAGCATGCCGTTATCCGTCGTAGAAAGAACATGGAAGAGGCTAGTGCTGATGATGCCATCTATATCAATGATGTGAAGAACAGAATCGAGAAGATGGCTGATAGCGGTGTTTTTGACAAGTTGCTTTCTGATTACAAGGGAAAGAAAAACAGGGCAGAAAAACTTGCCGAGACTATACCTTATATAATAGAGGCTCCTAGACGTTTGCGTGACATGGCTCAGAACTTAAATGCCACTGGTGTCTTTGATAAGGGACATATCCATATTCAGCCAGCTGATGTTGAGGCTATCCAGCCATACGTGACAGACTTGATTACCGAGACAGCAAAGAAGCATACAGAGATTAAAAAAGGCAAGGAGATAGAGGTATACGATGATCCTAAGGCTGTGAGCGAGGTGGCAAGCAAAATGGCTCAGGCAATTAATGCCAATCACCAGGGCGAGGAAGGTTTTGTACCATGTGATGGAACAGACATCCTCAGTAAGCATGTTTTGAAACTCGTAAAAGAGAGGGTAGTGCCTGGACGTATCAATTATAAGGAACTTTCTCCTGAAATGCAGGCTGCCATTGATTCCATCCGAGACTGGTATAACTATACCTACGACTGGTTGATGGATAATCATACTTTGAAAGCTGGCACTGGTTATAATGTTGACTACGTAAATCATATTTGGGATAAAGAGAAATCTGATCCTGAGGCGTATGCTACCTTTGTGGAGAACAGACAGCGCACGAAGAGCCCTAATGAGAAGAAGCGAACCATCAGCACTTTGATGGAAGGTGTTTATGCCGGACTTGTGCCAAAAACTACTGACATTACGAAGATGATGGCATATTACAGCAGAAGTAATATTGAGGCATGGGCGAACAAGACCATGTTACAGGAGTTGACCGGACTGAACGTGATAGAGCGGAATGAAAAAGGAGAGGTGATTTCTACTGATCCACTACTTTCTTCTTCTGCTCCATTCAATTTGGAGCAATATAAGTACTTTGAGATTCCGGGCGTAGGCCCTGTATGGGTTTATAATGTATCTCCAAAGCAAGTGAAGGTGAAGAATCCTATCACTGACAACGAAAAGGTGATCTATAGTGAGGCTAGTGCCGGTGACAGATTTGGAGTTGTGTTTGATACCTATCAGTCTTCCCCATTCTGGAAAACGTTTGATACGCTTGCTTCTAGTGCCAAGAAACTGGAATTGGGCTTTAGTGGTTTCCATGCTGGAGCATTGACGGAGGTTTATATGGTACAGAATATGGTGGAGTTTGGACCTAAGAAGGCTATGGCCAACTTTATGAAGTATATCTTTGCAGATACAGCCAAGAACCATGAACTTCCTTGCTTCGCCAATCCTGAGGATTTCCAAGAGGCTGCTAGCCATCTGGTGAAGTTCGGAGCGACCAACGACTATGCTGCAGCGGATGTACAGAACATGTTTGACAACATGCGCGATGCGATGATAAAGGTGCAGAAGAAGTTGAAGGACGGAAATAAAATTTCCGGAACGGTGGCTAAGGCTTCTATGCCATTGAAGGTGGCAACGCAGATGCTTTCTCTCATCAATAAGGGTATGGATGTAGCTTTGTGGAATTTCCTTCATGACGGACTGAAACTTGCTACCTATCGGATGAGGGCAGATAAGACCAAGGAGCGTGCCAAGAAGAAGGGATGGACTGAGGAGGAACTGAGCCGGGCTTTGGACGAGGACGGACAGTTTGTAAACGATATGTTTGGCGGTCAGCACTGGGATATTGTTGGAGCAAGTCAGCGAACAATAAGATTTGCAGGAAGATGCCTACTCTCTCCAGATTGGAATAAATCAACAACTAGCCATTTTCTGGCAATTACAGGTTTTGGATCAGTATGGAATGAGGCTACCTTTGAGAACTTCAAACAGTATTACAAGAGGCTCAAACATAAGGAACTTACACCGGAGGATGAAGGCAGAAGAAGCAGACAGATTTCGGCTTTGCTCTGTTATGGTATCGGATTCATGGTATTTTATGAGGGTATTGCCAATGGCATTAATGCTGCTTTCCGTGCCTTGGACGAGGAGAAGGAGCGCAAAAAGGCTGAGGAGATCAGGAAGACCAACCCAAGCTATAAGAGCATGTATGAACTGGCTTATGGTGACGAGGGCATGAAATGGTATGACTATCTGATGAGAGGCAACAGCCTTGGCCAGCAGAGCAAGATCTTCTTAGGCAGATATGAAGATGGTACAGAAATGTATATCCGACATGGCAAGCAGTTCCGTGAGGTTCCGGAATATCTCTTCAACCATAAGGGTGAACTGGAGTTCCCTGGACCTATGGTACAGCGACTGATAGGTAAGGCTAACCCTATGGTGAGAATGACTTTGGATGATATAAACTATCTGAGCGATTTCCAAGCCAGCCATGCGGATCAAGAGATTCAGCGCAAGTATGGCAAGACCATCGGATTGCTTTATAAGGATGCTTTGTACTGGGCACCTTTCCTGATTCCGAGCCAGGAGAACAAGGAGTTCAAGGCCGTTGATTTCTTCTTCCCTTCTTCTAAGGGGTTCTCTCCATGGAAGGCTCAGAGTTACTTCAAGGACTTTATCCTTAGCGGTGACATGGAAGGTGTGGTGATGACCTATCAGAGCTGCCAACGCAACGGTATTGATCCTGAGGCTCAGATTAAGGCTGCCATCGGTTCGGTGAAGGCACTGGAAAGTGCAGAAATGAGCGATGGAGTGACTTCCTTACAGGAGGCTAGTAAACGCTTTGATGCAGCCAAGAGTATCACGGAAAAGAAGAAGATGCGACAGAAGATGAAGAAATTCCTCTCGCAGAGTGAGTACAAGGCTTTCACCCAGAAGGAGGCTCTGGACATGGTGCAGGGTTATCTGAACGGTGATGAAGACTTGAAGGAAATGGAGAAGGCTGAAAGCAAGTACCTGATGAAGGCTAAGGCAGAGGACGTGACGGAGGACTGGAGAATACAGAACGTCTGGAACGGAACCATGGAGACTTATCAGGAGTATCAGCGTTTGAAGGATGTTGATAAGGCGAAGGCAAATGCCTTTAAGAACAGCAAGACCAACAAGCGACTGTTTGCGGCCAGAAAGGCTATCTCTGCTGCCAAGAGGAAGATAAATAAGGCTAAGAAGCAAATGGATGGTACAAACGATGCTGCCAAACTGGTAGAGATTCGGAATACCAGAAAGGAGCTGCTTAAAACGTTGAACGGAATGGAGTAGCCTTCGGGCTACTTCATTCTAGGAAATGTTCTATATTTCCGAAAATAGGCTTTGTCCAATTCGTTTTTATGTTCAATATTTCTACACATAGAAAAAGGGACTTGCTTCACAGCGAGTCCCTTTTTGATAGTTATAAAAAATCTAAATCCAAATAAATTTATAATAGTTATGATTAATGAATCATTTGTGTGTTTTAAGTTGAAGATGTTGGAGCGATGTTATCCGAGAGAAGTACCAGATGCATTCTCTGGTTCCTTTTTCTTTGGTGATGCCCAGCGTATGTAATCAGCCATGCTGTCATCCATGCGCTGCTGCTCACTCTTCGGATTCTCCTTCTTTTTTTCGCCCCAGAGCCGTTGGACGATGCTATCCAAACACCAGGACCAATCGCCATCGAGCGTGACGAACTTGGATCTAGGAACAACGGTAACTGTAGAATCATTCTTCTTCTCGCCCTTTTCATCTTTACCTTCTGGTGATTCCCCCTTTGCGGTGATAGAGGTAAAAGGAACATTATTTTCCTGAAGGAACTTTTCTACATCATCTTTTTTGCTATCGCAGAGTTTGATGTGGATAGCAACCTTGTGCTTATCTAAGGAGGTAAGGGCTTCTTTTGCCTTTCCTACCAGAGACAAGTTGCCTTTATCATCTTTAGTAATGACACAGGCTTCATGTACATTGATTGATTTACCCATGATTTAAAACGTTTTAAATGAAATACGGAACAAAAATATGGAGAAAATATGAAAAAGTAATGTTAAGTTGCGCAACTTATCACTAATAAGCGAGAAAAATGCGGTATTTTTGGCGAAAAATTAAGAATTATGGTTGACAATCATGTAATAAATGACATATCGAACTATGCAGAGCCGGGACCTGACTCACTTGAAGGAGTGAGCCGGGAGCGGTTTACGCAGAGCGAAAGCAATCTTCTGTTGCTGCAATGGGCTTGCCAATACTTCTATGATGGTGCAGAACTGAGAAAGAAGTGGAAGCGAGCGCAAGACTTCGTGATGGGAAGGCAGTTGGAAGAGCTGATAGAGTGGAACGGAAGAAAGATTACCATCCGGCAGTATATGGAACTGAAAGGTATGCCAATACTGGAATACGATGTAATCGGAGACAAATTGCTTTCGCTCGTAGGTCTTGTGCGCCAGCAGCGCAGTACTGCTACATGTAGTGCCGTGGATCCAAACGAAGAAGACTATATCAGTTTCTTCAATGAATATCTTCGTCAGAACGACAACTTGAACGACAGGCAAGAGTTAGATGCGAGAATGTTCTATGCCTTCTGTGTCTTCGCCTTTGTCGGAATGAAAACCTATTATGGCAGAAGGGATGGCAAAAATGGCATCTTTGACTATTCAGTAGACATCTTTAAGCTAGCTTTACCACCTTTCTTTAAGTATGACCTGAGCGATGTGGAATTTATTGCTGAGGCTCATGATTTGACTTGGCGTGAGATTATTGCTACCTTTACAAATGGAAGCAAGGAAGAGGCTAATAAACTCAGTGAGATCTATCTACAGACGCAGCACCATTTTGCGCCCGAACAGACTTATCACCCGACTGGTGAAGCCCAGTATGCCGGAATAGATGATTTCACCCATTCTTCAGTAGTAGGCAAGTACCGGGTATTGGAAATCTGGACAAAAGAAACCAGACCTGCCATCTGGGTACATGACTGGGAGAGTGGAGATTGCGGCTATGCATCTCCCGACCAACGAGCCTTCTATGAGGAAAAGAAGCGTAAGATAGAGGAATCCAACATCATGAAAGATGAGAATGGCCTACCTGTGCTCGATGAGAATGGTGAGCCTATCTACTATGTAGACCCTTCTGAACTTAAGACCATCGAGATTAAGGATGAGGCTGAAACCTACTGGTTCAGAAGATATATCACACCGAATGGCTATCTGCTGGATGCCAGGGAATCACCATACTATGTGCTCAGGGACGGATTCAGAACCTCTATCCATCCATACACCTTCGATGCCTATCCATGCCTGAATGGTGAGATAAGAAGTTTTTCTATGCGTGCCGAGAACAATCAGCGCACCTTGAATCATTATATGATGATGATTAACTTCATCGTGGCCAATGGTGCCAAGGGTACGATGATTGTGGACGAAAATGCTCTGAGCGAGAAACAGAGCATCGATGAAATGCAGGTGAACTATACCAAGACAGATGGTTTTATCTTATGGAACTCCAAGAATGGAGGTAAGCCACCGCAGACACTGGTCAACAAGAGTATTCCGGCAGGTGTTGACTTCATGGTGAACTTTGCCAAGACGATGGCAAGCGAGGGAACTGGTGTGCAGGGTGCTCTACAAGGACAGCACCGGAATACCAGCGGTAAGCAATATCAGTTGGAAAGAGAATCATCATCTACCACAATTCAGGACTTTGTTGAGAGTTTCAACAACTTTAAGGTACGTGTGGCCAAGAAGAAACTTTACCTGATACAGGAATTTTGTACCGATGCGGACAGCGTGAAACTGACAGGTGATGAATTTGAAATTCACTTCAATTCAGAGACCATGAGGGATATGGATCTAGACGTAGCCATCGACCTGGATGCTTACAGCCCAATCGTCAGAGCCACGAACAACGATATGGCTTGGAACTTCATGACCAGCGGTAAGATGGACCCATATACGATGCTTACGGTAGGGCAATTCCCTGGTACGAGCAGAATGAAGAAGTACTTCAAGGAACAGTTGGAGAAGCTACAAGCCATGCAAGCGCAGCAGCAAGCGAATGGCGAAATGCCTACAGCAGGAGTTGAACAACAGCAGACTGGTACGCCTGCAGCACATCTGAAAGATGTAAACGATGGAGCAAATGATTTGGCAGCTCTTCCTTCGGCAGCTATGTAGAAAAGAAGTTCTTAGTTAATTCATAATATTGAACGAAATGTTGTTCAGTTCTTAGATTAGATTATTTTATTTTTTAGGTTTATTAGTTTTTAAGGTTATTTGATTGTGAAGAGGAAGCCGTGATGGTCTCCTCTTCTTTTTGTTGTATGCTCGGCATGAGCTTATTCTAATGGGTGCAAGTCCCTAACA
>JAJWJX010000024.1:15580-49988 GCA_021623045.1 Segatella copri | reverse complement strand
AATAACCCAGGGCGATGCCCTGGGCTAGGAGCTTCTGCCCTTTCAGGGCGTGTGGCGAAAGTTTAGAAATAAATAGGAAGCGACGCGTTTTACGCGAAAAGATAATTTTTTAAATCAAACATTAAAAAGGAAAATGATTATGAAAAAGCTATTATTTGCGGCATGTTTAGCTGCTTTTTGCTTGACCAGTTGCAACAACGGCAAGAACAACACCCAGGATTTGGCAAATCAGCAGAATGATTCGCTAAACAGTATCATCGCTCAGAAGGATAGCGAAATTAACGATATGATGGGTACATTGAATGAAATCCAGGACGGTCTGAACCAGATCAATGAGGCTGAACACAGAGTAACTCTCCTGAAGAACGGTGAGGGTGCCAGCAAGAGACAGCAGCTCAAGGAGGATGTTCAGTTCATCGCTACCCGTATGCAGCAGAACCGCGAACTCCTGGCTAAACTGCAGAAGCAGATGGCTAACAGCTCTTTGCAGGCTGACCAGCTGAAGAAGACCATCGCAAACCTTCAGGAGCAGATTGCACAGAAGGATAAGGAACTCCAGGTGCTTCGCGAGGAGTTGGACAAGAAGGATATTCATATTGCAGCGCTCGATGAGACGATCAACAATCTGAATACCAAGACCTCTCGTCTTACTACTGAAAGCAACCAAAAGACAGAGACCATCAATGCACAGGACAAGCAGATCAACACTGCCTGGTATGTATTCGGTACCAAGAAGGAGTTGAAGGAGCAGCATATCATGGAAGGTGGTAAGGTAATGACCGGTAATTTCAACAAGAGTTATTTCACCAAGGTTGATATCCGCAACATTTCTGAAATCAAGTTGATGTCAAAGTCGGCTAAGTTGCTCACTACCCACCCATCAAGCTCTTATGCATTGGTACGCGATGCTAATAAGCAGTATACCCTCCGCATCACCAATCCACAGATCTTCTGGAGCACCAGCAAGTATCTTGTAGTGCTCGTTAAGTAATTATCTCTTTCTCTGAAAGAAATCCTGCATGAGTGCGCGGCACTCATCTTCCAATACGCCCGATGTAACTGTCGTCTTAGGATGCAGTGCATCGGGCGCATATTTTGTATACCCCCTTTTCTCGTCGCTGGCACCATATACCACGCGGCTGATCTGTGCCCATCCCAGCGCTCCGGCACACATCACGCAGGGTTCTACCGTAACGTAGAGGGTGCAGTCTTTCAGGTATTTTCCTCCCAGCATGTTGGCTCCCGAAGTGATTGCCTGCATTTCGGCATGAGCCGTAACGTCGGTCAGCATCTCCGTAAGATTGTGGGCACGCGATATGATCCGGTCTTTACAAACGATGACGGCGCCTACCGGAATCTCGTCTTCATCGAATGCTGCCTGAGCCTCCATCAGGGCACGGCGCATGTATACTTCGTCTTTATTCTTATTATCTTCCATTGTTTTTCGTGCAAAATTACATAAAAAAGTTTGAAGTGTGGACTTTTTTTGTTATTTTTGCAAGGTAAAAGCATCTTTTGGTGCAAAATAAAGGAAATAGACTATGGCAGAGCATAATGAATTAGGCAAATGGGGAGAAGACGAGGCTACGCTCTATCTCGAGAATGAAGGCTATGTCGTCATCGACAGAGACTGGAGAGACGGCAAGCGCGATCTGGATATCCTTGCCGTTTCGCCGGATGGAAAGACTTTGGTTGTGGTAGAAGTAAAGACCCGCTCGGGTGAAGAATACCAGCAGCCCGAGGAAGCCGTTGATGCCAAGAAGATGCGTAATCTGGCATTGGCCGCCAATACTTATGTCAAGGAGAAGCAGGTGGACAGGGAGCTTCGCTTTGATATTATTACCGTGGTAGGTGTAGGCCATCAGGTGAAGCGCATCGAACATCTTGTGGATGCCTTCAACCCGTTGCTGATTTGACAATCCGTTGTGTATCGCTATACATTATTATATAGACATGGAAAAGAAGATAATACGATTAAAGGAAGTGGATTCCACGAATACCTTCCTGAAGAATTTGGGTACTTACGATGAAGATGCGCTGACCATTGCTGTTGCTGACTATCAGACGGCGGGCAGGGGACAGGGCGTGCATACCTGGGAGAGTGAGCCGGGCAAGAACCTCCTCTTCAGTATGATGATGTGTCCTAAGTGGGTACCTTTGCGCCAGCAGTTCCTCCTTTCTGAGGCTGGTGCGCTCGCCGTGAAGGATGCACTGGATTCCTATACGGATGGCATTACGCTGAAATGGCCGAACGATGTGTACTGGTATGACAAGAAAATCAGTGGCACGCTGATAGAAACTGCCATCGACTCCAAGGGCATCAAGCGCTGCATCTTCGGCATCGGCATTGATGTCAACCAGACTGAGTTCCACAGCGATGCGCCTAACCCTGTATCTCTGGCTCAGATTCTGGGTCATGAGGTGGATAGGGAAGAGGTGCTGCAGAAGGTGATTGAGGCTTTCTGCAAATACTACGAACTTCTGCGCCGTGCCGACTATATGGATGTGTCGGGTCTCTATCATCTTTCGCTCTACCGTCGCAAGGGCTATCACTGGTATGAGGATAAGGACGGTAAGTTTGAGGGCGCTTTCGTAGAGGTGGAGGACGATGGTCATCTCATCCTTCATGACAAGAAGGGAGTGATACGCTCGTATGCGTTCGGAGAAATTAAGTTTCTAATCCCTTCAGTAAACATTAAACAATAAACATTAAACACTATATTATGGCAAAGTTTAAAAGAATTCTTTTGAAATTGAGCGGCGAGAGTCTGATGGGCAAGCAGAGCTTCGGCATCGACCCAGAGCGCCTGAGTGATTATGCTAAGCAGATTAAGGAGGTCCATGAGATGGGCGTTCAGATAGGCATTGTGATTGGTGGTGGTAACATCTTCCGCGGTTTGAGCGGAAGCCAGAAGGGTTTCGACCGTGTCAAGGGCGACCAGATGGGTATGTGTGCTACCGTTATCAATTCCCTGGCATTGAGCAGCGCACTCGGAGCCTTGGGCGTTAAGAACAAGGTGCTTACTGCCATCCGCATGGAGCCTATCGGTGAATTCTACACCAAGTGGAAGGCGATTGAGGCGATGGAGGCAGGCTATATCTGCATCTTCTCTGCAGGTACAGGTAGTCCATACTTCACTACCGATACCGGTTCTTCTCTCCGCGGTATCGAAATCGAGGCTGACGTGATGCTCAAGGGTACCCGTGTAGACGGCATCTATACCGCTGACCCTGAGAAGGATCCTACAGCTACCAAGTTCAAGGACATCACCTATGATGAGATTTATACCAAGGGCTTGAAGGTAATGGATTTGACTGCTACCACCATGTGTAAGGAAAACAACCTTCCTATCTACGTGTTCAATATGGATGTAGTAGGTAACCTCAAGAAGGTGATGGATGGTGAGGAGATCGGTACGCTCGTACACAACTAACCCTCTCTCAGCAGGTAGAAAAAGCAAATGCGACTGGATTCACATCTAGCCGCATTTTTCAATTAATAATCTACATAAATACCTAAATATCCCAATAAAGGGGATTTCTTCTATTTCGTCTTCTTCAGATAAATAATCGCCGAGATAATGACGTATGCCACGATGACAAGCCACCAGCCGGTGAGGAAACCGGTCAGACCATCGAGTGCTACCGATGTAGCGAGGATGATGAGGGTGAGCGCGGCAAAGCCATATTTCACCTCATTGCCCTTGAAACCCCACTGCTTGAACTTCAAGGCGAAAAGAGGCATCTCGCAAACCAGCAGGTAGCTGGTGATGAGAATCAGAGCCAGAATGATGAATACCGACCAGGCATACCCTTCGAGCCAGCTTGGATTGAACACAATCAGCGAACCCCAGAACAGGGCGTTGGCTGGTGTAGGAACACCGATGAAAGAGGTAGTCTGGCGCTCATCAAGATTAAACTTAGCCAGTCGCAATGCCGAGAAGGCTGCGATGATGAAGGCTGCGTAAGGCAGCCATGGGCGCAAAGGCTCCAGAAAACCCGGATATTCCATCACAAAGAGTTGTGAGAATACGATGGTGGCAGGAGCCACACCGAAGGTTACGTCATCTGCCAGCGAATCGAGCTCCTTGCCTATTGGCGATGAAACGTGCAGCAGGCGGGCGCTCATGCCGTCAAAGAAGTCGAATACGGCTCCGATGATAATCCATAACAATGCCATCTTTGGGTTCCCGCCGAAGGCAAACGATGTTGCACTGCAGCCCGAAACCAGGTTGCAGCAGGTTATCGTGTTTGGAATATGTTTCTTGATACTCATTTTTTTCCAGTATATTATGATAGAGTGAAAGCCGGAAGTAAGTTCCGGCTTGCCCTCTATCTGTCAATATGTTATTTCAATTTAGCGATGATGGTCTGGTCGCCAGTAGTTGACTGTCCCATCTTTACGCATACTTCTGTACCTACAGGCAGGTAGACATCCACGCGTGAACCCAGCTTGATGAATCCCAGGTGCTCGTCGATGAAGCATTCTTCCCCTTCCTTGGCATAGGTTACGATGCGGCGTGCTACTGCACCTGCAATCTGGCGGCACAGTACATCCACTCCCTCAGGTGTGGTAATCATTACGTCGGCATGCTCGTTTTCCTCGCTAGCCTTAGGCAGCCATGCCTTGTGGTAGTTGCCGTCCACATGCTTCACGAATTTCACCTTTCCGTCTACCGGGAACCAGTTGGCATGAACATTCCAGAGGCTCATGAAGATGGAAATCATCAGGCGGCGGTCACCGAAGTAGGGAGCATTCTCCACCTCTTCTATCACCACAATCTTTCCGTCGGCTGGTGCTACCACCAGTTTCGAAGTATCCTCTACGTTGAGGTATCTGATAGGACAACGGTAGAAGTTGAGCACGATACCATATACCGTGCCGAACACAACAACAAAAGCCCAGAACGGAATCTTGTTGTCTAGAGTTGTCCACAATATAGCCGCAATGGCTACTAATGCTATCGCTCCGGTAACCAGCTGATCGGTACCTTCGCGGTGCAATCTTATCTTTTTTAATTTCTTTATTTTCTGTCCCATATAGTAGGATTAAGTTTTTATTGGTGCAAAGGTACGTCATTTTTATCACTTTTGCAAATTTTTTGTGGGTTTCTTTTACCTTTTTCAATATTTTCGCATATTTCTTTTGGCTTTTTCAATATTTCGCCGTAACTTTGTTGTCAAAATTCGAATTTTAAACAGATAATGGAAGATTTTGTTCATTTGCATGTACACACCCAATACTCCATCCTCGACGGCCAGTCGAAGATACCGCATCTGGTAGATAAGGCCATCAAGGACGGCATGAAGGGTATGGCGGTAACCGACCACGGTGTGATGTTCGGCATCAAGGAACTCACCGACTATTGCGGCAAGATTAATAAAGACCGCAAGAAGGAGGGACTCGAACCTTTCAAGCCTATTATCGGCTGCGAGATGTATGTGGCACGCCGAACCAAGGGCGACCGAGAGAAGGATAAGGGCGATATGAGCGGTTACCACCTCATTGTACTTGCCAAGAATTATAATGGATACAAGAACCTCATCAAGCTGGTGAGCAATTCGTGGGTGGATGGTTACTACATGCGCCCACGAACCGACCGTGCCGATCTGGAGAAGTATCACGAAGACCTCATCGTTTGCTCTGCCTGTATTGCAGGCGAGGTGCCATCCAAGATTCTGCATGGTGACCTGGAAGGAGCCCGCGAGGCTTGCCAGTGGTACCACAATCTCTTTGGCGATGATTACTATCTCGAGCTCCAGCGCCATAAAGTGCCTGATGATCCAAGTCTGCTAGCCAACCGCGAAGCTTACGAGTTGCAGCAGCGTGCCAATAAGGAACTTATCAAGATGGCAAGGGAGTTTAACATCAAGCTGGTGTGCACCAACGACTGCCACTTCGAGGATAAGGAGACTGCCGAGGCCCACGACCATCTGCTCTGTATCGCTACCGGAAAGGATCTCGACGACCCTAACCGTATGCGCTATTCCAAGCAGGAATGGTTCAAGACCCGCCAAGAGATGAATGATGTGTTCTCGGATATTCCCGAAGCGCTTTCCAATACCCTCGAAGTATTAGATAAGGTAGAAATCTACAGCATCGACCATGGTCCTATCATGCCTTTCTTCCCGATTCCGGAGAGTTTCGGTACCGAGGAGCAGTTGCGCCAGAAGGTATCAGAAGAAGACCTCTACAAGGAGTTTACCTCTGATGAGAACGGCAAGAACCCGCTGCCGCCAGAGGAAGGACAGAAGGTTATCGACCGATTGGGCGGCTACGACAAGATATACCGTATCAAGTTTGAGGCAGAATATCTGCGCCACCTTGCCTACGAGGGAGCCAAAAAACTTTATGGCGATCCGCTGCCCGAGAATGTAGACGAGCATGTAAACTTCGAGCTTCACGTGATGAAGACCATGGGTTTCCCGGGCTATTTCCTCATCGTGTCAGACTTCATCAGGGCGGCGCGCGAGGAACTCGGCGTGATGGTGGGTCCGGGACGTGGATCTGCGGCTGGTTCGGTGGTGGCATACTGTCTGGGCATTACCAAGATTGACCCATTGAAGTACGACCTCCTGTTTGAGCGTTTCCTGAACCCAGACCGTGTGAACCTTCCGGATATTGATACCGACTTTGATGATGACGGCCGAGGCAAGGTATTGCGCTGGGTAATGGATAAGTACGGTCATGAGAACTGTGCGCATATCATTACCTACGGTTCCATGGCTACGAAGAACTCCATCAAGGACGTGGCGCGTGTCGAGAAGTTGCCGTTGGATAAGGCGAATGCACTCTGCAAGGCTATCCCAGACCGATTGCCAGACGGTGCCAAGATGAACCTGACCAATGCCATCAAATATACCCCAGAGCTGCGCGAGGCAGAGTTCTCCAACGATCCCCGCGAGAGCAATACCATCAAGTATGCCAAGATGCTCGAAGGCACCATCCGAGGCACGGGTATCCATGCCTGCGGATTCATCATCTGCCGCGACCCTATCAGCAACTGGGTGCCTGTATCTACTGCCGATGACCCTGATTTCCCGGGACTGAAGACGGCGGTAACGCAGTACGACGGCCATGTCATCGAGACCACCGGTCTTATCAAAATGGACTTCCTGGGCTTGAAGACCCTCTCCGAGATGAAGGAGGCATGCAAGGTTATCAAGCAGACTACGGGCGATGTCGTTGACCTCGATACCATCCCTATCGATGACGAGTTGACCTATCAGCTCTATCAGCGCGGTCAGACCATCGGAACCTTCCAGTTCGAGTCGCCGGGTATGCAGAAGTATCTCCGTGAGCTGAAGCCTACGGTGTTCGAGGACCTCATCGCCATGAACGCCCTCTACCGTCCGGGACCTATGGATTACATTCCTGACTTCATTGCCCGCAAGAACGGCAAGCAGGCGATTACCTACGATATCCCGTGTATGGAGAAGTATCTGAAGGATACCTACGGCATTACGGTCTATCAGGAGCAGGTGATGCTTCTCTCCCGTCAGCTGGCAAGCTTCACCCGAGGCGAGTCAGATGCGCTGCGTAAAGCGATGGGTAAGAAGAAAAAGGCTATCGTAGATGCGATGAAGCCTAAGTTTATCAAGCAGGGGCAGGAGAACGGCCACGACCCGAAGGTGCTGGAGAAGATATGGGGCGACTGGGAGAAGTTTGCTTCCTACGCCTTCAACAAGTCTCATGCCACCTGTTATTCGTGGGTAGCCTATCAGACCGCCTATCTCAAGGCGCATTATCCTGCTGAATACATGGCGGCGCTGATGACCCGACGCTTTGCACAGATTACCGAAATCACCAAGCTGATGGAGGAGTGCCAGTCGATGGGCATCAAGACCTTGGGTCCGGATGTGAACGAGAGTTACCGCGTGTTTGGTGTGAACGAGCATGGAGAGATACGTTTCGGTCTTTCAGCCATCAAGGGTATGGGTGCTCCGGCAGCCGATGCCATCGTGGCAGAGCGACTGAAGAACGGACCTTATAAGACCATCTTCGATTTTGCCGAGCGTGTAGATTACTCCAGCGTGAACCGCAAGGCTTTCGAAACCTTGGCGCTGAGTGGCGGTTTCGACAGCTTCGGCATCCGCCGCGAGCAGTTCTTCGGCAAGAACAACAAGGGCGAAACCTTCCTCGATACGCTGGTGCGCTATGGTCAGCTCTTCCAGCAGGAACAGCACGAGGCTGCCAACTCCCTCTTTGGCGGTACCGAAGCGATAGAAATAGCTACGCCGCCTATTCCTGATGCAGAGAGCTGGAGCACCATCGAACGTCTGAACCGTGAGCGCGAGCTTGTGGGCATTTATCTTTCTGCCCATCCGCTCGATGAGTACAGCATCATCCTCAACTCGCTCTGCAATACCCATTGCTCTGAACTGGGCGACAAGCAGGAGCTGGCAAAGAAGGAGGATGTGGTGCTGGGCGGCATCATCACGGGTGTGAAGTCGAAGTTTACCAAGACGGGCAAGCCGTGTGGTTTCGTTACGCTCGAAGACTTTGAGGGCTCAGGCGAGCTGGCTCTCTTCGGCGAGGACTGGGGCAAGTGGCGCGGCATCATGGTTGAAGGCAGCACCATCTACATTACAGCCAAGTGCGTTGCCCGATACGGCAATGCCAACTATCTCGATTTCCAGATAGGTAATGTGGAGTATCTGCAGACGGTCAAGGAGAACCGCATCGACCGCTTCACTATCAATGTGGAGAGCGATGCGATAGATGATACGATGGTAAGCGACCTGCAGACCATTCTGGAGAATGACGAGGGCAAGGCGCAGCTCTTCTTCCAGATACATGATGTAGACAGCAATACCTATCTGCTGATGCGTGCCCGTGAGCATACGGTAGGCGTGGGCCATGCCCTCATCCAGTATATCGAGCAGCATCCTAAGATGAGCTATCAGATCAATTAGAGATAATTTTAGTTTAATATATAAAAGTATAGAAAAATGGAAGTAACAATTACAACCGAGAATTTCGAGAGCTACAAGAATGGCGAACTGCCATTGGTAGTAGATTTGTGGGCAACATGGTGCGGCCCTTGCCGCCAGATTGCTCCTATCGTATCAGAACTTGCTGAGGAGTTTGACGGCAAGGTGGTAGTAGGCAAGTGTGATGTAGAGGAGAATGACGACATCGCTATGGAGTTTGGTGTTCGTAATATCCCTACCATCCTCTTCTTCAAGGGTGGCCAGCTGGTAGATAAGTATGTTGGCGCAGCCTCTAAGGCAACCCTTACCGAGAAGATCCAGGCTCTCCTGTAATCAGCCCGGATAGGAAATGATAAAAGCATCTGGCTTGAGAAAATATATTCTCAGCCAGATGCTTTTTTTTGTTCGGGGCTGTCGGTGACTTACCATTCTACGCTTCTTGTTCCGTCTTCTTCGACGGTGATAGTCACTTTGGTGCAGTCTTCCGGCAGCAGTTCTTCTATCAGTTCCGGCCACTCCAGGAAACAGAGGTTACCGCTGTAGAAATAATCTTCGTAGCCCATGTCGTACACCTCATCGAGTTTCTTGATGCGGTAGAAGTCGAAGTGGTAGACAGGTGAGCCGTCGCCCGCTGTATATTCGTTTACGAGGGCGAAGGTAGGAGATGTGATGACATCTTCTACGCCCAGTTCTTCGCAAATAGCTTTTACAAATGTTGTCTTTCCGGCTCCCATCTTGCCATAGAAGGCAAAGACCTTGCCGTCGCCCATGTTCTGCAGAAATTCCTTGGCTGCTTCATGGATCGTGTCTAATGAGTCAATTTTTATCTTCATATATGTTTACTATAAACTGTTAACTATCAACTATTAACTGACATTATCTTTTTCTCGGTGTCAGCGTGATGAGCGGGATGAGCATTTCCTCCATCGAGATGCCGCCGTGCTGGAAGGTATCCTTGTAGTATTGCACATAATAGTTGTAATTATTCGGATAGGCGAAGAAACTGTCGCCCATGGCAAATACATACGAGGTACTCAGGTTTGGTGCCGGCAACTGGGCACGATGAGGCTCCTTGATGGTGAACACTTCCTTGCTCTGGTAAGCCAGATTCTTGCCCAGCTTGTAGCGCAGGTTGGTATTCGTGTTGCGGTCGCCTACAATCTTGATAGGTTTCGATGCCCTGATGCTGCCGTGGTCGGTGGTGAGCACTACCTGGTAATCGCTCTGCGAAAGGAGCTTGAAGAGCTCGGAGAGAACCGAATGGCGGAGCCAGCTCTGCGTGATGCTGCGGTAGGCACTCTCGTTGTTGGCAAGCTCGCGCACCATCTTAGATTCGGTACGTGCGTGAGAGAGCATGTCGATGAAGTTAATCACCAGCACGTTCAAGTCGTAGTTGCGGCACTCGTTGTAGTGCTCCAGGAAGCGGTCGGCACCCTGCGAATCGTTCACCTTGTGATAACTGAAGGTATAGTGCTTTCTGAATCGCTCTATCTGGGTCTGTATCAGCGGCGCCTCGTTCAGGTTCTTGCCTTCCTCCTCGTCTTCATCTACCCAGAGGTCAGGGAACATTTCGGCTATCTTGTTCGGCATCAGACCGCTGAAGATGGCGTTGCGCGCATATTGCGTGGCGGTAGGAAGGATGCTCATGTAGAGCTGCTCGTCGATGTCGAACAGGTCGCCGATGTCTTCAGCCAGCATGCGCCACTGGTCATAGCGGAAGTTATCTATCACAATCAGGAACACCTTCTTGCCCTCATCGAGCAGCGGGAATATCTTGCGCTTGAAGATGTCGGGACTCATCAGATGGCGGTCTCTGTTGTCGGGACTCACCCAGTCGAGATAGTTCTTGGCTATGTATTTGGCGAAACCCTGGTTAGCCTCTTCCTTCTGCATGCCCAGCATCTCTGCCATCGGACTAGCCGTATCGCTCAGCTTCAGCTCCCAGCTTACCAGTCGCTTGTAAATCTCCATCCAGTCTTCCGCCGTTCTGCATTCCATCATCTGCATGGCTATCTGCTGGTAGTCTTGCTGGTATCCGCTCTGCGTCACCTCTGCCACGATGTCTTTGCGGTGGATGTTCTTCTTGAGCGAGAGCAGAATCTGGTTCGGGTTTACGGGTTTGATCAGATAGTCGGCTATCTTTGAACCGATTGCCTGGTCCATGATGTTTTCTTCTTCGCTCTTGGTGCACATCACTACCGGTGTGGCAGGCTGGATGTCCTTGATGTGTAGCAGGGTTTCCAGTCCGCTGAGTCCCGGCATCATCTCATCTAGCAGGATGAGGTCGAAGGTCTGCTGGCGGCAAAGTTCAATGGCATCAGGGCCGTTGCTTACCGTCTGCACCTCGTATCCTTTCTTTTCCAGAAAGATGATGTGTGCCTTGAGAAGTTCTATCTCGTCGTCTATCCAAAGTAATAATCCGTTGCTCATATTTTATATCCTTTTTCTTTTCGGGGTGCTAAAGTACAAAGAAAAATGGAATGAGGAACACGACTTCGTGTTAAAGAGAGTTAATGATGAAGATTCTTTGGTACTTTTTATGAAAACGTTTGTATAACCTTGTGACAAAACCTAAAAACATAGGTTAAGTAAAACTTATTTGTATAACTAAACGTAAACATTATGATCAGACGCAATTACTTGAAAAGTTTGATGATCTTCATCCTGACGTGCCTTCCTCTCTTGGGAGCATCGGCACAGCAGAAAGTAACTGTCAATGTTGTGAATGCCTCTTTGAAGCAGGTGTTCAGTACAATCGAAAACCAGACATCTTACAGGTTTTCTTACAAGAGTGATATCATTGACCATCGCAAGGATATCACCATCAGGAAGAGTGGCGTTCCTGTAACAGCTGTACTCGATGCAGCCTTGAAAGGACGCAACTTGAAATACTCTGTGGTTTCGCAGAAATCTATCGTTGTTTCTGAGAAGCATGCGGCAGCCGCTCCTCAGCAGAGCAACAAGCACAAGATGCAGGGTGTAGTGAAGGACGACAATGGTGAGCCAGTCATTGGTGCTACTGTTTCTGTAGTTGGTACCGACGAACTCGCAGTAACCGATATGGACGGCCGATTCACTATCAATGCAGCCAAGGGCGCTAAGGTGAAGGTTTCTTACCTAGGTTTCGTAGATTGCGAGGTGAAGGCTTCAGAAAACATGAACATCGCCATGAGCGAGGACACACAGGCGCTGAGCGAAGTGGTAGTAGTAGGTTATGGTACCATGAAGCGTAGCGATATGACCGGAGCTCTTTCTTCTGTCAATACCAAGGATATGGCTAAGCGCACTACTACCAACCCAGCTGAGGCTTTGCAGGGTAAGGTAGCCGGTGTGAACATCTTGAGAAGTGGTGGTAACGCCGGTGCCGGTGTGAGCATCAAGATTCGTGGTATCAAGACAACCGGTAGCAACGAGCCTCTTTATATCGTGGACGGTTTCCCTGGCGATATCAACAGTGTGAACCCTCAGGACATCGAGTCTATGGAGATTCTGAAGGATGGTGCTGCCGCTGCCATCTATGGTTCTGTAGCTGCCAACGGTGTGGTTCTGATTACAACCAAGAACGGTAAGAAGGGCGAGACTAAGGTTGATTTCAGTTCTTACCTCAGCTTTACTCAGGTATCTAAGGACCTCGACCTCCTGGATGCTGAAGGCTATAAGAAGGTGCATAAGATGATGTACGAGAATGCCGGTGAACCTTTGCCAGCATACGTAACTCATGAGACTGGCGTAAACTCTGACTGGGTAGATGCTATCCGTCGTAAGGGTCTGGCTCAGAGCTACATGGTAAGTTTGCGCGGTGGTGCAGAAAAGGGTCAGTACTCTGTATCTTACAACCACGCTGACGAGAAGGGTATCTTCCTCGGTAACAGCGAGCGCCATGACATCGCACGTATGAAGGTACATGCTACCAAGGGAATCATCGACCTCGATGCCAATGTAGACTTCAAGTTTACCAAGGGCCATCAGCCACAGTATCAGCTGAAAGAGGCTTATATGATGTCTCCTCTCGTACCTATTTATGATGAGAGCAGAAAATATGGCTTCGGTTTGAGCGACTTCGATGGTCTTCCAAACAACCGTAACGTCGTAGCCGACGACTATTACAAGAAGAATACTTATAAGAAGTATCATACCACAGCCAATGCTGCCTTGACATTCAACTTCTTCCCATGGCTCAACTTCAAGACCAGCTACGGTTATCGTGGTGAGCATGAGATAGATAATTCCCACTATCCAGATTATACAGCCGACTACAAGAGCCCTAACCTCTATCCAAACAGCTACGAGTATCGTGCATACTGGCAGGAGCAGGTATTTGAGAATGTGCTTTCTTTCAACAAGCAGATTCAGAAGCACAGCATCAACGCCATGCTCGGTACCTCTCTCAGCATGATTAAGTACAACTGGGAATCAGTTTCTGTAGAAGGTAAGACCAATGTAAACGAGGTTATCAACGGTCAGCTCAGTACCAGCGATAAGCCAGCCGGCTTCCTCGATCCTAACTTCCCAACCATCAGTGGTGGTGTAGGTGGTACTTACTTCGGTACAGGTTCTTACTGGGAGTATAACCGTGCTTCTTTCTTCGGCCGTATTAACTACAATTTTAACGACCGTTACCTTTTCCAGTTCACCTTCCGTGAGGATGGATCTTCTAAGTTCGGTGCAGACAGCCGTTGGGGTTTCTTCCCATCAGTAGCTGTTGGTTGGAGAATCAGCGAGGAGCCTTTCTTCCCTAAGAATACTGTAATCAGCAACTTGAAGTTCCGTGCCAGCTGGGGTCAGCTCGGTAACGAGAATGCGCTCGGCAAATACGACTTCCTGGCTAGAATCGCCAGCTACAACGATATGTACATGGGTTATGTACAGGGTGCAGGTTCAAACCCTTGGACCGGTAGCATTGCACGTGCATTGGAGAACCGCTCATTGAAGTGGGAGACTACAGATACCAAGAATATCGGTTTCGACTTCGGTCTCTTCGGTAACCACCTGAATGGTAACATCAACTACTATATCAACGAGACACGTGATCTTCTGATTACCCGTAGAATCGCTCCTTCTGCTGGTCTTGACAACCCTACCTTGAACGTAGGTAAGATGCGCAACCAGGGCTTTGAGTTGGAGTTGAACTGGAACGATAAGATCAATGATTTCGAATATAACGTTGGTTTCAACATCAGTACCATTGCCAACAAGGTGGTAGCTCTTGCCAACGAAGACCAGACAATCTATGGCGTAGGTTTGAAGTATGGTACAGAGCACTTCCCAACCCAGACCAAGGTAGGCAAGCCAATCGGTGCTTTCTATCTCTATCAGGCAGACGGCATCTTCCAGAGTCTTGAAGAGGTTCAGGCTCATAAGAACAGCAAGGGCGAACTCCTTCAGCCAAATGCTCAGCCTGGTGATGTACGTTTCAAGGATATGAACGGCGACGGTGTGATTGATGAGGATGATAAGACCTACTCAGGTACAGGTATCGCCAAGGTAGAGGCTAACCTCAACCTCGGTGCCAGCTACAAGGGCTTCGACTTCTCTGCAGTCATCGGTAGTGCATTCGGCAACAAACTTTATAATGGTATCCGCTACTACTACGAGGGCATGAACTCTGGTTCTAACTTCCTCAAGACAACTCTCAATGCCTGGACTCCTACTAACACCAAGACCGATATTCCACGTGCAGTCTTCGGTGATCCTAACCAGAACACCCGCGAGTCAACCCGCTTCCTGGAGAACGGCGACTTCGTACGTCTGCGCCAGGTACAGTTGGGTTACACCTTGCCAAAGGCATTGTCTAAGCATATTTACTGCGAGAGCATCCGTTTCTACGTGAGTGCAGAAAACGTGTTCACCATCACAGGCTATTCTGGTGCTAACCCAGAGTTCTCACAGGGCGTTTTGAACAGTGGTATCGACCGCTTTACCTATCCGTTCTCTCGCTCTTACACAGTAGGTGCACAGGTATCTTTCTAAATAAATAACTAAGGAGAAATCATTATGAAAGCATTAAAATATATAGCAGGCATTTGCCTTGCACTGTCACTCACTTCTTGTGATGACTTTCTTACAAAGACTTCGCCAGATGAATTGACTTCTGGTAACTATTGGCGTAACAAAAGCGATGCTGAATCAGGTATGGCTGCCGTTTACTCACAGATGTATTTCGGTGATGAGTGGAGCTTCCCTGAGGTGAAATGGCCTGTTGAGGCTTATCGCCAGGACGATGTGGAAATGGGTTCAGACGCCCAGAACTATCAGAACTGGGTACAGTTGAGAGACTTTACCTTTACCAACGGTAACTCTCAGTTTACCTCTTACTGGTGGTACTACTATCATGGCATCAGCTTTGCCAACCAGGTAATGACTAAGGTTAGTGCCATGACCGATGCACAGATTGATGCAAAGGATAGAAAAGAAATTGTGGCTGAGGCTCGTTTCATGCGTGCGTTCTACCACATGCAGCTGTTGCTCAACTGGGAGAAGATTGTAAACCGTGATGTGTATATCACTTCTTCAGGCGAGCTTGACAAGGCTATGTCTGAGCGTCCTGACAGTTGGAACTTCATCGTGGATGATTTGCAGAAGGCTGGTGCTGATTTACCACAGAAGCGTCCTGCTGATAATCTGGGTCGTGCTACTTCCGGTTCAGCTTATGCTTACCTCGGCTTTGCCTATCTCACCATGGCTTCAGAGCAGCCAGAGAAGAAAACTGAGTATCTGAACGAGGCACTTAAGGCTTTTGACAATGTAAAGGGATATGAACTTGAAAGCAATTTCCTGAGCATGTTCAATGGTACCAACAAGAACTGTAAGGAATCTATCTTCGAAATCCAGTTCTCTATGAGTAGTGTCAGTGGCGCATGGTATCGTACCTATCTGCACAAATGGATTGGTACCAGTGCATTCGGCGGTTGGGATGAAATCGCTCCATCTCAGGCTTTGATGAACGAGTTTAAGAAGGAAGGTAAATTGAACAATGGCATGTATGATGCCCGTCTCTACGAATCTGTTTACTTCAATGATCCATACTTCAATGATGGAACCGGTAAGGTTTATGATTATGACTTTAAGGATTGGGTAAAAGATCCAGAGGAGAGAGACCGGGTTCTTCAGTTCCGCAAGTTCATGCCACCTACCAAAGCTGCTTTGTCACAGAAGCATACCGACGTGAACATTCCTCTGATGCGTTATGCCAACGTTCTCCTGATGAAGGCCGAGGCACTCAATGATTTGGGTCGTACAGGAGAGGCTATTCCGCTGATCAACGATGTGAGAAGAGTTCACGGCAACATGCCAGCCATGACCGGTACAACACAGGCTGAGGTTCAGGCTCAGATTGAGCACGAGCGTATGATTGAGTTCCCGATGGAGAACCTGCGCTGGTATGACCTGCGCCGCTGGGGCAAGACAGCTGAGGCTATGGCTGCAATCGGCCGTACTGGTTTCGACAAGAGCAAGCTGTTCTATCCAACTCCTCAGACTGAGTTGAACTCAAACAGTCTGGCTAAGTAATAGGGGCGAGTAACCATTGAAGATTACTTATAAATATCATCTGGATTCTCGGTCTATTAAGCAATAATACGATCGGGAATCCGTTTTTTATGGTAAGGTAATTCATAAAAACGAACAATAAATAAAGAAGAAAAACAAGAAACAATGCTCAAGATAGTAATGATTATGCTATGCGGAATAGGTACCGGCTATCTGCTCCGCAACAAGAAAATGAGTTTTATCGGCCGTATCATCACGGCGCTGATATGGGTACTCCTGTTCCTGCTCGGTATCGAGGTAGGTTCTAACCCTCGTATCATCAGCGGTCTTCAGACCCTGGGACTTGAGGCGATAGCCCTGACCTTGGGAGGCAGTCTGGGTAGTGCACTCTTTGCTTGGGCATTGTGGAAGTATGTTACAGCAAAGCAGGCTAAATCGTCGGCTCACGCTGAAACCGGGAAAGGAGGCAAGGCATGAAAGGCAGTTTGATTATCGTAAGCTTCTTTGTTCTGGGTATCATCGTTGGTTTGTGTGATGTGATTCCGGCAGGTCTTCTGGACAGCGATGTGAGCTATTATGCACTCTGCTGCCTGATGTTCTGCGTAGGTATCAGCATCGGTTGCGATACTTCTGTGCTGAAGAGTTTCAAGAAGGTGAATCCCCGTCTGATGATGCTCCCTGTGATGACCATTCTGGGTACGCTGGCAGGTTGTGCTGCCGTATCTCTCATCTTGAGCCACCGCCAGCTTACTGATTGTCTGGCAATCGGTTCAGGATTCGGATATTACTCTCTTTCTAGTATCTTCATCACCGAATACCGGGGCGCCGAACTGGGCACCATCGCCCTTCTTGCCAACATCTGCCGCGAGATTCTCACCCTGCTGTGTGCTCCGCTGCTGGCAAAATACTTCGGCAAACTGGCACCTATCAGCGTAGGTGGAGCCACGACCATGGATACAACGTTGCCAATCATCACCCGATATTCGGGCGAGAGTTTCATCATCGTTTCCATCTTCCATGGCTTCTGTGTCGACTTTTCTGTACCCTTCCTGGTTACCTTCTTCTGTTCTTTGTAGAAATAACTAAAAGCAGTTTTAAACCAAACCCGTATGAGACATATTTTCAGTTCATTCATGATATGTCTGAGCCTTTGCTGTGCCCATACCTCAGTAGCCCTTGCGGCTCAGGATGGCAAGCAGCCAGCAGCTTCAGACCCTTGGCAGGACGCCACCGTGACCCATATCAACCGCATGCCGATGACCGCTCATTACTTGCCTTTTACAAGCGAGAACGGAGCCTTGGCACAGTTGAAGATGGACGACGCCCGCCGTTTCCAGTTGAATACCCAGAATGAGCGTCGCCGCTCGCTGGATGGTGTATGGAAATTCAAACTGGTGAAGAATCCGAGTCTTGCCTTGACCGATTTCTTCAAGACATCCTATAACGTAAGCGATTGGCAGAACATCAATGTGCCTGGCAGCTGGGAGTTGCAGGGCTTCGATGCGCCCATCTACACCGATGTAACCTATCCTTTCAAGGCAAATCCTCCTTTCGTGCCACAGGATTACAACCCTGTAGGACATTATGTACACGAATTTACCGTGCCTGAAAACTGGAAGGGCATGGATGTAATCATGGATTTCGAAGGTGTAGAATCTGCCTTCTATCTCTGGATCAACGGCAAGATGGTGGGTTATAGTGAAGATAGCCGTCTGCCAGCCCACTTCAATATCTCCAAGTTCCTGAAGAAGGGCAAGAACCGCCTTGCCATGAAGGTGTTCCGCTTCAGCGACGGCAGTTATCTGGAAGACCAGGACTACTGGAAGTATAGCGGCATAGAGCGCAATGTGTTCATCCAGGCTCGTCCTAAGAGCAGAATGAACGACTACGTGTTGGGAAATAAACTAATCAATCTATATAAGGATGGCAATTTCACACTTGATGTGAATATGCTCAATCCACAAAAGGGTCAGAAGGTTGAGGTGAAAGTGCTTTCGGCAACAGGCAAATCTCTCTTCAAACAAATCCAGAGCATCACCTCACCTGCTGATACCTTGATTCATTTCGAAAAACTGTTGAAGAGCGTGCAGCCTTGGAGTGCCGAGAGCCCTTATCTCTACACCCTCGTCATCAATACTACCGACAGGAATGGTAGAGTAGAGGAGAGTGTGGCACAGCCTTTCGGCTTCCGTACCATCGAAATGAAGAACGGACAGCTTCTGGTAAATGGTGTTGCCATCACCATCAAGGGTGTAAACCGACAGGAGCACAATGCCGTACACGGCAGAACCCTCAGCATCGGTGAGATGGTGAAGGATGTGAAGATGATGAAGCAGTTCAACATCAATGCCGTGCGTACCTCTCACTATCCAAACTATTCGGAGTGGTATCAGCTCTGCGATAAGTATGGTCTCTACATGGTAGGCGAGGCGAACATCGAGTGTCATGGTATTCTGGATACAGAATACAAACAGCTGGCAGACAGAGAAGACTGGTATCCTGCTTTCCACGACCGCATGTACCGCATGATCAAGCGCGACCGCAACCATACCGCCATCATCATCTGGTCTATGGGTAACGAGAGCGGATATGGCAAGAGTTTCGAGAAACTCTACGATATGAGCAAGGCGATGGATCCAACTCGTCCGGTACAGTATGAGGGCGGCGGTTACTACGCCAAGTCGGATATCTACTGTCCGATGTATGCCCGTATCTGGTCTTTGCGCCGCCATGTCAACCAGCGTGATGAGCGTCCGCTGATTCTCTGCGAATACGCCCATGCCATGGGTAACAGCGAGGGTAACCTCAAGGATTACTGGGATCTGATTTACAAATACGACCAGTTGCAGGGTGGTTTCATCTGGGACTGGGTAGACCAGACCATCGCCAAGACCGATGACAAGGGACACAAATACTGGGCTTATGGTGGCGATATGGGATTCGTAGGCGTAGTAAACGATTCCAACTTCTGTGCCAACGGACTTGTAGCAGCCGACCGCTCCCTCCATCCACATATCTGGGAGGTGAAGAAGGTTTACCAGAACATCGCCTTCGAGCCAGTAGCCTTCATGCAGAACCGCATCAAGGTAACCAACCGATTCGACTATACCACGCTTGACAATTATCAACTCGTATGGGCAGTAGAAGCCAACGGCGAAACCATCAGAAGCGGCAAGATGAACTTCCCGACCCTCCTGCCTCATCAGACTAAGGAGATGGAGATACCGATGGGCACTCTTCCTGCATCCGACAACAAGGAATACTTCCTCACCCTGCGCGCCTTCAGCAAGCAGGCTACCGGAGCCGTTCCTGCAGGTCACGAGGTAGCCATCGAGCAGATGCAGCTGCCTGTGAGACTGGAAAAGGCTCAGGAACAGGTTAGCGGACAGATAGAGAAGACCGAGACAGAAGAGGCAATCACCATCCAGGGAAAGACCAAGGATTTCAGCATCAGCTTCTCTAAGAAGACCGGCGAGATGACCTCTTTGAAATATGACGGCAAGGAAATGCTGCTGGCAGGTTTGCAGCCAAACTTCTGGCGCGGTATCACCGACAACGATGTGGCTAACGGCACTCAGGAGCGCTGCGCTATCTGGCGTGAGGCTGGAAAGAAGATGGTACTGAAGGGCATCAAGACCCAGGCAGACAACCAGAAAGCTACCGTCATAGCAGACTTCGATATGCCTGAGCAGGAATCTCAGATGCAGATTACCTATCAGATGCTTGCCAACGGAAATGTAGAGGTGAATATGCACTTCATTCCTGGCAACAAGGCGCTGCCGGAGATGCCTCGTCTCGGTATGCGCATGATTCTGAAGGGCGACTACGACCAGATGACCTGGTTGGGTAGAGGTCCGCAGGAGAACTATGCCGACCGTAAGAGCGGTTACCTCATCGGTAAGTATTCTGCCAGCGTATGGGAGCAGTATCATCCATACGTAAGGGCACAGGAAACCGCCAACAAATGTGATGTACGCTGGTTCACCCTCGCATCGAAGGCTGGAGCCGGTATCAGGGTGGAAGGTGCTGAGCCATTGAGTGTAAGTGCCTGGAACTTCCCACAGGATGATCTCCTCTATGTTCCTTCTACCATCGAGCACCGTCATGGTGGCTGTGTTGACAAGAAGGACATGGTATGGGTGAACATCGACCATCTGCAGATGGGTGTTGGCGGCGATAATACCTGGGGCGCTATGGTGCATCCGGAATATACCATCACATCAAAGGAGTGGAGCTATAGCTTTACTATTAAGAACTTAAAATAAACGATATGAAGACTAAGTCTATAGCTATATTGACTATGGGGCTTGCCATGCTGTCTATGGACGGCATGGCACAGACCACCCGTCAGGAGTATAAGGATATTCTTGACATCCAGCTGACACCGGGTGCTCCCCGCCGTCATAACGGATGCTTCACGGATATGGGTTCGTGGATGGGTTTCACCCTCTCAGAGAAGGAGAAACCTACCGCAGGCTTCTGCGGACCTTTCAGTATCTATTACCGCAACTGGTATGCCCGTTCGCTGGTATCTCTCATTGATGGTACCGTGCAGGAACAGAGCTATTATCCGGGCGAAATCAGGATGAGTCTGAAGAAGGATGGTGCCGATTTCTATGAGAGCCTGCAGTTTGTTGATGCCCGTACGGCGTTGCTTACAGTTACCAATCCGTCCAAGGTTCCGTTCACGTTTACTGCCGACAGCATCAGTACCCGTGCCAATGTATCACGTTACAAGAACCGTGTTACCATCGGAGACTTCTACGGTGAACGCGTCATCATCGACTTCCCTCAGGAGGTTAAGGTGACTGATACCGACCACAACTATCTGGCTACTGTGCCAAGAGGTGTAGAGCAGCTCACCATCGCCATTTCGCTAGTAGAGCAGGATACCGAGGCTTCGGTTCAGCATGTGCATACAGCTAGTCTGCTTGCCAATCCGAAGGTTGCACTCGATGAAAACGAGAAGCGCTGGAACGGTTATCTGAAGAAGGTGATACGTGATGATATGCCAGCAGAATACAACCGGGTGGCTGCGAAATCCATCGTCACCCTGCTTTCCAACTGGCGTGCCAAGCGAGGTGCCCTGTATCATGACGGTATCGTGCCTAGTCATGCTGTTGGCTATTTCGTAGGTTGCTGGGCATGGGATTGCTGGCGTTTCTCTGCCGGTATGGCTTCCTTCTTCCCGGAGTTGGCGAAGGATAACATCCGCGTGATGTTCGACTACCAGCAGCCAGACGGCATGATTATCGACTGCATCTATCCGGATGCTTCTGAGAACAACTACCGCGACAGTAAGCCTCCTCTGGCAGCCTGGGCGGTGAACGAGATTTATGAGCATACCCAGAATCTGGCTTTCGTAAAGGAGATGTATCCGAAGCTTCTGAAATATCATAAGTGGTGGTATGAGAAGAGAGATCACGACAAGAATCATATCTGTGAGTTCGGTTCGGTTGATGGCACGCTGGAGGCAGCTGCCTGGGAGAGCGGTATGGATAATGCCATCCGTTTCGACGGCACCAAGATGTTACAGAACGGCAAGGATGCATGGAGTACTGACCAGGAGAGCGTTGACCTGAATGCTTATCTCTCGCTGGAGTATACCTTGCTCAAGAAGTTTGCCGGATTGCTGGGCGAGCCTTTCGACTTGCCTGACTATCGTGGACTGGTTGCCGATTATTTCTTTGACCAGAAGGATGGGTTCTTCTACGACCGCCGTCTGGATGGCGACAGAACATTTGTGCGTGAGGCAGGTTGTGAGGGCTATATTCCTTTCTGGGCGAACATAGCAACACCTAAGCAGTTTGCCAAGGCAAGAAAGTTGCTCGACAATAAGAAGAAGTTCTCTACCTTCATCCCATTCCCGACGATAGCTGCCGATAATCCGAAGTACAATCCGCAGGGTTACTGGCGTGGTCCTATCTGGCTCGACCAGACCTATTATGGCATCAAGGGCTATCGCAACTATGGTGAGAAGAAGAAGGCAGATGCCTATACCGACCAGGTGTTCCGCAACTTGCAGGGCATTTCGGCAGGTACCCCAATCTATGAGAATTATGACACGCATACCGGCAAGCCAATGCAGGCTTCCCACTTCAGCTGGAGTGCCGCTTGCCTGATCATGATGTACAATGATTATGGGAAATAAACGAGTTTCTCATGTGTTAAACGTCATGCCAAAGTGATTTGGCACATCTTAAGACCTAAATAAAAAGAGGGTGAGTCATTAGTTAATGATTCACCCTCTTGCTGTTGTTGAATGATATAGGATATGTTGTTGAATGAGGTAGGATATGTTGTTGAATGATATAGGATATGTTGTTGAATGAGATAGGATAAGTTGTTGGAAGAGATAGTATAAGTTGTTGGTACAGTCAGTATCGTCGGTCGCACAACAGCTGTTGTGCGCTTGCATAACAGCTGATATGCGCATGCACAACAGCTGCTGTGCATGCGGTGGCCACCTGTTATGCGCCAACTATTATCTCAAAACATACTTTCCGGCTGGTGTCTTGCTGAACTTCACCTGATAGGCTTCAGAGACAATCTGCAGCGCCTCGGTAAGGCTGTTGTTCGGCAGGGTTCCTGTGAAAGGTTCGATGGTATCCATTTCCACAGCAATCTCTACTCCGTAATTCTTCTCCAGACTTCTGATGACTCTGCCCAGCGATGCATCACGGAATACCAGCTGCTTCTTCTGCCATGCACAGGCATCCTCAATATGCGATGCTTCGCGGACATCCATCTTTCCGGTCTGTTTGTTCACCACCACGATTTCGTTTGGCTTCATCGTATAGGTGCTGCCGTTGGCAAGGGAAGTGAGCATCACGCTACCGTTGAGCAGCGCAACTTCTGCTGTCTGTTCTTTCTTGCGGTTGATGACGTTAAACTCAGTACCCAACACCTTGATTTCCATTCCCTGCATGTGGATGATGAACGGATGCCGGGCGTCTTTGGCTACCTTGTAGTGAGCTTCGCCTTCAAATTCAATCTCGCGATTGTCCTTGCAGAAATCCTGTGGTGCATACTTGATGCTGGAGAGCGAATTGAGCGCTACCACACTCTTGTCGGGCAGGGTGATGCTCACCTGTTCGCCTTCCTGGGTGGTAATTTCTGTCATCGGAATCGCGGCATATTGCCTGTTTTCCTTATACATCATTCCCATAATCACCATGCAGATAGGCAGGGCAATAGCTGCTGCTATCTGGGTCCACTTGAGGACGCGCTTCAGGGTGAATTGCTTACGGGTTCCTATCTGTTCATGGATTTCAGCCTTGATACGTGCCAAATCTTCGTCAGAGATATTGCTATCCGGGATGATGCCGTGCAGCCATTCCTCTTCCATGGCTGCTGCTAATTCTTCATCTGAACAGTTGTTGAGCCGTTCCTTCAGATTAGCTAAGTCTGTACTATTCTTGATGTCGTCTAACATAAAACAATCCTTTTTTAGGTTATACATGGTTCGGTAGAGAATGTACCGTTAAATTATACTAAAAACAAGAGCCACATCAGGTTGGTGCGGTTGCTGATAAGCTGTCGGAGCTGTTTTAACCCTATGGACAGCTGATTCTTAACGGTCTGTTCACTATAGTTGAGCTTCTCGGCAATCTCCTGATTGTTGAGCATCTCCAACTTGGAGAGTCGGATGATTTCCTGCTGCGTTTTAGGACAGCTTGGCAAGCATCTGGTTGAGCTGTCTGACGAAATCATCATACTCCAACTGACTGTCAGCAGTGGTGCTATTGTGATGGTCAAGATAGTCCATGTAGTCTTCATACACGGGCGAATTGATGACCTTCCTGTAAGCGTTGATGAGGTAATGCTTGGCTCTGAGGAAGAGCAGCGGCTTTACGCTTTCTGCCTCTTCTAGAGAACCTCGGTTGTTCCAGAGCCACACGAAGGTATCTTCCATGATCTCTTCGGCATTCTCCTTCGACTTGGTGTATTTCAGGCAAAAGGCAAAGAGTCTGCGGGCATATAGCCCGTAGATTTCATCGAATGCCTTCATAGATCCTTTTCTGAGTTGAAGGATAAGTTCTGTTTCTGTCTTTTTAAACATGATAACTATTCACTAAAATCCATCTAAATCATATTCTTCGCTGTCCAAATCCAGACTGTCGTCGTTGTCGAAAGTTGTCTTTGGTGCTTTTTCTTCCTTTATATCCGCATCGGTTCCCTGGGTTCCGGTGGTTCCGGTTTCGAAAGTTCCTGTTCCAGTGGTTCCGTTATTTATCGTGCCATTATCGAAAGTTCCGGTAGTTCCGGTTTCGATTACGCCTGTAGTTCCGCTTTCAGAAGTTCCGGTTTCTTCTTCATCATTTTCTTCTGTATCATCCGTCTTTTCCTGCTGGATGATTTCCGCCGGTTCTTCAAGCAGTGGGTCCTTGCTGATTTTCAGCGGTGCCAGATGCTGGGTATAGAAGAGGGTATAGTCGTCGTAGCTCAGACTGGTGCCCAGCAGCAGGAGGTTTGGCTCGCTGATGACGATACCGCGGGCTCCCTTTGACAGGAGCTGGGTGATAGCCTGGTGCTGGTAGATGTCGTTGGCATACTGGCGTGCTTCGTCGTAATTGCGGAATCCCTTTACCTGCATGCGGTGCAGACCATTCTGCTCGTCAATGACGAGGTCGAAATTGCGCACGAGATAGGAGGTGAAATTATATTTCGCCATCTCGAAGAGCAACTGGTTCTCGTTTACAGAATCAGGTACGTAGGCAAGCATGAAGACGAACGGCTCGTTGCGCTCAATGCTGAATACCTTGGCTTTAGTCTTGGCATCATCATTGAGTACGGCGTTGCGGCGCGACCATACATTGCTCAGGTCGAATGTACCGCCCTTGAGCTGTCTGCCGGCTTTCACTCCGTTGAGAATCATTCCTGCCATCTCGCTGAGTCGGCTGTTCGGATATTTCTCTACTACCTGCTGCATATCATCAAGACAAGCCTGAATATTACCCTCGTGGAGCTGGGTGAGTCCGCCGATAAAGAGGAACTTGTCGCGGTTGGCTCCTTCAGGATAGCGCTTGTCAGAGATAGCCCTGTTGTGTACCACCTTATTATATAGGTTAGCCTTGAAGGCATCGTAGGTGGCAGCATAGAGCGAATCTTCGAGATGAATGCCCATCTTCGCATCTTCCTCATAATAAGGAGAGGTGAGCAGGGCGGTCCATTGGCTCTCCGGATAATTCGCTTTCAGCAGGTCGAGATAGCGGCTGGCGATGGCTGGCTGCTTCCGGATGTTGTAGAGCAGGTAGAGGTGATAGTAGGCATCATCGAGATGTTCGTATGCAGCGTTCTTCTTCACCAGTCGCTGCAGCATGCGTTCGCTTTCGTCCAGATCATTGAGTTTGTCTTTCAGAATGATGCCGGCATGCAGCAGTCCGTCGTCCAGAATCTGATTGCTTTCTGCCATCTTCTCTTCGGTGAGCGGAATCTGAGCGAGATAGTAGGCACGCTGATGCGGATCTTCTTCTGCACTCAGGTTCTTCTCTTTCTCCTTCTCAAGGTCTTTCTTCTGTGCCTCGTTGAGGAGAGAATCGCGCTGTTCATCGGTCATTTCTTCTACACCTTTGGCATCGGCCACTACGGTCTGGTTGCTCCGTCGCCAGTTGTCGATGTTCTTTCTCTTACCCCAGAGGCGTTCAAACTGCTGTTTGCCTTGGGCTACGGCAGATTGGGAATAGAAATACCAGGTATTGGTGTTGCCGAAACCGCCGTTGCCCATGGCTCCGTTCCCGAAGCCGGATGAGGCATTGCTGTTTCCCTGATTCCTGTTGTTTCTGCTGTTATTACCATTGCCGTTGTTTCTGCCGGCACTTTGGTTGTCTTGCTTTTCTGCCAGTTCCTGGTCGGCAAGTCTTCTCTTTTCTTCCTTTTCCTTCTTTTTCAGGGCATCTATCACCTTGTCAATGGCGACATTCCGCTCTGTTTCGCTCATGTGGGCGAGTGATTGCAGGGAGTCCTGCAGATGGATGGCGTCAGTATAAGGCACCAGTTCGTCGAGTACCTTCGAACGGTCGGAGAGCTGTTTGTAGTCTTTGCGGTCCTGGTCCAGGAGTCCGATGGCAGCATCATAGCATCGCTTGGCATCGCCATATCGGTGGCATTGCCAGTATACATTGCCCAGATGCAGCAGCAATACACCTTTCTCTACTCCGTTGCGGCTTGATTTTGCTGCACCCTTTTCGTATGCAGCAATAGCCTGAAGCGTATCGCCCTGGTTGAGATGTATGTTGCCGATGGCATAATAAACCTGGTCGAGATACTCCTGGTTCTTGTCGCTCGCAGCCATTCGCTTCAATTTGGATACCATCTTCCGGGAGTTGTTGGTTGCCAGAACCTCGGTCATGGAGATGCGGGCATTGAACTCCAGCTCGTAAGGCGGATTGAGACGGATGACATGCTTGAAGGCGCGATAGGCATTCTGGGCATGTCCCTGTTGTGCTTCTACCTGTCCCATCAGATACCAGAGGCGGGCTTTCTGCTTGCGTCGCATCTCATAGCCGATGGCTTTGCGGAGATACGGAATGGCTTCCTGATAGCGTCCGGTCTTCAGATAGTAGAGGGCATAGGTCTTGTCCCATTCCTTCTGGGCACGCCAGTGGATGGAATCGCGCTCGATATTACGGATTACATCTTCGGCATCGTATATCCAACCTGATTCCAGATAACTCTTGGCGAGCCAGGCGCGTGCCTTGCCGTAAATGCCGGGTTGGGTAGCGTAGAGGCGGCTCATATAGGCAAAGGTGGCTGCTGCCGACTGGAAATCGCCTTCAAAAAACTGGGAACGGCCCATCAGCATCCATGCCTTCCAAAGGAACGGATTATATTCACGGCGCTGCAGCCATTCCAGGTCTTTGGCAGTCTTGCGGCGTTTCTTGTCCCATACCGGTCGGCGCTTGATGCTATGCTGGTGAATGGCTTTCTCGCATTTCTCGATGGCGAGGTCGTAGTTCGACTTGCCCAGTTCGCGGCTGTTCTTGTTGCCGACAGTATAATAAGGAATCATTTCAGAGTAATTATCCTTATTCCCGTTTTCCTTTTCGAGCGAGCCTTCGATATAGGCTACGGTACCATTATAATAGGTGTTATATCGGGCGTTGAAGGCATGCCACCATCTGCTCTTCGCTGTATTTTTCTGCGTAGAGCATCCTGCTATGGCCATTGCAAAGGCAAGGACAACCATAGCTGGCAAGAGGTTTCTGAATGGGAAATGCTTCAACATAAGTTTCTTCTTTATTTTAAATTATACTTTCAGGGTATGTGAATGCCTTAGTGCTTTCTGGCTGCCAGTATCCTTGCTGCTGCAAACAGGATGATGCTGACGAAGATGATGGTTGCACCTGATGGCACATTGAGCAGATAACTGACATAGAGACCCACGATGCAGTCGATGCAACCTATCACGATGCTGGCACCTATCATGCGCTTGTAGCTGTAGGTGAAGAGGTTGGCTGTCATCTGTGGTATGGTGAGCAGACTGATGGCAAGTACGATGCCCACCATCTTGATGGTTGCTACGATGGTCATGGCGATGAGCGTCATCATCATATATTCTATCGCTGTAACCGGCAGATGTTGCGATTTTGCAAAGGTGCTGTCGAATGCGATGGTCTGGATAGGACGCAGCAGAAAGGTGAACAGCAATGCAACAAACAGGGTAAGACCTGCCAGAAGCCAGAGGTCTGTGCTGTCGATGGCAAGTATACTTCCGAAGAGGAAAGAGGGCAGGTCGGGCATGAATCCCGGAGTAAGGAAGCAGCAGATGATGCCCACGCTCATGCCTAGGGTCCAGAACATGGCGATGGCTGAGTCTTTGCGCACATCTTTCTTCCGTGATACCCATTGTACGCCGAAGGCACTCAAGATGGCGAATACCATGGCAGAGAGGATGGGGTTGATGCCTGCAAATACGCCGATACCGATGCCGCCAAAAGAGGCATGCGTTATGCCACCGCTGATGAAAACCAGCCGGCGTGTGACGATGTAGGTGCCTACAAAGCCGCAAAGGATGCTTGCCAGTAGGGCGCCAATCAGCGCATTCTGAAAAAATGTATATTGCAGTATATCCATGTCTTTACTTTGAACTTAAAACTTTGAACTTTGCGCATTGCATGTTACGCATTGCGCATTGCATGTTTAACTTAAAAAACTGATGACTTCGTCCTTTATCTGGTTAGGCAGGTTGATGCCTCTCAGTATCAGACTTCGGTTCCATCCCGCCACCTCTTCCGGCTGCATCGTATAGAGCACTTCCGAGAATTCCTCTACCTCATCATCGGTATAGTCGTCGGCAGCTCTTCCTGCAAACCGGTCGAGTTCTTCGTCATCGTAGTATTCTATTTCCTTGGTGGCGGCTTCCATCATGCATTCCTGTTCGCATTTGGAGTTCTCTCCGTTGCAGGTATTGCACGAAACTCCTTCCTGCAAAGGCTCTTCATCCTCTCCCTTGCGATGAGAGATGATGCCGAAAATGGCGCTTATCAAGCCTAGAACCACCAGGGCCAAAACTAAATATAGCATAAACTGTTAACTATTAACTATTAACTTTCAACTATTTCAAACCCCACCTTTTTCAGGTCTTCCCAATAATGAGGATAGGATTTGCTCACTACCTCTGGATTGTTGATTTCAATCTGAGGGAACTTGAAGGCAAGAGGGGCGAAGGCAAGTGCCATGCGATGGTCCTCGTAGGTGTCGATAGGCTCGAAACTAGACTCGCAGGTCTCGCCATCCCAAATCAGCGTGTTATCGTTCTCGTCATAAATCACGTAACCTATCTTCTTCAGCTCCTTCTTCAAAGCCTCGATGCGGTCGGTCTCCTTGATCTTGAGACTGGCAAGACCGGTGAACTTAAACTTTACGCCCAAGGCACAGCAGGCTACAACGATGGTCTGTGCCAGGTCTGGAGAACCGCTGAAATCGTAGTCGAAACGAGGCAAGAGACAACGCTGGACTTTCAACTTGACAGGAGAAAGAACATCACGGTTCTCAAATTCTGATTTCACGCCCAGCAGACTGAAGATGTATTTCACGACAGAATCGCCCTGCTTGGAACTGTCGAACAAGCCTTCGAGTCTTACCTCAGAATCAGGGTTCCCGTTCAGCGCCATCATTTCATACCAGTAAGAAGAAGCGCTCCAGTCATTCTCGATGGTGTAGTCGGCTACGCAGCTGTAAGGTTGTGGCTTTACGGTGATGGTATCCACATCGGTCCATTCTGCACTGGCTCCGAAGTTCTGCATCGTCCATAGTGTGAGGTCGATGTAAGGACGGGATGCTATCTCGCCCGTCAGTTTCAGTTCCAGACCGTTTTTCAGGATAGGACCAATCATCAGCAGTGCCGAGATATACTGCGAACTGATGTTTCCCACCACTTCGAGATGTCCACCTTCCAGTGGCTTACCTACGATGTGGAGTGGAGGATAGCCCTCTTTCTTTTCATACTGTATATCAGCTCCGAGGTAGCGCAGGGCATCTACCAGAATAGCAATAGGGCGGTTCTGCATGCGCTCTGTACCTGTAATGGTATGCTCGCCCGGTGTAGCAGAAAGATAGGCGGTCATAAAGCGCATGGCAGTACCGGCAGCCTTGATGTTGATGACATCAGGCATATCGCGCAGTGCCGCAATGATGACTTCTGTATCATCGCAATCGCTCAGGTTGCGGGGCTGCAACTTGCATCCCGCCATGGCATTGATTACCAATGCACGGTTGCTGATACTCTTGGAAGCTGGCAAGTTGATACTTGCGTTAAGTTGGCGTGGAGCCTTGATTGTATATTTCATTTTCTTCTTGTTTCTATTTCTTTTAATACTCTTCTTGTTTTTTCTATTTCTCAGCCTTCAGTATCCGGATGTCCTTGATGCAGACAGCCTTTTCCTTGGCATATCGGATAGGGAGGTCATCTTCTGTTTCCGGCATCTCATCCCATGCACGGGTTCTCGGACGAATCTTCTTCGGACCCGGTATCAGAGGCGAATAATACAGAACCTGGCGGATGCGGTTTGCCTGTTCAGGGGTGAATCGCATGCTGTAACAGATGCTGTAGTCCATCATGTTATCTGACTGCCATTCCTTATCCTTGCTGTTGGTGCGTTTGGCAAGTTCTCTCATGCTGAGAGCGGTATCTGGTTTTATGGCTTGCGCATCGCTGATATATTTTTTCAGCCACTCGCCGTATGCTATTCGGTTGTAGCTAGGTGTATCATCGCAATAGTCAGAGTCGTCATCATCATTGGCAGCCTCTGATTTGCCTTTCACTGTCTTTTCTGAGAAACTGTGGAAGAGACCCAGATAATGTCCCAGTTCGTGAGCCAGTGTAGCATTCGGGTCGGCTGTATTGTAGGTATATCCTTTATGATTCTTATCTGTTGTATACCGGGTTCCTTCATTCTCCTTTCCCACATAGATAGAATTGAGCGAAACGCAATATGGAAATTTGCCCGGTTTGCTCAACGGATAGTTCTTGCCATTGCTCAAACCTTCAATCTGTGGATAGCCGCCTACCTGATAAGGCAGATGACTGATGCCCAGCGTGGTGGTGTTCTCATCGGTCTTCTTGAAGGCGTATACCATCACATTGATATAGTTGTTCTGGTCCCAGCAGTACTTTGCATAATTCTTGTCCTTCATGAAGCTCTCGCAGTCGAACTCCGATTCTGAAACCTTGATATATTCCACACCTGGTGTACTGAGTTTCTTGCCGCTCTCATTCTTCTCAGCCAGTTCGAACAGGATATGCAGGTTCTCGCTCGGGATGGTATCCATCTGATAGTTGTATACATCACCCTGATAAAGTTCGTTCACATTGGAGAGAATCTCCTTGAGGCGGGTATATTCGATGTATTGCGTGGTGTTACTGTAGAAGACATGAAAGATGACAGGCAGATGATAGACATAATCATCGCCTGTAATGATATCGCTGTCGCGGTCTTGTCCGTTGGATATGATAGGGTCGCCGATAGAGCCTTCGGTATCCTTGCATGATGCAAAGCTGAGGACGGTGAGGGCGATCAAGAAATAAAGAATTTTTCTCATGCGCGTACCTTATATTATATATTTTCGTGCAAAAATACAAAAATAAAAGAAGATAGGCGAGAAATATCCTGAAAAAGTTTCTCAAAATGCCAAAAAACTTGTGCTTCCATCTTCTTGATGTATGTCAATTCAGTTACATTTTGTAAACTTGACACCGTGAAAATGGCGTTTTGTAAGGTATATCTTCGTGCAGTATGCGAAATTTTAGGCTATAAAATTGCAAATTGTAAGCTTGTGTGCGTTCAAAAACAAAAAGTATTACTTGCTCAAAAAATAAGATAAAATAGCGTTAAGGAATTATGAATTTTTCGGAAATCGTTGTATCTTTGCACCAGAAAAAGAAACAAAGACAATTACAATAACATCCTAAAAATAAACGATATGAAACGAATGATATTATTCTCATTGATGGCTTTGATGACCATAGCAGCTTTCGGTCGTAAGCACGTAGAGAATGCAACAGTTGTAGCTGACACTATTTTCTATGCAGAAAATATGAGCAATGTAACCAGTGCAGATCAGGCTAGTTATTACAGACTGCTGATGACTACTGGTTCAGGCCTTAACAAGAAGGACGTTTTCCAGGACTTCTATATGAACGGTAATCTCCGTGCTGAAGGTGGTTATAGCTTTATCGACCTCGGCAACGATCGCAATACTATCTTTAATGGTGAGGTTACTACCTATTATAAGAATGGTAAGGAGAAGTGGCATGGCAACTATGTCAATGGTAAGCGCGAAGGCTACTTCACACTCCAGCTCCGTGAAGGCGGTGTAGCTGTCGTTCAGTTCAAGAATGGCAAGTCTGTTCACGATTACTTCATGGTAACTTACAAGGACGGTTCTTCTGAGAAGAGAAATCTCTCTGAGTTGAAGCAGTTCATGTAATCAGAAATAAGCAACTATAGTTTTGTTACTTCATTGAATTAGAAGAAAATCTCTCTTATATAAATTAAAATTTTATGTTGATATGACCAATATGGGGATGGCTTCCGTGAGGAAGGTGCATCCCCTTTTTTTGTTGGGGGTGCCATAAGTCTGGACAATAGTTGGTGCATAACAGTTGGGCAACGCATGCACAACAGCTGTTGTGCATGCGCATATCAGCTGTTATGCAAGCGCACAACAGCTGTTGTGCGGCCGAAGATACTGACTGTCTCAACAACTTATCCTATCTCTTCCAGCAACAGATTCTATCTCTTTCAACAACATGACCTATCTCTTTCAACAACATGACCTATATTTACCAACAACAAGAAGGAGGGTGTGTCATAAATCAATAGCTCGCATACTTCTGGGCTGCATTGAACTTGATGATAAGAAAGAAACTTTACAATCGCAGCTTTCTGAAAGACGGCCGAAGATCATCCGTGAGAGGTTGGATGAATGGTGTGCTGCCAAGGGTTATAGGGATACGTCGCTGAATATGATTACCCTGTCACGTTCGTTGGATATCAACAGATACGAGTTGTCGCGCTACCTCTCATCCTGTCTCAATACCACCTTCTGCCCCTGGCTTGCCGAGGTGCGTTTTGAGGCTGCCAAGAAGATGATGTTGGATAACCCCGACTTCGGTAATGACATCATTTCTGCCGAGTGCGGCTTCTCTTCCCGTACCCATCTCTACCGTATGTTCAAAGAGAAAGAAGGTTGCTCTCCTACGGCTTGGAGAGAGAAAAACTGTTAAAAAGTATGTATTAGGTGTCGCATTCCCCACGAATGAGACACCTTTTTTGTAGGAATGCGACACCTATGTGGGGGAATGCGACACCTTGTTTCAAAGAAAAACACTATCTTTGCACCATGAAAAGTATAATAGAATCATTAGCCAAAGAAGAACAGGCTATCCTGATAGTAGCTTTGTTTCTCCTCATTTATGTTGGCATCATGATTAATGTCATGGTGAGGGAATATAGGACCTATCTTGATGATTACCCGATGTGTCATTTCTGCCTGGGTGATTTCATCAGGAGAGGGCGTTTTTATATCTGCCTCATCCTCGGCGTAGTGTTTATCACGTTCGTGTGTCTGGTAGTCAGTCTGATGGCAATCAGTATTCAGTAATTTCTTGATAAAAAATAATAACAAATATAATATTAAATTATGAAAAGATTTACCAATCAATCCTATGGGTCGCAACTCGGCCGTATGAACTGTGGGGGGGCAAAGTTCTGTAGATTTGCCCTGTTCCCATTGATGTTGCTCATGTTGTTGCTTCTGCCAGCCGGCATGGTGGCGCAGACGTCAGCTTCCAGTTCTAAGTATATAGCAACGTATGAATCCTCTACCCAAACCTTGACTTTCAAGGAATATGCGGGAGAAACCCTTCCTGAAAATAGTGCTTGGGTGGAAGATAAGATGACGGTGGATGCTATCAATCAGAATTTAAGGAATGGTACAATCGTACACATCGTTTTCGATAAGAGTTTCAGCACATTCACTCCTACATCGTTGTACAGTTTCTTTGGTAATCTCAGAAAACTTGAAACAATTACAGGCCTGGAATATCTGAATACAGAGAAGGTGACGGATATGAGCTATATGTTCTTTGCCTGCTCAAAACTCACCTCTCTCGACGTCACTAACTTCAATACCGAGAATGTGAAGAATATGGTCAGAATGTTCCATAACTGCTCAGCTCTCACCTCTCTCGACGTCACTAAGTTCAATACAGGGAATGTGACGAATATGAGATACATGTTCTGTGCCTGCTCAGCTCTCACCTCTCTCGACGTCACTAAGTTCAATACAGGGAATGTGACTGATATGGGCTACATGTTCTATAACTGTTCAAAACTCACCTCACTCGATGTCACTAAGTTCAATACCGCAAAGGTGACGGATATGAGCAACATGTTCTTAAACTGCTCAAAACTCACCTCACTCGATGTCACTAAGTTCAATACAGGGAATGTGACTGATATGGGCTACATGTTCTATAACT
>JAJWJX010000024.1:0-15480 GCA_021623045.1 Segatella copri | reverse complement strand
GCTCAGCTCTCACCTCTCTCGATGTCACTAACTTCAATACCATGAATGTGACGAATATGAGATTCATGTTCTATGGCTGCTCATCTCTCACCTCTCTCGACGTCACCAAATTCAATACCGAAAAGGTGACTAATATGAACAGGATGTTCTATAATTGTTCAAAACTCACCTCTCTCGATGTCACTAATTTCAATACAGAGAATGTGACAAATATGAGCTATATGTTCTCTAGTTGCTCAGCTCTCACAACCATCTACGCCAGCGATGAGTTTGTAACGACCAACGTAGAAACAGGTTCTAATATGTTCTTTAATTGTATAAAACTCAAAGGTTTTATAGATAATAAGAATAACTCAGACAAGACTGACCACACCTTTGCCAACTACAAGACTGGCTACTTCACCAAGCTGGTAGGCAAGAATGGCGATGAGAAGATAGGAGCAACGGGAGAAACTCTTGCTACGGATAATCTCGTACTTGACGACGATAAGGACTTCGTGGCTTACGAGCCATTCGCAGCCAAGGCAGCATCTTACAACCGCACAATGAAGGAAGGCACCACTTGGGCTACGCTCTGCTTGCCATTCGAGGTATCGCTCGAAAATCAAAACTTCCGTGCCTTCAAACTCCTTTCAGCTGATGATGTTACAGAAACCGTAGAACTCGAAGAGATAGAGACTAACATCGCAGCTGGTACTCCTGTTATTATCAAGATGAAGGATGGAGCCACCGAGCTCAACTTCACAGAAGCCGACAAGACGATTGCAAAAGACGTTCAGACTGCTGAAACTGCTGACGCCAACTACAAGCTCCAGGGCATCTACACCAAAAAGGAGTTCAGCAAGGATACTGATAACAACTGCTACATCGTGAAGGGCGACAAGCTGATGAACCCAGCCAAGCTGTTGGGTACATCAACAAAGTCTGTGGGCAGCAAGCCTTTCCGTGCTTACATGGCAGATAACTCTTCTGCTCCTGCAGCTGGTGCCAGAATGTTCAGCATCAGCGTCGGCGGCAGCACCACAGCCATCGAGCAGTTGGAGACTACAGCAGATAGCAAGGCTGAATACTACGACCTCCAGGGTCGTCGTCTACAGAATTTGCAGAAGGGTGTGAACATCGTAAAGCGTGGCGGCAAGACCATGAAGGTTATCATCAAGTAATAAAAAATAGTAATAAAAATAGATATGAAAAAGAAAAGATATATCAAGCCAGTGGTTAGCGTCATGGAAATGGAAACCACAGCCATCCTCGCCGGCTCTGTTATCCAGAAGGCGTCAGAAGCGGATTACAGCGACGAAAAAGTGAAGGATTTCTGGGATAATGAAACTAATAAGGGAATTTGGGCAGACTAGCCCCAGATTCTCTATCGTACCCCCAGGCAGCACATCTGATGCCTGGGGGCAAAATAAAAAGAGGGTGTGTCATAAGCCACATCCCATACGCCCTGAAAGGGCAAAAGCTCCTAGCCCAGGGCACCGCCCTGGGTTTTAATACAAATACAAAAAAATCGCCCTGAAAGGGCAAAAGCTTTCAATATCAAAGCTTTTGCCCTTTCAGGGCGATTTTGCTTTTTGTCAACATTACCCAGGGCGATGCCCTGGGCTAGGAGTTTTTGGGCTTTCAGCCCGACCTTGCTGCCATTATCTGGACTTATGATTCACCCTCTTCTGATTATTCTTATTGATGTTGGCTGAAAGGTAGGATTAGAACGTTAAATCTACTTCTACCGGACAATGGTCGCTGCCCATGATTTCAGTATGGATTTTAGCTTCTGTAATCTGTTCCTTGATACGGTCGGAGACAAGGAAGTAGTCGATACGCCAACCGGCATTCTTCTCGCGCGCCTTGAAACGGTATGACCACCACGAATAGGTTACCTCATCAGGATGGAGATAACGGAAGCTGTCGGTGAAGCCATCGTTCAGAAGAACGGTCATCTTTTCTCGCTCCTCATCGGTGAAACCGGCATTTCGACGGTTGGTCTTCGGATTCTTGATATCTATCTCTTCGTGTGCTACATTCAGATCGCCGCAGATGACGACTGGTTTCTTGGCATCAAGAGATTTCAGGAACTTGCGGAAATCGTCTTCCCAAGTCATGCGATAATCCAGGCGCTTGAGTTCTGTCTGAGAATTTGGGGTGTAGCAGGTAACGAGATAGAACTGGTCATATTCCAGCGTGATGATTCTGCCTTCATGATCATGTTCCTCTACGCCCATGCCATAACTTACGTTTAATGGCTTGTGCTTGGTATAAATGGCTGTACCAGAGTATCCTTTTTTCTCAGCGTAGTTCCAATAACTCTCGTAGCCCTCAAACTGAAGGTCGAGCTGTCCCTCCTGCATCTTTGTTTCCTGCAGGCAGAAGAAGTCGGCATCGAGTTCCTTAAACTGGTTCTCGAAGTCCTTGCCTACGCAAGCGCGCAGGCCATTTACATTCCAAGATATAAACTTCATTTTTGGTAATGTTGAATGTTGAATGTTGAATTGGGGAGGAGTGTTGAATGGGGAGTAGTGTTGAATGTTGAATGTTGAATGATGAATGATGAGTTGATATGGCGTATGCCTAATTCAACATTCAACATTCAACATTCAACATTAAAAAATTAAATTCTCTTCGTTTCTCCTCTCAGCAGACTCATAAACTCCTGGCGGGTGTTCAGTGAATTGAAGACTCCGCTGTAGTCGCTGGTGGTGGTAATGGAATTCTGTTTCTCTACACCTCGCATCTGCATGCACATGTGCTTGGCTTCTATCACTACCATCACACCCTGAGGATTCAATGTCTCCTGAATGCAGTCTTTAATCTGCTGGGTAAGACGCTCCTGTACCTGGAGACGATGGCTGTAGATATCTACCACTCGGGCTATCTTGCTCAGACCGGTAATCTTGCCGTTCGGGATATAGGCAACATGCACCTTGCCATAGAAAGGAAGCATGTGGTGCTCGCACATCGAGAAGAAATCAATATCTTTCACGATGACCATCTGGTTGTATTTCTCTTCGAAGAGGGCATCGGTCAATACCTTGTGTGCATCCTGTGTATAGCCACGAGTCAGTATCTGCATAGCCTTGGCTACTCGCATCGGTGTTTTTACAAGTCCTTCACGTTCAGGGTCTTCTCCCAAGAGCTTCAATACTTCTGTATAGTGTTCTGCGAGTTCGTCCAATCCCTCGCGAAATTCTGTTTCTGGATTCATATCTTATTTACTTTGAACTTTGAATTTTGAACTTTGAACTTTATGAATAGTAAGGCTGTTGAATTGGCTTTCCCTTCGGCCGCCGAACGTTGTTTCTTCACTATTCTCTTTTCACTTTAATTTAGTACTGCACGGTAATCTGTCCCTTTACAAGGCATGCCTGTCTGTATCCCAGGGAACGAACCTTGGCAAGCATCTTCTGGGCTTCAGCTAAACTGCGGAAGTTGCCCATTCGGCAAATCCATCTTGGAGAGTAGAAATGAACATAAACCGGCTGCTCAGGGAAATGAACTTTCAGCTGGTTGCCAGTCTGTTCTGCTTTCAGACGGTCGTTACGCGAATTGCCGCCAGCGAAAGCCTGTACTCTATATCCTGTAACCTTATAGCTCTTGCGCATCACTTTCTTGCGCATATCCACTACAGGTGTCTCTGTTTCTTCTTTTTTGTTCTCTGCCTTTTGGGCATTGTTCACGTGGGCATTCTCTCGGTTTGCCTCATGATGCTGTGGCTCAGTCTTCTTCAGGGAATCAGGCCCCTGCTTGTGCTGAGTTTCAGGCTCTTTTTCTTTTTTCTGTGGGGTAGTCTTAGTCTTGTCGTCTTGTGGAATCACTTGTTTGCCGTTTACCAGTTCATCAATCGCCTTACTTTGGTTCACGGTTACAACACCCTTTCCCGGTTCCTTCTTTTTGAGATGGTCCAGGTAGTTCTGCGCATTAGCTGTGAATGTTGAGCAGAGGATCATAATCAATAATGTGACGAATTGTTTCATGACTATTCCTTTTATGTTTGTCATCTTGTTTTAAAACAGCACCTTATTCTTGGTTCTCTCTATATATAATAAGGTGTAATGAAGAATGAAGGGATGCGCTTCACGAAGAAGGCATCCCTTCGGGAAATGTAATATCCTTATGAGATTACTTCTTCCAAGCGTCGATGATACCCTTGAAGTCAGCAGCCTTCAAAGAAGCACCACCGATCAAACCACCGTCGATGTTTGGCTTAGCGAAGAGCTCAGGAGCGTTGCTAGCCTTGCAGCTACCACCGTAGAGGATTGATGTATCCTCAGCAGCCTCGTTGCCATACTTCTCTGCTACGATAGAGCGGATGTATGCCAACATCTCTTCAGCCTGGTCAGAAGTAGCAGTCTTACCTGTACCGATAGCCCAGATTGGCTCGTAAGCAAGGATGATGTTCTTCCAAGCGTCAGCGCTCAAGTGGAATACTGAACCTTCCAACTCAGCCTTTACTACCTCGTTCTGCTTCTCAGCCTCACGCTCCTCGAGAGTCTCACCGCAGCAGAAGATAACCTTCAAACCGTTAGCCAAAGCCAACTCTACCTTCTCCTTCAAGATCTCAGCTGTCTCGCCATAGTACTGACGACGCTCTGAGTGACCGAGGATAACATACTGAGCACCTGTGCTCTTTACCATCTCAGCTGAAACCTCACCAGTGAAAGCACCCTTAGCCTTGTCAGCGCAGTTCTCAGCACCGAGACCTACTACCTTTGAATCCAAAACCTGAGCTACAGAAGCCAAGTGGATGAATGGAGTACAGATGATTACGTCACAGTTTGGCTTGTCTGCTACCAATGCCTCGTTAATCTCCTTAGCGAGAGCAACACCGTCCTGCAGGTTCATGTTCATTTTCCAGTTACCTGCTACAATTTTCTTTCTCATTTTTCTTTTCTTTTTAAAAGTTGATAATATTCTGTTCGAATTCTCTTTCTTTCTGATCCAGGCGCCCCAAGCCCAGAGCCGGTCGGCAATGGTGAGGAGTACCAGTGGAATGATGAACCAGGAGATGATGCCGGCTATCTTCTTGGCGGCGCTTACTTCCGGCATCTTGCCTATCTCGGTCTTCTCCAGTGGCTTGTCGCCGATTTCTGCCATGTCAGGCAAATCGTTGTGGCTCCATTTCTGGATGATGGTTCCGTTCTTCAGCAGAAGAAGACCTGGGTTGCTGCGGATTACCGTCTTCAGCGTAGTCTCGTCTGTTACATAGAAGGGATATTCCGCTCCTGTTATGTCCTGCCAGTGCTTGATGGCTTTTTCCGTACTTGCCGTGAGGCAGAGAAAACGGTAGCCATGGTCGTTAGCATATTCGTAAATCTCATCGATATTACCGAAGTTGCTGTCGTCGGCAAATTCAAGATGTGGCGAAACCAGGAGGAAGGTGTAGCCTTTATCGTGAATCACTTCCTGGGTAATGTCTTCTCCCGTCTTGGCATCAGCTATGCTGAAGTCGTGGATTGGAGGTACGTAACCTTCTTCGGTCTGAACCGTCTTGCTGTCGATGAAGGTCCAGGTGGAGTCGGGATAGTTGTCTAATGTAAACTCCTTCCGCTCTCCGTTCTTCTCCAGGATGAAGGTGGTATCAAACTTGGGTTGCTTGGCTCCCTTCGGAATCTCCATGCCCTTGGCAATGTTGACACCTATATGATAAGGACGGAAGTCGAATTGCGGAAGATACCACAGACTCCAGATACTCATCACGATGGAGAAGAGGAAGGTGTAGTTGATCACCACCCACTGGGTCTGTCTCGAGATGAGTCTCTGCATCTCCAGCGGCTTTCTCCAAAGCAGGACGGCGAATATCAGGAGGATGATGTTCTTGATGAATGTCTCCATATTGGTGAGCACTACGGCATCGCCGAAGCATCCGCAATCCTTTACTGGGTCTGCGATAACGATCCACAGGGTAATCAGCGTCATCACGCTCATCACGGCAAGGGTGATCTTGCTCATCAGTCTCCGTCGGATGGCGAAGAGGAGGAAGATACCGATGGCAAACTCTGCAGTGGCTAGTAATACCGACATCACCAGAGTGCTCCAGTCGGGGAACATCCAGTCGATGTGCAGCGCCTCCAGATAGTCGGTTATCTTGTATTGCGTGCCTAATGGGTCAATTCCCTTCACAAATCCTGAGAAAATGAAGGTTATTGCCATCAGCAGTCGCCCGATATTGACCGCTATCTTTGTTAATATGTGAGTTGCCTTATTCTTCATCATTGATTTCTTTTACTTCTCGCTCATTTTGATGGCACCGAAGACGGCATAGTTGATGATGTCCATATAGTTGGCATCAATACCTTCAGAAACGAGAGTAGCGCCGGCGATGTCTTCAATTTCCTTTACGCGCTGAATCTTGGTCAGGATGAAGTCTGTATAACTGCTGACTCTCATCGAGCGCCATGCCTCATCATAGTCATGGTTCTTCCTGAGCATCAGTTCCAGCGCCTCCTTTGCATGGAGGTCGTATAGTTTCATAGCCTCTTCGGGTGTCATATCCACTTCATCCACGAAAGGCTTTTCGAGCTGGATGAGTCCTATGATACCATAATTGATAAGGGCGATGAATTCCGGACGGATACCTTCGCCAACCAAAGATTCTTTCTTGATTTCGAGCGAGCGGATGCGCTTCGCCTTGATATAGAGCTGGTCTGTCAGAGAAGAAGGGCGCAAGATTCTCCAAGAGGCTCCATAATCATGAAGCTTCTTCTCAAATAATGTCCTGCATTCACTCATGACATCCTTAAACTGCTGTTCTGTTTTCAATAAATCTGCCATAATAATTTCGAAATTCGGTGCAAATTTACGCATTTATTATGAAATAGCCAAATAATTATTTTGTATTTTACATATTTTGCAGTAACTTTGCACCCCGAAAGTAAAAAGAGTATGAGAAATTTGACCAATGCCGAACTGGCACAGATACTGGATAAGGATATATTTCATAAGATTTCAGAGGCAGCAGATGGGCTGTCTGTGGAGTGTTATGTAGTAGGTGGATATGTGCGTGACCTCTTCCTGGAGCGACCTTCCAATGATATTGATGTCGTTGTGGTTGGTAGCGGTATAGAGGTAGCTTCTGCCTTGAAGAAGATGCTCGGAAGAAAGGCGCATCTCTCTGTGTTCCGTAATTTCGGAACAGCACAAGTGAAGTATCAGGATACTGAAGTGGAGTTTGTCGGCGCCCGTAAGGAGAGCTATCAGCGCGATTCCAGAAAGCCTATTGTGGAAGATGGAACGCTGGAGGATGACCAGAACCGCCGCGACTTCACCATCAATGCGATGGCTATCTGCCTGAACAAAGACCGTTTTGGAGAACTCGTAGATCCTTTTGATGGTGTCTACGATATGGAAGATGGCATTATTGCCACTCCGCTCGACCCGGATATCACTTTTTCTGATGACCCGCTGCGTATGATGCGTTGCGTGCGTTTCGCTACCCAACTCAATTTCCAGATAGAGGAGGAGACCTATGATGCGCTCTCCCGCAATGCCGAGCGCCTGAAGATTATCAGTGCTGAGCGAATCTGCGACGAGATGAACAAGATTATGCTCTCCAAGCACCCAAGCAGCGGTTTCTATTACCTGAAAGATACAGGTCTGCTCGATCTCATTCTGCCAGAACTGGTTGCGATGGACAAGGTGGAAACCCGTAACGGCAGGGCACATAAGAATAATTACGACCATACGATGGAGGTGCTCGAGAATGTGTGCAAGCATTCAGATAACCTCTGGCTCCGCTGGGCTGCTCTCTTCCACGACATCGGTAAACCGAAGAGCAAGCGCTGGGACAATAATATCGGCTGGACATTCCACAGTCATAATATAATAGGTGCAAAGATGATTCCGGGTATCTTCCGCCGTATGAAACTTCCGATGGATGCGAAGATGAAGTATGTGCAGAAACTGGTAGAACTCCACATGCGTCCGATTGTGATTGCTGATGAGGAGGTTACCGACAGTGCCGTACGCCGCCTGCTGAATGATGCCGGCGATGACATCAACGACCTGATGACGCTCTGCGAGGCTGATATCACCAGCAAGAACCAGGTGCGCAAGCAGCGTTTTCTGGATAATTTCAAGATGGTGCGCGAGAAACTGGTTGATCTGCAGGAACGTGATTATAAGCGACTTCTCCAGCCATGCATCGATGGTAATGAGATTATGGAGATGTTCCATCTTACACCTTGCCGCGAGGTAGGCACCCTGAAGCAGTATCTCAAGGATGCTGTATTGGATAATAAGGTGGCTAATGAGCGTGAACCGTTGATGGAACTTCTGATGAAGAAGGCTCAGGAGATGGGATTGGTAAATGCAGAAAACTCAAAATAGAGAATAATTTTTGTTAAATAACGGCTCCTAGCGAGCCGTTATTCATTTATTATTAGTACTTTTGCAGCGCTTTTAAAACTTAAAGGCGCATAAAAGTTTTCGTTAGAGGACGGAAAGAACTTTTGAATAAGAGAAGATAAAAGATTAAATAATAAATTTATAATATAAAAATAGGTATGAAAATTAAAAGCGTTTTGTTTGTTGCAGCAGTTTGTGTTCTTGCTGCGTTGACATCATGTGGTGGAAGTAAGAAGGGCGGTCTGCCTGACTTCAGCGATGATGAGTTCGCTGTGGCTACTATCGGTACTTCCAGCGCCGCATTGCAGACTACCTATCCTGCTACCATCAAGGGTATCCAGGATGTAGAGGTACGTCCTAAGGTTTCTGGTTTTATCACTAAGGTTTTTGTACACGAGGGACAGACTGTATCAGCAGGTCAGGCTTTGTTCTCTATTGATAGCGAGACCTATCAGGCTGCTGTCCGTTCTGCAGCTGCCGCTGTAAACACAGCTAAGGCACAGGCTAATACAGCTAAGTTGACTTATCAGAACAATAAGAAATTGTATGATAGCAAGATTATCGGTGAATTTGAACTCTCTACAGCAGCTAACAGCTATGCAACAGCTAAGGCTCAGGTAGCTCAGGCAGAGGCAGCATTGGCTTCAGCCCGCGAGCAGTTGGCTTGGTGTACCGTTACCAGTCCTTCTGCTGGTGTAGTAGGTAGTCTTCCTTTCAAGGTAGGTGCTCTGGTAAGTGCTTCTGGTCAGGCTCTTACTACCGTTTCCAATATCAGCACTATGGAGGTGTTCTTCTCACTCTCTGAGTCTCAGATCTTGAGCATGTCTAAGACCAATGGTAGCATTCAGGCAGCCATCGCAGCGTTCCCAGCTGTTAAGTTGCAGTTGGCAGACGGTTCTATCTATAATCACCCAGGTAAGGTAGTCAAGATGAGTGGTGTCATCGATGCTACTTCCGGTTCTATCTCTCTCATCGCTCACTTCGCTAACCCAGAGAAGTTGCTGAAGAGTGGTGGTGCAGGTTCTATCGTGGTTCCTAACGATCATAACAGCGCTATCGTTATCCCTCAGGAGGCTTGCTCTCAGGTTCAGGATAAGATCTTCGTTTACATCGTAACCAAGGATAACAAGGTGAAGTATTCTGAGATCAAGGTCAATCCACAGGATGATGGCAAGAACTATATCGTAACTGCAGGTCTTCATGTAGGCGATCGTATTGTTTTGAAGGGTATTACCAAGTTGACCGATGGTCAGCAGATCAAGCCTATCACTCTGGAGCGTTACAATCAGAAGATTGCTGAGGCTGCCAAGTTGGCTGAGTCTCAGGATAACGCTCATGCCTTCGCTACTGCTATGGGCGGAAAGAAGTAATATAATGTATAATTAATAATGTATAATGAATAATTAATAGGCCTGTGGCAATTATTAATTGTTAATTATTAATTCTTAATTAAAATAAGATTATGTCATTTACAAACTTTATAAAGCGCCCGGTACTTTCGACGGTGGTTTCCATCTTCTTCGTCTTGCTGGGTATCATCGGCTTGGTATCGCTGCCTATCGAGCAGTATCCGAATATCGCGCCGCCTACCATCTCGGTATCTACCACCTATCAGGGTGCTGATGCCCAGACGGTGTTGAACTCTGTCATCGCTCCTCTGGAGGAGAGTATCAACGGTGTGGAGAACATGACCTATATGACCTCTTCTGCGTCAAACTCTGGTTATGCCAGCATCACCGTTTACTTCAAGCAGGGTTCCGATCCTGATATGGCTGCGGTCAATGTACAGAACCGTGTATCTCAGGCGCAGTCTCTGTTGCCTGCCGAGGTTACCAGGGTGGGTGTCACCGTAACCAAGCGTCAGAGTTCTAACGTCATGATGTTCGCTCTGACCACAGACGATGGCCGTTACGACGACCAGTTTGTTACCAACTACGCCCTGATCAACGTCATTCCTCAGTTGAAGCGTATCAATGGTGTGGGTGATGTGCAGAGCCCTTCTACCCGTAACTACTCTATGCGTATCTGGTTGAAGCCGGAGAAGATGAAGGAGTTCGGACTGGTTCCTTCTGATGTTTCTCAGGCTTTGGCAGAGCAGAACATCGAGGCTGCCCCTGGTAGCTTTGGTGAAAGCTCTGATATGCAGTATGAATATACCTTGCGTTACAAGGGCCGTTTGAAGACTCCGTTGGAGTATGAGAACATCCTTATCAAGAGCAATACTTCCGGTCAGACGCTCCGCCTCGGCGAAGTTGCCAAGATAGAGTTGGGTGGTTTGATGTATAATGTAAACCTGCTCAATGATGGTCAGCCTGCCGTGATGGGTATGGTTCAGCAGATTGCCGGTTCCAACGCTACCCAGATTGCGAGCGACGTGAAGAAGACGTTGAATGAATTGGAGAAGAGTTATCCTCCAGGGTTGAAGAATGTCGTCCTGATGGATGTTACCGAGTTCCTTTTCGCATCTATCGAGGAGGTTATCTTCACCTTGATCATCACCCTGGTACTGGTGTTCATCGTAGTATACATCTTCTTGCAGGACTTCCGTTCTACGCTGATTCCTATGATTGCCGTACCTGTGGCTCTGGTCGGTACGTTCCTCTTCCTCTGGATCTTCGGATTCTCCATCAACCTGCTTACGCTGTCAGCCCTCCTGCTGGCTATCGCGATTGTGGTCGATGATGCCATCGTGGTGGTCGAGGCGGTTCATGCCAAGCTCGACCAGGGTTATAAGAGTGCCCTGACAGCCTCTATCGATGCGATGAACGAAATCTCCAGCGCCATCATCTCTATTACATTGGTGATGTCAGCCGTGTTCGTTCCTGTATCATTCATCGGCGGTACTTCCGGTTACTTCTACCGTGAGTTCGGTGTAACCATGGCTGTATCTATCGTTATTTCGGCTATCAATGCGTTGACTTTGTCTCCTGCGCTCTGTGCCGTCTTGCTGAAGCCACATGAGGAGGGTCACGAGAAGAAGATGTCTTTCGTAGACCGTTTCCACGCTGGATTCAACTATCAGTTTGAGAAGATTACCAATAAATATAAGGGTGGTGTCAAGTGGGTTATCAACCACGGAATTATCGCTGGTAGCCTTGTGGCTGTCAGCATCGTAGGTCTGGTTGCCCTGATGGGTACTACCAAGACGGGTCTGGTGCCTGATGAGGATACTGGTACTATCTTCGCTTGTATCTCCACAGCTCCTGGTACTTCTCAGGAACGCACAGCTGAGGTGGTTAAGCAGGTAGATAAGATGCTGGCTAACAACCCAGCCATCGCAACCCGTAACGCCATCATGGGTTATAGCTTTATCGGTGGTGCCGGTTCTAACCAGGGTACCATCATCGTGAAGCTGAAGCCATTCGAGGAGCGTCCGGGTGGATTCTTCCACCGTATCAAGGAGGCTTGTACAGGTGGCGGTATCGAGGCATTGTTCGTCAACCCTATGGAGTATACTTCTGTATTGGGTATGATCTACAAGCAGACTGCTGCCATCAAGGATGCACAGGTTCTTGCCTTTGCTCCACCTATGATTTCCGGTTTCTCTGTACAGAATGGTATCACCATGACTATGCAGGATAAAACCGGTGGTGACTTGAATAAGTTCTATGATAATGTGAAGAAGTTCCTGGCTGAGTTGAACAAGCGTCCTGAGATTCAGACTGCTCAGACTCAGTATAACCCTAACTATCCTCAGTATATGGTAGATGTAGATGTAGCCAAGACCAAGCAGGCAGGTATCTCTCCATCTTCAGTATTGGGTGTAATGCAGGGTTACCTCGGTGGTCTCTACGCATCTAACTTCAATGCCTACGGTAAGCTCTACCGTGTGATGATTCAGGCTGGTCCTGAGAATCGTATGAAGCCAGATGATTTGAGCAAGATTTACGTTCGTTGTGCTGATGGTACCATGTCTCCAGTAAGTGAGTTCGTGACCCTGAAGAAGATTTATGGTCCATCTAACATCACACGTTTCAACCTGTTTACCTCTATGGATGTATCTGTAACTCCTAACAGCGGTTATTCTACCGGTGACGGTATGAAGGCGATTGCTGAGGTTGCCAAGGAGACTTTGCCAGAGGGTTATGGTTATGAATACTCTGGTCTGACCCGTTCTGAGGCTGAATCAAGCAACTCTACAGGTCTGATCTTCGCACTCTGTATCGTATTCGTTTACCTTATCTTGAGTGCTCAGTACGAGAGTTACATCTTGCCATTGTCTGTAGTATTGTCTATCCCATTCGGTTTGGCAGGTTCGTTCATCTTCACCAACCTCTTCGGTCACTCTAACGATATCTATATGCAGATTTCGTTGATTATGTTGATCGGTCTGTTGGCAAAGAACGCCATCCTGATTGTACAGTTCGCCCTCGAGCGTCGTCGTACGGGTATGGCTATCAAGTACTCAGCTATCCTGGGTGCCGGTGCCCGTCTCCGTCCTATCCTGATGACCTCTCTGGCGATGGTTATCGGTCTGTTGCCTCTGATGTTCGCATCAGGTGTAGGTAAGAATGGTAACCAGACCTTGGGTGCTGCCGCAGTAGGTGGTATGTTGATTGGTACTCTCTGTCAGATCTTCGTGGTTCCTGCTCTCTTCGCAGTCTTTGAGTGGTTGCAGGAGAAGCTGACTCCAATGAAGTTCGAGGATGAGCTGAACGAGGAGGTAGCTGCCGAATTGGAGCAGTATGCCAACGCCGCTCACGAAATGAAGGGTATCGAGAAGAAGTAATAAAGCAATGTAACTTCAAAGGAAACAATGAAAAAGAATTTAAATATCATCATATTGGGTCTCGCAGCGCTCTCCCTGAGCAGCTGCAAGACTCTCTACGGAAAGTATGAGCGTCCGGATGTGAAGACCAGCGGTATCGTCCGTGATGTCAACTCTGCTACAGATACTCTGGCAGTAAAGGATACTACTACCTTCGCCAACATTCCTTGGCGCAGTGTCTTCACCGACCCTCAGCTTCAGTCGCTCATCGAGAAGGGATTGGAAAACAATGTCAACCTCCTCAATGCGGCTTTGAACGTGAAGATGGCAGAAGAGCAGCTGAAGTGTGCCAAGTTGGCATTCGTGCCTGCCTTGTCTTTCACTCCTCAGGGAACTATCGCTTCCTGGGATGGTAACGCTGCCACCAAGACTTACACGATGCCTGTTACAGCCAGCTGGATGGTAGACCTCTTCGGCAACCTGCTCTCTCAGAAGCGTGGTGCCCAGATGGCGCTGCTCCAGTTGCAGGATTATCAGGTATCTGTCAAGACCAACCTCATCGCCAACATCGCCAATATGTATTATACTCTGTTGATGCTCGACAAGCAGGTGGAGTTGGTTAACAATATGGAAGGATTGACCAAGGATACTTGGGAGACTATGCAGAAGATGCACGATCTCAGATTGGGTTACCGTACACCAGCCATCCAGTCAGCTGAGTCTAACTACTATTCTGTGTTGACCCAGAAGACCGATCTGTTGCGCCAGATTCGTGAGACAGAGAACTCTCTGAGTCTGCTCATCGGTGACCAGGCACATAGCATCGCCCGTGGCAAGTTGGATAACCAGAGTCTTCCATCTAATTTCTCAACAGGTGTAGGCATCCAGTTGCTCAACAACCGTGCCGATGTCCACGCTGCTGAGATGAATCTTGCCCAGTGCTTCTATGGTGTAGAGACCGCCCGCAGCAAGTTCTATCCATCTATCACTATCTCTGGTACAGGTGCCTTCACCAATTCAGGTGGTATGGGCATCGTGAACCCAGGCAAGTGGTTGCTCTCAGCTGTAGGTTCTCTTACCCAGCCAATCTTCCAGAACGGTCGCATCATCGCTGGTCTGAAGGTGGCAAAGATGCAGTATGAGCAGGCTTACAACACCTGGCAGAATACCGTGCTGAAGGCTGGTAGTGAGGTGAGCAATGCGCTTGTTCTCTACAACTACTCTGATGAGAAGAGCAAGATAGAGCAGAAGCGAATCGATGTACTCGAGAAGAATGTAGAATCTACCAAGGAATTGATGGGTATTGCAGGCAGCTCTTACCTTGAAATCATCCAGGCACAGTCTTCACTCCTCAACGTACAGCTTTCTAAGGTAGCTGATGACTTCTACAAGATGCAGGCAGTGGTTAACCTCTACTATGCATTGGGTGGAGGAGCTAAGTAGTTTATAGTTAATAATTAATAGTTTATAGTTATGGCTAGTATAATAAGTCCAAAGGCAGAGGTTTCTCCAAAGGCTAAGATTGGAGACAACTGCAAGATATATCCATTCGCCTATATTGAGGACGATGTGGTCATCGGCGACAACTGTACCATCTATCCATTCGTGAGCATCATGAACGGTACTCGCATGGGTAATAATAATAAGGTGTTCCAGGCAGCCGTTATCGCTGCGCTCCCACAGGACTTCCACTTTACAGGTGAGGAGAGTGAGGTAGTAATCGGCGATAACAATACCATCCGTGAGAACGTGGTTATCAACCGCGGTACTCATAAGGGTGGCAAGACTGTTCTGGGCAACAACAACTTCCTGATGGAAGGTGCCCATATCTCTCACGATACAGTTATCGGCAACGGTTGCGTATTCGGTTACGGTACCAAGATTGCGGGCGATTGCGTGATTGGTAACGGTGTTATCTACTCAACATCTGTAGTAGAGAACGCCAAGACCCGAGTAGGCGACCTGGCGATGATTCAGGCAGGTACTACCTTCTCTAAGGATATTCCTCCTTATATCATTGCCGGTGGAAAGCCTGTGAAGTATGCAGGTCCTAACACCATCATCATGGAAGCAGCCGAGCTTACCGAGAAGGTTCGCAAGCATATTGCTAATGCCTACCGACTGGTATTCCATGGTCAGACATCCCTCTTCGATGCCATTAACCAGATCAAGGATCAGGTGCCAGATAGTCCGGAGATTCAGAACATCATCCAGTTCCTGGAGAGTTCAGAGAAGGGTGTCATCACTAAAATGTAACGATGGTGTAATTATAGTGGGAAATTTCCTAAAAAAAATATTTTCATTTAGTAAATTCAAGTCATACCTATTTGAATTTTACTTATTATGTGAAGGGCTGGCCGTGAGGTTAGCCCTTTTCCTTGTATGCTCGGCATGAGCTTATTCTAATGGGTGCAAGTCCCTAACGAGCCCTA
>JAJWJX010000078.1:0-12048 GCA_021623045.1 Segatella copri | reverse complement strand
CTTGTTAGGGACTTGCACCCATTAGAATAAGCTCATGCCGAGCATACAACAAAAGGTGGATTTTCAGCAGAAAATCCACCTTTTACACTATATTCTCCGTTTTGTCCACCTCTTCTTTGTGCTTTTTGTGTACTTTTGCAACTGTGTATTAATAGCGGCATGAATTCAGGCTTTGCTTGGTTTCATGCCAACCCAACAAGTAAACAAACAAACCTAAGAATAAGAAATGAATAAGAAAAGACAGATTTTACTTTCAGCAGTGTTGGCTTCTGCTTTGGCAGCCAACGCACAGGTTACCATCAATGTAGATGCCTCTAATCCAGGTATCAAGGTATCTCCTAACCTCTATGGTATCTTCTTCGAGGATATCAACCATGCTGCTGACGGCGGTCTCTATGCCGAACTCATCAGCAACCGTTCCTTCGAGGATGACGACAAGAACATCCCTACCTGGAAGACTGCCGCTCAGGAAGGTGCAAAGATCAATGCACAACTCATCAATAAGGGTTTGCTCAACAATGCACAGGGCAAGGCGCTCCAGCTTACTATCGCTGCCAAACCTGCAGCTACAGCCTCTCTCATCAACGAAGGCTTCTGGGGAATCAACGCCGTGCAGGGCAGAACCTATAAACTCTCTTTCTGGGCTAAAGGTAGCTACAAGGGCGGATTGAAGGCTCGCCTCACCAACGCCAAGGGCGACAAGGTGTATGCAGAAACCGCACTCAATGCCAAGGTTGGCAAGAAGTGGACTAAATATACGGCTGAGTTGACAGCCAACGGAAACGACGCCAAGGCTCAGTTTGAACTCGTAGCCGATGGCAAGGGTACCATCGTTCTCGATGTGGTAAGCCTCTTCCCTCCTACTTTCAAGAATCGCGAGAATGGCTTGCGCCCTGATTTGGCTCAGCTCCTCTATAATATCCATCCTAAGTTCGTCCGTTTCCCAGGCGGTTGCTACGTAGAGGGACAGGAATCTCCTGAGAATGCTTTCCACTGGGAGAAGACCATCGGTCCTATCGAGGAACGTCCAGGTCATAAGAACGTAAACTGGCGTTACCGCACCAGCGACGGTATGGGATTCGATGAGTATCTACAGTTGGCTGAGGATTTGAACGCCAAGCCTCTCTATGTTGTGAATGTTGGTTTGTGGCACGGCGGTATGACTCCGGTAGACAGCATCCAGCCTTGGATTGACGAGTGCATGAATGCCCTGGAGTATGCTAATGGTCCTGTTACCTCTAAATATGGTGCGCTCCGTGCCAAGAATGGTCATCCGGAACCATACAATATCGAATATCTGGAGATTGGTAATGAGAACAACCAGCCGGATCCTGCGGCTCAGAGCGACCATTACTACGAGCGCTTCAAGAAGTTCAAGGATGCCGTATTGGCGAAATATCCTAAGATGCACCTCATCGGTAACGTGGTGGCTTGGGGCGATGACAATCCTAAGTGGGAAAGCAACGAGAGCGTAGAACTCCTCGACGAGCACTACTACAGAAATCCTGCCTGGTTTGCCGAGAACTTCAACAAGTATGATAACTACGACCGTAAGGGCAGCGAGATTTATGTAGGTGAATATGCCGTAACCCAGGGCTTCGGTAATATGGGTTCGCTCGATGCAGCACTCGGTGAGGCTGTCTATATGATGGGCATCGAGAACAACTCTGACATCGTGACCATGGCATCCTATGCTCCTATCTTCGCCAACCTCAACAACCGTATGTGGGCACCGGATATGATTCAGTATACATCAGATAAGGTATTCGGAACTCCATCTTACTACGTTCAGAACGTGATGGCAAACAACATCGGTACCCGTGTATTGAAGGTAAACCAGGAGAATCCATACAAATATGAGCAGACTCAGGTGAAGCCAGCTATCTGCCGTGTTGGTATGGGAACATGGGGTACTCAGGTTTCTTTTGAGGACAAGGGCTACAGCGATGAGAACGGAAAGGCACTGCCGATGACCTTGCAGGAGTTGCCTACCGATATCCGTGGACAGTGGAAGACTGAGGGTAGCCTCATCAAGCAGACCAGCAACGAAGAAAGCTGCATCCGTCTGAACCCAGGTGAGATTACCAGCAATGGCTATATATATAAGGTACGCGCGAAGAAGGATGCCGGAAACGAAGGTTTCCTCATCATCTTTAACTATGTAGATAAGAACAAGTACTGCTGGTTGAACCTCGGTGGCTGGAACAACACCCAGCACGGAGTGGAGTCTATCGTGAATGGTGCCAAGAGTCAGATAGCTACTACCCCAGGCAGCATCGAGACTGGCAAGTGGTATGACATCGAACTGAAAGTAGTAGGCGACAGCATCTTCGCCAAGTTGGATGGCAAGGAAGTATTCTCTACCAAGTTGAAGGCAAACACCCTTCCTGGCATCTTCTCTACAGCCACACTTGATGAACAGACGGGCGAGGTAATCCTGAAGATTGCCAACACCAGCACCGAGCACACCACAGCGAAGATTAATCTTCAGGGCAAGGAAATCAAGAATGGCAAGCTCATCCGCCTTTCTGCCAAGAATGGTCTGGAGGAGAACACCATCGACAATCCTACCAACATCTATCCTGTAGAAAACTACGTAACTACAGAGAAGAACGGTGCAACGGTAGAGATTCCAGCCAGCTCGCTGAATATCATCCGTTTGAAATAACAGACTACATCCAGGGCAGGATGCCCTGGGATCCATATATAGGTAATAACATTTTGAATAGTTGATAAGAAAGTTAGTTAGAAAAGAGAAGGCGGCAACCTGCGTGATGCAGTTTGCCGCCTCGTTTTTATCTATTGGCAAAAAAATAATAAAAGCCTATATTGGCTCAAATCTGAATATAGGTTTCTTTATCATTTCGGGTTGAAGATACATCAACATATAGATAGGGTAATAGAGAATCTTGTCTACAACCTGCACATTGCCATTAGAGAAAACTATGGCACGAGGAATAGCGTACTCCTCATTGTTCATCACATTAGAGAGTGCATTATGACGTTTATAATCCTTGCCCGACTTGATTTCTATCGGCAAGACCTTACCTCTATCTTCTATAACAAAGTCCAGTTCCCCCTGCTTCTTGTTATTGAAATAATAAAGATTATAACCGTGAGCACGTAATTCTTGCGCTGCAAAATTCTCATAAATGGCTCCATAGTTGATTTCTGTCGTACCCGTAAGTAAGTCCATCGCTATATTGGCCGCATACTGGCTTGCCAACAACCCCACATCGTTCATGAACAACTTAAATAAATTGCGCTGTTCACCAAGTTTTAAAGGCAAGCGAGGTTCTTCTACATTATAAGTAGGGAGCGCCACACCAGCATCGGCTAGCCATAAGAAAGAATTTCTGTAACGCTCAAATTTTGCCTTTTCATTTAATGCCTTCAAAATAAAACGCTTGTTCTTGGCATTCAGTTCTGAAGGTATCAAGTCGAATATATCTTTGATATACAGCTTGTTCTTTGGGTCATACTTGGCTATATCCTTTCCGTAGAGGTGCATGATTTCTCGTTGTGCCTCACGCACTATCTGTAAATTATTCGTATTAATATACTTTTGGACAGCCTCAGGCATTCCTCCGACAATGAGATAAAGATGAATGAGATCATTCAGCTTATTATGCACAACCTCATCCACCACCTTGCATTGCTCATAGCACTCCTTGACATGAGCCATTACTCCAGTACTCATCCCTACAGCCTCTGCAAATTCCTCAAAATCGAGAGGAAACATCTCTTTTTCTGCTATATAACCAACAGGTACACTACGGATATCCTTCAACTCTACCCCTAACAACGAGCCACTCATTACATAGCGATAGCTACCCTCTTCTACCAGGAATTTGATGGCAGTAACCATCTCCGGACATTCCTGCACCTCATCAAAGAATACCAGAGTTGTGCCTGGAATAAGTTTTTTCTCAGCCAAGGCAGAAAGGCGCAGGAGGATTTCCTTAGCATCAGAAGGAGACTTAAAAGCCTCTCTATACTTAGGATTATTGAGGAAATTGAACTCCACTACATCCGCAAAGCATTCCTTTCCAACCTTCCGGATAGCGAAGGTTTTACCTACCTGGCGAGCGCCTGAAACGAGAAGAGCTTTTTTCTCCATTTCGAAGAAATTGCGTAAATAGCTGTATATCTTTCTGTTAAGCATATCTATATTACTTTTTCTTACCATAATTTATAGGCTTTACGGAACTTTTCCAACCTATTTTAGACTAGAAAAAGGAGCTTTTCCAACCCTTTTTGGGGTGTTTTCTACCACTTTTCCAACTTCTAGCCGCTGCAAAGATACCATTTTTTTCCGAAACTCCTCTATTTAAACAAGAATATTTTCTCTAAATATCACCAATCAAAATAATTTTGAAAAATATGTCTTTTAATTAACCGAAAACATAATTGAAGAGCAGGAAGATGCTCAGGATATACAGCGTAGGATTCAGATCCTTGAACTTGCCCACCATCATCTTGATCAATACATAGCTCAGAATACCAAGGCAGATGCCATCGGCAATGCTGTAGCAGAGTACCATTGTAATCATCGTGATAAAAGCAGGGAATGATTCGGAAATATCCTCCAACTCAATCTTCTTGAACGAATCAATCATCAATACACCCACCATTACCAGGGCACCACTGGTGGCTGCGCTCGGAATCAGGAGGAAGATTGGAGCCAGGAAGATGCTCAGGATAAACATCAAACCCACAAAGAAAGATGTCAGACCCGACTTACCACCCTCGGCAACGCCCGAAGCACTCTCCACATAAGTGGTAATGGTAGAGCTACCCAGCAAAGCACCGGCTGTAGTACCGATGGCATCACTCATCATCGCCTCCTTCACACCCGGAATCTCGCCCTTCTCATTCTCCTTGATACCCAACTTGGAAACCAATCCCAGAACTGTTCCGATGGTATCGAAGATGTTGACAAGCAACAGCGAGAAAACCACCATGAACATCTTTGGGGTAAAGAAGCCGGTGAAATCGAACTGGCAGAAGATAGGAGCGATGCTGTGAGGGGTAGATACCGGCATCCAGTTGTCAGAGAACTGGGTTACGCCCATCGGAATACCAATCAAGGTAGAGATGATGATGGCGATAAACAAAGAGCCCTTCACTCTTCTCGCCATCAGACAGCCGCAGAGCAGGATGCTGATGAGACCCAGGATGCTGACTGGTGTAAACTTGCCGAGCTGCACGAAAGTATCCGCATTGGCAGTAATGATGCCCGCATTCTTCAAACCGATAAAAGCGATAAACATACCGATACCGGCAGAAATGGCGAATCGGAGATTCTTCGGAATACACTCCAATATCTTGTCACGGATATTAAGGAAGGTGATGGCAAGGAAGATGATACCCTCTACGAGCAATACCGCCAAAGCCTGCTGCCAGGTCAAGCCCATAGCCTGACAAAGGGTGAAGGCGAAGAAGGCATTCAGTCCCATACTAGGAGCCTGGGCAAAAGGCAACTTTGCCATGAAAGCCAGCAGGAAGGTGGCGATGGCTGAAGCGATGGCTGTGGCAGTAAAGAGAGCTCCCTTGTCCATACCCGTAGTGGCGAGGATGGTAGGGTTTACTGCCAGGATGTAACACATGGTCAGGAAGGTAGTCATACCAGCTATCAATTCCGTCTTGACCGTAGTAGTCTTTGGGTCGAAACCCAATAAAGCTTTTAATTTGTTCATTTCTTATATTTATATTTATCTCTATTTTCTCTTTTCCCCTTTCCACAACCCAATCCCGTTGTTTTTTCGGGGCGAACAAAGGTAAGAAAAAATAATGAGGAATGCATTATTTTACATGTTTTTAACTCATCAGAGTGCCTTATTTTACATGTTTCGGGGTATTCAGAACGCCTTATTTTACAAAGCATTTTATTTTTAACCATTATGCTTGGTTAATTCGGATTTTCTTTGTAACTTAGCAGCGCAAAACGTAAAGCATGTAGGATTATGGCAAAAATAGTAAATAAATATCCTGTAGGAATTCAGACTTTTGAAGAAATTCGCGAGAAAGGTTATCTCTATGTAGATAAGACCAAATACATCGTGGATTTCAGAGAAAAAGGTATGAAGTATATCTTTCTGAGCCGTCCAAGACGATTCGGAAAATCGCTCTTTGCATCTACCCTTCAGGCCTATTTCGAGGGAAGAAAGGAACTGTTCGAGGGATTGGCTATTGCTGAATACGAGAAGGAATGGGTGAAGCATCCTGTGCTCCACTTCGATATGAGCGGTGCCAAACATTTTGATGCAGATGGCTTGAACAATTATCTGAATCTGCAGCTTTTGCCTTACGAGAAACTTTATGGTAAAGGAGAAGGGGAAATTTACCCTAACGAAAGGTTGGATGGTATCGTAAAGCGTGCTTATGAGCAGACGGGCGAAAAGGCTGTTGTCATCATCGACGAATACGATGCCCCATTGCTGGATGTGGTACATGAAAAGGAAAACCTGCAACCGCTCCGCCGCATTATGCAGAACTTCTACAGTCCCCTTAAAAAGCTCGACCCTTACCTGGAGTTCACCTTCATCACGGGCATCACCAAGTTCTCACAGCTCAGCATCTTCAGCGAGCTGAATAATTTAGACAACATCAGTCTGTTCGACCAATATTCAGCCATCTGCGGCATCAGCAAAACCGAGCTTACCACGCAGATGAAACCGGATATTGAGGCTATGGGTGAAACTCTTGGTATGACGTACGAGGAGTGCCTGAATGAGCTGACACAATTCTACGACGGATATCATTTCAGTGAAAAATCTGAGGATATCTTTAATCCATTCAGTCTGGTAAAAGCACTGAATGCAGGCAAGATTGCTCCTTACTGGTTTGGTTCCGGCACTCCATCCTTCCTCTTGAAACTCTTGGATAAGTATCATGTCAATCTTTCTACTTTAGAGAGTCAGGAGACAGTATTGAGTTCCTTTGACCAATCTACAGAGGAAATGACAGAAGCCTTGCCATTGCTCTACCAGAGCGGCTATCTGACCATCAAGAAATATGAACCGATGTTTCAGGAATACACGCTGGGCATCCCAAACAAGGAGGTACGCGACGGACTGCTCAACTCATTGATTCCTCATTATGTGAACCCTCGCCGTTCTGACAACAATGCCTTCCTCTTGGGATTCTGCAAGGCGGTTTATAGAAATGACATCGAGGCGGCACTGGAGCACATGCGCACCTATATGGCTACGATACCATATGATTTGGAGAATCACAGCGAGAAGCATTATCAGACTATCTTCTATCTGATGTTCAGCTTCCTCAACATTTATATCCGCACAGAGGTGAAGAGCGCCATAGGCAGAGCTGATGCCGTGATGTACATGCCAGATACAATCTACGTCTTCGAACTGAAGGTAGATAAGAGTGCCGAGGAGGCTTTGGCACAGATAGACAAAAAAGGCTATATGCTGCCATATCATGCAGAGGGCAAGCGACTGATAAAAATCGGTATCAGTTTTGACAGCACCCAGCGCACTATCAGCGATTGGAAGATTAAGGAAGAATAAAGAAAAAATCCGAAACAGAAGCTTACCAAGTTATCTGTTTCGGATTTTTTGATGCTTATATAGTTAGGCTGAGCCGAGTACTTCGAGCCGACTTGAGTTGTTAAAAAAACTAAGTCATAGTTTTCTCCCCCACAACTCATAGTTTCTTTCATCATAACTCATAGGTTTCTTCCCAGCATCTCATAGGTTTCGGCATCAAAATCCATTGTTTTCAAGCAAAAAAGGGCTAAAAAAAAACAAACGGACAAATTGAATTTGTCCGGACAAATTGTCCGTATCTTTATAAATCACTCATTTTTAATAACTTACAAGCAACCGGACAAAAGAGCCGGACAAATTCAATTTGTCCGTGTTTTTTTAACAGTAAAATAATCTACCAATTTGTTTTTAGAATCTTGTCAAATACCTTATGCATATATAGGAAATAGCGAAAGAAAATAGCGTTTATTTCGCTACGAAACCAATTTTTTGCTGTTCGTAGCGGAATAAACGCTATTTTAACTCAGTTTTAACATTTCAGCAGTATACTTCTTGAAAAGCTTACAAACGTAAGATTGAAGCAACATACCAAAAAGATATTTTACAAATGTTTTTTATTACAGCGTCAGCCATCCATCTTCCGTCCAGTTGATTTTCTTCTGAACTAGGATGCTGGCGCCATTCTTGGCGATACTGTAACCATGGCAGAAGAAGAAATCACCATCAGGGAAGGAGTAGGCTGAACAATGGCCCATCGCCTCATATTCCTTCTTGTCACCTTCCAGCAGCAGGGTACCACCACCCTCTCGCATATCCTTACCCGTCTTATCCAAATAAGGACCGGCAACCTTCTTGCTTCTGCCCACGGCAACACGATAGTTGCTCTTGATGCCACGGCAGCAGTAATCCCAGCTCACGAAGAGATAGTAATAATCACCATGCTTCATGATGAAAGGAGCCTCGATGGCATTGGTGCCGGCAAACTTAGAAGTAGGATTCGGTTCTGCTGATGCATCGCCTACGGCATGACGACGGGCGATAGTCTGAGGCTTGGCGCCCTTCTTGACATGCATCGTCTTCTTATCCAGCTTGATCATCTGGATACCATCCCAGAAAGAGCCCCAGGTAAGCCAAGGATTTCCCTTCTCATCAACAATGAAATTCGGATCGATGGCATTCCAGTTGTCTCTATCACCCTTAGAGGCGACGAGGCAGCCCTCATCCTTCCATCCATCCTTATCAGATAAGGAAGTATTGCTCAGCAAGCCAATGGCAGAAGTATTCTTGCCAAAGGTAGAACAGGAATAAGCCAGATACCACTTGTTCTTGAAGCGGATAACATCCGGAGCCCAGATATGCGTGGTAAACCCCGGCACACTATCATGCGTCCATGCCGGAATCTCGCTGTTCTTGAGCACGCCCTGAGGAACGATGGTCCAATGCTTGCGGTCGGTGGATGTCATCTGCGTGATGCCATGACCCGTGCAGTAGAGATAGTACTTGCCATTCTCATACGCCATCACGGGGTCGTGGACAAAAGGAGTATCTACCACAATCGGTTCCTGCGGAGCATTCTGTGCCATCATCTGGCAACCACCTTTTACAACAGGAGCAGCAATGAACATTGCTGCTCCCAATAGTATTTTAGAAATCTTCATATAATTACACCTTATTATATATATAAGAGAATTACTTGTTCACAAATTTCTTTCCGTTCACAATCACTACACCCTTGTAGCTCTTGTCTACCTGCTGACCAGAGAGATTGAACCACTTTCCATCATTCTTCTTCTGAATGATGATAGGGTTCGAGATGCCTGTAGAAAGGCTTGAGCCGTCAATGTAAGACTTCTCGTTTACGAAGAAGAGAATAATCTTAGAAGGCTTAGCTGTCAATGTGGTGGTATAGGTATAATGATATACCTTGTTGGTTGTAGTCGTGATGGTAGATTCCATCTTGAATACGCCTGCAGCAGTCAAGCTAACAGTCATATCAACCAAAGAGCCATTCAAATCTTTCTTAAGAATTGGACGGTCATCACCGCCGCTCCAATCAAAATCATCGGTAAATCCTTCTGCATTGTGGTTAGCTCCCCAACCGAATTTATCGTTACGGATTACGAAGTACTCTTTATCTGCTCCATAGCCAGCATCCTCACGCTTTATCTGAGCAGCAACCAAGCACCAGTTGTTCCATACCGCAGACATATCACTATAGTTATAGAACTTAAACTGCATCTTCTTGCCAGCCTGCAACTCGTAGTAAGGAGAGAAATTGGTCCACCATCCTGAAGTAGTATTCTTTACAGAAGATTCCGGATAGTAAACCGGAGTCGTTTCCTCAGCCTCAGCATCGATATTCAGTGTATAATCCTTTACATACTCATAATCGTCCTTGCTGATAGTCATAGTCATGGTTACCTTACCCTTGCCCTTCACAACGCCCTCATCGGTCAGAATAGAAGGATTGCTTGACTTCCATGAAATGGTAGCACCGAGATGCCCCTCTGTAGGGAGCTTTGACATAGAATTCAAAGTTGCACCATCTGCGAAAGGAACACTGGTCTTATCCAATGTATATTTGATAGCCGCCTTGGCATCAGCCTTGCTTCCCCAGATACTCAAACCGCGAATCTGCAAACTGGCACCACCCGATGTAGCCAAACCATCAGAAGAACTGAGGGCTGTAAAGCAGAGCGCCTTGATATTGGTATAATCAATGGTCTGCTCGGTAAGCACACCCTTGAACTTCACCTCAGCATTGGCTGTAGCAACACCCTTCAAGGTAAGATTGATGTAGCTTGTACCGCTCACCAGTTCCCATTTTCCGGTATACTCACCCGAGATAGAACCATCTGCATTGAGATGTATGGTAACAGGTTTCTCATAAGCCATTGCCGCTGTATTCTGACGGTAAGGATGAGCTATGATCTGATAATCTCCCTCTACCTCTGTTGCATCATAGAGCTGCTGGGTAGCAATATCATTATCAGTATAAGTTTCGCCGCTAAACTCGTAAGGAGCAGCAACCAGCCAACCGTCCTGGTTAACGAAGAGCTGATGTACACGAACCTCATGCTCCTCATCTCTGTTCATGAAGCGGGTATGGTAAACGATGAGTGCTCTTCCCTTATGGTCTACAATGGCTGAGTTATGTCCCTGAGCCAGTTCAGCATTAGGCATGGTTTCCCACTGGTAGTTGCCGAAGAGTTTCACACCCTCGTCGCGCTTGGCATCGCCACCGAAGTTGAGGATATACTTGCCATACATGGCATCAATGCCCGTTGAAGTAAGACAGTCCTTATAAGGTCCGTCAGGTTTCTCCGAACGGAAAACACGAATCTGATAGCCACCAGCAGCCGTCAAACCACCATAACTCATAAAGAGATAGTAGAACTTGCCCACCTTCTGGATATAGCTTGCCTCGCCGGAAACATAATATCCACCGGCAATCTTCTTGCCGAAATAAGGATCAGAAGTACAAGCCTGATTGTAGGAACCAGGAATCGCATCAACACCATTAATCTGATAAGGGAAGGTATAAGTGTAATCGCGAAGACCGTTGGTCTTATCGAGTCTGATCATGAAGATACCACCCGACCATGAACCGTAACTCATCCAGAGATTATCATCATCATCATAGAATACGCATGGATCGATACAGTTTGGCCAGTATTCTCCCCAGTGAGCACCATAAGCATCGCCTGGAGTAGCATAGCGGGCAGGAAGCGAAGTGCATCCTGTAGCAATCGCCAAATCGGTATTCTTCCAATCATCAGCTGTAGCATAGCCATTATGACCGAATTTACCAGAGAAACCGCCACAGATAACCGGTCCCTGATATACCCAAGGACCTTCCAAGTCTTCGGAAGTGAAACAGACGATTGTAGAGCACCAATAATCACCATTCAGACTCATGTACATACACCATTTCTTCATAGTTTTGTTGTAGATGACATCAGGAGCCCACTGCATACCGGCTACGTTATTGGCTGTGTTAGTCCAGGCGCCATTCACGTTGATAGGTCCCTTATACTGCCATCCATGGGCATCAAAGTTGCCGAAAGCCACTTCCTCGCCCTTATAGTTCTTCACCTTTTTGATGACGTGAGTGGTGTAAGCATCTTTAAAATTAATCAGTTTACCATTCACGTCAGCAAAAAGACTGTTGCTGGTTCCGGCATTCTCCTCACCCGTTTTAAAGGTGTTCCATATCTGATAGTTGCCCGTAGCATAAGTCTTGGCTCTGCCCAGATGCGAACCGTAGATATAATATAGAGGGTTGTTGGCATTAGAGCCCGTAACATCCATCACGATAGAAGGGTCGTGCACAGCGATGCGCCCTATCGTTTGGGTAGCGTATGCATTAGCCAGATCATTATCGCCGACAGGCGTCTGAGCCATAGCTCCGTTCATCGCCATCAGACTCATGACAGAAAGTAATAACTTCTTCATACGATTTCAAGTTTAAGATATGATTTTTTAAATCGAGTAGGAGGAAAACGAAGTAGTTTTTCTCCTACTTTCGTCTTCCGAC
>JAJWJX010000023.1:0-50904 GCA_021623045.1 Segatella copri | reverse complement strand
GGCAAACGCCCAACTTCTTGATTTTCAATCAAAGTCCAATTTAGAGCGAGTTAGTATTTTTAACAAAAGGGACAAAGGGTTAACAGGTTAACAGTTAACAGCTGTTTTTTGCATCCTCCCCCTCTCCCATACCTTATATTATATATAAATATATATACTTATTATTATATGTGAGTGGGGGGAAAGTAGGCATTTTGGGCTGTTAACTGTTAACTCTGTTAACCCCCATTAGGGAAAATAGCCTTTCAGATGCTTCTTGATAATAGGTTAAGTGGCTTATATTAAGCCTAGTAAGAGTCATCAATGATGACCGGAAGGAGGCTTAAATGAAGCCTCGCAGTGGCGATAAATTGAGCCACTTGTGTATTCTTTATCATACGCTTGCGTGCAAAATATATAAAATAAGTAAGGGCTGCCAGTACATCCTGGCAGCCCTATTACGTTAGTATGTTATGAAAAATTTGAGAGAATTGAAACTTCACAGCTTCAGAATTGTTTTACTAAACATGATTTTTTATAGAGAAAGCATAGAAATAATCTACTTTAATAACGTTGGAGACGTTGTTGGAGTGCTTACCTGATCGATGCCTGTGCGTTGCATAGAATCAACCGAAGCAGAATCTCCCATGGCTACGGACACGCCCTTGCCACTCTTGATGTATCCTACGTTTTCAACAGAATCATTGCCATTGTTCTGGAAAGGAACCTGAACTGCATTGCCCAATGTCAGGATGATAGCTACCACGGCAGCAGCCTTGAAGAGAGGCTTCAGACGCTCTGTCAATGAAACGACCTTTGCCTTGTTAGGCTTCTTGGTGTATTCATCCTCAATCATCGCCATCATCTTCTGGTCGAAGTCATCACCCAGCGCCTCTTGCTTAGCCTCGCCCATCTCGTAAGAGAAGAGCGCTTGGTATGGCTTCAGCTCGGCAGGCAACTCGTCCTGGCTGAAGAATGCACGGAGAATCTCCTCTTCTTCGAGAGAAGTCTCGCCCTTCCAGTAGCGATCCAAAAGTTGGTTGATGTACTTATAATCCATATCTGTCGAATTGTTGAAATCTTTGTTTGACTGTTTGACGAGCCCTGAAGATGTTCACCTTGACCTGGTCTTCCGTGATGCAGAGGATGTCTGCTATCTCCTTGTAGGATTTTCCTTCGATGTCTCGAAGCTGCAGACAGCTGCGCTGCTTTTCAGGCAACTCGTCGATAATATTCCTTACGATGTCCAGTTTGTCTTTCTGAATCATCCTTTCTGAGGGGGTAGAAGTGTTTTCGTCTAACCTTTCTGTATTCTGCTCTTCCAGCGAATCATTCTGATTTTCCATCTTCTTGATGCGGTCGAGCGAGAGGTTGCGAGCGATGGTGAGGCTGTATGCCTCGATGGAGTCAAGCTCCTGCCATCTGTCGCGGGCGTTCCAGACTTTAATCAGCGTATCCTGCACAACGTCTTCCGCTTCCTCCCGGTTGAGAGTAATGCGAAGGGCCAGTCTGAAGAGTTTGTTCTTCAGCGGCAAAACATCGTTCTGGAAACTGATTTCTTTCATCCCTCTATAATTAATGACGACTATGTTATAAGAAAGTTACAACCAATCTTAAATTATTTCTATTTTTAACTCTTGTTAAGAAAAAAGGTGATAAATTCTTCACTCTTCACTCTTCGTTCTTCACTTAATCACCGTTCCGTGCTTTCCGTCGATGGCGGTAGCAAGGGTGATAATCACCTCTTTCACACCGGCATCAATGGCTGCAAGGGCATTCTCCAACTTAGGAATCATGCCGCCTGCTACGGTACCATCTGCTTTGTATCTCTCAAAATCGGCATGGGTAATCACTGGAATCACGCTGTCATCATCCTCAGGATTACTGAGCACGCCTTTCTTTTCAAAACTGTATATCAATGTCACATCGTAGTAAGGAGCCAGAGCCTTGGCAGTCTCGCTGGCTATGGTGTCGGCATTGGTGTTGAGGATGTTGCCCTTGCCGTCATGGGTCAATGGGGCCATCACTGGAGTAATGCCTTCATTAATAAGGGTCTGGAGCATCTTGCCGTTGGCACGCTCCACATCGCCCACGAATCCGAAGTCGATACCGTCCTTCAACGGACGCTTGTGACTGTGGATTACGTCCATATCAGCACCGGTCAGACCGAGAGCATTCACGCCGTTAGCCTGGAGCTTGGCAACCAGGTTCTTGTTGACCAGACCGCCATAAACCATTGTTACCACTTCCAGCATGTCTGCATCAGTGATGCGGCGGCCGTTTACCATCTTGCTCTCGATGCCGAGGGCTGAGGCTACCTTAGTGGCACGGCGGCCACCGCCATGTACCAATACTTTCTTGCCAGGAATGGCTGCGAAATCCTTCAAGAGCTGTGCCAGCTGCTCGCTGTCTTCAACGATGGCACCGCCTACCTTTACTACTGTTACTTTTTCCATCTTGTTACTTTGAACTTTGAAAATTGAACTTTATGATGAGTTAAAGCAATTGAATTATTCACTTTTCACTCTTCGTTCTTCACTTACTGAAGATAAGTGTATCCGAAGAGACCATTGCGATAGGTGCCCAGGAATTCCTTGCCCTCATCGAGCGAAATCTTGCCTTCCTTCACACTCTTGGTTACCCACTGCTCCAACTGGCGGACGAGTTTCTTCGGATTGTACTGTACGTAATCCAATACCTCCTCTACGGTCTCGCCATCGAATATCTGGTCGATGCAATATTTGCCGTCCTTTACAGAGATGTGGGCAGCATTGGTGTCACCGAAGAGATTGTGCATGTCGCCCAGAATCTCCTGGTAGGCACCAACGAGGAATACACCGAGATAATATGGTTCGTTCTTCTTCAATGGATGAAGAGGAAGAACGTTGCCGATATGTCCGTCGGTAACGAAGTTGGCAATCTTTCCGTCGCTGTCGCAGGTGATGTCCTGCAAGGTAGCGTTGCGGGTAGGACGCTCGTTCAGACGCTGGATAGGCATGATAGGGAAGAGCTGGTCGATAGCCCAACTGTCTGGCAGGCTCTGGAACAGAGAGAAGTTGCAGAAATACTTGTCGGCAAGAATCTTATCCAATCCTCTGAGCTCCTCAGGTACATGCTTCATGTGCTTGGCAAGATTGTTGATCTCGTGGCACACGCTCCAGTACATTGCCTCAATCTCTGCACGGGTCTTCAGATCTACGATGCCGTGAGAGAAGAGCTGCAAGGCCTCTTCGCGAATCTGTTCGGCATCATGCCAGTCTTCCAGCATGTTGCGAGGATTCAGGTTGTCCCATATTTCATAAAGATCCTTCACCAGCTGGTGGTCGGTCTCCTTCGCCTCAAACTCCTCTGGCATTTCTGGCAGGGAAGCGGTCTCCAAGACATCGATAACCAAGACTGAGTGATGGGCAGAGAGCGAACGGCCGCTCTCGGTAATGAGGTTAGGGTGCTCGATATTGTTCTTGTTGGCTGCATCTACGAATGTATAGACACAGTCGTTTACATACTCCTGGATAGAGTAGTTTACGGAACTCTCGCTGCTGGAAGAGCGGGTGCCGTCGTAATCTACACCGAGTCCGCCACCGCAATCTACGAAATCTACATTGTAACCCATCTTGTGGAGGCTAATATAGAACTGGGCAGCCTCACGGAGAGCAGTCTGAATGCGGCGAATCTTGGTAATCTGACTTCCGATATGGAAGTGGATAAGGCGCAGACAGTCGTGGAATCCCATCTCGTCTATCTTCTTGAGGGCTGTGAGCAGTTCTGCGCTGGTCAAGCCGAACTTAGATGCATCGCCGCCGCTTTCAGCCCATTTGCCTGAGCCTGAAGAAGCCAGTTTGATGCGGATACCGATGTTTGGCTTTACGTTGAGCTTTTTGGCTACCTTTTCGATGATATCCAGCTCATTGAGCTTTTCTACTACGATAAAGATGCGCTTGCCCATCTTCTGAGCCAGCAAGGCAAGTTCGATGTAACTCTCGTCTTTGTAGCCGTTACAGATGATGAGCGAGTCGCTCTGTGCCTGTACGGCGATGACGGCGTGGAGTTCAGGCTTAGAGCCAGCCTCCAGTCCGAGGTTGAACTTCTTGCCGTGAGAGATAATCTCCTCAACGACCGGCTGCATCTGGTTCACCTTAATAGGATAGATGACAAAGTTTTCTCCCTTGTATCCATACTCTTCCTTTGCCTTTTGAAAACAGCTGGCTGTCTTCTCGATGCGGTTGTCGAGGATGTCTGGGAAACGGAGCAGTACGGGAGCGTTGATGTCGCGTAATGCCAACTCGTCCATGATGTCGCGCAGGTCTATCTGCGTGTTGTCCTTGCATGGAGTTACATAGACATCACCCTTGTCGTTGATGCCAAAGTAAGAAGTACCCCAACCACAGATGTTGTAGAGCTCCTTCGAGTCTTCAATAGTCCATTTCTTCATTTTCTAATCTTGCTTGCTGGAAATCAGTTTTGTTTGTTACCTTTATTATATATTACTTTATTAGATACGGCTATATGTTCAGCAGGTCTCTGATCTGCTGAACAATAGCGTTGATTTTATCATAATTGTCCATCACGTTGATATCGATGATGTGTTTTGCCTTCTCGTAGTAAGGCTCTCGAAGTTTCAGCTGCTCATGGATAAACTTGTCTACCTCTTCCGGTGTTTTGTTGAGCAGCAGAGGGCGTACGCCTTTGCCCATCTTCAGATGAGCGTGAAGGGTTTCTGGAGATGCCTTCAGGTAAAACGTTTCGCCAAGTTGGTTCATGTAGTCCATATTGTCGAAGAAACATGGTGTTCCTCCTCCGCAACTTACCACTACATTTTCAAACTCTGCCACTTCGTGTAGCATATTGTGCTCTATCTTGCGAAATCCCTCTTCTCCAACTTCGTCGAAGATCTGTTTAACGGTCTTGCGCATTCGGCTCTCGATATACCAGTCGAGATCGTAGAACATAACGCCAAGGTCTTTGGCGAGGGCTTTGCCGACCGTTGTCTTGCCGGCGCCCATGTATCCTATGATGATGATTGACTTCATTTTCTTCTGTTTCTATGTCAATGAGGCATGTTTATGATTTCTTTCTGCCTCTAGCCTTTGGTTCTGGAGCAGCTTTGATAATTTCCATACACTCCTCGTATGTAAGCTCCTCTGCACTCTCATGTTTTGCCTTTGGAATGCGGTAATTCTTGCCGTCGTAAGCAATGTATGGACCATACTTGCCATTGAGAATTTCCATCTTGTCGTCCTCATCGAAGACTTTGAGATGACGCTTCTCTTCGGCTTCGCGCTTTTCCTTGATCAGTTCGATGGCTCTATCCAGGGTGATGGTCAGCGGATCATCCTCCTTTGGAATAGAAACATACTTGCGGTTATGGAGGATGTAAGGGCCGTAGCGGCCAGAGCCAACTGTTACAGTAATGCCTTCATAATCACCGAGTTCTCTTGGCAGCTTGAAGAGTTCCAAAGCCTCTTCCAGGGTGATGGTTTCGATGCTCTTGTCTGATGGCAACTGGGCAAACTGAGGCTTGTCCTTATCCTCAGCAGAACCAATCTGTACCACAGGTCCAAAACGGCCAATCTTGACGAATACTGGCTTTCCTGTCTTTGGATCATTTCCGAGATTGCGCTCGCCGGCTTTGTGCTGGTTGCGGGCTTCCAGGACTTCCTTCACTTCAGGCTCAAAGCCCTTGTCGAAATCCTTCATCCAGTTGGTCCATTCGGTCTTTCCTTCAGCAATATCATCAAACTTCTTCTCTACGTCTGCCGTAAAGTTGTAGTTCATGATGTTCGGGAAGTTCTCCATCAGGAAATCGTTTACTACGATGCCGATATCAGTAGGCAGAAGCTTGCCCTTTTCAGAGCCTGCCATCTCTTTCTTCAACTTCTGGGTTATCTTGATGCCCTTCAGGGAATCTATGGTGAATGTGCGCTCTTCGCCCGTCTTGTCACCCTTTACCACGTATTGACGCTGCTGGATGGTACTGATAGTTGGAGCATAAGTAGATGGACGGCCGATGCCGAGATCTTCCAGTTTCTTTACCAGACTGGCCTCGGTGTATCTTGCAGGAGCCAGAGAATACTTCTCTGTAGCAAGGATTTCTCTGCGCTGCAATTCATCGCCTTCTTTCAGGGCAGGAAGAATGTGGGAAGAATCCTCAGCATGCTCTTCATCGTCGGTTGACTCAAGATAAACCTTGAGGAAACCATCGAATGAAACAACCTCGCCGGTAGCAACAAACTTTTCGCTTGTGTTGCCGATATTGATGTTGATGGTTGTCTTTTCGAGTTGTGCGTCAGCCATCTGAGATGCGATGGTACGCTTCCAAATGAGTTCGTAAAGGCGCTTCTCCTGAGCGGTTCCTTCGATGGTTGGTTCATTCATATATGTAGGACGGATAGCCTCGTGCGCTTCCTGTGCACCCTTTGAACTGGTGTGGTAGGCACGAGTCTGGCTGTATTCCTTGCCATATTCTCTGATAATCTCATCTTTGCTGGCGTTGGAACAGAGCGTAGAGAGGTTTACGCTATCGGTTCGCATGTAAGTGATGCGTCCGCTTTCGTAAAGTTTCTGGGCTATCATCATGGTCTGTACAACGGTGAAACCAAGCTTGCGTGCTGCCTCCTGTTGCAGAGTAGAAGTAGTGAAAGGTGGTGCAGGAGAACGCTTTAAAGGCTTTTTGGTTACAGATTCAACCATAAACTTAGCGTCTTTACACTTCTCAAGGAATGCTTCAACCTCTTCGTGGGTATTGAAACGCTGGTCCAGTTCTGCCTTTACCTCTGTTGCATTGCCGCTGTCGCTGATCAGGGCGAAAATAGCGGTAACGCGATAGTATGGAACACTCTGGAACTTCTGGATTTCACGCTCACGTTCTACTATCAGACGGACAGCAACACTCTGTACACGACCTGCAGAAAGGGCTGGCTTAACCTTTCTCCACAAGATAGGAGAAAGCTTGAAACCTACCAGTCGGTCGAGTACACGACGAGCCTGCTGGGCATTCACCAGGTTCATGTCCAGATGGCGTGGGTTCTTGATTGCGTCAAGAATAGCCTGTTTGGTAATCTCGTGGAAGACAATACGGTTTGTCTTCTCCTCATCCAATCCCAGTACTTCGCAAAGGTGCCAGCTGATGGCTTCTCCCTCGCGGTCCTCATCGGATGCTAACCAGATTTTCTTGGCTTTCTTCGCATTCGTTTTCAATTCTGTAACGAGTTTTTTCTTTTCCTCTGGAATCTCATAATCAGGTTCCATGGTTTTCTCGTTTATACTAAGTTCCTTCTTCTTCAGGTCACGGATATGACCGTAAGAAGACATAACCTTATAGTCCTTACCTAAAAACTCTTCGATCTTTTTAGCCTTCGCAGGGCTCTCGACGATTACTAAATTCTCTTGCATAAGCTTATACACAATTTTTTTCGGTTGGCAAAAGTAAGTAAACTTTTTGCTTATACCTTATTATATGGTGTTTTTTTTGGTTTTTTTAATGTTTGGGAGCCATATTTGGCTGTATAGAACCCTTTTTACCCCAATTTTGTTTCCAAATAACGATGGAGCCCCTTGCGTATGGAATCGAATGCAAACTCATCAGGATTGAGTCTGCTCAATGGTATCCAGAATGATTCTTCTGCATCGTCCATTGCTTCTATATGAGTGTCGTCTTTCACCTTCACTTCATAGAACATATCGAGGGTATGGACCATGAAACCAGAGTAAAGGTAGAGATTTGGGTAGCTGAACTGATACTTAACCTCAGTTGCATCCAGTCCGGTTTCCTCTTTTACCTCTCTTGCCATACCTTCTTCACCTGTTTCATCCATGTCAACAAAACCGCCTGGCAAATCGAGTGCCCCCTTGGCTGGGTCTTTCTTGCGCCTTACTGCCAGGAGCTCTTCCTTACTGTTGAGTATGAGAGCTACCGTAGCACTGCTTGGATTGAGGTAATAAGAGAATCCGCAGTCCTTACACTTCTTGCTCTTGATGTTGTTGATTTCGAAATGACTAGAGCCGCAAACCGGGCAAAACTGAAACTTATCTAATACGTGACTCATATAATGATTAATGTATAATGATTGATGTTTAATGAAAAGAATTTATCTTCATGTTATAATTGAAAAGCGGCCGGTCTTTGACTGCTGAACAAAGATCGGCCGCTGGTTATCTGATATTTACCAATTATCTGTACGGAATGGGAAGAGAGGCAGGTTGCCTGCATTTGCCATATTGCCGAGCTGGAAGTTGCGGAAACAGTAGCGAAGGGCTACTGGTTTCTTTACCTCAGGACTGGTTACGATGACGCACTCGTTCCAAGGATCGTTGCCTTCCTGCCAGAAGTGCTTGGCTGTAGCCTTATGGAATACCTTATCTTCGCCTGCAACTTCGAAACCTTCGATACCTTCAAAGCGGTTGTAGGCTCCGTAGGTGTTGTCGAAATGCACCTTTACAGTATCACCTACAATCTTCATCTCCTTGAAGGTCATGCTTTCGCTGAAGAGTCCTTTCACTCCGTAGGTCTTGCTGAGTGCCTGGAGTGCAAGACGTTCGCCTACAGGCTGTTTCTGACATGGATGAATCTGCTCAACCTCGTATGGGTAAACCAGGTCTTCGGTACAGACGATGCCGCTGTTTGGAATCACCTTGGCTGCATTGAACTGCTGTTCACGGAGCTTAGATCCCCAATCGCCATTTACGTCGCCATTATGATAAGGTGCAATCTGTACGAAATAGAATGGCAGTTCGCCCTGCTTGAAGTCTCTGCGCCACTGGGCAACGAGGTCGGCAAGACGTTTGGTATACTGGCCGTCCGGGTCGCCCACGTTAGAACATCCCTGATAGAAGAGAATACCCTTTACGCTATAGTTGAGGATAGGGTGGAAAGTTCCGTTACCCCAGAGAAGAGGGTAGAGGAAATCCCACTTAAACTTAGGGTTCTTTGTCATCTTTACAGAGTCGAGATCTTCCTTGGTGTTCTTCTTCAGGTAGTCGCGGTCGAGCCAGCTTTCTACTCGGCTTCCACCCTTGTTTGCCATGACCAGACCTACCGGAATATCAAGAGTCTTGTTTATTACCTGTGCAAAGAAGTATCCTGTAGCAGATGCATCGCCTACGGTTTCTGGGTTAACCTCTTTCCATTCGCAGTTGGCATCATCTAACGGCTTGCTGCTCATTACGCTAGGAATCTTTACGTAATGTACGCCTTTGTACTGGTTTGCTTCGAGCACCGCCTTGTTGTAACCTTCTACAGGGCAGTTGCCGAATCCTTTTACAGGCATCTCCATGTTGCTCTGACCTGCACAAACCCATACTTCTCCTGCCAGCACATTGTTGAGAGTGGTCTTTTCGCCATCATCGAAAGCGATGGAGAGTGGGGTGTAGCTCGCCTTCGGGGTTTGTACTTTGATAGCCCATTTGCCATCCTTTCCGGTCTTGGCAGAATATTTCTGCCCAGACCATGAGGTGGTTACCTCTACTGTGGTTCCTGGTTTGTCCCATCCCCAGAGGCTAGCCTCTGTGTTTTGCTGTAAAATCATGTTGTCACCCAAGATGTGTGGCAACTTTACTTTAGCCTGCGCTCCTGTTGTGATAAGCGCCAAGGCTGCCATTACTAAAAATTTCTTATTCATTTTTTAGGGTTTAAAAGTTTATCGTTTTTTTTGTTCTTAAGTTCCTTGTATGGTTCGTATTCAGATATTGCCATCTATGTTATCATGAAAGCAGATACAGAACTGACGTTAAAGAATAAGAGTTAGAAGCTGGAAGATGAAAAGCCGAAACTGTTCTCTCCAAACTTCTAACTCCTGGTTATCTTATGGTTATCTTAAAGAAGGTTCTTGATGGCTGCCTCTATGTCCTTAATCTGTGCATCACGTGCCTGCAGGGTGTTGGTGCGGTCGATCAGGAAGAAGGTAGGAATGCTCTGGACATTGTAGAGAGCCAGACTCTTGCCCTGAATGCCATCTTCATCGCGTACGCAAATCCAAGGGATGGCAGCGGTAGAGGTTTTCCAGAAGTGCTCGTCAGGGTCTACTGATACCTGATAAATCTCCAGTCCGGCAGCATGATACTTGTTGTAGAGTTCACGCAACATCATGATGCGCTTGGTGCTCTCTTTGCTGGCGAAGAGATGGAAGTCGAGCAGTACCACCTTGCCCTTGAGGTCGGAGAGACGGCGTACCTGTCCCTTGTTGTCCTGAAGTGCAAGTTCGATGCATCCGTTTACGCTCACCTTGCTGGCCTCAATCTGCTGCTGTGCCATCTGGTTCTCGATGATGCGGATGTCCTTCATGCCCTCGATGGCGATATTGTGGAGGTTCTTGCCACGCTCAGCGCCAGGATAGTAGGTATCCCAACTGGTTGCTACGGCAGCAAATACCTTCACGTCTTCTTTGTTGTTGCGAGGGTTGAAGATAAGTGTATTCACATTGCCCAACTGTACCGTTTGGAAGAGCGCATAGTAAGCGTATGCCTTCATTGGCTCCTTGAAGATGTAGTTGGTCTTGATGTCCTGTTTGTAAGCCTGGAGCATGCGGCCTACGATGGATTCGATAGAATCGTTGCCGATGTTAGGATCTTTCACGAGCCCGTTGATATTGCTCTGGAGAGTCATCTGCTTAAGAGACAACTCCTTGATCTTGTTGCAGTTTTCAGAACCTTCCACTTCGTATTTGAAGCTCATCTGCGGATAAGCCGCCTTTACCTTGACGGTTTCTGTAGAATCGATGGAAAGATTGATGGTTTGGTTGGCGATGCGTAAGCGGTAGAACTCTGGGGTAACAGAGTCCATGGCAGCCTCGTCGAAGGCAAAGGCACCATCCTCGCCCAGTTTCACAGAGTCGATTTTCACAGGACCGTTCAGGCTGATGTTCTCCAGATAGAGCATAGAGTCCTGAGCCTCTGTGATATTGCCGTTGATGTGGAATTTCTTGTTGTTACAAGAAGTCAAAGCCAGTGCAGCTACCATAATCGCTGCCACTGAAAAGAGTCTAGTTATCTTCATGAATTTTATTATTTTGCAAAATTATCGAGTGCAAAGATAGTAATAAAATTGCGAATAATGCACCTTCTATAGATAAATTATTTAAAAAAGTGGAAAATAATTGCTGATTTATTTGTTTATTAATAATTAAAGAGGTATCTTTGCAGCGTTTTAGATATTTTAGATGTTAGACAAAACAATAAGTTTTTTAATTTAGATGAACGTAATTACAAAAAGTGTTCAGTTGCCTGATGGAAGAACCATCACAATTGAGACCGGAAAAGTTGCAAAACAGGCTGATGGTGCTGCGGTTCTCCGCATGGGTAACACAGTGCTTCTCGCAACTGTTTGTGCAGCAAAGGATGCAGTTCCGGGTACAGATTTTATGCCTTTGCAAGTAGATTATCGTGAGCAGTACAGTGCTGCAGGTCGTTTCCCTGGTGGTTTCACCAAGCGCGAAGGCAAAGCCAGCGATGAGGAAATCCTTACCTCTCGTCTCGTGGACCGTGCTTTGCGTCCACTTTTCCCTTCTAACTACCATGCAGAAGTTTACGTACAGGTAATGTTGCTCTCAGCCGATGGTGTTGACCAGCCAGATGCCCTCGCAGGTTTCGCTGCTTCAGCTGCCATGGCTTGTTCAGATATTCCTTTCGAGTACTATATCTCTGAGGTTCGTGTAGCTCGTATCAATGGTGAGTATGTTGTAAATCCTACATTCCAGCAGATGGAAGAGGCAGACATGGATATCATGGTTGGTGCTACCAAGGACAATATCATGATGGTAGAAGGTGAGATGAAGGAAGTTTCTGAGCAGGATCTCATTGGTGCCCTCAAGGTGGCTGCCGAGGCTATCAAGCCTATGTGCGAACTCCAGTATGAGTTGGCTAAGGAGAAGGGTACTGACGTGAAGCGTGAGTATGACCACGAGATCAACGATGAGGAACTCCGTGAGCAGATTAAGTCTGAGCTTTACAAGCCAGCTTATGATATCAACCACCAGGCTTTGGAGAAGCATGCACGTCAGGATGCTTTCGACAAGGTTTTGGCTGATTTCCTCGAGAAGTATGACGCTGCTCATACCGATCTTTCTGAGGAAGACTTGGAGGAGAAGCACGCTGAGGCTACCCGTTACTATGATGACGTAATGCGCGATGCTATGCGCCGTTGCATCCTCGATGAGGGCTTGCGCCTTGATGGTCGTGCTACTACAGAAATCCGTCCTATCTGGTGCGAGGTATCTCCACTCCCAATGCCTCACGGAAGCGCTATCTTCCAGCGTGGTGAGACTATGTCTCTCTCTACATGTACTCTTGGTACAAAGATGGATGAAAAGCTTATCGACGGTGTGCTCGAGAAGAGCTACCAGCGCTTCCTCCTTCACTATAACTTCCCTCCATTCTCAACAGGTGAGGCTAAGGCTCAGCGCGGTGTAGGCCGTCGTGAGATTGGTCACGGTCACTTGGCATGGCGTGGTTTGAAGGGCCAGATTCCTGCAGACTTCCCTTACACAGTACGTTTGGTAAGCCAGATCTTGGAGTCTAACGGTTCTTCTTCTATGGCTACTGTTTGTGCCGGTACTCTCGCCCTGATGGATGCAGGTGTTCCTATGAAGAAGCCAGTTTCTGGTATCGCTATGGGTCTTATCAAGAACCCAGGTGAGGACAAGTACGCTATCCTCAGTGATATCCTCGGTGATGAGGACCACTTGGGTGATATGGACTTCAAGACCACTGGTACCCGCGATGGTTTGACCGCTACACAGATGGATATCAAGTGTGATGGTTTGAGCTTCGAGATTCTTGAGGAGGCTTTGATGCAGGCTAAGGCTGGTCGTGAGCACATCCTCAACTGCATGATGGAGACAATCTCTGAGCCACGTGCTGAGATGAAGCCACAGGTTCCACGTATCGTAGCATTCGATATCCCTAAGGAGTTCATCGGTGCTGTTATCGGCCCTGGTGGTAAGATTATCCAGCAGATGCAGGAGGATACTGGTGCAACAATCACTATCGAGGAGACTGATGGTAAGGGTCACGTCCAGGTATCTGCTCCTAACAAGGATTCTATCGATGCTGCTTTGGCTAAGATCAAGGCTATCGTAGCTGTTCCTGAGGTTGGTGAGGTTTACGAGGGTACTGTTCGCTCTATCATGCCTTACGGTTGCTTCGTAGAGATTCTCCCTGGTAAGGATGGTTTGCTCCACATCTCTGAGATTGATTGGAAGCGTCTTGAGACAGTTGAAGAGGCTGGCATCAAGGAAGGCGACAAGATCAAGGTGAAGTTGATGGAGATTGATCCTAAGACTGGCAAGTACAAGCTCTCTCATCGTGTATTGATGGAGAAGCCAGAGGGTTATGTAGAGCGTGAGCGTCGTCCACGTCCTGAGCGCGGTGAGCGTCGCGGTCGTCGTGATGACCGTCATGAGGGTCGTGGTGAGCGTCCAGCTCGTCAGCCACGTCGTTATGAGCATCGTAATGATGAGCAGGCTCCTAAGGAGTTCAACGACTCTTTGGATCACAACAATGATGTAGAATAATCTGTGTATTAGACACATTATTATATATAGATGGGTGCATTTCGTCAAAAAGCGGAATGCACCCGTTTTTTTGTCAGAACCCTATGAAACGGTTTCCTTAATGAAACATGCAGTTTCCCTTAAGGGAACAAAGATTTTCCCTTAAGGAAACAAAAACGCTGCCTTTGCGCAGGGCGTGTATGCTTCTTTTGTGGTGCAAGTATATAACTTCTGAGGTTTGAGTATATAACTTCTGGGGTGCTAGCATATGGCTTCTTGAATGTTGCCGCTAGGCTCAGCAGAGCTGCTGAGCCTAGTCAGCACGTCTGCTGACTGCAGTCAGCAGCTCTGCCGAGCCTAGTGGCAACACCTTCTAATTGTACAACTACAACCTGCTTAGTTGTACGAGTGTACACCTCTTAGTCGTACGATCATATACCTCTTAGTTGTACGACTGTACCTCTCTTGGTTGTACGACTATGCTTTTATATCTTTTTTCATAGGTACAGTTAAACTTTAGTCATTTATACTATTTATGGTCTATAAAAAGTGGTTACAGTAGACGAATCGTTAAACTTTCCTATAATATGTAGATAAAGAAGTGTAATTTCAAATAAAATCCTTATATTTGCGTTTAACGCAATAAAAAAGAAAACGATGAAGGATATAAATCGCATAAAAGTAGTCTTGGTTGAGAAGAAGAAAACTAATAAATGGCTGGCTGAACAATTGGGCAAAGACCCTGCAACAGTTTCCAAATGGTGTACAAATTCTTCTCAACCTGATTTGGTGACTTTAAGAAAGGTTGCCGAATTGCTCGGGGTGGACATCAAGGACTTGCTGAATTCCAGCAATCCTTCAGTAAATGAAAAAGTGATAATTATCAAAAACAACTAACATGACAGAACAGAATATCTATGATATAATCAAAATGCGCATGGCTGTATATAAGGCTGGTGTGAAAGCAGGATTTTGGGAAGGCGTAGACCAAAGTGGTGCGTCTGAAATGATGAATTATATTTTCCCAAAATCTGGTAATATCGCCTATTATAATCTAGTGATGGAACTAATGCGCAAAGCTCATGGTATGTTCTTGGGTGGCGTCTTTTATCTCTTTAAGCTGCCGGCACAGGTAGAAAGGATGATCATGGACTATCTGAAAAAAGAAAAAATGGATGTTGCAAGTCTTGGTGACGATGCGGATGCTTATCTGCAGAGTATGGATACAATTGCGACAGACCATTGCTTTACAACTGTTCCTATTGGAGCTTATCGGCAAGATGAAATCGACAATCTCTTGCGTCTGTGTGCCTCTCATTATAGATATTCGTTTCAGGAGAATGTCAAATCATTCCCATATATGCAATGACAAGGAATACGAAATATACGATTGCATTGGCGAAGGGGTGTGGACTGATAGAGGAAACACTTACGTTGTTGTCCGTATGTGATGAGCATACGACAAGGGAATCTCTCGCCCAATGTGTACATGAGCAAAACTTGCTTAGTAGATGTTCTGACATGCGTAGCATGGACATCGTCAAATTGGTATTCTATCCTCGCTTCATGAAGCATGAACCTCATGTAATGTTGTGGTTGGGTGCCATCCGAAAAAAAGGTTTGCTGTTATCTCAGTTTAAACAGTTATTGATGCTTTACTGTGCAAGAGAGAATGCCGTTATGTATGATTTTATAGTGAATGAATTGAATGTTTTGCGTGTGAATCAGACACAAAAGTTGGAACGTGATAGAATCACTATGTTTATTAAGGGCATTGTAGATGAAGGAAAGGCGAAGTGGGGAGAAAGCATACAAAAACGACAGGCTTCTTATATAAAGGCTGTGTTGGTGGATTTTGGTTTTGTAGCTCGCAATGGAGATATCTTACCTTATGAAATCTCTAATTTTGTATTGCTCTACTTAATGCATGAACTTCATTTCGCTGGTCTTTCAGATATGGCAATTTGGAATCATGAGGATTGGCAGTTGTTTGGGTTGGACAAATACACTTTGCGGGATCGCATCATGGATATGAATATCAAGGGTGGCTATATTGCCCAGTGCTCGGGCGAATTGCTCACCATTTCGTGGAACTATCAAACAATGGAGGAATTTATTGATGCTACATTATGAGAATAAGATAGAAAGGGCTTTGGATTACCTGAAGTCGCCAAGCAAGTTGTCGCCTACTGGCTACAGCCCTATTGTGTATATGGTATATCAGCCCGAGGATGCCTTCGTGGTTAGAGGATTGATTGACTCGTTTCTGAAACCAAAGGCGGAATACATGGGATTTCATGCCCATGAGTTTTCTATGGGGCTAGTCATTGATAGGTTTATCAATACGAATGACTATCTGGATATTTGGACCGACCCCGATGTGGAAGAGCCAGAACTCTATAATAGCATCAAACAGGCCATTGTGAACGACAGGTATATAGAGAAAGCTCTGTTGGAGAAGCAGGACCAACTGTTGGCTGAAGAAGAAAATCCGCTCTTGGTTATCCGGGATGTGGAGATGCTTCATCCTTTCTATATGATTGGCGCTGTAGAGAACAATATCTACAACCAGATTCAGATTCCAATGTTGGTGCTTTATCCGGGAGAAACGCAAGGCACTGCCCGTTCTTTCCTCGGCATTTATAACCAGGACGGAAATTACCGTTCCATTAACTTCTAAAGATAATCAGTTATGCATAAGATACAGGAATTATTCGATTCTTCCAAACAGCTCAACCGTAAGATAGAGAGTGTTGTCACCTTTGGTGCCAATACCACGGAAGATTTGGACCATGAAATTCGGGAGTATGTCGTTACGGACAAACTGCACAAGAACTATGAGGACGTGCTTCTCGATTTACAGTCGGCTTTTGATAATTCAAGTAAGGAGATCGGTATCTGGGTCTCAGGCTTCTATGGTTCTGGTAAGAGTTCCTTTGCCAAATATCTGGGCTTGTCGTTTGATAAGAGCCTGATGATTGATGGCGTTACTTTTGGTGATAAGTTGTTGAGTCGCATTCATGATACAACTATCACAGCCTTGCACCATGCCATCATCAATCGCCATAATCCGTTGGTTGTGATGATTGACCTCAGTACTCAGTCGGTTGCCGGCAATATTTCAACGGTCAGTGATATAGTATATTATGAGACTTTGAAACAGTTGAACATCACCAAGTGTACCGACCAGAAGGTGATGTGCTTCGTAGATATGCTTCACAGCGTGGGAAAATATGAGGAATTCTGCCGCATCGTGAAGGAGGAGAAGCACAAGGACTGGGAAGTGGAACAGTGCAACGACTTGGCTGCGAATATGATTGCGGCAAGTCTTGCGCCAAGACTCTTGCCTGCCTATTTCCCTGATAGCGCCAGCTTCAAGAACATCAAGATGAATAGCGCCTTGAACGAGAAGGAACGTTTCAAGCGTCTTTATCAGCTGATCAAGGAAAAAACGGGAAAGGATAAGGTAATCTTTGTCTTGGATGAGGTAGGACAGTATGTGGCTTCCAATGTAGAGCTGATCCTGAATGTGCAGGGCATGATGCAGATTTTCAAGGATGAGTTCCGTGGAAATGTGTGGGTGATTGCTACTGCACAGCAGACTCTTACGGAGGACAATCGTCAGGCGCAACTCAATTCCAATGAGTTATTCCGTTTGAACGACCGTTTCCCTATCAAGGTGGATATTGAGGCTAACGACATCAAGGAAATTATCACCAAGCGTCTGCTGGGCAAGTCGCAGGAGGGCAAGGAATTCCTGGTTAAGCTCTTCAATCAAAACGAAGGCATCTTGAAGAATAATACCCATTTGGCTGTGCAGCAGCGTAGCATCTATAATCAGGTGCTTACAGAACAGTCGTTTGCCGACCTCTATCCGTTCCTCCCGGTGCATATCGATATCCTGCTTTCGCTCTTGCAGAAGCTGGCAAGTCGCACGGGTGGTGTAGGTCTCCGTTCGGTTATCCGATTGATACGAGACATCTTGGTGGACAATCACTTGGCTGATGCTACCATCGGACAGCTGGCGGGTCCGGAATACTTCTATGATGTGTTGTCATCTGATATGCAGAAGAACTCAGCCAAGGAAATCGTCCTGGCTGCAGATAAGGCAGTACGTATGTACACAGGCAATGAACTGGCTGTGCGCATCTGTAAGACCATCGCCGTGATGCAGTTGCTTGACGACTTCAACCTGTCTTTCAACAATATCTGTGCGTTGTTGAACAACAAGGTGAGCGAAACACTCGACCGCAACCGTGTGCGTGAGATTATTGACGAGATTTCGGGTTCCAACGAACTTACCTTGCAGGAGGTGGAAGGCAAATACCAGTTTATGACCAATGCCATCTTGGGTATCCGTGAGGAACGTGGTAAGATTGTGCCTCGTGAAGTAGAGAAAGCCGAGGTGATGCAGGATATGCTGAAAGACTTGCTGACTCCTGCTCCTGCCGTGAATGTGTATGCGAGCAAGACAATCACCGCAGGTGTGGAACTGACAGAACGCAACCGTCCTTACACCATCTATAACACAACTAGTTTGAAGATGAACGTTCGTTTTGTCAATGGTGCGCATTTTGAGGAGACTCGCCAGCAGTTGCTTACAGAGAGTACCCGACAGGAAAATATGCGTACCCTCTATTGGCTCTGTACACTTAATAAAGACAAGGAGGCTCTGCTGCAGGAGATTGTGAAATGCCAGAACATCCGCAACCGCCATCAGAACGAGACCAACAAGGAGATACAGGCTTATCTCCGTGCGCAGGGTGATATGGCAGAGGAGAAGAAACAGCAGTTGCTCCGTGCGCTCCGAGAGGCGCAGGCCAACAGCGAAATCATCTTCCGTGGTTCTCCACAGCAGGTGAATGCCGATACTTACAAGACGGTTGCCTTGAAGGGCATTGCCGAAAAGGTGTTTGAGAAATATCCGTTGGCTTCTGCCAATATGAAGAGCGATTGCGTGAACAAGCTTGCTTCGTTTGGTGATGTTACCACCATTCCCGATTCGCTCAATCCGTTCAAGATCATCAAGAAGAACGACGGAACGATAGATGCCGCTCATCCGGCTTTGATGGAGATAAAGGATTTCGTGACGTCTCGTTCTGAGGCTACGGGACAGGAACTGATGACCCATTTCGAAAGCATTCCGTATGGCTGGGCAAAGGATACCATCCGCTATCTGGTTGCCTTGATGCTGAAGGCAGGAAGCATACAGCTTCGTGTATCGGGCAAGGACATCACCGTGTTTGGTGAGTCGGCAGTGGCTGCCATGGGCAATAACAATGCTTTTGGAAAGATAAGTATTTCTCTCAATACAGATGGAACTTTAACGGTTCCTGAACTGCTGAATGCAGCAAAGATACTGATGGGCGTATTGGGAGCTCCACGCACAGCTCCTGTCAAGGATCAGATTGCGCAGGCTGCCAACAAGCGTATCAAGTATCTGATGACTAAGTGGAATAAGTTGGTGCCTCACTTCGAACATCTGCATTTGGCAGGATTGCATCCTCTCAACCAAGCTATTGGCTATGCCAATCGCATCCTTGAAAGTGAGGGTGGAGAGGCTGCCTACCTGTTGGGCAAGGACAAGGAATGTGAGAAAACTTTTCGATATGCGATGGAACTCGTCAAGTGTAACGAACAAGCTGGCTTCCTGGACCGTTTCCTTCACATGGAAAAACTGATGGACGAGGCTGATAATTTGGCACCGAATGGTATCCTTGATGGATTCCGCAAACAGGTGAATGAGGTGCGACAGGTATATAATGGCTATGTGGCTAATCCTGATTTGCCTAACATCGTGTCGGACATCACCGAGCTTAGCTCACAGCTTGATGCTTATTTGCAGCAGGCTTGTCTTGAATTCCAGACACAGAGCAACGAACAGCTTAACAAAAAACGTGTGGCTATATTGGCGAATCCCGAAATAGAGAAGTTAAAGGAAGAGCAACGTGCGCAGATAGAAACGCTGTTGGGTGAATTGACCATCGAGAGTCGTGGCAGTTCTATCGACAATTTGCGTGATATGCTGAATAAGTTTTCTGGATTTTATATGCCGATGGGCGCTGTGGAAGTTATTGAGGGGCGTGTCAAGACGATGGCTGCTGCCAACGCTCCTGCTGTTACGACGGTCACGTCATCAACTACAGGTGAAAATACAGAAGGGGATGATGACAATCCTGGTAAGGAAACGCCTACGCATCTTCATTCTCCTTCGTATAGCTCAACTCAACTCTGTATCAAGCATAAGATTACTTCTCGTGCGGAATTGCAGGAGGTTATTGACCAACTCACACAGTTGTTGGATAAGGTGGGCGATAATTCGCCAGTAGAGTTTATTTTCTAATTTTTAGCTATTCTGAAAGAATAAAACGATATGATTTCTCAAAACGGAAAGAAGATAATAGAACGTTTTGTATCGGCAGCCAAGAACCTGCTGATGCAGAACGTAACGGAAATGTTGCAGCAGTGGTATGGCATCTGGGCGGATGGCCATACCATTGGTGTGGAGCAGTTGCCAAGTCAGGATACTGACATTGTGCATACGGCCCGTATGCTGCGCGACCGCTTGCAGCATCTGATGGCTGCTCTGCCTGATACGGATACTGATGCCGACAAGGAGCGACAGGCTGTTGGGCAGTTGGTGGCTGAACAGGCTTTTACCCAGCTCAACCGTTTTTGCGCTCTTCGCATGTGCGAGGAGCGTGACTTGATTATGGAGAGTATTCGTGGGGGCTATGAGTCGGCAGGATTCATGGCTTATGATAGTATTGCCCAAAGTGTGGGTGCAAGCCGTTATGAGCGTTATCGCTGTTATCTGTTGAGCGTGTTCGATGAACTGAGCATCGAACTGCCGGCAGTTTTCGACCGTTTTTCACCGTTCGGTCTTCTTTTCCCTGATGAGAGTACATTGATGAAACTCCTGGAACTTATCAACGACAGTCAGCTTTCTGCCTGGTTTGACGAGCAGAATGCTGTGACCGTGAATTTCTGGAAAGAGGACGAAACCTTGGGATGGATGTTCCAGGATTACAATTCCTTGGAGGAGCGCAGAAAGATGCGCGAAGCGAGTAGCAAGCCTCGCAACAGCCGTGAGATGGCGGTGCGCAACCAGTTCTTTACGCCTGAGTATGTGGTGCGCTTCTTGACCGACAATTCCTTGGGTCGTATCTGGTATGAGATGACCCGTGGTGAGAGTCGCATCGGTGAGGAGCAATGCCGATATATGATTCGTCGCCCTGGTGAGCCATTGGAGGAACGCAAGCTGAAGGAGCCTACCGAAATTCTTTCGCTTGATCCTACCTGTGGTTCCATGCACTTTGGTCTTTATCTCTACGAGGTATATGAGTATATCTATATGGATGCCTGGGATCATCAGCCTTCGTTGCTTCAGAAATATCGTGAGGTACATACCCGTGAGAGTTTCCGTCGTGAGGTGCCTAAGCTGATATTGGAGAATAATATCTATGGTTGCGAGATTGACCCTCGTGCCTTGCAGATTGCCGCCCTCAGCCTTTGGCTCCGTGCGCAGAAGAGTTATAGCCAGATGAATCTTGATGCAGCCGAGCGTCCTTTGATAACCCGTAGCAATTTGGTGTTGGCGGAGGCTATGTCTGGCAATAAGCGTCTGCTCAAAGGTTTGATGGATGAGTTTGACAAACCGATGCAGCGCCTGCTTACCACCATTTGGAACAAGATGAAATATGTGGGCGAGGCTGGTCTGCTCTTTAAGATGGAAAAGGAAATCAGTGATGATATCGAATACCTGCGCAAGAACTGGAGCAAGGTGAACCAAAATCGTAATGCCAATATCTTTGATTCTGAGGAGCGCCGTGCTGAGATTGCGGCTGCCAATGAGGCTCGTACAGAGCTGCGCCACCATAAGGATGAGTTTTTTGAGGAAATCGCAGAGCGTCTGCAAACTGCGTTGCAAGAGCTTTCTTCCCGATTGAGTGAGGAAGAAGGTTACGAAAATGCGCTCTTTTCTGAAGATGCCACCCGTGGCTTTGCCTTTATCGAATTGTGCCAGAAACGATTCGATTGCATCGTCATGAACCCACCTTTCGGTGAGGGTAGTGAGCATACCAGTCAGTATTTAGATGATAATTATTCGGCATGGTGTGACAATTTAGTTTGTTCTTTTTTTATTCGTATGCAGGAAATGTTATGTTCCGATGGTCTGCTTGGAGCAATTTTTGACAGAACCGTTTTTGTTCGATCTTCTTATAAGAAATATAGAATATCTTGTTTGGTTGGAAAAATAGTATGTTGCGCAGATACAGGTTGGGGAGTTTTAGATGCGAATGTTGAAACTTCTTGTTTAGTTACATCACGTAATGCCACTATTACGAATTCAAAATTTGTAGATATCCGTGATTGTGATTCAGAACGTAAAGAAATAGAGTTGAAGACTGTAATAGATTCTGTAAATGGAGGTGTAGTTAATAAAAATTATTTTGAATGTAATTCTAATGACTTAGTGTATTACCCAAATACAACAGTTTGCTATGATTCAACAAAATTGAGTATATTTAAGCATACAACAATTGAAGTACATGGATTTTCTGTAAAAACGGGTTACTGTTTCGTCGCTCCAATTCATCAAAGATTATTTTTTGAATTGTGTCATAGTAAATATTTTAAGGGTTTGTATAATGGGTCAGAATATACTTTATTTTATAAGGCATATAGGGATGTTGTCTTCTGGGGCATAGATGGCAGTATAGATAAGGCTCATATTTCTTATAGAGGTGGAAACGATAGTGTACAACAAAAAAAAGGAATCGCATATGGGAAACGTGGCGATATTGTTGATGCACATATTTTAAAACAAGGCAATTTTTTTACTTCAGAGGGCTTGGCTATACCTGATCTTTCTAATGAAGAATCTTATGTTGCTTTGAGTTTGTTGAATTCAATATATACTCAGTATACAATAAATCTGTTTTGTGGTCAGCATAAACGTTCTGGTTATATGAATCTCCTTCCTATGCCCGATTACGCCACCCGTCAATCCGACATCGAGTGTATCGTCAACGCCATCATTGATATCAAGCGCAAGTGGTTCAGTTTGGACGAGACCAACCTGGAGTATCATGGTTTGATAGCCCAGATGCATATCGATACCACCATTGATGCAGCCTTGGATAAGATGCAGGAGCAGCTGACTGCTGATTACGCCCGATACGAAGAACTCGTGAAAGAGAATGATGACCTGTGGATGGACTTGGCTGATATAAACAGAAATAGCGAATTCCGACAGACCTTAAACAACTATAAGTCACGTCGTCCTTACGAGGAACTGCTCTCTATAGACGGAGCCAGCAGCCAGAACGTGATTGACAAAAAAGTGATGGCACAGGAAATAGTGATGGAATTGGTGGGTATGGCTTTCGGCAGATGGAACACGGCTTACGCCAAGGGCGAACAGGTTATTCCTGAGTTTGGCGATGTTTTTGATGCCCTGCCATTTATGCCAGTGGTCAGTCAGGGCGAGGCCGCTTGTCCTGCCCAACTCGACGTACCTACGGATGGCATCTTGACCAACAATAGCGACTCCTCTCTCTGTCTGGCAACCCACGTAAGAGAGGTGATGCACTGGCTCTGGGCAGACCGTGCCGACGATATGGAGTATGAACTCTGCCAGCTGATAGGCTGCAAGAATCTGCAAGCCTACCTCGCATCGCCTACCGGGTTCTTTGACTATCACTTCAAACGCTATACCAAGAGCCGCCGCAAGGCACCTATCTACTGGCTTCTTGCCTCGGAAGACGGCACTGTTGACTACTGGGTGTATTATCCAAAGCTCAGCAAGAACACCTTGCCGCAGCTTATCATCCGTCTGCGTGAACAGCAGGAACAGTTGCGTACTCGTCTGAATGCCGCCCTTGCAGCCCACGACAAGACACAAGAGTCGCAGACCCGTGCCGAGCAGGAGCAGGTGGAAGGCATGATGGACGAGCTGAACCGCATCCTTGCCGCAGGCTATGTGCCTAACCATGATGACGGAGTGCCGGTGACAGCCGCCCCATTGCTCCATCTTGCAGCCAGCCGCCCATGGCGAGTGGAATGCGAGAAGAACATGGAACTGCTGGAAAAAGGCGACTACGACTGGAGCCATCTTGCCATGAGCATGTATCCAGCCCGAGTAACCCAAAAGGCGAAGAAAGACTGGTGCATGGCGCTGACCCACGGTTTGGAACACATCTGTGAGAACAAACCGAAGGAAAAGAAGGCAAGAAAGAAAAAGGGAGACAACATAAACCCACAGCTTTCGTTATCATTTTAATGACATCAAAATATAAGAAAAAGGTATGACAGAGCAAGAGTTACAACAATATATCCGCCAACGCTATCCTGAAGAAAACGCAAGATGCGAATGGAAGGAAATGAAAAATCTGAAGAACTCCTTCAATGGCAAGGAGGGCAATGATGTACTTTCCTACGTGTCGGCTATCGCCAACATGGAGGGAGGGGAACTTGTGATTGGAGTCAAAGACCAGACCTTGGACATAGTTGGCACTGATTTGTCAGCATTGACATTCAATGGCTTTGCTGCAACCCCATTGACTGCGACGTTCAAGTTGGTAGAGCAATGTGTGAACCTTTCTTCTGAAGGTCTTCGTGTTGAGGAATTTATAACAGAGGATACTCAAAAAACGGTTTGGATTATTCATATTCCTAAGCATCAGCCACGCCGCCCTGTCTATGCACATAGAAAGGCATGGCAACGTATTGCCGATTCTCTGGTAGAGATGACGCAAGAGCGTATGCAAAGAATTCTTTCAGAACCAAGTGCTGTCTTTGGCGATTGGACTGCTAATATTATAGAAGATGCCACCATCGACGACCTCGACCCTGATGCGATTCGTATGGCAAGAGAAAAATATACGGAAAGGCATGAGATAAGAGCTAAGGAAATCGAGAGCTGGGATGATGCAACCTTTTTGAACAAGGCAAAGATTACAAGAGCCGGAAAGATAACCAATGCAGCTATCATACTTTTGGGTAGAGAGGAATCTGAACATTTCTTGTCGCCAGCCGTATGTGTCATTCGTTGGAAACTGCTTGCAAAAGAGGATAAAAACAAGGATTTTCATAATTTCCATGTTCCTATGATTAAATCAGTGGAAGAGATAACAACAGGATATATTAGGAACAATAACTATGTATATACAGTTAGTGGTAATATTTTCCCGGAGAATATGATGCGCTATGATGTATTTACATTGCGTGAGCCCATTTGCAATGCCATTGGGCACCAAGATTATGGAATGGGTGCAAGAATAGAGCTGTTGGAATACGAAGATGAAAAGTTAGTTATCCAAAATTATGGGCAATTTATACCTAATTCCGTAGAAGATGTTGTGGAAAAAGATTGTCCTGATTCAAGATATCGTAATCCTTTCTTGATGGAAGCAATGTGTAACATTGGAATGGCAGAAACTGAAGGTGGGGGTATAAGAAAGCTATTTGTACAGCAAAGAAAAAGATTCTTCCCAATGCCAATATATGATTTGTCTGGTCAGAAGGTTCGATGTGAGATTCAAGGCAAGGTGTTGAATGAGAATTTTGCAAAAATTCTTGTGAATAATCCTACTTTGTCATTGCCAGAGATTATTATGCTTGATAAGGTGCAAAAAAGGGAATATAGTAGCTTGACTGATGATGCAGTAGCACTATTGAGACAAAAGAAATTTGTTGAGGGTAGAAGACATAATTTGTATTTATCTTTCAAAATTGTCGAAAGTTCAAAACATATAGGTTTAAAGGCCTCTTATATCAAGAATAAGAGTTTTGATGATGCGTATTATAAAAAGCTGATAGAGGATTACCTCTTGAAATTTGGCTCTGCTTCAAGAACTGATTTGGATGAACTCTTATTGGACAAATTACCTGATGTGCTTGATGAGACACAAAAATATAATAAGGTGACAAATCTTCTTGCTTCTTTAAGAAGAGCAGGAAAGATACATGTTATTGGTAGGAAATGGCTCTTATGCAATTAGTATAATAAGGTGAAAGTTTACAAGAAAATTGGTTGTATTTACAAGAGAGTAAATGTAAACTCTTGAAAACCAGTTGGTTGAAAGCTTTAAGGTTTACAAGAATACAAGAAGATTTACAAGAAAATTACAAGAAGATGGACATACAAGGATATATCATAGACCACTGGTTGGGGAAGATGAGCGCAGAGAAACCTGTGCTCGTCATCTACGACCGTAATGCGCTTTATCATAGTGTTTTGCCTCTAGCAGAGGAAAAAGGAGTGAAGGTGATAGACACAACCAAGGGCTTACTGCATGCTCGGCTGGCTGCGTCTCGTTTTTGGTGTGGTGAACTGGCAGAGAATAATGATTTGCGTATGATTATCTATCGCCAGATGCCTCAACCAACTACCGACCGTCAGTGGGTAGAGGAGCCTTATAGTGCTTTCAAAAATGCAGCGGCAATGTTTCCTGTAGGCCCACAAGATGACTATAAGTACATCTGTCAGTCGTTTTTGCCAACCAAGAAAGACGAGATTGAACGCCTGTTTGCGAGTGGAACTACATCTTTCAATATGATTAATGCCTTGCTTGATGGAGCGGCTTATCCTGCTTTGGAACAATTGACTGGTGGCAAGAGCTTTGTTGAGATGACGGTGGGCTTGTTGGCTCAAACGTTTTCTTCGGATATGGCATGGTTACCTGAATGGGCTCGTTTTGCGGAGATTCAATATCCGGGGCTTGATAGTAACGGAATCTCACTTCAGGATATTCAGCAGAAACTATGGATGTATTTGCTGTTTAGTGAGTTCGTTTTCGATTTGCCTTCGGCTTTACCTGATAGCTTGAAGACGGTTGCTATGGCACCGGTTGAAATCAAGGATAAGATCTATTCGGTGTGTGATCATTTGCGTCGCAGAAGCGACTTGCGTGAGATTTATGTGAGAATGGCACGTAAAACGGCGGATGCTTTCCAACTTGCTGATTTGTTTGCGAAGTCCAAACATTTGGGTGACCGCGTGACATTTGCTTTTGAAAATAAGGTGGAATACGAACGTTTCGTAGCTTATCTCAAAGAGGGTAAGTTAGGAGAGGCTCATAAGTTGCTCAAAAAGAATATCGAAGACGTTTGGTATCAGGAAGATTCTGAGGTGTCAACGTTTTGGAAGTTGGCTGGTTATGCCTTGCAAATCGCTGATTGTGTGAATCGGGGAGTAAAGAGCGATGGAGATATCCAGGATTTGGTGGAATGGTATGTTGGCAGTGGTCAGGAAGCTGATAAAGCTTACCGTAGATATTTGACTGATAGCCAGGAAGTAGTCTCTCTTCCTACTGCAGTAAAGACAATGACACAATATGTAGAAGGCTTGTATGCAGACTTTACTGAGCGTAGTGTCAAGGAGTATCAGATGCGTGCCGGGGAAATCAAGAATCATGAGCAACTGCGAAACCAGGGATGTATAGATATCGTATATCCAGCCCTGAAAGAAGGTAAGCGGGTGGCTTTATTTTTTGTGGATGCTTTCCGCTATGAGATGGGTAAATGTTTTGCTGATAGTATGATGCGCAATGAACCAGATCAAGTAAAGATAGGGGCTAAGTTGTCTTTCCTGCCTTCTGTTACTCGATTTGGTATGGCTGCTCATTTGGGACATGTGAAAGTTGTGGAACAAAACGGAAAACTGCAACCTTCTGTAGATGGCAGAGTGATTATAACGCCTGATGACCGACTGGATTATTTGCAGCAGAAAACCCATGTAGTAACGCAAGATGTGCGCTTGGAAAATTTCGATATGTCTGCCATAGAAGACAATGTACAATTGTTGGTTATAAGAAGTCAGGATATGGATACTGCTGGAGAAGAAATCAAGTTGAGTGGGCTTGCCGTGATGGATAAGGTGTTGGTGCGTCTGGCGCGTACCTTGAATGCCTGCAAGCAAAAAGGCTTTGATATGGCAGTCTTTGTTGCTGACCATGGTTTTATGGTGCAGTCAAGTTTCCATGTGGGTAATTTGATAGATAAACCTATGGGTAGCGATGTCTCGCTGGAAGAAAGTCGCTTGTTGGTAGGTAATCTGAATGACAGCGAGGATACCTTGTCCTTTACTCCTGAAGAACTGGGACTGGATGCTGAGGTTATGAAACTATGTTATGCCAAGAACTTTACTGTGTTTAGAAAAGGTGAAGTGTTTTACCATGAAGGCTTGTCGCTCCAGGAGAATGTGGTACCTGTGATAACTGTGCAGTTGCAGAATAAGCAGAAGAAGCAGAAATACAGCGTGGAATTAAAGTATAAGGGGAATACGTCTGGTACAGTTTATACTTGCCGTCCGTTGATTGATATTAATATCCATCAGGATGATTTGTTTGCAGATGGAGTAAATATAAGATTAATAGTGGCTGATGGCGAAGGCCATGCAATAGGCGCACCGAGTGGTAAATTCTATGATGATGTTACGCAGACAGCACAAATACCTTCTGGTGTTACTCAATACCGTCAGCCGATAGTTATAGATGAAGAATATGGGGGTGACAGTATTGTTGTGTCTGCGTTGGACGCTGATACCCATGCTACGCTCTCTACATTGAAGTTGAACTTTGAAAATGATTTGTAAATGGATGCTTTAGATATGAAACTTAACCATGCTTTCCCAGGAAAGGTGGTTCGCAAGGACCTGCTGCATGATATTAAGCGTGCTGTGAACGTTCCTTCCTTTGTCTTGGAGTTCCTGCTGTCACGTTATTGTGCCAGTGAGGATCCCGAAGAAATAGAGGAAGGAAAGAAAGCTGTGCTGCAAACTATAGAAAAATGCTATGTTCGACCGGATGAATCTAACAAGGCACAGGCAATCGTGGAGCAGAAAAAACGCCATAAATTCATTGATAAGATTCATGTGAAATATGTGGAGCGGGAAAAGCGTTACTGGGCTGAGATGGAGAACTTTGCCTCCAAGCGTATTGCCATCAATCCTTGTTTCTATCAGGAAAACGAAAAATTGCTCGAGAGTGGCATCTGGGCTGAGATAACTTTGGCATATAATGAAGTGGAGGAGGATGACTATGCCTTCTTCATCGAAGATTTGCGCCCTATCCAAATTGCCCATTTTGATGCAGAAAAGTTCTTTCGTGGTCGTGAGCAATTTACTACTGATGAGTGGATGGATGTTCTGATTCGTAGTATTGGCATTAATCCTGATTGGCTTTCTGAAAGATCACGTCAGCTGAATAGCGATAAGAATGGTAGAAGATTGAAATTTCATATTCTCTCCCGCTTCCTGCCATTGGTTCAAAGTAATTATAATAGCATTGAGTTGGGAGGCAGAAGTACCGGTAAGAGCTATTTTTATTCGGAGTTCTCTCCTTATTCTACTTTGTTGTCTGGTGGACAGGCTTCAACTGCCACATTACTATATAATAATCAACGCAAGCAAGTGGGTGCTGTTGGTTATTGGGATAATGTCGCCTTTGATGAGGTTGCCAAGATGAAAATCAAGGATGCCGATACCGTGCAAATCATGAAAGATTATATGGCTAATGGTCGTTTCTCGCGTGGTAGGGAAGTGACAGGTTATGCCAGTTTCTCTTTTGTTGGTAACTTTGACTTGAATATCCAGCAGATAGTTAATAATTATGATAAAGATTTGCTGGTTACTTTGCCTGAAGCTTTCGATCTCGCTGTAATCGATCGTATCTACAACTATATTCCAGGGTGGGAGATACCGAAGATTGATGACAGTGCTTATAATAACGGTTTTGGATTGATCACGGATTATATGTCAGAGGCACTTCATTACTTATTTGTGCATGATAGTGACTACGTGGGGGTAGTCAATGCCCGTTTGAAGAAGGGTGATAATATTGAAGGCCGTGATAACCGTGCCTTACAAAAAACGATATCTGGCTTTATCAAGTTGTTGTTCCCGACAGGTCAACCAACTGATGAGGAGTTCGATGAAATAGTGGAATATGCGATAGAAGGCCGTCGTCGTGTGAAGGAACAATTGAATAAGCGTAAGCCTGATGAGGAATACGCTCGTATCAATATGTCATATATAAATAGGGATGGAAAGAAAATTATAGTATATTGTCCGGAAAGTAAGTATAGCAAGGCAACCCAGAATCCTCGTAAAGATCCTGAAGTGGCAGTTTTGACCGAAGCTTATGATGAAATGCCTTTTGAGAATGCACCTTCAAAGGTTATGGAGGATCGTCCTATGATGAAACCTCTAATTGTTGAAGATAATTCTCCTAAAGAGAAGACAATTGATGTGCAATATGGCGATATAGGTTATGGTTATGATGACTTGTTTGCTGACTATCTGAAGGGGGCAAAGGTGGTTATGCTCGAAGAACCTTACTTGTCACATGGCTATCAGGTAACCAATTTGGTTCGATTCATCGAATTATTGGTAAAGATAGGTGACTGTAAAGTTTTTAAGTTGATTACAAAACTCGGCGATACGGTAGAAGAGTCATCTTATATAAAAGATAGTTTGAGTGGTATCAAGGAAACCCTGGCTGATATGGATGGCAACATAATGACATTTGAATATGAATTTGATGAAAACTCTCATGACCGTTACATCCGCACTAGTAATGATTGGGACATCACCCTTGGTCGTGGTCTTCATTTCTATCAGGACTTGAATCCAAGCAAGGATAGTCGTAACTACTTCCAGATGGGAACCTACGATCTTTCCCTTCGTCCATGTTTGAAGACAAGATTTACTTTTATCAAAAGAGATTCTAAAGAATAAATGCGTATGGATAGTAAATGTAAATATTGGATGTTATTATTGACACTGTTGTGTGTCATATCATTAGGTTTTTCTTTATTTAGAGTGTTTCCCTGTGAAGTTGGTAATGAGACGTTTTTAGGAATAGTACTTTCTGCTGTCGGTATCATTGTTACTTTGGTTATGGGATATCAGATATTTAGTGTTGTTGAATTTAGAGGTGAACTTCAAAAGCAAAAAGAAGAAAATATTAAGTTGGCTCATGATAATGCAAAACTTCAACAAATGATTAGAAATCAAATGGGTGCATTAGATAAGCAAAAGGGTCGTATAGAGGAAGGGCTTAATATGTGTTTTTCTTATATTAATTATTTTTCGGGTCAAGATGTTTGTACTGCTTTTGGCGCATTTGTACCTATGTTGGATGCTTTGTACTATTCATTGGATTCTGATGAAGATGGTATTGACGATATATTCTCTAGCTTACGGTTATTTGTTAGCAAAATCCAAACACAATCTTTTGCAATGCCAGGAGGGTATGGTGATGTTCATGGAAAGTATATAATAACAGACCCACAGCATCCTTTTTATAATCGCACAATTGATGAATATATGAATTCTCGTTTGAAGCCTGTAAAGACTATTGATGATAAAATTCGCAATCATAAGAACTATAAGTTTATTAAAGTTTCATATGAAGATATTATGGCTTTATTCAATGAGAAGGTGGCAAAGATTATTCAGGATCCTCAGAATTTATCTTTTTCGAGATAAGACATTTTGAAAATGAAGTTTCTTGTTGACGGTTGAAAGTTCTTAGTGATTTTCAACTTGTCAACTTTGATACTTGACAACCCTTATAATACTCTACAATTTTGTAGAGTTATATGCTCAAGGATTCTGCAATGGGTGCAAAAGAGAGAACAGACTATAAATATTGGGTGCAAATCCTCTGATTTTGCAGAATTGCATGTTGAAGATTCTGCAATGGGGCAAGTGAAATGGAGGTCTATGAATTATGGGTGCAAATAGGGTGCAACTTTGAAATGTATAAAAACAAAAGAGCCTTACAAGTAGTTGACTTGCAAGGCTTTATCTTCTGCGCTTCAAGATGGGCTTGAACCAACGACCCCCTGATTAACAGTCAGGTGCTCTAACCAACTGAGCTATTGAAGCAATTTGCTATGAAAGAAGATGAGTTACGAGGCTAACCTGAAACTCTCTTGCGCTTCAAGATGGGCTTGAACCAACGACCCCCTGATTAACAGTCAGGTGCTCTAACCAACTGAGCTATTGAAGCATTTTTTCTGTAAAGAACATGACGTTCCTTATTTGCGTGTGCAAAAGTACTAACTTTTCTTCATTCTGCCAAATTTTTTGCTGACTTTTTTCGCTTTTTCCCTAAAAAAGTGTATTTTTTCTTATCTTTGTGCCACTTTTTGCTTCTTTTATGGTGTTTTTAGCAAAGAAATGAGTACTTTTGTGGTCGAAATCTTCTCTTGATAGCGAATGCCGGAAAGAGGGGGAGAAAATAATCAATAAGTTGAATCATATACAATTAAATAAGGTAACAATGAAAAAAATACTGTTCTCCTTGCTTATGGTGCTCCTGGCAGCTCCAAGTTTTGCCCAGGTAGACAAAGACCATGACTTCAAAGCCGCAAAGAATATGGAAATATTCAATGCCATCTACAAGAATCTCGATTTGATGTATGTAGACACGCTCGATGCTGAAGTCGTGGTTGGTAATGGTATCAATGCCATGTTACGTAGCCTCGACCCTTATACTACCTATTATCCTGAGCAGAAGATGAAGGAACTCAAGAATCTGCTCACCGGCAAGTATGCGGGTGTAGGTGCGGTGATACGCTACAACTTCCAGTTGCAGCGCGTCTGCATCAGTGAGCCTTACGAGAATATGCCTGCTGCAGAAGTGGGACTGAAGAAGGGCGATATCATTTTGAGTATTGATGATGAGGATATGACCAATAAGGAGGTGAGCTATGTCAGCGATCATCTTCGTGGTGACCCGGGTTCTTCTTTCATGTTGAAAGTTAAGCGTCCAAGTACAGGCAAGACGATGAAGGTGAAGGTAACACGCCGTACCATCCAGTTGCCGTTCTTGCCTTATTATGGCATGTTGGAGGGTAGCATCGGTTACATCAACTTCAATTCCTTTACCGAGCAGTCTGCCAAGGAAGTGCGTCGTGCTTTTATCGATTTGAGAAAGCAAGGAGCCAAGAGGCTTGTCTTCGATCTGCGTAATAATGGTGGTGGTTCTGTTACCGAAGCGGTCAGCATCATCAATATGTTCTTGCCTAAAGGTAAGACTGTCTTGGAGATGAAGGGAAAGTTGCAGCGTTCTAATCATGTTTATAAGACCACGGTTGAACCGATAGATTCCGTTATGCCGATGGTGGTATTGGTGAACGAGAATTCTGCCAGTGCCAGTGAAATCATGAGCGGCAGTCTGCAGGATTATGACCGTGCTGTAATATTAGGTACGCGCACGTATGGAAAGGGATTGGTGCAGACTACCATGGATTTGCCTTATAACGGACAGGTGAAACTTACTACTGCTAAATATTTCATTCCTAGCGGTCGATGCGTTCAGGCACTCAACTATAAGCACGATAAGGGTGGTTATGTGGAGCATGTTCCCGACTCTCTTACCAAGGTGTTCTATACCGCAGGTGGCAGAGAAGTGAGAGATGGAGGTGGCGTGAAGCCGGATGTAGAAGTAAAGCCTGATTCTTTGCCAAACATTGCCTTCTATCTGGCTGGTGCCCGCGACAGTAATGAGGTGATGCTAAATTATGAGGTTGATTATATCGCCAAGCATCCTGCTATTGCTCCTGCGAAGGAATTCTCGCTGACCGATGCCGACTATGATGAATTCAAGACACGCGTGTTGAAGGCTAACTTCCAGTACGACCGTGAAACAGAAAAGTATCTCAAGGACTTGGAAAAACTCGCTAAGTTTGAAGGCTACTACGATGATGCCAAGGCAGAGTTTGAGGCTTTGAAGAAAAAGCTGAGCCATAATGTGGCAAAGGATCTGGATTATAACAAGGATTACATCAAGCATCTGTTGGAAAATGACATCGTTTCTGCCTATTATTTCCAGCGCGGTGCCATCCAGAATTCCATGCGCTATGACAAGCAGATTAAGGAAGCAGTAAAATTGCTGAATTCTCCATCAGAATACGAAAAAATACTGCATCCTGTGAAGAAATAAGTACAAAAACGTGCACAATCGATTAAAAATGTGCACGTTGCGAATAAAAAGTTGCATTTTTTTTGGCTAATCACAAAAATATTTGTAATTTTGCAACGTTCAGTGGAATGAGGGGCTCACAAGAGTTCCTCATTTTATTTTAATAAGGTATATATGATTGATAAAAACGTCGTAAAAAAATTAGTTGAAGAATGGCTCCAAGATAAGGAATATTTCTTGGTAAGCATTGAAATCAGTCCCGACGATAGAATCGTTGTTGAGATTGACCATGCCGATGGAGTATGGATTGAGGATTGTGTTGCCTTGAGTAAGTATATTGAGGATCATTTGAACCGTGACGAGGAAGACTATGAGCTCGAAGTTGGCTCTGCAGGCTTGGGTCAACCGTTCAAAGTTCCGCAGCAGTATATCAATTTCATTGGCAAGGAGGTAGAGGTGCTTGATGCCGACGGCAAGAAGGTGAAGGGTATCTTGAAAGCTGTTGAAGGAAATGACTTCACAGTTGGCGTTGAAGAAAAGGTAAAGGTTGAAGGTAAAAAACGTCCGGTTAAGCAGGAGGTTGATCACGTTTACCAGATGGATAAAGTAAAATATACAAAATACATAATTAGTTTCAATTAAGTTATGGCTAAAAAAGAGCAAGAATTGACAGCGAGTATGATTGATACATTCCGCGAGTTTAAAGAAACAAAGAATATCGACCGTACTACATTGGTAAGTGTATTGGAGGAGAGCTTCCGTAATGTACTTGCCAAGATTTTTGGTAGTGACGAAAACTTTGATGTCATCGTGAACCCTGACAAGGGTGACTTCGAAATTTATCGCAACCGTATAGTTGTTGCTGATGGCGAAGTTGAAGATGAAAATAAGGAAATTACACTTTCTGAGGCTCGTAAGATTGAGCCGGATTACGAGGTTGGTGAGGATGTAAGTGAGACGGTTGACTTCAATAAGTTTGGTCGTCGTGCCATCTTGACTCTTCGTCAGACTTTGGCTTCCAAGATTCTTGAGTTGGAGCATGATTCACTTTACAACAAATACAAGGATCGCGTAGGTCAGGTTATCTCTGGTGAGGTTTATCAGGTTTGGAAGCGCGAGGTTCTGATTGTAGATGATGAGAACAACGAGCTCATGTTGCCTAAGACTGAGCAGATTCCTGGTGATACTTACCGCAAGGGTGAGACTGTTCGTGCGGTCATCCTTCGTGTAGACAACGAGAACAATAATCCAAAGATTATCTTGAGCCGTACTGCTCCAATCTTCCTGCAGCGCCTGTTGGAGGCTGAGGTTCCTGAGATTGCAGATGGTCTGATTGCAATCCGCCGTATCGCACGTCTTCCGGGAGAGCGTGCTAAGATTGCTGTTGAAACATTCGATGAGCGTATCGACCCGGTTGGCGCATGTGTAGGTGTTAAGGGTAGCCGCGTTCACGGTATCGTTCGCGAACTTTGCAACGAGAATCTCGATGTCATCAACTATTCAAGCAATACCAAGCTCTTCATTCAGCGTGCGTTGGCTCCAGCCAAGGTTTCTTCAATCAATGTTGATGATGAGAACAAGAAAGCAGAGGTTTACTTGCAGCCTGAGGAAGTTAGTTTGGCTATCGGCCGTGGCGGTATGAACATCAAACTGGCTTCTATGCTTACAGAATATACCATCGACGTATTCCGTGAGGTAGACGAGAATGAGGCCGATGAGGATATCTACTTGGATGAGTTCTCTGATGAGATTGACCAGTGGGTTATCGATGCTATCAAGGGCATCGGTCTTGATACTGCCAAGCAGGTACTCAATGCACCTCGTAACTTGCTGATTGAGAAGGCCGACCTCGAAGAGGAGACCGTTGATCATGTACTCAGCGTGTTGCGCGCCGAATTCGAACAATAATTCCCTTGCCAGCGAGTGCTTGCAGGGAATCTAACTTTAAAAATAGGAGAATAAATAATTTATGAGCATCAGATTAAATAAAGCACTACGTGAATTAAATATAGGACTTCAGACGGCAGTTGAATTCCTAGAGAAAAGAAAAGACCTGGGAGATGTCAAGGCAGAACCGAGCTTCAAACTCACCGACCAGCAATACAAGGCATTGAATGATGCCTTCAGTCAGGACAGAGAGGTTCGTGATCAGGCTGAGAAACTCTTTACCAAAAAAGCAAAAGATAAGAAGCGTGCGCCAGAGCAGAAGGACAATCGCGCTGAAAGCTTGTTGGAGTCTAATGGACAGCAGCAGTATAAGCCGCTGGGAAAGATTGACTTGGACAATATCGGTAAGAAGCCTGCTGCAGAGTCTGTTGCGGAAAAGCCTGAGACTGCTGCCGTCAGTCCTGAGCAGAAGAAAGACGCTCCTAAGGCTGAGCAAAAGAAGGAACAGAAGCCACAACAGGCTTCTCAGCATAAACAGCAAATGAAACAGGAAAATCATCAGAAATCACAGCAGTCAAACGCTCAGATGAATAAGCAGAATGCTCCTCAGGGAAAGAAAGAGCATCATCATGCTAAGAATGAAACTGCACAGCATTCTGCTGGCGCAGCAGACAACAGCGTGTTTACTCTCAAGAGTGAGAAGAAGTTTACTGCTAATGAGCCTAAGGTGTTGGGCAAGATAGATTTGTCTTCCCTCAACCAGAGCACTCGTCCTAAGAAGAAAACCAAGGAGGAGCGCCGCAAGGAACGTGAGGAGAAAATGGCTCAACAGCACAATGAGCGCAAAAAGCGTGTTCGTATCAACAAAGAACGTGTTGACATCAATGCCGAAGCTAAGAATAATGGCGGAGGTAATGGCAACAACGGCGGTAATAACAAGAAGAACAAAAACCGCAATAGAAATAATAACAATAATAATCGCGGCAATAACAACAACCGCGGCAACCAGCGCCAGATCGAGGTTGATGACGAGGCTGTAGCACGCCAGGTTAAGGAGACTCTTGCACGTTTGACCAGCAAGAGTCAGAACAAGAAGGGTGCTAAGTACCGTAAGGAGAAGCGTGAGGCTGTTCAGGAGAAGTTGCAGGATCAGGCTCGTCAGGAGCAGAAAGAAAGCAAGACCCTGAAACTTACTGAGTTCGTTACCGTTAGCGAGTTGGCTACGATGATGGATATCAGCGTTACTCAGGTTATCTCTACGCTGATGGGCGTAGGTATCATGGTATCTATCAACCAGCGCCTGGATGCAGAGACCATCAACATGGTAGCTGAGGAGTTCGGTTTCAAGACCGAATACGTGAGTGCCGAGGTTCAGGAGGCCGTGAGCGAGGAAGTGGATGATGAGAACGACTTGGTTCCACGTGCTCCAATCGTAACCGTCATGGGTCACGTTGACCACGGTAAGACCTCTTTGCTCGACTATATTCGCAATACCAATGTGATTGCCGGTGAGGCAGGTGGTATTACCCAGCATATCGGTGCCTATAGTGTGACCCTGAAAAGCGGTCGCAAGGTAACCTTCCTTGATACTCCAGGTCACGAGGCGTTTACCGCCATGCGTGCCCGTGGTGCCCAGGCTACCGATATCGCCATCATCATCATCGCAGCCGATGACTCTGTGATGCCTACTACCAAGGAGGCTATCGCTCATGCCCAGGCTGCCGGTGTGCCTATGGTATTCGCAATCAACAAGATTGATAAGCCAGGTGCTAACCCAGACCGTATCCGTGAGGACTTGGCTAACATGAACCTGCTCGTTGAGGAGTGGGGTGGTAAGTATCAGTGCCAGGAAATCAGTGCCAAGAAGGGTATCGGTGTTCACGATCTGCTCGACAAGGTGCTCCTCGAGGCTGACATGCTCGACTTGAAGGCTAACCCTAACCGTCGTGCTACAGGTACCATCATCGAGTCTTCTCTCGACAAGGGTCGTGGATATGTTTCTACCGTATTGGTTGCCAATGGTACCTTGAAGGTAGGCGACATCGTACTCGCCGGTACTTCTTGGGGTCGTGTCAAGGCGATGTTCAATGAGCGTAATGCCAACATCAAGTCAGCAGCTCCTGCTGAGCCAGCTATCATCCTCGGTTTGAATGGTGCGCCTACTGCAGGTGACCAGTTCCACGTAATCGAGACAGAGCAGGAGGCTCGCGAAATCGCCAACAAGCGTGAGCAGCTGCAGCGTGAGCAGGGCTTGCGTACTCAGAAGCGCTTGACCCTGGGTGATATCTCTCACCGTATCGCACGTGGTGAGTTCCATGAGTTGAACGTCATCGTGAAGGGTGATACCGACGGTTCTGTTGAGGCTTTGAGCGACTCATTCATCAAGCTTTCTACCGAGAAGGTTCAGGTGAACGTGGTGAACAAGGCTGTGGGTCAGATTTCAGAGAACGACGTGATGCTGGCATCTGCTTCAGATGCAGTCATCGTTGGTTTCCAGGTTCGTCCATCTGCCGATGCTCGTAAGGCTGCCGACCGTGAGGGTGTTGAAATCAACACATACTCTATCATCTACGATGCTATCGACGATATCAAGAGTGCGATGGTTGGTATGCTCGACAAGGTGAAGAAGGAAATCGTTACCGGTCAGGTTGAGGTTAAGCAGACCTTCAAGATTTCTAAGGTGGGTACTATTGCCGGTGGTCTCGTTACCGAGGGTAAGGTACACGCTAAGGATAAGGCTCGCGTCATCCGTGACGGTATCGTGATACGTACTGCTGAAATCGGTGCCTTGAAGCGTTACAAGGACGATGTTAAGGAGGTGGTTACCGGTATGGAATGCGGTTTGAGCCTCGTCAACTACAACGATATCCAGGAGGGCGACGTTATCGAGACCTTCACTGAGATCGAGGTAGAGCAGAAATTGTAATATAGCATATATTATATATAATAAGGTAGGGATGAGTCCTCAGCGGCTTATCCCTATTTAGGGTTAAAATAACGAAAGGTTATTCTAAATAAAATGGCAGAGAAAGAACAAGAAAAGAATCAGTTTGTCAAGCAGGTGGCTGAGCAGAAGTATGAATTCGGCTTTACCACCGATGTACATACTGAAATCATAGAAAAGGGTCTCAACGAGGATGTTGTGCGCCTGATCTCGCAGAAGAAGGGAGAGCCAGACTGGATGCTCGAATTTCGTCTGAAAGCCTACAATTACTGGAAGACGCTCAAGGAGCCAAAGTGGGGACACGTTCACGTGCCACCTATTGACTACCAGGAGATTTCATACTATGCCGACCCTTTGGCAAAGAAGCCAAAAAACAAGGAGATTGATCCTGAGTTGGAGAAAACATTCGATAAACTCGGTATTCCTCTGGAGGAGCGTCTGGCTTTGAGCGGTACCGCCGTAGATGCCATCATGGACTCTGTGTCGGTGAAGACTACCTTCAAGGAGAAACTCCGTGAGAAGGGTGTCATCTTCTGCAGTATCGGTGAGGCTGTGAAGGAGCATCCTGATTTGGTAAGAGAGTATCTGGGAACCGTAGTTCCTTATCGTGATAACTTTTATGCAGCCTTGAACAGTTGCGTATTCAGTGATGGCTCATTCGTTTATATTCCTAAGGGCGTCCGCTGCCCGATGGAGTTGAGCAGTTACTTCCGCATCAATGCCCGTAACACCGGTCAGTTTGAGCGTACATTGATTATCGCTGATGATGATGCCTACGTTTCTTATCTGGAGGGATGTACAGCACCAATGCGTGATGAGAACCAGCTCCATGCGGCTATCGTAGAGATTATCGTCAAGGATAATGCTGAGGTGAAATACTCTACCGTTCAGAACTGGTATCCTGGTGATGAGCATGGTAAGGGTGGTGTGCTGAACCTGGTAACCAAGCGAGGCGACTTGCGTGGTGTGAACTCTAAGTTGAGCTGGACTCAGGTAGAGACGGGTTCTGCGATTACCTGGAAGTATCCTTCTTGTATCTTGCGTGGCGACAACTCTGTAGCTGAGTTCTACAGCGTAGCTGTTACCAACAACTATCAGGAGGCCGATACCGGTACCAAGATGATTCACATGGGTAAGAACACCAAGAGTACCATCATCTCTAAAGGTATCTCGGCAGGTCATAGCCAGAACTCCTATCGTGGTCTGGTTCGTGCCACATCCAATGCCGACAATGCACGCAACTACAGTTCCTGCGACTCTTTGTTGCTGGGCAGCGATTGTGGAGCGCATACCTTCCCATACATGGATGCCCATAACGACACAGCCGTGTTCGAGCATGAGGCAACTACCTCGAAGATTTCAGAAGACCAGCTCTTCTATTGCAATCAGCGAGGCATTCCTACCGAGGAGGCTGTCGGCTTGATCGTAAACGGTTATGCCAAGGATGTGCTCAACAAGTTGCCTATGGAGTTTGCCGTTGAGGCACAGAAACTCCTGAGTGTTTCACTCGAAGGAACTGTAGGATAAAAAATGAACAGAAAGTGAGGCTTGTGATGAAAAAGTGTATCTTGTTATTGCTGTTGGCAGTGCATTTGAATGCTTTTGGTCAGATCCTTTCCAAGATAAGACCTGTAAATTTGACTGCTCAACAAGATTCGATTGTAAGAGGTTTTGCTTCTCAGTATAGGCCGATATATACTGTTGATGGGCATTTTTATGGCTATTTTAAGTTGGATGCTTCTGCTCCATCTTCAACGGCTTCTATCATGCTGCAAAATAACAGTGTTTCAGCTTTCTCACATGATATTATACTCTCTGGTGAATGTAGCTTCGTGGTGTTAGACCCTCCTCCTTTGTTTGAACAATGGGGGTGGACCAAGCCACCTACATTGTTAGAATCAGTATGTGATTTATTAATTGACACAATTTTATAACAATTATGTTAGAGGTAAAGAATCTGCATGCTACTATTGCAGGCAAAGAAATATTGAAAGGTATCAACCTGACTATCAACGATGGTGAGATACATGCTATCATGGGACCTAACGGTTCCGGTAAGTCAACCTTGAGCGCTGTGCTTACAGGTAACCCTCTCTATACCGTAACCGAGGGTGAGGCTATCTTCAACGGCAAGAACCTTCTGGATATGAAACCAGAGGACCGTGCCCGTGAAGGCTTGTTCCTCTCTTTCCAGTATCCGGTGGAGATTCCTGGCGTATCCATGACCAACTTCATGCGTGCGGCTATCAATGCCAAGCGTGAGTATCAGGGTTTGGAACCATTGAATACAAGCGAATTCATGAAGCTGATGCGTGAGAAGCGCGAGTTGGTGGAATTGGACAGCAAGTTGGCTCGCCGTTCAGTAAACGAAGGTTTCTCGGGTGGTGAGAAGAAGCGCAACGAGATTTTCCAGATGGCTATGCTGGAGCCAAAGCTCTCTATCCTAGATGAAACCGACTCTGGTCTCGACGTGGATGCGATGCGTATCGTGGCTGACGGTGTGAACAAGATGCATACCGACAAGACTTCTGCCATCGTCATCACTCATTATGAGCGTCTGCTCGATATGATTAAGCCAAGTGTGGTTCACGTACTCTATAAGGGTAGAATCGTGAAGACTGCCGGTCCTGAACTTGCCAAGGAGATTGAGGCTCGTGGCTACGACTGGATCAAGGCAGAAGTAGATGAGAAATAATAGGGAGGATGGCTATGCATTCAGAAAAACAATATTTAGACTTGTATCAGTCTTCTTCGAGAATAATCAAGAAGAACAGTGCTGAGGTGCTCAATGCGGTGCGCGATGCTGCGTTTGAGAACTTCCGTCGCCTGGGCTTCCCTTCCCGTAAGGTAGAAAGATACAAGTACACAGATATGAGCGCCATCTTTGAGCCAGATTATGGCTTGAACTTGAATCGTCTGGAAATTCCGGTAGATCCATACGAGGCTTTCCGCTGCGATGTGCCTAACCTGAGCACTTCGCTCTACTTCGTGGTGAACGATGCTTTTTATAATAAAGCATTGCCAAAGGTAGAGTTGCCAGAGGGTGTTATCGTGGACTCTTTGAACAAGATTGCTGCAGAACACCCTGAATTCATCGGGAAATACTACGCTAAGATTGCCAAAACCGACGAAGATGGCATCACCGCATTGAATACATTCCTGGCACAGGATGGCTTGCTGATTTATGTTCCAAAGAATGTAAAGGTAGAGCGAACTATTCAGGTCATCAATATTCTCCGTTCGGATGTAGATTTGATGGTAAACCGCCGTGTACTCATCGTGATGGAACAGGGTGCTGAGGCTAAGTTCCTCTTCTGCGACCATGCAGCCGATGACAAGAACTTCCTCGCAACCCAGGTTATCGAGGCATTCGTAGGCGAGAATGCCAGTCTCGACCTCTATTGCCTGGAGGAGACTCATTACAAGAACCGCCGTGTCAGCAACGTTTATATCGAGCAGCAGGCTAACAGCCGTGTAAACCATAACGTCATCACCCTTCATAATGGTATCACCCGCAACCGCCTCGACCTTGTATTCAAGGGCGAGGGAGCTGAGTGCTTCTGCAATGGTTGTGTGATTGCCGACAAGAACCAGGTGGTTGATAACAATACGCTCATCGATCATCAGGTGGGTCATTGTACCAGCAACGAGCTTTATAAGTATGTGCTCGATGGTGAGGCACGTGGTGCTTTTGCCGGCAGAGTGTTGGTTCGTCATGGTGCCCAGAAGACTATTTCTCAGGAAACCAACCAGAACCTCTGTGCTACGAAGACAGCCCGTATGTTCACCCAGCCGATGCTGGAAATCTATGCTGACGATGTGAAGTGTGCACATGGAAGTACTGTAGGTCAGCTCAACGATGCGGCATTGTTCTATATGCAGCAGCGTGGTGTGAGCCGTGAGGAGGCTAAGTTGCTCCTTCAGTTTGCATTTATCAACGAAGTCATCGACAAGATGGAGCTGGAGCCATTGCGTGATCGCCTGCATCATCTCGTAGAGAAGCGATTCCGTGGTGAACTCAATAAGTGCGAGGGCTGCAAGCTTTGCAAGTAGATAATATCCTTTTAAAGGAGTTAAGTTCTTAAAAATATGTATGATATCAATCAAGTAAGAGCAGATTTCCCGATTTTATCGAGAAAGGTCTATGATAAGCCATTGGTGTATCTGGATAATGCGGCAACCACGCAGAAGCCATTGTGCGTGCTCGATGCCATGCGCGACGAGTATCTCAATGTAAATGCCAATGTGCATCGTGGTGTTCACTATCTCTCTCAGCAGGCTACCGACCTTCATGAGGCAGCCCGCGAAACCGTGCGCAAGTTTATCAATGCGCCTAAGGTTGAGGAAGTCATCTTTACCCGTGGCACTACAGAGAGTCTGAATCTCGTGGTTTCATCGTTCAGCGATGCCTTTATGAGCGAGGGCGACGAGGTGATTATCTCTACCATGGAACATCACTCCAATATCGTGCCTTGGCAGTTGCAGGCTGCCAAGAAGGGAATTGCCATCCGTGTAATCCCTATCAACGATAAAGGTGAAATTAACCTCGATGAATTCGCCAATTTATTTACCGAACGCACCAAAATCGTGAGCATTGCCCAGGTGAGCAACGTGCTCGGTACGGTGAATCCGGTAAAAGAGATGATTAAGATAGCTCATGAGCACGATGTACCTGTCATGGTGGATGGCGCTCAGAGTACTCCTCATTTTGCTGTGGATGTACAGGATATGGATTGCGATTTCTTCGCTTTCAGCGGACATAAGATTTATGGTCCTACCGGTATCGGTGTGCTTTACGGCAAGGAAGAATGGCTCGACAAGTTGCCTCCTTATCAGGGCGGTGGCGAAATGATTGAGAGCGTAAGTTTCGAGAAGACTACTTTCGAGAAGTTACCTTTCAAGTTCGAGGCTGGTACTCCTGATTATGTAGCTACCCATGGTCTGGCAAAAGCCATCGATTATGTCTCTGCACTCGGCATGGATAACATTGCCAAGCACGAGCAGGAATTGACCCGTTACTGTATGGAGCAGATGCGAACCATCGATGGAATCAGGCTTTTTGGTGAGCAGGAGGGCAAAGATGCCGTTGTCAGCTTCTTGGTTGGTGATATTCATCACATGGATATGGGCACTTTGCTCGACCGTCTGGGCATCGCTGTACGTACCGGTCATCATTGCGCTCAGCCTTTGATGGACCGCTACGGCATTCTCGGCACCGTTCGTGCCAGCTTTGCCTTATATAATACAAAGGAAGAAATAGATGCGCTTGTAGCGGGCGTAAAACGCGTGGCTATGATGTTCTAAGGAAAAATCATTTTAGCCGCATACAGCGCACGTAAAAGCCTTATTTAGCCAACTGGCGAGCGAAAGACAACCTACTGGCAAGCAAAGAACAGCCAACTGGCGCTACTGCGGACAGTTGGCTGTTTGCGTTTGGCAGTTATCAGAAAGTTGAGGTTGGAATGCCCAAATACTCTTCACTCTTCACCCCTTTGTCGTAACGTATTGTTATACTGATACTTACGCGCTGAAGAGACGCTCTGGCTCTTCACCCACTCTTCACCCTCTCTTCACCGCCTGGTGCTATGAGGGTGAAGAGTAGGTGAAGAGTGGGTGAAGAGTAGGTGAAGAGTTGAAATGCTCTTATCTTTGTAACTGCCCTATAATTAGGCGGTTACAAAATAGAGGTGAAGAGTGAAGAGATAAACGTAAAATTCATCATAATTATGTTAGAAAGTCATTATTATAAGGATATGGTAGAGGCTGGCTGCGATGAGGCTGGCAGAGGATGTCTGGCAGGCAGCGTATATGCTGCAGCCGTTATCCTTCCGCCCGGTTATCAGAATGCCGAATTGAACGACAGTAAGAAGCTCACAGATAAGAAGCGCAAGGCGCTCCGCAAGCAGATAGAGCGTGATGCTGTAGCTTGGGCTGTGGGCATTGTTACTCCTGAAGAAATCGATAAAATCAATATCCTCAACGCCAGTTTTCTGGCTATGCACCGTGCCCTGGACCAGCTCAAGGTTCGTCCGGAGGCAGTTATCGTGGATGGTAACCGCTTCAAACCCTACAAGGATTTGCCTTATACAACCATCGTAAAGGGTGACGGCAAGTATCTGTCTATTGCAGCTGCTAGCATCCTTGCCAAGACCTATCGTGATGATTACATGGATGCGCTGGCAGAAGAATATCCGCAGTACGACTGGAAAAGCAACAAGGGTTATCCTACCAAGAAGCATCGTGCTGCCATCAGGGAATTTGGAGTCACTCCATATCATCGCATGAGTTACAATCTTCTAGGCACAGGTGAACTCTCACTTGATTTTAAAGACTAGGCATCATAGCTGTAGTGCTATGATTTCCATATAAAAAAGCCGCTCAACAGATTTGCCTGTTGAGCGGCTTTTAATTTTGATTAGAAGTCGAGAGTGATACCCTTTTCGTCAATCTTCTTGTATGTCTTGTCGTTGACAGTCACATTCTTCGAGTTCTTTGCATCGAAGGTGTGATTCTTTGCACTAACCTTGATGTTTTCGAGCTTCACGCCGTCAGTACGGTTGATGACGATACCATACTCAGCATTGTTTACCTCCATATCCTTGATGTGGATGTTGCTTACCGGCATCTCTGGGAGACCGTTGAAGTAAGCTGCACGACGGGCTGTGCGGCAGATGACATGGTTGATGTCGATATTGCGGAAGCAAGGTGTTGTCTCGTCTACCTTGAACTCCTGTACCTTCTGGCTCTTGGCCTCATCGCCATCGTTGAGAACCTCAACGGCAGACTTGCCACCGTAGTAAAGGTCGAAGGTGATGACATCTGTCTGAATATCAAACATTGACATGTTGTCGATGTAGATATTCTCTACTACACCACCACGACCGCGGGTACTCTTGAAACGGAGACCTACATCGGTGCCGAGGAACTGGCAGCCGCTCACCTTGATATTCTTTACGCCACCGCTCATCTCGCTGCCAACAACGAAACCGCCGTGCCCCTTGAATACGGTACAGCCGTTTACGATGACATTCTCGCAAGGAATGCCGCGCTTTCTTCCGTCAGCATCCTTACCACTCTTGATGCAGATACCATCATCGCCTACATCGAAAGTAGAATTGACGATGAGTGCATTCTTGCAGCTCTCCAGGTCAAGACCATCACCATTCTGAGCGTAAGAAGGGTTGCGGACCAATACATCTTCTATAAGAACGTTCTCGCACATCAGCGGATGGATGTTCCATGCAGGTGAATTCTGGAAGATAACACCATTGAGCCAAACGTTCTTGCAGCTTACGAGACTGATCATTACAGGGCGGAGGAAACGCTTGATCTCGTTCCATTCTTCTTCTGAAGCTGGAGTTTTAGGCACATTCATGTTGGCACTGTTGTCTGCCTTCAATGCACCTTCTGATGGGAACCAGTAGTCGGCTCTCTTGAACGCACCGCCACGTGAAGTAATCTGCTTCCACTGTGCATCTGTAACCTTCTGCTTCTTCAATGGGCGCCAGTATTCTCCGTTTCCGTCGATGCAACCCTGACCGGTAATTGCCACGTTGGTAAGATGATGACCAGAGATAGGCGACTGGCAGCGGCGTGTATCCAAACCCTCAAACGATGTTTCTATAAAAGGGTAGAGGGCATCATCTGGTGAGAAAAGGATGACTGCACCTTTTTCGAGATGCAGGTTGATATTGCTCTTCAATACGATAGGACCTGTGAACCATACGCCCTGTGGAACGATGAGTTTGCCGCCGCCTTTCTGAGTCAGCGCATCGATAGCCTTGGCAAAGGCTGTGGTACAGAGAGAAGAGCCATCTCCAATAGCACCAAAGTCCTTGAGGTTTACCTCATTGGCTGGGAATTGCGGACGGGTCACCTTCTCCATCTGGAATGGCAGATTCTCGTAAAGAGCATCATACTTCTTGATGTCGGTTGCCTGGGCACTTAGCGCCAACAAGCAAGCACATAACATGCTAAAAAATTTCTTCATCTATTTTTTCGGTTTGTTGGGTTATTATATATAAGTTATTATTTATGATTCTGCATATAGATTGCAGTTTATGTTGCAAAAATACGCATTTAATTTCTTATAGCCAAATAAATAGAGTATAATTACATCGCAAACGTTTTCGTTCATAGGGAATCATAGCGAGTGGTTCCGAGAGACGAGAGATAAAATAACTCTATGCATTCAAATCTCTCCTACATTTCATTTGAGATAAGCACAACAAAGAAGAGCGAATTATTCTTTTTTTTGCAGAATTTTCTTATCGAAAACTTGCGAGTGTAGAAGAAATGTTGTATATTTGTAGCCGATATAACTCAATTAAACTTTTTGATATATTGCTTATGAAATGTATTCGTTTACACCTATTGTTGTCTGTCCTGTTGTTGATTTCTGTATCAGCATTTGCAGGGCCGCGTAGTTTCCAACAAGCCAAGCAGATAGCAGAGCACCAGGCTGCTTTATTGGGTATCGTTATGGATGAGTCTGCTGCATCACAGGCGAAGTCTTTCGGCTTTGGTGCGAAGTCTCAAAAATCTCAGGCTTTGTCCCAGGGAACTGCCAGTTATTATGTGTTCCCTCATGGTGAGGGAAAGGGTTTCACGATTGTGTCCGGCGATGATTGTCTGCCGGAAATCGTAGGTTATACCGATCAGGGAACTTATGATGAGGCATCTCTTCCAGAAAGTTATAAGAACTTCATGAAGGCTTATCAGGAGATGGTAGAGGCTTTGATCAAGGGCGATCAAGCTACTCTGCGCAATTTGGCAGAGGTAAAAGCTTACCGTTCTTCGGTAAATTCTACTCATTCCAAGGCTGTTTCTCCTTTATTGGGTAATATTGCATGGAATCAGAGTAAGCCTTTTAATAATATGTGTCCGATTTATGATGGAAAAAATCGGGCAGTCACTGGTTGTGTGGCTACGGCTATGGCACAGGTGATGGCTTATTATAAGCATCCTAAACAATTGTTGCAGGATATTCCTGAATATACCAGGAAATGGTATGGCAGAGATGTAGCCGTTCCTGGTATCAGCAAGAGTGATGGCGTATATGATTGGGACAACATGTTACCTTTCTATAGTAGTGCCGAGGGTAGTTATACCGAAGCTCAAGCCAATGCCGTAGCCAAACTGATGTTTCATTGTGGAGCTGCCGTGAAGATGGGGTATGGTGAAATGTCGGGTGCAAATCTTACGCCAGCACCTTTGGCTAAGTATTTCGGATATGATGCCGATATGATGCTGGATTTATCCCGTTCTTTATATTCTCTGGCAGAATGGACTCAGATTCTTGACAATGAATTGGCTGCTGGGCGTCCTGTTTTCTATTCAGGTTCTTCTACTGATGGTGGTCATCAGTTTATCTGTGATGGTTCCGATGGACAGGGACTTTATCATATCAACTGGGGCTGGGGAGGCTATCAGAATGGTTATTTCGATGTTACGATCTTGAATCCTGAGAAGGGTGGTGTCGGCTCCGGTAATGCACAGGATGGTTACAACCGCAGTTGTAGTATGTTGGTTGGTGTGGCTCCTGATAATGGTAAGGTAGATGAGCCTGTAGCACCTTTCGCTCCTATTGTGCAGAGCTATTGGGATAAAATGTCTGTTTTTGAACTGACTAAGAATACAAGAAATCAGGTTTCAGATAAGTTTGCTCTGAAAATACAGAATTATTTCTGTAATCAGAGTCGTCAGGATATGACAGGCTCTTTAGCTTATGGTATATTGAAGTCTGATGGTACTTATGTTCCAATTTCTGGGGTTAAGGAATTCTCTTTTAAGGGTATTCAAGATAATGGCAACACTTATGGTAATACTCTCTTGTTTGAATTTGATTATGCTTTCCCAATCGGACAGACCACGATCTATGCGATTTACAGTACCGATCATGTTCATTGGAACAAATGCGCTAATTCTGAAATGCGGCCTTATGTCGTTGAGGCTACAGCTCAAAAACTGACTCAGGTTCGCTCGCAATTGAAAGCAGATATCACTCCAACCGAAGAACTATTGGGTGGATTTACCAATGGCTTTGAAATTACTATCCAGAATCAGGGTGATATCGAATATTTGGGAGCCATCAATATCTTCAGCAATACGACTGCTACCATGCCAGACCAAGCCGCGATGGATGTGTATGTCACGGTTCCTGCGCATAGTTCTATTACCAGAAAAGTAGAGTTGTCTCCTTCGGAAGGTGATTTATATCTTTGGTTGACTGATGCAGGAGCAGAAAATGTCTTTGTTAATGGCAAAAAGTTTACGGTGGGAGCTACACCTGCAGCCCCTGTATTCACAGTTGTAAAGGCATGGAGCAATGCGGCTCCAAATGAATATGAGACCGAAAAGGCGACTTATGGTAGTAATAAAGTGAAAGCTCCAAAGACGAATGATGCTTTTGCCCAATTCAATTTTGCAATAAAGAACGATGGTGGTACAGCCTTGTTGAAATATGCGTTGATAGCATATAGTACGAATGAAAGAACTTTTGTTCCTCGTTTTGAGACGGTACGTGTACCTGGTAATGGAGCGATCACTACAATATCCAAGTCTTTCGATCCTAACGAGTTGGGAGGAAATACTATCATCTCTGATTTGTGGTTCATGAGTTTGACAGATGGTAAATATTATGATATTCCAACCACTTTGTCTAAAAACAGACTTGATATAGTGGGTTCAGACGGCTATTATTTGTTTGATCCATTTAACTTGATAGTCTATGTTACTGATCAGACTTTAGGTATTTCTGACATTTCATTGAACAAAGGAATCTATGGCGGCAATGGTGAAATTATCATATCTTCTGACCGTTCTCAGATCATAAAAATCTTTAATTTGAGTGGACAGAAAGTAACCTCGGTTGCAGTTCGGGCTGGTGAAAGACAGACGATTCCTGTTCCTTCAGGCATCTACATTGTAAATGGAGTCAAAGTGATTGTGAAATAACATAATCATGAAATAGGATGATTGCCTACAACATGATTGTGGAGAAAAAGATATTTTGAATTTAAAAACAGATAAAAAGAGAAAGGAGTGGGTGACCACTCCTTTTTTATATATAGTGAATTCGCTATCTGATATAAGATTTTCTTGTGTTAAAGTTTGGTCTAAAGAAAAAAGAGCCACAAATCTTTCGATTTGCAGCTCTTGGTACCCAGACCCGGGATCGAACCGGGATGGATTGCTCCACTGGTGTTTGAGACCAGCGCGTCTACCGATTCCGCCATCTGGGCAAATACCACCTTGCTTATTTGCGGTTGCAAAGGTACTAATAATTTTTGAACTGACAAACTTTTTGGTGACTTTTTTTTCTAAAAATGCATTTTTAATGCAGAAACATTAAATTTTTGTTGTTTTTATAGTCCACTTTATTAAATTTCAAGAAAATCTTTGGCACTTTCACGGATAATCACTAACTTTACAGATGAATTTTGAAAACCAACAAAATATTAGACTCAAGATATGAAGAGTAACGGAAATAATTATTGTGTGATATTGGCGGGAGGTAAGGGCCGCAGACTCTGGCCTTGCAGCCGCAGCAACTATCCGAAGCAGTTTGTCGACTTCTTTGGAGTGGGGCGCACCCAGCTTCAGCAAACCTTTGACCGTATGGCAAAGATCGTGCCTGCCGACCATATATTTATCAACACAAATGAAGAATATGTTCAACTGGTAAGGGAACAGTTGCCTGAGGTTCCTGCAGAACGGATATTGGCGGAACCTATTCATCGCAATACGGCACCTAGCATGGCATGGGCCAATCATCGCATCTCGATGCTCAATCCTGATGCCTGCATCATTGCCACTCCTTCGGATCAGGCTATCTTCAATGAAGATGCTTTCCGGGAAAACGTATTGGAAGGTCTTGCTTTTGTGGCTGAACATGACCGTTTCCTGACGATGGGTGTGAAGCCAACCCGTCCTGAACCTGGATATGGATATATTCAGATGGGTGAAGCTATCGGCAACGGATTGTACAAGGTGCAGTCGTTTACAGAGAAACCGGAAAGAGAGTTTGCCAAGATTTTTGTAGAGAGTGGAGAGTTCTATTGGAATACGGGTTTATTCCTTTCTAATGTGAAGTATCTGCGTGAGTGTTTCTGCAAGATTCTGCCCCCTGTACTCCGTGATTACGATAAACAGTATCCCGAATTCAGTGTGGAGACAGAGAATGCATACATGAAAGAGAGCTTCTCTTCTTATCCTAATATATCAGTAGATTTCGGAGTGCTTGACAAACCTAGCAATGTCTATATGATGAAGTGTGACTTCGGCTGGGCTGATCTGGGTACCTGGCACAGTATCTACGAGGCGATGCAGAAGAGCAGCGATGACAACGTGGTTGTTGACAGCGATGTGATGATGGAGAATTGTCACAACAATGTAATCAAATTGCCTAAAGGAAAGCTGGCTGTATTGAACGGACTGGATGGTTTCATAGTAGCCGAGAATGACAATGTATTGTTGATATGCAAGAAAGAAGATTCTTCTGCCCTGGTGCGTAAATATGTAAACGAGGTGCAGATGAAGAAAGGCGATGAGTTCGTCTAAGCAAGAACTTATGAAATAAAGATATAAAAAGAGCTGCGAAGCATATTCGCAGCTCTTTTTCTGTTGTATGCTCGGCATGAGCTTATTCTAATGGGTGCAAGTCCCTAACAAG
>JAJWJX010000022.1:0-51209 GCA_021623045.1 Segatella copri | reverse complement strand
CCGGGGACACAAGGATTTTCAGTCCTTTGCTCTACCAACTGAGCTATGGCACCAACTTTCACAAATCGCGATTTATCATTTGCGGGTGCAAAGGTAATACTTTTTTCTGGTTCCTGCAAATTTTTCGGGAAATTTCTTTCAAAAAAAGATAAAAAAGTCTATTTTTGTTGGTATTATCCATTATTTAATGTACCTTTGCAGCAGAAATCGGGATTTAGCGCAGTTGGTAGCGCACGTCGTTCGGGACGATGAGGTCGCTGGTTCGAGTCCAGTAATCCCGACCAAAAGCCGTCTAATGTGCCTATACACAGGGGATTTGCCTTGGTCGTGGCCAAAATGGTCGGTACAATTTCGGTATCACAAGAACTTAAAAATCCGTAAGCCTATGAAGTTTATAAAGGATTTTTTTTATATCAATTACCATGAACGGCGAGCATTACTCGTAATCCTGACCCTGCTCGTTGTCAGTACCACAATGATTTTCATTGTAGGTTCTAAAGAAACTATGCCATCAGAAAAACAACAAGCCCATAACGATAGTATCATCAGACATGCCACGCGGCAACAGCCAGGCTATTATGACGAAGGACTTCAGTCGAGTGAAGTATTCGCCTTTGACCCCAATACGGCAAGCCAATCTGATTTCCAACGGCTGGGACTGGAATCATGGCAAGCCAGAAACATCATCAAATACCGAAATAAAGGAGGTATCTTCAGGACACCTAGAGACTTTGCGCGGGTTTACGGACTAACCAAGAAGCAATTCGAAAAGCTGCTGCCCTTTATCAGAATTGGTAAAGACTACCAACCGGCTGCCAACTTTTACCCAAGAGAAAGATACAACTACGGCTATCAAGAGACAGCTATAAGAACTAGAGAAGAAAGGAAGAAAGACACTACCCAATACAGTTATCCACGGAAGCTGAAAGAAGGTCAGTATATCAACATCAATTCTGCTGATACGACCGAACTGCAGAAAATTCCCGGCATAGGCTCTTACTATGCCAGAAGCATCATCCGATACAGAGAGCGGTTAGGCGGTTTCGTTTCCATGAGCCAGATACAAGAAGTGGAAGGCGTGCCCGAGACAGCCCTCCACTATATGAATATTGATGCAAAACATATCCGGAAAATGAATGTCAACCAGCTCAGTTTAGCTGAACTGCACAAACATCCTTACCTTAATTTTTACCAGGCAAAAGAAATCATTAACTACCGCAGAACCCACGGCCCGCTGAGAAGTGTGGATGATTTGCGTCTTCTCAAAGACTTTCCACCTGCCGAAATAGAAAGAATCAAGCCGTATCTTGCCTACTAGGGGCAAGATAGCCTGTCTGCAAGTTTGCCGGTTTTGCTAAATAACACCAAACTGGTGCAGGAAGATAAGGAAAATACAGACTGGACAGATGAAACGGATGGTGAACAGGAAGACTGGGAAGAGAGTTCCCTTCAGGGTTCCCCAGTTAGTAAACTCATCACGCACAATCTTCTTTGGCACATACCATCCCAGGAACAGACAGGTGATGAATGAACTCAACGGCATGAGCAGCTGGGCAGTAAAGTTGTCACAATTGCTCAGGAAATCCTTGCCGAAGAAACCCAAATCAGGTACGGCACCCTGAGAGAGCGAACAGAATACGGCTATGATGCTGCAAACGATGGTCTCGAACCAGGCTCCCTTGGCACGGTTTATCTTACCCTCCTCATAAATAAAGGCGGTACCTATCTCGTGCATCGAGATGGTAGAAGTCAGGGCTGCCAATACCAGCAAAGCATAGAACAACACCGAAATCACATAACCGACAACCGGCATGTTACCGAAAGCCTCCTGGAATACGTTTGGCAAGGTAATGAAGATGAGCGAAGGACCGCTGTCTGGCTGCACACCTACCGAGAAGGCTGCAGGGAAGATCATCAAACCTGCCAATACGGCGATTACCGTATCAATGGTCACAATCTGAGTAGCCGACTTCAAGAGATTGGTCTGTCTGTTAAAGTAAGAGGCATAAGTACACAGACAAGCCGTACCCATGCTCAAAGAGAAGAACGCCTGTCCCAGCGCCTCGAGCAACACATTCTCATCTACCTTAGAGAAATCCGGCTTCAGCAGAAACTCCACTCCCTTCATCGCTCCCGGAAGAGAACAGGAAGCTATCACAATCACAATCAACAGGAAGAAGAGCATAGGCATCAGTATCTTGGATGCTTTCTCTATACCATTGCGCACACCGCGTACTACCACCATGTGGGTAAGCAGGATAAAACCTACTGCCCATAAGGTAGGACGGATAGGATCGGCTGAAAAGGTCTGGAAATAGGTCTTCACATACTCTGCGTCACCATGAACACCGCCCATGATACTGGCATAGAGATACTGCAGACACCAGCCAGCCACTACGGCATAGAAACCCAGGATAATCATAGAGGTGATGACACCCATCAAGCCCAAAGCACCCCAAGCCTTATGCTTTCCCAAATTGGAATAAGCTCGGGCTGCATTAGAAGCGGAATGGCGGCCGATGATGAATTCACTCATCATGCCAGGCAATCCGAGTAGGATGATACATACCAAATAGATGAGAATGAAGGCGGCGCCACCATTCTGACCTGCCATATAAGGGAAACGCCACACATTACCCAAACCGACTGCCGAGCCGGCTGTGGCAAGAATAACGCCCAACTTACTACCAAAATTTCCTCTTGTTTCCATTATCTAAATCTTTAATGTGTAGTGTTTGTTGTTTTCCGACGAAACGGCAGATGCTACACCTTATTATATATATATGCTTGTCTGATTATATACCTTAATTATATATATGATTATTATCTATCCGATTACAAATACTTTATCCGAAAACACCAAACTGGTTCAGGAATACCAGGAAGATGAGGACAGGACAAACGAACTTAATCAGGAAAAGATAAATACTGAAGAGACGGCCCTTCAAGGTTCCCCAGTTAGTAAACTCATCCTGTACGATCTGCTTAGGTACATACCAGCCCAGGAACAGGCAGGTAAGGAATCCTCCCAGAGGAAGGAATATCTGACCCGTAACGAAGTCGAACCAATCGAACAGCGCCTTTCCGAAGAACGAAAGCTTATCTGTTGCACCCAAAGAGAGCGAGCAGAAGGCTCCGATGATGGCACAGGAAACCGTAACGATGGTAGCACCCTTCTTGCGGTCTATCTTCAACTCCTCATAGAAGAAAGAGGTATTCACCTCATGAAGTGACATCAGCGAGGTCAGGGCAGCTACCGACAGCAATACGTAGAAGAGCAGCGAGATGATCCATCCCAATACAGGTAACGATGCAAACGCCTGATTAAAGACATTCGGCAAAGTGATAAAGATGAGCGAAGGACCACTATCCGGTGATACTCCTACAGAGAAGGCTGCAGGGAAAATCATCAGACCAGCCAATACTGCTACCAGTAAATCGATGATGGAAATCTGCAAAGCACTCTTGAAGAGATTGGTCTGACGGCTGAAGTAAGAGGCATAGGTACAGATACAGCCCATACCGATACTCATAGAATAGAACGACTGACCCAAGGCATTCAGGAACACGTTTCTGTCTACCTTTCCGAAATCAGGCTTCAACAGAAACTCCACGCCCTTACCTGCATCCGGCAACAGACAAGCTGCTACCACAATAATCAAAAGCAGGATGAACAGGAGAGGCATCATCACCTTAGAAGCCTTCTCTATACCGCCGCGCACACCATGAATAATCACGAAATGACAAATCAGGAATATCGCTACCGTCCACATAACCGGACGCACAGGATCAGAAGAAAACTCCTTGAAGTAATTCGCCACAAAGGTAGGGTCACCATGCAGTTCGCCCATGATGCTGGCATAGACATACTGCAGACACCAGCCCGAAACCACCGCATAATAGCCCGTAATCAGGAAACCGGTAAGCACCTCAAGATAGCCTACCCACTTCCATGCCGTACCATTAGAGAGTTTGGTATAGGCACGTGCGGTATTTGAGGCACCATGACGGCCGATGATAAACTCAGAAATCATACATGGAATGCCCAACAGGAGCACACTTCCGATGTATACCAGAATAAAGGCTGCGCCACCTTCCTGACCAGCCATATAAGGGAAGCGCCATACGTTACCCAAACCTACGGCGCCACCTGCTGTAGCAAGAATCAATCCAATCTTGCTACCAAAACTTCCTCTATTTGAATCAGTCATTTCTATCTTTCTATTACTAATTTCTTATTTTTTAATTTTTCTTCGTGCAAAATTATAAAATAATTCTGAAATAAATGAATTATTTGAAAGCAAAAACGCAAATTTAGTAATATTTATGCTATTTAGTCTGTTTTAGAGCGCAGAAATGACTTTTTCGATACATTTTCTAACGATATTCAGCCGGCAAGGTATCACGCCACTTCGAGAAAGGATTGCCCAAGAGATGCGAATTGTAGAATCGCTTGTCGCCTGTTACCTCCATGCCGATGAAATCAGGTTTCTCATAGGCTTCAGTCTCGCTAGCCAACTCCACCTCTGCCATGACCAGACCTTCGTTATCGCCATAGAACTCATCTACCTCGAAGGTATGACTGCCACTTTTCACCAGATAGCGACGCTTATCGATGACGCCACCCTGACAAAGTTGCAGAAGATGCTGCGCCTCGTCCATCGTTATCTCCTTTTCAAACTCATAGCGGGTCATGCCGCCATTTACCGACTTGCCCTTAATGGTAAGGTAAGCCTTCTCGTCCCGTGTGCGAACCCGCACCGTAGCCCCCTCGGCAGGAATATATCCCTGCTGGATATGACTAGAAGAAAAGGCGGCACTTTTATAAGCGTCGCCCTTCTTAACGAGGAATTTTCTTTCTATCTCTAATCCACTCATTGTTTTATACTAATGTTGTTGCATAAATGGCAAAAAGAATACCGAGGACTATCAATCCTATGAATATCCACTTGATTACTTTCTCGCCTTTTGCAGCCTGTTTCTTCTGATAAGCCTCATGTTTGGCTCTTCTTAAGTCTTTATTTCCACTCATAGTCGTATATTTTTTAGATTATTATTGTTGTTCGTCATCATTCGTAGGGAACTCCATCAGGTATGCCTTGATGAAATCATCTATCTTGCCGTCCATCACGCCATCTACATCCGATGTCTGATAGTTGGTACGGTGGTCTTTCACACGACGGTCGTCGAAGACATAACTTCTAATCTGGCTTCCCCACTCTATCTTCTTCTTACCAGCCTCAATCTTAGCCTTAGCCTCCAGACGCTTCTTCATGGCGCGGTCGTAGAGTTGGCTCTTCAAGAGCAACAGGGCTTTGGCACGGTTCTTTGGCTGGTCACGGGTCTCGGTGTTCTCGATGAGGATTTCTTCTTCCTCGCCTGTATCAGGGTCAGTATACCAATAACGCAGACGGACACCGGATTCAACCTTATTCACATTCTGACCACCGGCACCACTCGAACGGAAGGTATCCCAGGAGAGCTTGGCTGGGTCAACATACACCTCGATGGTATCATCTACCAGCGGAGTTACGAAGACACTGGCGAAACTGGTCATTCGCTTGCCCTGGGCATTGAAAGGAGAAACACGCACCAGTCGGTGCACACCGTTCTCGCTCTTCAGATAGCCATAAGCGTACTCACCGCCCTCAATGGTCATGGTGACGCTCTTGATACCAGCCTCATCGCCTTCCTGCATATCGGTGATGGTTACCTTGTAGCCATGAGCCTCTGCCCAGCGCATATACATACGCATCAGCATCTGTGCCCAGTCCTGGCTTTCTGTACCACCGGCACCGGAATTAATCTTGAGCACGCAGTCCATCGGGTCTTCCTTCTGGCGAAGCATGTTCTTCAACTCCAGGTCTTCGATGGCTTTGATCGCCTTGGCATAATCGGCATCCACCTCTTCCTCGGTTACCATTTCGTCTTTATAGAAGTCGAAGGCAAGCTGCAGTTCGTCGGCATAAAGACGCACGGTCTTGTAGCCGTCGAGCCATTTCTGGATGCCCTTCACCTTCTTCATCTGCTCCTGTGCATACTTCGGGTCTTCCCAGAAGTCAGGAGCCTGGGTGCGGAGCTGCTCCTCTTCGAATTCTACTTTCTTCTGGTCTATATTGAGATAGTGATGCAGAGCGTCAGCTCTGTCCATCACATCCTTCAACTGGTCAGCTGTAATCATTAACTCTTAACTTTGAACTTTGAATTTTGAACTTTATGATTACTCCTCATACATCTTGTCAATCTCCGCCTTGTAGTTCTTGTTGATGATAGGGCGGCGAATCTTCAAGGTATTGGTCAACTCACCCGACTCCATAGAGAAGTGGTGAGCCAGGAGGGTAATGCGCTTAATCTGCTCATAATAAGCCAGATTTTGCTGGAGAATCTGGATACGGTCCATCAGCATCTTCTGCACCTTCTCGTTAGCACACAAATCTTCACGGCAGGTGAAGGCGATATGATGCTCACGTGCCCAGTCCTCCACGAGACGGAACTCTGGAACGACGAGGGCTGATACGAACTTGCGCTGGTCGGCAATAACAGCCACCTGATCGATAAACTTATCTACCAGGAGCAACGATTCTACCTGCTGCGGAGCGATATACTTACCGTTCGATGTCTTGAACAGGTCCTTGATACGCTCGGTGAGATAAAGCTCACCATCCTTCATGTAGCCGGCATCACCGGTATGGAAGAATCCATCCTTGTCGAATGCCTTCGCATTGGTGGTATCACGATGATAATATCCCGGAGTGATGGTAGGACCCTTGAGGAGCACCTCATTATCCTCGCCTATCTTTACCTGAATGCAAGAGATAGGGCGACCCACCGAACCCAGACTGCGTTTCTTGTCGAGATGATCGCAAGATACGGTGGCAAGACTCTCGGTCAGACCATAACCCACCACCATATTGATACCGATGGCATGTACAAATTCCTCTACTTCCGGACTTACATAAGCACCCGCTGTAGGGAAGATATTCGGTTTTTCCAAGCCCAACTGCTTGCGAACCATGCTCAAAACGGTCTTGTTGATAATCTGATATTCCAACTCCAAGGTCAGAGGAGGGCGCTTGCAGTTTGCCAGATATTCTATATTCCGCTTCTTTCCTACTGCCAAGGCATGATAGAAGAGTTTCTTCTGGATAGGACCGGCATCATCCATCTTAGCCTTTACGGCGATATACACCTTCTCCCAGAAACGTGGCACACTACACATACAGGTAGGATGCATCTCACGCATACTCTCCTGAATTTCATGAGGATAAGTATTGATGATGAGTTCGGCACCTTCGCTCAAGCAGAGATATGCCCATCCACGCTCAAAGATATGGGTGAATGGAAGGAAGTCGATGACACGGTCCTTTTCGGTAACAGGAATGCACTCATCGTTTGCCTTCAAAGCAGCATAATACTGGCTATAGGTCAGCATCACGCCCTTACTGTCTCCAGTTGTTCCACTGGTATAGAGGATATTAGCCAAGTCATCCATACTTGCCTGCTTGTAGAGTTCCTCTACCTCCGTCTGCCGAGGAAGATTCTCTCCCAGCTTCAGAAAGTCCTTGAAATAGAGGGCAGCAGGGTCATGTGTACTGATGCGCACGCTGGAATCGAAGATGATGATACGTTCCAGAGACGGACAGAGGGCAAAGATACGGTGAGCCTTGTCATACTGCTCCTGTTCGCCAACAAAGAGGAAGCGAATCTGCGCATCATTAATCATATATTGAATCTGCTGCTCGCTGCTGTTGGCATAGAAAGGCACAGTGGTAACCCTGATACCGTACGCACCGAAGTCGGTGTACAGATAATGCACACAGTTCTGCGAGAAGACAGCGATTTTGTCAAGAGGTTTAGCCCCAAGATTCAGGAGGGCATTGCTCACTTGTTTCACTCTTAAGGAAAAGAGGTTGAATGAAACCGATTGCCACTGGTCGCTGCCAAACTTTCTGAAAGTTAAAGCAGTTTTCTCTCCCCATTTCTTGGCGAGATCATGTACCAGTACCGAAAGATGACTATTAATCTGCATAAGCTTATATTTATATTCTGATGCAAAGATAATAGAATTTGTCAAGAACACAAAATAAAAAGATATTTTTTCCACTTTATCTGCTCTTTTTTTCGTATCTTTGCCCCCAAAACATTAAAAAGAGAGATTATGATGACACAAGAAGAATATGTAAGCGATGCCGTGGATTTGCTGAAAAAGCTCATCGCCACCCCATCTGTAAGCAGAAACGAGAAGGATGCTGCCGACATCATGGAGCAGACCATCCGCAAATATGGTTTCGAACCTCATCGTGAGGCGAACAACATCTGGATTATCGACCCTCATTACGATGAGAGCCGACCTACCCTGCTGCTCAACGCTCACATCGATACCGTGAAGCCTGTGGCTTCATGGACACGCAACCCGTTTTCACCGGATGTAGAAGAGGGTGTACTTTACGGTTTGGGCAGCAACGACTGCGGCGGCGGTCTCTGTTCGCTCCTCCAGCTATTCAGAATGCTGACCGCAAAGCCTCAGCAGTATAATCTTATCTATCTGGCATCCGCCGAAGAAGAGGTGTCGGGAAAGGATGGCATTACCCGTGCCCTGCCTTTGCTTCCACATATCGACCTTGCCATCGTAGGTGAACCTACCGGCATGAACCCGGCTGTTGCCGAAAAGGGACTGATGGTGCTGGATGTGATTGCTCACGGAAAGAGCGGTCATGCTGCCCGCAACGAGGGAGTAAACGCTATCTACGAGGCGTTGGATGATATGCGATGGATTCGTGACTATAAGTTTGAGAAGGTAAGCGAGTTTCTGGGGCCTACCAAGATGACGCTTACCGTAGTGAATGCCGGAACCCAGCACAATGTGATTCCGGACAAGTGTACGATGCTTGTGGATATCCGCACCAACGAGTTTTACGACAACGAGGAGGTTTACGAGTTTATCTGCCAGCACCTGAAGAGCGAGGTAAAGGCTCACAGTTTCCGTCTGAAGTCATCCCGCATCGACCCGTCGCACCCTCTTATCAGGAAATGTGTAGCCATGGGCATGAAGCCATTCGGCAGTCCTACCCTCAGCGACCAGGCTCTGATGCACTTCCCTTCGTTCAAACTGGGTCCTGGCGAATCTTCCCGCTCCCATTCAGCCGATGAATTTATCAAAATAAGCGAGATAGCTGATGCTATCGCCAAATACAAAGAGCTCTTAGATGGCGCTGCCATCTAAGAGCTCTGCTCAATTCATCTATATTATATATATGTTTACCTGCAGAATTACTTCACTACCTGTTTAGTAGAGGCATTCTTGCCATTAATAGGAGTACCGGCAGTACCATCGTTGATAAAGAACTTAGCCTTGAGATATGCCGTAGGAATCTGAACCTTATACCAACCAGTCTTACCATTATGAGAAGCAGAAGCATCGTAAGTCATCTTTACACCTGGCCATACAGAAGAAGATGTTTTACCATTATAGAAGTAGCAATAAACATTCTTCCAGTTGGAAGCGTTATCGAAGTAAACATACTCTGGATCAACAATCTCATCTTCATGTACCTTGGTAACAGTAGTGCTGTATGCTCCGTCAACATAGTAGCCGTGGTTGACAAACTCCACGTCAGCAGTTATCTTATTTCCATTACCATCCAAGAAAATGATTTGAGTAGGAGCACTTGTCTCGGTGCCATCATAAGTCCACTTGAAGACATTCTTTCCAGAAACACTCTTACCTACAAGAGGCAACTTTTTATTGATAGCATCATTCCATGCACCAGCATGCTGAATTACAGGACTAACCTTGTCATTCCATACATATACGGCTGCTGCCGTATTGGATGTCTCCAAGAAACAGGAGATTTCGTCAGCCTTGCCCAAGGCTGGAACGTAAGCCTTCACTTTCTTGTAAGTTACCGAACCTGTTTCTGTCTTGCCTTCCTTGTCAGTTGCACCCCAAGTGATAGTGACATTCTTACCATAGGCAACATCAGCACCTACAGTAAACTGCTTGGCAGCAGTAAAAGTCTGCTTCTCACCGCCGTTCACCTGAATCCAGGCAGAAACAGCATTCAAAGGAGTAGCAGTCACAGTGAGAGACTCATCAGAGAAGGCTGTACCATCAGCTGGATTGAAAACAACCTCAGGAGTCAACACAATAGGACCAGCATTATAGATGACAGCAATACCAGACTCGCCAACATGACCAGAGATTGTAGAAGCATTGACAGTGAAAGCACCACCGCCTACCATATCCTTATAAGTACCAGACTTGAGCCACTTGCCGTCGCCAGCACCATTGGCTACAGTCACGTCACGGTCAGAACCACTTCCCAATACGATAATAGCGCCACTCTTACGAACCTGAGCACAAACGCCATTACCTTTTACATAATAGTTAGGCTCACCGGCACAAACATTGTGCATGTGGTTTACCTGAGCCACTTCGGCATCTTTGAAGTGAACACTTCCCTTATCACCAAATCTGATATCATTCTTTGCCTTCTGAGCAGGACGGGAGAAATAAAGAGCGGTAGCTCCATTGTTACCAGCTACAACAGCATACGCACGGTCGATAACATTCTGGCTCTTTTCCTTTGATTCACCACCATCGTTGGCATAAGTATCATGGCTTTCGCCCCAATAAACCAACTTTTCTGTCTTTGCATTTCTCTGATTGAAATTACCTACAGACTCGTTGATAGAACCACCGGCAAAAGAATTGGCAAAACCGTTACCATAACCATTATCGGTAATGCTCATGTAGGTCTGATACTCAGGAAAAAGAGTGTTATCATTACCACCTGTACTATCAAGGATTTCACCATAGTTGTACATCTCCTGGTCCACCACATTCTGCATAAAAGAGTCACCCTCTGAAGGCAAACCAATGTGCTTGATAGCATCCCAACGTACACCATCCACACCACAGGCCTTCAAATCCTGGATGTATTGTTTGATGATGGCTTGCACAGTAGGATTGTTGGTATCGAGGTCCCACATTCCAATCATACCAAATGTCACCTGATGACGGTCGTGCCAGTTACCCACACCAAATCGTTCATGATAAAGACTCTCATCCAGTAAGCGTGAAGCCACGTTACCATAGTCGGTATGATTAGCTACCACATCCACAATTACCTTGACACCATACTCATGAGCCTTAGCACAGAGGGCCTTCAGGTCAGCTTCAGTACCAAGACCATTACCTATCTTAAAGTCGTATGGACGATAAACATCATACCAGACGGATCCTTTACCTGCTCTTTCGTGAACAGGAGAAGTCTGAACGGCAGTAAAGCCTGCCTTGGCGATATTAGGAATTTCTTCCTGGATATCAGCCAAAGTCCAGTCGAAACAATGAAGGATGACACCATCCTGAATATTGTCTTTAAGACCATATTTGTTGTCTGCGAAGATGTTGGATGCCATGGTGAACAGCATCACCAACATCAGAAGACCATAATTGATTGTCTTTTTCATATTCTGCTATTATTTTCTGAGGATTACTTTTTTACCATTGTGAATATAGAGGCCTGGCTGAGCAGGCTTGCTGATACGGACACCTGTGATAGAATACCAGGCATCATCGGTTGTCTTCTTCACAGCTGTGATGGTAGTATTCTCTATGGCTGTAACAACCTTACCGTCTACATAAACCGTTTCTCCCTGAAGAGCTGAACCTGCTTCGCCATTATTGATGACGAAACAACCTGTAAGGAAAGCAGCAGGAACCTCCAAAGAATAATAGCCTTTCTTGCCGTTATACTCAGTCTCTTCGTCGAGCTGCATCTTCACGCCAGGCCATTCTACAGAAGCCTCAGTTCCGTTATAAATATAGCAATATACATTCTTCAGGTTCTCTATTGTATTATCAAAGAACACCTTTACCTTGCCTGCAGGAGCAGTCTCAATGGTCTTGGTATATTTACCTTCTACGTAATAACCATGATTCTTGAATTCCTGATTACCGCCATTCAGTTTCTGCTCACCATCATGAGTAAAAATCACACCAGTAGGAATTTCTGTACCAGCTTTATATGTCCATTTAAAGACATTCTTGCCATCTTTAGTTCCCATCAAGGTCATGGCATCTCCAGGCCACTTAGCAGTAGTAAACTGTTTAACCTTGTCATTCCATGCCCAAATCTTGGCATTGTCATAACTTGTCTCCAAAAACACGGAGATTTCATTTTCCGTTACCACTGGTGTATAGTCTGCAGCAAATGCTGGAGCTGGAGCCACGAAAGTCATGCTTAGCAGCAATACCAGTGTACAAATCAACGTATAAAATTTCTGCATAAACAAAATGTATTAAGTTTGAATTATAAGATTTCGTCGGCAAAAATAAGAATACTTTTTGAAAAGCAGATGAAGAAAAGTTGAATAACTGGCATTAAAAAAAGACAATCGTTTGCACAATTTGCAAGCGTATGCCTTTTTTTTATGCTATTTACTCAAGTGGCTCAATCAGCTTACTCAAGTGGCTCAATCAGCTTACTCAAGTGGCTCAATCAGACTACTCAAGTGGCTCAATCAGCGAGTACAGCCGACTGCGTAACCCGATACAGTCGAATCCTTAACCCGACGCAGTCATATCTGCAACCCGACGCAGTCATATCTGCAACCCGACGCAGCCACATCAGTTGGTAAACGGAAGTACATTATTTGTTTACCTCATTTGAGTGCTCAATGACTACCAGGGAGAATTACCTTTTTTTGATGACTACCAGGGCTAATAATAGCTACCATCAGGGAGAATCATGGTTCTTCAGAATATGCCCGAATAACTACCAGGGAGAATCTTAAAAATACAAGATACTGAATATCAAGCAGTTAGGAGTATATTTTCCTTCCCTACACTATACCAAGTATATTATATATATACATTTACATCTTTTACACTATACGTAATACGGGAGGAAAAAGATTTTTTTTTTCAACAAAACAGCTATTAAAATGCATTTTTTCTCTTCAAAAATTTGCATAAGTCTGAAAGAAATATTACTTTTGCAACATGAAAGCGCGGAGAATGCGATTCTCCTCCCGATGAAGGACACCGGGAAATGCTTTCGGTTAAGGATTAGAACATAGCTCATTGAGTAGGATTTTCTGCCCCGAAAGATGAGTGACCAAAAGGTAATCCTTACAGGGCATTCTATGCCTGATAAATTTGATAATGATTTATCGGCATGGATGCGAAGTAAGGTTCTCTTTTGGAAATAAGAATGAACGGCAGAAAATCTACCCATGCGGATAGATTGTTTTATCTTATTTGTTAGCCTTACTCCAATTCCATGCCGGTTTTCAATAAACAATAACAAGACTTGCCCCAATCGGTAGGCCACTAACAATTTTTTAAAAGAAACCGATAATGGAACAATTTAATCAACAGCAGCAGGGCGGGCAGCAGGCCTTCCCTCTGACAAATCAACAAGAGAAACAACTGATAGCCATCCTTGGCGTACAGGGATTGTCTTACCAGAACTATTCGGTGGTAGAACTCAAAATCGTTCTACAGATTATCAGGCATGCCCAGAAAGCCATCTTGGGCTATGTGATCCCTTATCAGGTAACTTCACAGACTTTTGGCTTCACCGCAGAACAGAGAGCTGCAGGCCACACCGATGTCATCATGAAACTGTCGGAGTTTAAATTTGGAGCTGGACATTATCCGCAATTGCGCGATGCCATCCAGCGTATAGAATTCAAGCCCATCCAGCTGCCGTTCAAGCAGGGCGACCAGACCTACTACCGGAAATTTGCATGCCTGTTTAAGAGTGAAATATACCAAGACCGGCACAAGAACTGGATGGTAAAATTCCGCTTCGACAACAACGTGATACGGTTTTTCTACAATTTCGACAAGGGAGTCAGCCGTATCGACCTCAATGCCATCAACCAATGCCGCAGCGCATCGAGCATCAAGTTATATCTCATCATGAACTGCTGGGCTGTAAAGGGATTCACCATCAGCAAAACGGCGCATATCCAGCAACTGATGCATGGCAGGGAAGATTACTACAAGACCTGGTCGGCACTGGACAACAAATGTCTGACTTTTGCCTGCAAAGACCTCAAGCGCCTTTACCGGAACCACATCATCGACCAGTATCTTACCTATAAGCCTTTCTTTCTGGAGGAGGGTAAAAAAGAGAAGCATCACCTGCCCGAACACATCACCTTTACCCTGCACGACCGTCGCACTTCTGGCGAAACTGCGGAGGGAGCAGAAGTGAGCAGCGAACTGAGAGGACAGCGGAGCAAACTGAAACTCCGGCTGCAATACAATTATGATGTGAGCGAGAAGAAGGCTGACCAGCTGAGCGGCTATCTCAGGTTAGATATGATTGGCGACCTGGAGGACTTCTTCCTGCGAAAGGATTATTACATAGCCAACTGCAGGCGTTCGAACAAGAAGATGAACATGGGTGGCTATATGACCACAGCCATGGTAGGTTTCTTTAAGGATCATGGTGTAGAAGGATTGTAAAAAATATAAAGCTTATGAATTATCCCCAACGTATGTACAGCAAGACCGAGCTGGGTCTGCTCTACTTTCCCGACACAACCGACGGGGCGACAGCGCGCCGTCATATCATGGACTGGATCAAGCGTTGTGTGCCCCTCTGGAGCGAGCTGCAACGTTTAGGCTACCAGGAGCATAGCCAGTATTTCCCTCCCCGCCAGGTATTCACCATCTTCGAATACCTGGGCGAGCCGGGGGCATAATAGCAATCAGCAAGTCGCCCTGAACCAACGGTCACCGGCAGAAGGAAAGAGAAGAAGCAGAACGCAGGCTAAACGCAAGCAGCACGCCCTGAAAGGGCAGAAGCTCCTAGCCCAGGGCAGCGCCCTGGGTATAATGGCAATCAGCAAGACGCCCTGTAAGGGCAAAAGCTTTGTATACTGCCAGGTATTTTAAAGCTTTTGCCCTTACAGGGCGACAAGTTTGCGTCTGTAATAACCCAGGGCGATGCCCTGGGCTAGGAGCTTCTGCCCTTTCAGGGCGTATTGGGTAATTTCAACCGTACAGGTCGATATTTTTTCGCTATTCCGAAACACAACGAACAGACATTGCTATAGAACGGCTATTTGTATTCTTCTTCCGTACTCCATTTGATTTTGATATCGTGAGATTATATACCTTTCCTGCTTCAAACTTAAGATTCTTTATTCTATTAGAAATTTCAGTAGAAGCTTCAATCCAATTACCAGGATTATGATCATCCCACATCTGGAGTCCCGTAATATTTTCCGGCAAGATAAATACAGTAACAGAATTATTATTCTTCAGTTCTTCGTCTGCTTCGTATCCATTGTATGGATATTTATAAAAGGTAGCATAACTAGGCGTTTTATCATCAATTTCCCAAGCAGGGACTCCACCAATGGTGTAATCGAAATGGCCAGCTTTGTAACCCGAGACTTTAACTGTTCCGATTTGACCCAAAGAGCTGTCTAAAATAATTCTCACCTTAGCCAAGGCATGCACCATCCAGATATCTACGGTCTTTTTACTTGCACAATCACGATCGGTAGCTAAGCCATACAACAGATCTTGTGTCAAATTATTGTTATAAGTCATCCTCTGATTTACTCCCGTATAGTGAACAGAGTTGTATGGATAACTGGCAAAAAAATCTATCGTTCCCTTTTTAGGCCAGAAACGCTTGGGTGAATAATTCCAGTCTTTACCATTATATACTACTTTCTGACCTGTCGACTGATTGCCTTCCTGATACATAAACAACTTCTGATCCTTCTCAGCCGCACCTGAATAAGGTTTATGAAAACCGAAAATCTGAATCTCGTCACCTCCGATAAATTGCGTTTTATCATTCGAGCGAGTATTGGGAATTTCCTTCCAATCTGATTGCACAGAAAACCCAATAGGCTGACCAGATACAGGAATAGCATCCTCCACTTGATTGGTACAGGCTGCACCCATCAAGACAAAGAAAATCACCCATAACTTACTATAAATATTCCGCTTCATATTCCAGATTATCCTTATTAAATCGTTATTTCACCTGTCACCTCATCCCTCTTCTTGCCATCAACCGTTACGCTGAAATCGACAGGATCAAGTGAAAGTTTCAAATGAAAGACATACGCTTTTCCTTTTTCAAACGTAAAAGACGGATTAGGAGCTCCTGACTTATCAAGAACATCTAGCAGATTTTTCTTTACCGTCACCGTTTCCTTAAAATCTCCCTGCTGTACCGTATAAGTTATCGCTAGATGAAACGGTTCGGTCTTCGTCTGAGGGATTATAAAGATATAAGAATCGCCATCATTTGTTACTTTATTTTTTAGATTGGGTAACTCAGGAGGGTCACTTAACTTATATACGATACTATCTTTTTTACCGTTATCGTTATTTGGTATGTCAGCTTTTTTGCCTTCTGGTGTCCAAGTATAATGCCATTTAACACCATTATCGGCGAGAATCCAAGCTCCCGTATTAAGATTCAGATAGCCCTCCATAACAAAGACGCCTTTAAAGTCTGAGACGCCATATAGTCTCACCCTTTGAACTTTTATAACTGTACCATCTTCTAAATTCGGAGCTGTGATATCAAAGCTCAAACGAGCCAAAGCATGCTTAAATTGAAATGTCACTTTACTATCAGGAGATGTTGGTGCAGTTTGATCTGGTTGTTTGGACCATATCAAATCTATAGGAGACCAATTAGAAGGAAAATCTATATAAGTATTTGGACTATTACTATCAGCTTGGTTGACCAGACTATCAGGTAGGCCGCCCATTTTTACTTGTTCACTATAAGGCGCAAAGGCATAGAAATCCACTTTTCCACTACTTGGCCAAAATCGGATATGGTCATATCCCCAATGATCTTTTCTCCAGATTACGTGTTCAGTATCCATCAGATGAGTATTGCCGTATCTTGCAAAGACACCAAATCCGGCGTTCCATTCCCCACTTCGGAGAAAATTCATATCGGTTACATCAGAACGGGTTGAAGCATTCCGACCCACATAAGCATCAAAGTTGATTTCAGAAGCTGAAGAAGATGAAGTTTCTTCCACACCTTCGCCGGCACAGCCAGATAATACCAGCTGTGCTATCAAAACATAAAAGGCTAAACGAAGAAACTTCATCTTATGATAATTTATTAAATTCATTATTTTTATTCGATACCATCCCAAGAATCAATATCGCCCTTACCATCATTTACATCTTCCCAAGGATCAACACCATTAACAGTATCAACATCAACATCGAATTCGATTGGAAGACCAATGGTCAAGTTAAGCTTATATGCCTTACCCTGTAAGAAATTTATTGGAAGTTGCTTATAAACCTTATTTGTTATTGTTGTTGACGGTGTACCACTCTTATAGGTTACATCGTACTCTACGATAACATAAAGTTTATCAGTACCTTCTCCTGTTTTAGAGAAATCCTGTGGAATTACAAACAAATAATCCTTATCTTTATTAGCTTCATCAGGATGAGCTGCAGATGCAGTTACATTATAAGTTCCTTCGAACCATGTAAAATTTTGTCTGTCAGTAGTATAATCTGACCAAAGATCTTTATTATCAGAAGAAGTCTTAGACAAATCTATGGTACCCTTTGTATAGAAAGCCTTCGTTGTTCCATCAGGAGATCCTGCCAATGTTATCTTTTTCAATGTAAAAGTTACTTTATCAGAAGGATAATTTCCAGATAACTTTACAGTATAACCAAGTCTAGACAAAGCATGATGAAATTGAAATTTCACTTTCTTTTTTGTACTAGTGAGATCTTCTGATATCTGACCCGTAGCATTAGCCCACAACAAATCTGTCTGGCCAGCAGCCTTATCTGCTACAGTAAAATTATTAATCTTAGAACCATCAGTTAACGTTGTTTTTTCTACATAAGGAGCATACGCCAAGAAATCAATATGACCTTGTGTTGGCCAAAACTTAAGAGGAGAATATGTCCACTTTGTATTTGAATAAGTTACCTTCTGATTGACGAAGAAATTAGAATCAAAAGTCTTATTATCACCAGCGTCATATTTACCAAACACACCAAAACCATTCTTCTTAAGCGTCTCCGCCGTCTCCACGCTACCACGTGTACCATTTACAGCAACTGCACTTCTTCCCAAATAGCCATCAAAGCTGATAGCCTCATTCTTAGAAGAATTGTCTGAAAAACTATCCAAGTCATCGCTTGAACAACTTACCAATGTCAACGCTGCCATTTCAGCAATACCCATAACAAATTTCTTATCCATATCTTTTTGGATTTTTAAATTAAACTAATCTATTATTATATTACTCTTTTACTATTTTTATATGATTCTTATCACTTTACTATTTCTACAGTTCCATATCAATATCCTCAGGTTTACCCCAATCCTTGACCGTGACGTCAAAGCCGCCAGAACTTCCTTCCGAAGGCTTCACATCAGGTAAAGGTTTCGGCAACTCAACATCAACATGGAGAGAAGAAAAATAACCTAACTCCGATGAATTTTCATCTTCCTTAAACTTATCTCCTACCGCAAACTGATAATCTACCTGCGTCTTTTTGTCTATCAACAAAGCTGAAAAAGACAGCTTATTGTTTTCTGCATCAAGATGGGCAGTTTCTGGTAGGCCAAAACATTTAAACGATGTCGTTAACGTTCCTAGTGTTGCGTCATTCTTATCTATCGTTTTCGTCCAGGACTCCAGAAGATAAGTCACCTTACTACTCTGAAGCGGCTTCCCCTGTCCCAGCAGAAATCCATCTGAAATACCAGTTAAGGATCCTCTCGCAGAATACAGGTTTCCTATACCTGGAACTTTCACGTTGACCCGGATATGCGAAAGCACATTCCTTGGCGTTAAAGTAGCCTCAGAATAGTCTCCAGAAACATCGAATTCATCGAGTTTATCAGAGGCAAGCCACTCGGGCTCAACTCCTATCTGTTCATCATCTCCACGCGAGTACCAGCGCGATGTTGTATGCAGTACCAGAGCTCGCGCCGTTTCGTAAGAGTCCATTCCCTGAAATTCGAGTGTACCAAACTCGGTCGTACTCTGGTTGAATACCAGTACATGATATTTTCCAGGTTCCAAGAAAAAGTCGGCATGTGTTATATCATTAGTCAAGGCAGTATGCGGAGCACCACCTGACCAGGGAAACACCATGACCGTCATACCTGTAGGCACCTCTTTATCAAACAAACGCCAATCTACATTAATCCGCACCAATCTACGGCCATCCTTTGGCGGACAACTGGAATAGTCATCATAAACGCAAGAAGTAAGCGAAATGATAAGGAACCAACAGTACAAGAATAGTTCTATACATCTTTTACATCTTTTCATGAATGCTTCATCTTTATATTCTTATCTAATTATCATATTCATTTCAAAATTTCTGGGTGCAAAAGTACAACATAAAATTGAATTAGGTTTAAAGCAATGTTTAATAAAAATAAAATGATAAATGAGATAACGTTTTTGTAACAACACAAAAAAAAAACAGTAGCTACCTGTTTAGTAAGCAATTAAAAAACCTACAATCAAACCAATTGATTGTAGGTTTCATTTCTATCATTTACAGCAACCAGGCAGTAAAAACACTACCGGCTGCAACTATTCATACATTATCGGCTCATTCATACATTATCGGCTCAGCCAAGCCTCCGGATTGAGCTTGGCAGTCTCCTTGCGAAGCTGGAACTGGAGGATGTTTTCAGAGCCAACACTACCCAAAGCCTGACGGGTACGTACCTTCTGACCCTTATGAACGCTGACCGATTTCAGATTACAGTAAACAGAGATGTAGGCACCATGACGGACCAGCACGTTCCACATGCCACCATAACCGAAGACGGCACTCACCTCACCATCGTAGATGCTGCGAGCCACACAACCCGGCTTGCCCTGGATATTGATACCCTTATTGTCGAGCGTTACGCCCTTCAAGCCTTCCACATTATACTGACCGAAATGACTCACCACACGGTAACTGCCGCTGATAGGCATCGGCAATCTACCACGGTTAGCCTCGAATCCACCGCTCAGCATGCGGTCTACCGAACTCAAGGTAGAAGCCTCCTGCGCCTCCTTCTTGGCAGCGGCAATCTCACGGGTGCTGCGTTCAGCATCTACCTTCGCCTTCAATTCGGCAGCCCGTCTTTCAGCCTCCGCCTGTTTTGCAGCCTGTTCAGCAGCAGCCTGACGTGCAGCCTGTTCAGCAGCGGCACGCTGTGCAGCCTCGGCAGCAGCACGCGCCCTAGCCTGCGCTTTTGCCTTCGCCTTAGCCTCAGCCTGGGCAGCAGCCTCCTCCTGAGCCTTTCTTGCAGCCTCGGCAGCCAGTCTTGCTTCTTCGGCAGCCTTTCTGCGGGCAGCTTCGGCAGCAGCCTCACGCGCCTTGGCTTCGGCTATACGACGGGCATTCTCCCTGGCAGCAGCCTCGGCAGCAGCTTTCTTGCGAGCCAGTTCCGCGGCACGTTTCTTGGCGGCAGCAGCGGCAGCGGCCTTCTTCTTAGCCTCGGCAGCAGCACGGGCACGAGCCTTGGCTACTTCCTGAGCAATCAAGCGGTCAATCTGTGCGTTGATTGCCGCATCTTTCTGACGCTGGTCGGCGATGACAGCCTGAATGGTCTTCTGCTGTTTCTGCAGTCCCTGTACCATCTCCTGCTGCTGGGTCTGCTTGCCTTCCAAAACCGTCTTCTCCTGCTTACCCTTATATAATAAGGTGTTCTTATGTCCCTTTACATGCTGCAACTGCTGGTGCTTCTCGTTCACCTGCTTCTGCTTAGCCTTTACAGCCTCGCCCTGCACCTTCTGATAGGAAGAATACTGGCGGATGAAGGAAAGGCGGCGATACATCTGTGTCAGATTCTTGGCACTGAAGATGAACATCAGCTTGTCCTGAACCGTATGATGACGGCTCATATAGCGCATGGAACGGATATACTTGTTCTTGCGGTCCTGCAACTGTTGCTGAAGCGTTTTCAACTGTGCCTGCAGAATGCCGATATTGCCGTCAATATGATGGATATCCTTCTGGATACCGTCAATCTTCTTCTGACGCTGGTCTATTTCTCCGTTCAGCGCCATCAGGTCTTCAAGACGTTTCTTCACATCCGCCTTATTTCTCTGCAAAGCCTGCTCCTGCTCTCTGATCTTCTTCCGGATAGAAGCGCGCTGTCCCTGCAAACCTCGGATAGAGGCATTGCTATAGGTTGCCGCCTTGCGTTCTGCTCTGGTTGGCGCAGCTGGTTTGTATGTCTTTCTGGCCGCATGACTTCTGCTGTTCGTCTTTCTGGCAGGAGTAGCAGCCTTCTTTTTCGCAGTTACGGCAGTCTTTCTCACCGGCTTCTTCTGGACAGAATGCTTCTGCGCAAAAGGTGCGAGCGAGAAGGTGATTGCCATGATGAATAATAAGATTCGCTTCATTTCTTATATTAAAAACCCATGTTCTATAATTTCAAACTTTTGATGAGCATTTACATACTCAATATCTTGCTGAGCACATCTGTTGGAGAAATCTGCTTGTATTTGCCCGAAATCTCGGTCTGAGTGCTCCATTTGCTGTCGGTCTTCACCTGATTCAATTCCAGACTGATCTTAGCCTCCTGCTTTTTCCTGGTAGCAGTAGTGGTCATCGCCAGATTCAGGGAGGCAGGGAACATCTTGACGCCTACACTCTTGAAGTTGCCGTAGTCGACGTGGAGATTGGAGGTACCGTTCTGCGCACTCTTATAGACTACATCTGCTGCTGTGATGCGGCCGGTAGTGCGGTTGGCTGTCCAGGCATAGGTCATATTGCCGTTTCTGAAACTAACCGGCACAGCATCTCCTGCCACATCCAGTCTGGCATCAAACTTCTTCAGGTCTGATTCCTTCACAGTCCTTTCGCCCGGCAGGAGCAGCTGGTTCCAGAAGAGAGCCTGCAGAGAATAGAAGGAGATGCCCTGCTTCTTGAGGAAGTCTACCTGGGTATAATCTGCCTTGATATATTCCTTGTGCAGACGGTCGATGATAAGTACATGGTCGGGAGTAAACTCCAGACGGCCCACCTCTGTACCCAAGATAGGAATAAAGAGCTGGATGCGGATGATTTCATCCTTTCGCATGCTCAGTTTGCCCGGCACGGTAATGTCCTTATCACCAGCCTGGAGCGTAAACGACATGTTGCCTACAATATTCCTGGTATACACCTGATTGTCTGAAACCTTCTGTACGAAAGCCAACTTCCTGAGCGTCTCACTCTGACGAGAGCCAGAACCCTTGGTGGCATTCTCTTTCTGATGACTGGCTGATGAGGAGCCAGAGCCCTGTACATTCTTGCTGGTTCCGCAAGAACCGAGGAGCAGGATGCTGCAGGCTGCGGCAAGCAGCATCATCTTATTCTTCTTCATTATATATTTCATCTTTCCTGATTTTTCTACTTTCCGTTTATTTCTTCTTACCTTTTCTAACTGACTTCTTCGTAGCTACAGGTTTCTGCCTTGGCGCATTACGCTTCTTCAGTTCTTCTCCGGTAATATATTGTCTGTTCTTAATCTTCCATGCCAGCACCTCAGTCTGGTTCTCGCCGGTATAGGCTTTCTTCCAGAAATCTACGGATTCATCGGCCATACCATTCATATAATAGATATCTCCGGCATGTTCAATAACCGTACTGTTATCTGCGGTGGAATCGCGGTTTTTGAGTGCCTGGTCTATATAGGTCTTGGCATCTGCATAGCGTTCTTCCATAAAGAGAATCCAGGCATAGGTATCCAGATAAGTACCGTTGTTCGGCTCCGCCTTGATGGTCTTGTAGCTCATCGACTCAGCCTTATGCAGGTCAACGCCCTTCTCGCTCAGATAGTAGGCATAGTTGTTCAGCGCCATCACGTTGTCGTCCTTCCATTGCAGACAGGAGTCGTAAGCCGCAAAGGCTTCCTGCTCTTCACCTTTCTTATGAAGGATATCGCCGGTTACGGCATAGAGGTCAGAAACCAGGTCAGCCGGCGACTGTGCATTCACCTGAGCCAATCCGAGACGGAACTCACGGAGCGCCTCGTCTTCCTTATCTTTCTGATAATACGCCATTCCACCGAAGTAATAGAACACCATTTCTTCGGGATTATACTCCTGAGCCGCCTTACATTGCTGGGAAACCAGGTCATATTTCTTCTCGTTCCAGAGCATCTGTACGAGTTGCATTCTGGCATTCACGTTATCCGGAGCTATGGTAAGCACCTTTTCGAAGGCACGGCAAACAGAGTCGGCTGGCATCTTCTTCAAACTCATATAAGCAGCTTTCATCTCTGCCACATCGGCTGACGGATGAGCTACGTTGAGCGCCTTGTCGAACAGCGCAATCACCTTGGTAGAATCGCCACCTTCGCTCTCGTTCTTCTGAATGAAAGAGCGGTACATCATCACCTTGGTCTCCAGATCCGATTTCGGACTCATCAATATCTTATCGAGCATCTGCCCGGCAAGCTGCTCCTGATGGGTGGCATTATAATAGTCGTAAAGCGACATCTGGGCATAGGAATTGTCAGGCTCTTCTTTCAGCACATCGGTAAAGCACTTGTAGGCTTCCTTCTGGCGGTCGTGCTGTACGAGCCAGTTGCCCAGCATTGTCTTGTACTGCATATCCAGCGGATGCTGGTCTACCAGCGACTTCAGTTCCTGATAGGCAGCCTTCTTGTCGTTCATCAGTTCATAAACTCTCATTTTAGAGAGGGTGAACTGTTCGCTTTCACCTTCTTCCACCTCAAGACGCGAAATGGTTTTGAGTACTGATTTATAATCCTTATTCTGGGAATAAAGCTGAACCAGGATGCGGAGGGCATCGGTATTATCGTGGTTTTTGGCATACAGAGCCTCATAGGCATCGATGGCAAGATCGTATTTCTGGCTACCTATATAATATCTGCCCAACTGCTCTGCATAGGTCTGGTTTTCCGGATTCAGTTCTATTGCCTTCTGCATATAGGCAAGTGCCAGGGAATCCTGCTTGAGCTGAGAATAGAAAAGCGACTCATAGAAATAGGTTTCAGCCGCCTTCGGGTCAATCTTCCGGGCATGCTCAAAGAGGTCGAAAGCTGCCGAATAATTGCCGGCAGCCTGCTGGCGCGCTCCCTCCAGGAAGAAATAGTTGTAGCGCTGGCGGTCGTTCGGAGAGAGATGATCCTCCTGAACCGCCGGCTTCTGAACCGGCTGCGCCTTCTTCTTACGGGCAAGCGACGGCATGGCTACCGAACCCAGCAAGACCAGCCCCATTGCCCAACTGATATTTCTAAGATTCATCTTCACGATTCTAATCCTTTCTATTCTATCTTTAACAATCTGTTATTTTACACCCGTATGACCATATCCGCCGGCTCCGCGTTCGGTTTCATCGAGCTCATTAACCTCGATGAAATCGCATTGTTCGTGCTTAGCCAGCACCATCTGGGCTATACGCTCGCCATCATTGATAACGAAATCCTCTGTAGAGAAATTGATGAGCAGAACCATGATTTCGCCGCGATAATCGGCATCGATGGTTCCCGGCGTATTCAGTACGGTAATGCCATGCTTCAAAGCCAGACCGCTGCGAGGACGGATCTGCGCTTCATAACCTGCAGGCAAAGCCATATAAAGACCGGTTGGCACCAGTCGTCGCTCCATAGGATGAAGCACGATTGTCTCATCGATATTTGCACGCAAATCCATGCCGGCACTCTGAGGTGTGGCAAACGCAGGTAGAGGCTGATGCCCCTTGTTGATAATCTGTACTTTTATCATGACTTTTTCTTTTTTATCTGTGTCTGAGTTTAATAATCTGCAAAAATAAGCAATTTTGATGGAATAAATGAATTTTTGAGGATAAAAACATGTAATTTATCATATTTTATTTTGATTTGTGCTTACTTTAGTGTATTTTTGCGCTACAGAATCAAGTAATACAATAATATGGAATGGAAACAACTGATATCCAACAAGCGTTTCGGACAGGAGCATAAGCATGCCGAGCGCCATGATGATCGCTCTGAATTCAAGCGCGATTACGACCGTCTGATCTTTTCATCGGCATTCCGCCGCCTGCAGAACAAGACGCAGGTTTTCCCTTTGCCGGGCAGCATCTTCGTTCACAACCGCCTCACCCACAGTCTGGAGGTGGCGAGTGTGGGCATGTCGATAGGTAACGACATTTCCCGACGTGTCATCCAGAAGCGGCCTGAACTGAAGGATACGCTCGTCGAGGAGATAGGTACCATCGTAAGTGCAGCCTGTCTGGCACATGATTTGGGCAATCCGCCTTTCGGCCATTCCGGCGAGAAAGCCATCCAGACTTTCTTCTCTGAAGGACCGGGTCAGAAGATAAAATCAATGGTTTCATCGGAGTTTTGGGATGATATTACGCATTTCGAAGGCAACGCAAATGCCTTCAGAATCCTGACCCACCGGTTCAAGGGGCGCCGTCAGGGTGGTTTCGTCATGACCTATTCCATGCTTGCTTCCATCGTAAAATACCCGTTTGCAAGCAGTCTTGCCGGGAATCACGGCAAATTCGGTTTCTTTGCTTCAGAAGCGGATTCTTACAGGAAAATTGCCGATGAATTGGGCATTTTTTGCAAATCTGCACCGGGTGAGCCTCTCAAATACGCCCGCCATCCACTTGTATATATGGTAGAAGCTGCCGACGATATCTGCTACGAAATCATGGACATCGAAGACTCCCATAAGCTCAAGATTCTTTCCTTTGCCGAGACGGAGCACTTGCTGCTGAGTTTCTTTGATGAAGATATCCAGCAGAAGATACGCCAGCGCATCATCGACGAAGAACTGAGTGACGAAAACGAGAAAGTGGTTTACATGAGAGCCAGCGTCATCGGCAAACTGGAGAACGAATGTGTGGCAGCCTTCCTGGCGCACGAGGAGGCAATCCTTGCCGGCACTTTCGAGGGCAGTCTCATCGACCATATTTCCGAGCGCCAGAAAAAGGCATACAAGGAATGTGAGAAGATCTCCTACTCTAAGATTTACCAAAGCAAGCCGGTACTCGACATCGAACTGTCGGGTTATCAAATCATGGCAACTCTGATGGAGGTTTTCATCGAAGCTGCCGTCAACCCATCGCGTTTCTACTCCAAACAGCTCCTGCGCCGGGTAAGCAGCCAGTATGATATAGAGAACGAGAATCTGGAGGAGCGCATCATGGCGGTAATTGATTATATCAGCGGCATGACCGACATCTATGCGCTCGACATCTATCAGAAGATCAACGGAATCAGCCTGCCTATTGTATAAGGTAGCGCCCTCGTTTTAGCTTACTGAACTTTCGCAAGTGGTCCAAGTACGGGCTGAAGGCCCAAAAGCTCCTAGCCCAGGGCATCGCCCTGGGTATAAAAGCAATCAGCAAGGCGCCCTGTAAGGGCAAAAGCCTTAGTTTACCTTGGAGTTTTAAAGCTTTTGCCCTTACAGGGCGACAGATTTGCGTGCGTAATAACCCAGGGCGATGCCCTGGGCTAGGGGCTTCTGCCCTTTCAGGGCGTGTGAAGCTTACATGCGAAACTTGAATTAAATTTCTTTTTCCTTATAAATCACTTTATTGGCTCCGCTCGTAATCTTCAGAGCCTCAGGATGTTCCTTAATAAAACTGTTGATGTGGCGAACTCGCTTCTCTTCCAAAATCTCATCGATGGCAATGAGGATACCAGTCTCCTCTACATCACCAAAACCATAGTTGATGGCAGTACCGAAAAGCTTCATCGTAGGACTCAGACTCATGTAGGCATTAACAAGAGGAGGGATATTATAACCCAACTTGCGAACTTCACGGTTCAGGATGCGATAGTCTGCCTTGAAGTCATCTTCTGTAAAGATGGCAGCCAAATCACTCTCCGGAGTATCCAATTTCAGCGGTTTCATCGGGATTACGAGGTTCTCCTTGTCATCAAAATGCTTCTTGAGGAAATAGAGAATCATGTCGCGGCCACGGCGGATGTAAGACGGATACATCGTCATCTTGCCGAAGAAATATTTTACTTCCGGATAGAGAACCGTCAAAGCGCCCAAACCATCCCAGAGATTGTCAAGAGCAAAGATGCTCTTGGTGTTGGTACGCACATTCTGATATTCGAGCGAAACGAAGGAACGGCCCAACTCTACGGTATAAGGCATATACTCCTTGAGGAACTTGTCGGAGAAATGGAACATGTGGCTGGTTGCCAGCTTAGGCTGTCCCTTCTCATCGAGCAGCCAGTCCTTACCCAGGAGATAACGGTAACCGCCGATAATCTCATCGGCTTCAGGATTCCAGACTATCAGCTGCTTGTAACAGTTGTCACCAAAGTCGAACTCATCAAGATCCATAGATTTGCCCGTTCCGCCTCCCGCCTCACGGAAAGCGATTTCACGAAGTCGACCAATCTCTTTCAGCACATTAGGCGAATCTTTTGCCGTAACGATGTAAATCTCGTTATGGCTCTTATTGGTCATTCTCAGTTGTTTGTCGGGTGTAAGCTCGCTCTTCAGGAGCTCACGGTCAATCGGTTGGATGATTTCTTCTTCCATATTACTCTTCTTATATGCTATGATTCTACGATTTCGTTAATATAAAACAATTCTTCCAGGTTTTGCAAACCATTAAAGTTCATAAACCCTGTCTTCAACATACTGTGCCCACTCTGTAGCCGACTTGCTCTTATCAAAAGTCTGCCAAGGAATCGGTTTGCCGATGGAGATGCGGAAATGCTTGCCCACATTCCTGTACATCTCGTCAACCAGGAACAGCATGGCGAGATTGAACGGCAGATACTTGTCGCTAAATCGGGCGATGCGGTAGAAACGCTCAGAGTTGCGCCCTCCGAAATGGATAGGCACCACATCACGCTGATATTCTACACTCTTAGAGATAAACGTTTTCTTCCAAGGCAGGTCGTGGATAGTTCCATCCTTGCGCTTGCGGCTGTTCAAGCCTGCCGGAAACATCAGCATGTGGTTGTCACTCTTGAAGCCCGCCTCCACCATACGTGGGAAATCGCGGCTCTGGCGACCCGTCTTGTTGATGCCGATACTTACAGGTTTCAAACCCGGCAAGTTGAGCAGAAGATCATTCACCAGATAGCGGAACTTGCCATCATAGTGCTTGCCAATGATGGAACCGAGACATACGCCGTCCTGTCCGCCCAGAGGATGATTGGAAACAAAGGTATAGAGTTTGCCGTCGTTCTTGTCAGGCAGGTTTTCCAAGCCTACGATTTCAACATCCATCTTCAGATAGCGCACACATTCGGTGAGCCATTCAGTACCCGAAAGGCCACGGCTCTCCCACAAGAACCTGTTCACCTCGTCCTCGTGAATAATCTTCTTGAGCCAGGAAACCAGGAAGCGCGGTACGAATTTCATCTTGCTTCCCATCTTGCTCTTAAGAATCTTATCTATGTCTATCGTTTTCTCTATTGATTCACTCATGTTTGCTAAAACTTATATAAGTTAGTGCAAAAGTAACTCAACTTTTTCAAATACGTGCCATTTTTTCCAAAAAAATAGCAAAAAAGCGAAAATTTATTAGTTTTTTAAAACTATCACGACAAATCGAGCCCATTTTGCACGTATTTTTGCAAAAACATCACACTTGATGAGAACAAAAAGGCGATGCCCGAAACTGGAAGGTGAAGTTGACCAAAAACAACTTTTTCATTAAGTTTTATAAATTTTGTGGGAAAATGTAAGGCTATATGGAGATTTTTATGTACCTTTGAACCCAAATTTATACACTAATAAGTACGCACGCAATATTATAACGCGATAAGACAGCAAAAAGATATATGATAAAGACAGCAGAAACATATCACGTACCGGTGCTCCTCAAGGAGAGCGTTGACGGGTTGAACATACAGCCAGGAGGCATCTATGTAGACGTAACCTTCGGTGGCGGCGGACATTCCAGAGAGATTCTGTCGCGCCTGACGGAGGGAGCGCACCTGTACAGCTTCGACCAGGATGCCGACGCAGAACGCAACGTGGTAGCAAACGAGAACTTCACCTTCGTATGCTCCAACTTCAGATTCCTGAAAAACTGGATGCGCTACTACGGGGTAGACGGACTCGACGGACTGTTAGCCGACCTGGGCGTATCGAGCCATCACTTCGATGACGAGACCCGCGGTTTCTCCTTCCGTTTCGACTCCCCACTCGACATGCGCATGAACAAACGTGCGGGCAAGACTGCTGCCGACATCGTAAACGAATATGACGAAGGTGCCCTTGCCGACATCTTCTACCTATACGGTGAGCTGAAGAACTCGCGCCGCATCGCCTCGGCACTCGTCAAGGCAAGAGCCGAGAAGCCCATCCTCACCACCAAAGACTTCATGGCAGCCGTAGAGCCCCTCTTCAAGCGGGAACGCGAGAAGAAAGACATGGCAAAGCTCTTCCAGGCGCTGCGCATAGAAGTGAACCACGAAATGGACGCCCTGAAAGAGATGCTCCGCTCAGCCACGGAACTTCTGAAACCGGGAGGTCGACTCAGCGTCATCACCTATCACTCGCTGGAAGACAGAATCGTAAAGAACATGATGAAAGCGGGCAATGCAGAAGGCAAGATAGAGCAGGACTTCTTCGGAAGAATAGAAACCCCTTTCAAACTCGTGAACAACAAGGTTATCGTTCCCGATGCCGACGAGCAGGAAAGAAACCCTAGGAGCAGAAGCGCCAAACTAAGAATAGCAGAAAAGAAATGATAAACGATAAAGACATAAACATCAGCGAGAAGCCTATAGCCGAAGAAAAGGCACAGGCATCACAGGAACCGCCGAAGCAGAAAACTCCGCAACAGGAGCCACAACAGCAGGAAGCTCCACAGGCTTCTCTCAAGGAAGTGATTGCCAAGCAAGCCATTGAGGAAGAGGCTTCAGGATCATCGAGCTTTACGCTGCGAAAGATTCTGGGTGGAGACATTCTTACCGCACAAATCATACGCCGGCAGATATGGCTCGTTATCCTCATCGTGTTTTTTGTCATTATCTACATATCCAACCGATACAATATCCAGAACGATATCATCGAGTTGGACAAACTGCAGAAAGAACTGCAAGACACCAAATACAAAGCGCTGTCTACAAGCAGCCAGATAACAGAGAAGAGTCGTGAAAGTAATGTGCTCGACATGCTGAAAAACAACAAAGACAGCGTGCTGCACATCGCTACCCAACCTCCATATATCATAAACGTACCCGAAGAATGAGCAGCAAATTTGATCATAAGAAAGTAATGCCCCGCTACAGCGCCATCGCCATCATCATGACGATTTTCGCCATAGCCGTAGTGGGTAAAGCGCTCTACATCATGACCGCCAAGCATGATTACTGGATGAAGGTGGCAGAACGGCAGAAGAAGGATTCCGTGACCGTAAAGCCAAACCGAGGCAACATCTTGAGCTGCACAGGACAGCTGATGGCAAGTTCGCTGCCGGAGTTTAAGGTTTTCATGGACTTCAAGGCGCTGAAAGATGCAGAAAACGACTCGCTGTGGGATGCCAAGCAAGACTCCATCTGTCTTTGCCTGCACCAGATATTCCCGAACCTGAGCGAGTCTGATTTCAAGAAGCACCTCACCGAAGGCCGCGCCAAGATGAGCCGCCACTGGCCGGTTTATCCGAAGCGTGTAGACTATAACACCTTCACCGAGATAAAGGACATCCCTGTATTCCGTCTGAAGCCCTACCAGAGCGGTTTCCACTGGGAAGAATATAATGCCCGAACCAGAACTTACGGTTCGCTGGCAGGCCGTACCATCGGAGCCATGTATGGCGCCAAGGATACCGCCCGCTTCGGTCTGGAGCTGAGTTACGACTCCATCCTGCGAGGTACCAATGGTATCGTGCATCGCCGCAAGGTGCGCAACAAGTTCCTCGACATTACCGATACCCCTCCTATTGACGGAGCCGATATCGTGACCACCATCGATGTGAGCATGCAAGACCTTGCCGAACGCTCACTCATCGACGAGCTGAAGGAAATCAACGCCAATGTGGGTGTAGCCATCGTGATGGATGTACCTACGGGCGACATCAAGGCCATCGTAAACATGGAGAAATGTTTCGACGGCGAATACAGAGAAATCCACAACCATGCCGTGAGCGACCTTCTGGAGCCAGGTTCGGTGTTCAAGCCAGCCTCTATCCTCGTAGCGCTGGACGACGGAGTGGTAGACACAACCTATCACGTAGAAACCGGTGGCGGTATATGGCCGATGTACGGCAGAGAAATGAAAGACCACAACTGGCGAAAAGGCGGATATGGAATGCTGACCCTCGCACAGACCCTGTGGTACAGTTCGAACATCGGTGTGAGCCGCATCATAGACGACCATTACCGCAACAACCCGGAGAAATTCGTAAAGGGTATCTACCGTACCGGTCTGCACGACGACCTGAAGATTCCGCTGGTGGGAGCAACACCAGCCAGAATCCGCATGCCGCACAGAAACAAGAACGGACAATATGACAACTGGGCAAAGACCAGTTTGCCATGGATGAGTATCGGATATGAGACCCAAATACCGCCTATCTCTACCCTCACCTTCTACAACACCATCGCCAACAACGGCAAGATGATGCGGCCAAGATTCGTGAGCAAGGTAATGAAGAACGGAGAAACCATCATGGAATTTCCTCCTGAAGTGATGCGCCAGCAGATAGCCAAGGAGAAGAGCATCAAGGAACTGCAAACCATCCTGGAACAGGTGGTAAGCTTGGGACTGGGAAAGAAAGCCGGTTCGCCTAACTTCAAAGTGGCAGGAAAGACCGGTACAGCCCAGATTTCAAAAGGTGCCGGTGGATATAAGAGTGGCGGAACCAGCTATCTCATCAGTTTCGCAGGCTACTTCCCTGCCGATGCGCCACGCTACAGCTGTATCGTCTGCATACAGAAATCCGGTTTGCCTGCTTCGGGCGGTACGATGTGCGGTAAGGTGTTCCATGAGATTTCAGAAGGCATCATGGCGCAGAGTCTGAAAGTTGACGTAAAGGACGCCCGCGACTCAGCATCCGTCTTCGTTCCTGACGTAAAGGCAGGCAATATCCTTGCTGCCAACTATGTGCTCAGCCACCTCGGCATCAAGACCAATGCCAACTGGAGTGGCAGCTATGCCGACGGCAACCCTATCTGGGGCAAGGCAGAGCGCGTGGGTAACCACAGCATCAAGCTCATCAGGGAGAAGCAATACGGCAAGACGATTGTACCCGACGTTACCGGAATGGGAGCCCGAGACGCTATCTACAATATGGAGAGCCGGGGCATCAAGACCCAGATTATAGGTAGAGGAAAGGTAGTAAAGCAGAATCTGGTGCCGGGAACGGTCATCAAGAAAGGTGTCGTATGCAGCATTGTGCTCGAATAAATCTCAGAAACAGTTATCTGAAACCCTATATATAATAAGGTGTAGATAAAGAAATATATAGAATATAAAACAGAAACAGGATATGAAGTTACAAGAATTACTCAAAAACATCGAGCCGGTTCAGATAATCGGCGATGCTGATGTAGAGGTTACGGGAGTAAACATCGACTCTCGCAAGATTAAGGAAGGTCATCTCTTCGTTGCCATGAAGGGAACGCAGGTTGACGGTCACAAGTTTATTCCAAAGGCATTGGAACTGGGCGCAAAGTCGGTTTTGTGCGAAGACATGCCTGAAGAGAAAGTTGAGGGCGTAACTTACATTCAGGTCGCTTCGACCGAGGATGCTGTCGGCAAGGTAGCAACCCTCTTCTACGGGGACCCTTCAAGAAAGCTCAAACTGGTAGGCGTAACAGGTACCAATGGTAAGACCACCATTGCCACCTTATTATATAATATGTTCCGCAAGTTCGGCCATAAGTGTGGCTTGCTCTCTACCGTCTGCAACTACATTGAGGACGAGGCTATCCCTGCCGACCATACCACCCCAGACCCTATCGAGCTGAACATGCTCCTGGGCAAGATGGTAGAGGCTGGCTGCGAGTATGCCTTCATGGAGTGCTCTTCTCACGCCATCGCACAGAAGCGTATCGGAGGCCTACAGTTTGCCGGAGGCTTGTTCACCAACCTCACCCGCGACCATCTCGATTATCACAAGACATTCGAGAACTACCGTAACGCCAAGAAGGCTTTCTTCGACGGACTGCCTAAGACTGCCTTTGCCATTACCAATGCCGACGACAAGAACGGCATGATCATGGTACAGAACACCAAGGCTACCGTGAAAACCTACTCTACCCGCAGCATGGCAGACTTCAGAGCCAGAATCCTGGAGTGTCACTTCGGCGGCATGTATCTGGAGATTGACGGCAGAGAAGTGGGCGTACAGTTCATCGGTAAGTTCAACGTGAGCAACCTGCTCGCCGTATATGGTGCAGCCATTATGCTCGGCAAGAAGCCAGAGGATGTACTCGTAGTGATGAGTACCCTTCACAGCGTAAGCGGAAGACTGGAACCAATCCAGTCGCCAGAAGGTTATACCGCCATTGTTGACTATGCCCATACACCAGATGCACTGGAGAACGTATTGAACGCCATCCACGAAGTGCTCGAAGGCAAGGGCGGAGAAGTCATCACCGTTTGCGGTGCCGGTGGCAACCGTGACAAGGGCAAGCGCCCATTGATGGCACAGGAGGCTGTAAAGCAGAGCGATAAGGTAATCATCACCAGCGACAACCCACGTTTCGAAGAGCCACAGGACATCATCAACGACATGCTTGCCGGACTCAATGCCCAGCAGATGAAGAAGGTAATCAGCATCGTAGACCGCAAGGAAGCCATCCGCACAGCCTGCATGCTGGCAAAGAAGGGCGACGTGATTCTCGTAGCCGGTAAGGGACACGAAGATTACCAGGAGATCAAGGGCGTAAAGCACCACTTTGACGATAAGGAGGTGATTCGCGACATCTTCGGAATTTCACAGAAGTAAAATCAATCAAGAAAAGAAAGAAAAATGTTATACTATCTCTTTAGATTTCTGGAGCAGTGGGGCATCACAGGTTCTCACATGTGGGGCTACATCTCATTCCGTGCCCTGCTTGCGCTGATTTTATCATTGGTAATCTCTGCCTGGTTCGGCGAGAAATTCATCAAGTATCTCAAGAGCAAGCAAATTACAGAGACACAGCGCGATGCCAGCATCGACCCGTTCGGTGTCAAGAAGATTGGCGTTCCTTCTATGGGTGGTGTCATCATCATCCTGGCTATCCTCGTACCGGTACTGTTACTCGGACGTTTGCGCAACATCTATCTGATCCTGATGATCATCACCACCGTCTGGCTCGGCTTTCTCGGTGGAATGGACGACTTCATCAAGATATTCAAGCGCGACAAGGAGGGATTGAAGGGCAAATATAAGATTATAGGACAGATTGGCATCGGCCTGATCGTGGGACTGGTACTCTGGTCTTCACCTGATGTAAAGATGAACGAGAACCTCGCCATCGAGCAACAGGGACAGGAAACGGTGGTAAAGCATCGTACGGAAGCAAGAAAATCGCTGAAGACCACCATCCCTTTCGTCAAGGGACACAACCTCGACTATTCCAGCATCACCAGTTTCTGCGGTAAGTACAAGGTAGCAGCAGGCTGGATTCTCTTCGTCATCATGACCATCTTCGTTGTAACAGCCGTATCAAACGGTGCCAACCTCAACGATGGTATGGACGGAATGTGTGCCGGAAACTCCGCCATCATAGGTGTGGCGCTAGGCATACTTGCGTATGTGTCGTCGCACATCGAGTTTGCCGCCTACCTCAATATCATGTATATTCCTGGCTCTGAGGAACTGGTAGTATTCTTCTGTGCCTTCATCGGAGCCCTCATCGGTTTCCTCTGGTACAACGCCTACCCTGCCCAGGTATTCATGGGCGATACGGGTTCGCTGACCATCGGCGGTATCATCGCAGTAGGTGCCATCATCATCCACAAGGAGCTGATGCTGCCTATCCTCTGCGGTATTTTCTTCGTAGAAAGCCTCAGCGTGATGATGCAGGTTTACTATTACAAGATAGGAAAGCGGAGAGGTGTGAAGCAGCGTATCTTCAAGCGCACACCTATCCACGACAACTTCCGCACACAGGACAGTCAGCTGGATCCTGACTGCAAGTATCTGTGGAAGAAGCCTCGCAACTGCTTCCATGAATCAAAGATTACCATCCGTTTCTGGATTGTAACCATCATTCTGGCAGCATTGACCATCATCACATTGAAGATCAGATAAAATACAGGCTCTTATCAGCCCGACAAGTATAGAGAATAAGACAATGAGCAAAATTGTAATTTTAGGAGCTGGCGAAAGTGGCGCAGGTGCAGCCGTGCTGGCAAAGAAAGAGGGATTCGAGGTCTTTGTTTCAGACATGTCAAAGATCAAGGATAACTACAAGAAGTTGATGGATGACCACAACATCGAATGGGAAGAAGGTCACCATACAGAAGAAAAGATTTTAGATGCAGATGAAGTCATCAAGAGTCCGGGTATTCCTAAGGAAGCACCTATGATACAGAAACTGATGGCTAAGGGTACACCTATCATCAGCGAAATAGAATTTGCGGGCAGATATACTGATGCCAAGATGATTTGTATCACGGGAAGTAACGGTAAGACAACCACTACCTCGCTGATTTACCACATCATCAAGTCGGCTGGCTATGATGTAGGTCTGGCAGGCAACATCGGAAAGAGTCTGGCCCTTCAGGTGGCTGAAACTCCTCATAAGTACTACGTCATCGAGCTGAGCAGTTTCCAACTCGACAATATGTATAAGTTCCGTGCCAATGTGGCCATCCTGCTCAACATCACTCCAGACCATCTGGACCGCTATGAGTTTAAGATGCAGAACTATACCGATGCCAAGATGCGCATCACCCAGAACCAGACAGAAGAAGACAGCTTCATCTTCTGGAACGATGATCCTATCGTTACAAAGGAGCTGGCTAAGTACAACCTCAAGTCACATCTCTGCCCATTCTCTGAGTTCAAGGAGGAGGGTTGCGTTGGCTTTATCGAAGACGGCAAATACAAACTCAACTTCCCTTCAGACTTCGAAATGCCACAGGCAGACATGAGTCTACGCGGCAAGCACAACATCTATAACAGTCTGGCTGCAGGTCTGGCATGCAACATCGTAGGCATCGACCACGAGACCCTGCACAAAGGCTTGAGCGACTTCCCTGGTGTAGAGCACCGTCTGGAGAAAGTGGGCAAGTTCCAGGGCGTTTACTATGTGAACGATTCAAAAGCTACCAACGTAGATGCCTGCTGGTATGCGCTGGAGAGTATGACCACCCCTACCATCCTCATCATCGGCGGTAAGGATAAGGGAAATGACTATAACCAGATCAAGGACCTGGTAAAGGAGAAATGTGCTGGTATCGTATATCTCGGAGCCGACAACCAGAAGTTGCACGACAACTTTGACGCACTCGGTATCCCTGTACGCGACACTCACAGCATGAAGGATTGCGTGGCAGCCTGCCAGGAATTGGCAAAGCCGGGCGATACCGTACTCCTCAGCCCATGCTGCGCAAGTTTCGACCTCTTCAAGAACATGGAAGATAGAGGCGAGCAGTTTAAGGCGCTGGCAAGAGCTATCGGAGAATAACAGTTTTCAACAAATAGAACAGATAGAACTATAAAGAAATGAATAACAAGAGCATTGGTAATATTTTCAAGGGAGACAAGGTGATCTGGATGGTCTTCTTCTTTCTCTGTATGATAAGCATCGTGGAGGTATATTCTGCCTCCAGCTCCTTGTCGTACAAGACAGGAAACTACATGGCACCTGTCATCCGCCACATCTTGCTCTTGGGAGGCGGTCTGTTCACCATGATTTGCATGCTCAAGGTGAAATGCAAGTATTTCAAGATTGTTACCCCCGTCGTGATGGGCATCTCATTACTGTTGCTCGTCCTGGTCTTGGCTACCGGTCAATCTACCAACGGAGCCTCCCGATGGTTCTCTCTGATGGGCATACAGTTCCAGCCTTCTGAGATAGCGAAGGGAGCGGTAGTACTGGCTGTTGCTCAGATTCTTAGTGCTATGCAAACAACTCAGGGAGCCAACAGGAAGGCATTCAAGTTCATACTTGTAGCAACTGCTCCATTTGTAATTCTCATCGGACTGGAAAACTTATCCACAGCCATGCTCCTCAGTATCACAATCTTAGCCATGATGCTCATCGGACGAGTGCCGATGAACCAAATTGGCAAGCTGGTGGGACTGTGCATGATTGTCATCGTCACAGCCTTTGCTGGTATCATGATAGTAGGACAGGACAAGGGCGAAGAGGGCAATAAACCGGAAAATACGCTGACCGAGAAGGTTGAGCAGGAACAGAACAAGCCTAACATGGCAGAAAAGATGTTCCATAGAGCCGACACCTGGAAAGCCCGTATTGACAAGTTTATGAACTCAAAGCCTGTAGCCCCACAGGATGTCGATCTTGACAAAGATGCCCAAGTGGCACATGCCAATATCGCCATCGCCTCTTCCAACATCGTAGGCAAAGGGCCTGGAAACTCAGTAGAAAGAGACTTCCTCTCACAGGCGTTCTCAGACTTCATCTATGCCATCATCATCGAAGAGATGGGTATATGGGGAGCCGCACTGGTTGCATTCCTCTACATCATCCTCCTGTTCAGAGCTGGCAGAATAGCCAACCGGTGTGAGAACAATTTCCCTGCCTTCCTCTGTATGGGACTCGCCATCATGCTGGTTACCCAGGCACTCTTCAACATGGCAGTAGCAGTAGGTTTGGCTCCTGTTACAGGACAGCCACTACCACTCATCAGTAGAGGTGGTACATCTACCATCATCAACTGTCTGTACCTGGGCATCATCCTGAGTATCAGTAGAACAGCCAAGAAGAAAGAGATACCTCAAAATGAGCTCGACGACAGCAAAATGGTGGCTGCCTGACAAGAGTTTTATAAATTAAGGTGAAAAAATGGCAGAAAATGCCGTTAAATCGATATTTTTTTATACCTTTGCGTTATAAACATGAACGGATATGAATAATGAATTAAGAATTATCATAAGCGGAGGCGGCACAGGTGGTCACATCTTCCCTGCCGTATCCATTGCAAATGCCATCAAGGCGAAGCGCCCTGATGCTAAGATTTTGTTTGTAGGTGCACTCGGCAGAATGGAAATGCAGCGTGTACCTGCTGCGGGTTATGAGATCAAGGGCTTGCCTATCTGCGGCTTTGACAGAAAGCATCTGCTCAAGAACATCGCCGTACTCTTCAAGATATGGAAGAGCCAGCACATGGCAAAGAGCATCATCAAAAACTTCAAGCCTATGGCGGCTGTGGGCGTAGGTGGCTATGCTAGCGGTCCGACTCTCAATGTTTGTGCCAGCAAAGGAATACCTTGCCTCATCCAGGAGCAGAATTCATACGCTGGTGTAACCAATAAGCTCTTGGCCAAGAAGGCTGAAAAAATCTGTGTGGCTTACGAAGGAATGGAGCGTTTCTTCCCTGCAGACAAGATTATCATGACCGGTAATCCTGTTCGCCAGAATGTATTGGAAACTACCATCACCCCGGAAGAAGCACGCAAGCAATTCGGTCTCGACCCTGAAAAGAAGACCATCTTGCTCGTAGGTGGCAGCCTTGGCGCAAGAACCATCAACGAGAGTGTGCTCCAGCACCTCGACCTGGTGAAAGAAAGCGGCGTACAGTTTATCTGGCAAACAGGTAAATACTATAATGCTGCCATCATGGAGCAACTGAAAGGTCAGGAGCTGCCAATGCTCAAGGTTACTGATTTCATCAGCGACATGGGTGCAGCTTACAAGGCAGCCGACCTGGTTATCAGCCGCGCAGGTGCCAGCAGTATCAGCGAGTTCTGCCTCATCGGCAAACCGGTTATCCTGGTTCCAAGCCCTAATGTGGCTGAAGACCACCAGACCAAGAACGCCATGGCATTAGTCAACAAAGATGCTGCCATCTACGTAAAGGATGCCGATGCACCAGAGGTATTGCTCAAGAAAGCAGTTGACACGGTAAAAGACGAGGCTAAGCTTGCTTCGCTCTGTGAGAATATCAAGAAATTAGGATTAAAGAACTCTGCCGACGTCATCGCCGACGAAGTAATCAAATTAGCAACAAAGTAATGGAAATAAAAGATATTAAAGCAGTTTATTTTGTAGGAGCGGGCGGCATCGGAATGAGCGCCATCGCCAGATACTTCCTCAGCAAGAAGTTGGTTGTAGCCGGATATGACAAGACTCCATCCAATCTAACTCATGAGTTGGAGAAAGAGGGAATGCTTATCCACTATGAGGAGAATGTTGACCTCATACCAGAAGCCTGCAAGGACGCCAAGACAACATTGGTAGTCTACACACCGGCAATTCCTGCTGAACACAAGGAACTGGTTTTCTTCCATGAGAATGGCTTCACCATCGAGAAGCGAGCTCAGGTTCTGGGTACATTAACCCGTACACATAAGGGACTGTGCGTAGCGGGTACACACGGAAAGACATCAACATCTACCATGTGTGCTCACATCATGCACCAAAGCCATATAGACTGTAATGCCTTCCTGGGAGGTATCTCAAAGAACTATGGCACCAACTATATCCTCTCCGACAAGAGCGACTATGTTGTCATCGAGGCAGATGAGTTTGACCGCAGTTTCCACTGGTTGCGCCCATGGATGAGCGTCATCACAGCTACAGATCCTGACCATCTCGACATCTACGGCACCAAGGAGGCTTATCTGGAGAGTTTCCGTCACTATACAGAACTGATTCAACCGGGCGGCGCACTCATCATCCACAAAGGTCTGGAGATGAAACAGCACGTACAGGACGGCGTCAAGATATACGAATACAGCCAGGACGAGGGCGACTTCCACGCTGAGAACATCAAGATAGAGAATGGAGGAATCACCTTCGACTTCATCTCTCCTATCGAGAACGTAACGGGCGTAGAACTCGGACAGCCTGTGCCTATCAACATCACAAACGGTGTGGCAGCAATGGCAATGGCACAGTTGAATGGCTGTACAGCCGATGAACTCCGCAACGGCATGAAGACCTACGGAGGAGTTGACCGCCGTTTCGACTTTAAGATCAAGAACGACAAACTGGTATTCCTATCTGATTATGCTCATCATCCAAAGGAGATTTATCAGAGTGCAAAGAGTATCAGAGAGTTGTACAAGGACCGTAAGATAACAGCCATCTTCCAGCCTCACTTGTATACTAGAACCCGCGACTTCTATCAGGATTTCGCCAACAGCTTGAGTCTTTTGGACGAGGTAATCCTCTGCGACATCTATCCAGCTCGCGAGCAGCCTATTCCGGGAGTAACCTCCAAGCTTATCTATGACAACCTGAAACCAGGTGTAGAAAAGAGCATGATTCACAAAGAAGATGTTCTTGACCTGGTGAAGAACCGAGACTTCGATGTTCTAGTTATCTTAGGAGCTGGCGATTTGGACAACTATGTTCCACAAATTACCAAAATACTTGAAGAGAAATAAATGCATATCAATTGGAAGAAAACCATCATCATCGCACTGGATTTAGTACTGGGTACTTATCTGGTATTCGCTTTCACCAGGTTTAACAAACCTGATGAAACGAAGTTGGTGTGCACCAAGGTGAACATCAACATACAAGATGAGATGACCAATGGCTTTCTGAATGCGAAGGAAATCAAGAAGCGACTGGAAACAAGGAAACTCTATCCGCTGGGGGAACCGCTCAAAGAGGTGAACGCCCGCATGATAGAAGAAACCTTGAAGACCAGTCCTTTCGTCAAGACGGCAGAATGTTCAAAGACTCAGGATGGTCTTGTTGACATCTACCTCACCCAACGCATGCCAATCGTCAGAATCAAAAGCATCAGCAACGAGGACTATTATATTGATGACCACAATCAGATCATGCCCAACACGAACTATACATGCGACATTATCATCGCAACGGGCTACATCAACAAGTGGTATGCTAAAAAATATATCTCATTACTAAGCAAAGCGCTGATGACGAATGAACTCTGGCGAAACCAGATAGAACAGATCAATGTTCTGCCTGATAGAGGAATAGAACTGGTACCGCGAGTAGGCAACCACATTATATATATAGGTAACCTGCCAGAGACCAACCTCATCGACAAACGAGAGCAAGCCATCAACGATTTCGTCAACAAGAAGATGAATCGATTAGAGAAATTCTATAAGTATGGACTCTCACAAGCTGGCTGGAACAAGTATTCGTATATCAATATCGAATTCGACAACCAGATCATATGTAAAAAGCATAAAAATAGCTAAATAGAAAATAGAAACAGATTAAGATAACATATAAGAACTATGCCAAAGGAATTTATTGTAGCTATCGAACTTGGCTCATCTAAGATGACAGGTATAGCAGGTCAGAAGAATTTAGACGGCAGCATCACCGTACTTGCCACCGTAGAGGAAGATTCATCTTCTTGCATCAGAAAGGGTGTGATCTATAACATTGACAAAACCTGCCAATGTTTGACCAACATCATCAAGAAGTTGAAGAATATACTGAAACAAGATATCACCCAGGTCTATGTAGGCGTGGGCGGTCGCTCTATACGCAGTATCAAGAACGTCATTGTCAAGGATCTCCCAGGTAACACCATCATCTCACAAGAGATGATCAATGAACTGATGGATATCAACCGCAACATGACCTATCCGGACCAGGAAATCCTGGATGCTGCAACTCAGGAATACAAGATAGACAACCAATACCAGATAGACCCTGTAGGAATACAGTGTAACCATCTGGAAGGCATCTTCCTGAATATACTTTGGCGCAAGAACTTCTATAACAATATCAATACCTGTTTTGAAAATGCCAACATTCCTATTGCAGAAATGTACCTGGCTCCTTTAGCTATGGCTGACAGCGTTTTGACAGACTCTGAAAAGCGTGCAGGCTGTATGCTTGTTGACTTGGGTGCCGATACAACAACCGTTTCTGTATATTATAAAGGTATACTTCGTCATCTCTCTGTCATCCCATTGGGCGGCGGCAACGTGACCAAAGACTTAACTTGTCTTCAGATTGAAGAGCCTGATGCTGAAAAGATGAAACTCAAGTATGCCAAGGCTTATACCGATATCAACAATATCGACCCGACCCTGAACTACCCTATCGACAAGGATAGAGTGGTTGAAAGCAAGAAGTTCATCGAAATCGTAGAAGCACGCGTAGAGGAAATCGTAGAAAACGCATGGTTCCAGATTCCTGTGGAATTCTCAGATAAGCTGTTGGGTGGTATCATCCTTACAGGTGGCGGCAGCAACATGCCTGAAATCGATAAGGTTTTCAAGACACATACCCACATCGACAAAGTACGCATCGCCAAGTTTGTTTCTCAAACAGTCAACTCAAAGGATCCTAAGATTACCAATCACGATGGTACAATGAACACCGTATTGGGACTCCTGGCAAAGGGAGACATGAACTGTGCAGGTGATGAAATCGGCACTGATCTCTTCAGCAATTCTGCAGAAAAGCCAGTAGCAGCCGAGCAGCACAAGGCTCCAAGAAACCCTAACGAGACTGCCGGCAAGGGCGTTGTTCTTACTGCGGCAGAAAAAGCGGCTGCTGACGAGGCTGCCCGCAAGCAAAAAGAACTGGAAGAAGCTGAGGCAAGACTTCTGGCAGAAAAAGAAGCCGAAGAAGAAGAAAAAAGACGCAAAGAAAACAGTCTCATCCATAAAATGATGAGAGGTTTCAAGAAGTTTGTGAAAGATACCATTTCTGAAGAAGAATAAGATGCCAAAGACCAGGCTATCAGAAAACAGATTTCACAACAGGTTAAATAAAAAATCAGATAGATAAACCCTATAAAGATTATACGACTATGCTAGATAATGGAAACGCTCCTCATATTCTTGACTTTGGGGAACCTGAAAAAGAAAATAGCATCATCAAGGTGATTGGTGTTGGTGGTGGCGGTGGAAATGCCGTCAACCACATGTACCGCGAAGGTATACACGATGTAACATTCGTACTCTGCAACACAGACAACCAGGCACTTAACGACTCACCTGTGCCTGTACACCTGCAGCTAGGTAAGGAAGGTCTGGGTGCAGGAAACAAACCTGCCAAGGCACGCCAGGCTGCCGAAGAGACTCTTGAAGATATCAAGAACATGCTCAACGATGGAACAAAAATGGCATTCATCACAGCGGGTATGGGTGGCGGTACCGGTACAGGTGCAGCACCTGTCATCGCCAGAATAAGTAAGGAGTTAGGTATTCTTACCGTTGGTATCGTAACCATCCCATTCCGTTTTGAAGGTCCTAAGAAGATTGACCAGGCATTGGATGGTGTAGAGGAAATGTCGAAGCATGTAGATGCCTTACTGGTAATCAACAATGAACGTCTTCGCCAGATTTATCCAGACCTTGCCGTTCTCGATGCCTTCGGCAAAGCTGACGACACCTTGAGTGTAGCTGCCAAGAGTATCGCTGAAATCATTACCGTACATGGTCTCATCAACCTCGACTTTAATGATGTGAAGACCGTACTGAAAGATGGCGGTGTGGCTATCATGAGTACAGGTTACGGTGAGGGAGAAGGAAGAGTAAAGAAAGCGATAGAAGATGCCTTGAACTCACCACTCCTTAACGATAATGACGTATTCAACTCTAAGAAGATTCTGCTCAGCATCGCATTTGCAAGCGAGAAGAAAGATAATCCTGGCTTGACCATGGACGAGATGAATGATGTCAACGACTTTATGGAGAAATTCGGTGACGACTTCGAACTGAAATGGGGTCTTGCCATTGACCCTGAATTGGGAAGCCGCGTAAAGGTAACCGTTCTCGCAACAGGTTTCGGACTCGAGGATGTAGAGGGAATGAACCGCCACCTCAAGAAACATACTGAGGAAGAATCTCGCCGTCTCGCTGAAGAAGAGGAGAAACGTGCTGAAAGAGAAGACCGCCGCAAGCGCTATTATGGCAGCGATGGCAATACGACACAGTATAAGCGTCATCCACACATATTCCTGTTCCGCCAGGAAGATTTGGATAACGAGGATGTCATCCTTCAGGTAGAAAACACGCCTACCTATAAGCGTACCCGACAGACTCTGGAAGAAATCCGTAATATAGCTTCCGGTAATACAGAACCGAAAGAAGACAATAATGATGATGCTACAGTACAGGGCGTTATCAGTTTTGCTTAAACAGAGGACATAGCCAACGTCTGTTTCCCGTTTACATCAAGCAAGCGAGGAAACCTGAAAAGACTAAGCAAACAGTTCCTGAAGAACAGCAAAACTCTTCATTTCCGGGAAACCTGGCAAATGAAGTTTATAATACTCCAGTATCACCTCTACACACCTGTTTCGTTCCATACGAGACATTGTGTAGAGGTGCATTGTTTTATAGTCTAAACGGAACAAAGACACGAGCCGCATAGAATCTTCCTTATTTAAATAATGTACATGCGAAGGAACATGAGCTGCAAAACATCCATCTACCAAATCAAAATAATCGCCAGACATACCACTCTCTATATTGGGCATAAAACCCAAATGAAAAGAGAGCTGAATCATAAAGACTATATGGAAATTGGCAATAGCACCTTTAGCATGGTCTAACCATTCGATACTTTCCTGCATGAAAAGATAGAGCGCACCATTAGCCTGCTCATGACGGGTTGCATATGAAAGCAGTTCTGCCAAGAACATGGAAATGCCAAGTTTGTATGGAGAAAAAGGGATATCAGAGAATGGAATCTGAATCGAAACATCCCTAAGGCGCTGCAGATTTGACTTGGGGCGATAATCAAATTCTAAATTCAAGACCATGAGCGGTTGGAAAAGCTGCCGTTTCATCTTCCCCTTAGATGACTTAGGCACACGTACCATAAAGGAGAGTCTTCCCAACTTTTCGGTGAAGAAATCCACGATAAGTTGAGAGTCCCCATACTTGATGGTTTGCAATACGATAGCACTAGTTTTTATCTCCATTTTGCCTAATATTAGTAAAAAACAGGGCAAAAATACAAAAAAATGCGCATTTAGCGAAAATTTTCCATGAAAAATTTGCTAGATTCAAATAAAAGTAGTAACTTTGCACCCGCAAATAAGCAATGGTCCCTTCGTCTATCGGTTAGGACGAGAGATTTTCATTCTCTAAAGAGCAGTTCGACTCTGCTAGGGACTACAAACATTTAAGAAATAAAAAAAAAATAACATAAAGAAGATGGCAAATCACAAATCATCAATCAAGAGAATCCGTCAGGACAAGAAGAAGGCTTTGCACAACAAGTATTATGCAAAGACTATGCGCAATGCTGTCCGCAAGTTGCGCAACATGTCTGACAAGGAAGAGGCTGCAAAGCTCTATCCTACTGTTCAGAAGCTTTTAGACAAGTTGGCTAAGATCAACGTTATCCACGACAACAAGGCTGCAAACTTGAAGTCTGGTCTTACAAAGCACATCGCTAAGTTGGCCTAACTTATAAGTCAAAGCAAAGAAATAAATAAGGCTGCAATCCTTTATAGGGGTCGCAGCCTTATTCTTTTCTATGAATCCGACTACCCATTTCCTGCATCATAAAATCTTCCCATCACAACCGGTTTATACTACAACATACCCTATAAAAACGCACAAAGCGATTATAAAACAGCTTTTTCAAGACACTTTTGCCGCTAAAGTTCACATTCTACGTTTTTTCTTCACTTTTTGGTGATTTTTCACAAACAAAAGTTCCTGTTTCTCAGCTTTTTTTAGTATCTTTGCACGGAAATAAGACAATACTAAAATGGCAGAAAATCAAAACAACGCAAATAATTACTCTGCGAGTAACATTCAGGTTCTGGAAGGCCTGGAAGCTGTTCGCAAACGTCCGGCGATGTATATTGGTGACATCTCCGAAAAGGGTCTTCATCACTTGGTAAACGAAACTGTAGACAACTCTATTGACGAAGCAATGGCGGGCTACTGTACCGACATCGAAGTTACCATCAACGAAGACAACTCTATCACCGTAGAAGATAATGGTCGTGGTATCCCTGTGGATATGCACGAGAAACTACATAAATCAGCCCTCGAAGTCGTTATGACCGTGCTTCACGCAGGTGGTAAGTTCGACAAGGGTTCTTACAAGGTATCTGGCGGTTTACATGGTGTGGGTGTAAGTTGTGTGAATGCACTTTCTACCCACATGTTGTCACAGGTGTTCCGTGGCGGCAAAATCTACCAGCAGGAATATGAGAAGGGTAAGCCTCTCTATCCGGTTAAGGTGGTAGGTGAAACCAACAAGCGCGGTACACGCCAACAGTTCTGGCCAGATCCAACCATCTTTACTCACACTGTCTATAAGTGGGACATCATTGCCAACCGTATGCGCGAGTTGGCATTCCTCAATGCAGGCATCAAGATTACCTTGAGAGATTTGCGCCCTGACGAGGAAGGTAAGACCAAGGAGCAGGTTTTCCACGCTAAGGATGGTTTGAAGGAATTCGTCCGTTACGTAGACCGTCACCGCACTCATCTCTTCGATGATGTTATCTATCTGAAGACAGAAAAGCAGGGTATTCCTATCGAGATTGCCGTGATGTACAACACAGATTACTCTGAGAATATCCACTCATACGTCAATAACATCAACACCATTGAGGGTGGTACCCACCTGACTGGTTTCCGTATGGCGTTGACCCGCACCTTGAAGGCTTACGCAGAAGCTGACCCAACCATCTCTAAACAGATTGAGAAGGCAAAGGTAGAGATTGCACCAGAAGACTTCCGCGAGGGTCTTACTGCCGTTATCTCCATCAAGGTAGCTGAACCTCAGTTTGAGGGACAGACCAAGACCAAGCTCGGTAACAGCGAGGTACAAGGTGCCGTTCAGCAGGCTGTAAACGAGGCTTTGTCTGATTATCTGGAAGAACATCCAGACGAGGCAAAGCGAATCTGCGAAAAGGTTGTCCTGGCTGCTACGGCCCGCATAGCTGCCCGCAAGGCGCGTGAGAGCGTACAGCGCAAGAACTTCATGACAGGTGGTGGTCTTCCTGGTAAACTTGCCGATTGCTCAATGAAGGACCCTAAAGAATGCGAGATTTTCCTCGTCGAGGGTGATTCCGCCGGTGGTTCTGCCAAGCAGGGTCGCGACCGTTTCCGTCAGGCTATTCTCCCATTGCGTGGTAAGATTCTGAATGTAGAAAAGGTACAGTGGCACAAGGTATTCGAAGCTGAGTCTGTCATGAACATCATCCAAAGTATCGGTGTCCGCTTCGGTGTAGATGGCGAAGACAGCAAGGAGGCTAATACCGACAAGTTGCGTTACGACAAGATTATCATCATGACCGATGCCGACGTCGATGGTTCTCACATCGACACATTGATTATGACACTCTTCTATCGTTTCATGCCAAAGGTTATTGAAGAAGGCCATCTGTATATCGCGACCCCACCACTCTACAAGTGTACTTATCGCAGCAAGGTAAGCGAGTATTGCTATACAGAGCAGCAGCGCCAGGCATTCATCGACAAGTATGGAGATGGAGTAGAAGACAAGAATATCCACACCCAGCGATACAAAGGTTTGGGTGAGATGAACCCAGAGCAGCTTTGGGAAACTACTATGGACCCATCTACACGCTTGCTCAAGCAGGTTACTATCGAGAACGCAGCCCAGGCTGATGAGATTTTCTCTATGTTGATGGGTGATGATGTAGAACCACGCCGCGAGTTCATCGAACAGAATGCTACTTACGCCAATATCGACGCTTAAAGTTAACACGAACATATTGGGGGTAGACTCAGCGAGAGTCTTCCCCCTTTTTTGGATAGCCTCATCCAATGAGCATCACCTTCCGACTTCGTTTCCGGGCATCGAATTTAAAAACCAACAATACCATCTTTATGAAGCATATATTTTTTACGATTGCGTTAGCTGCCTCTAGTACGTGGAACTGCCAGGCAGCAACAGTAAGTAAAGAGCTGCAACCCAATAAGTTGTGGTACAACAAACCTGCATACGCCTTCGAAGAGTCACTGCCATTAGGCAATGGCAAACTGGGTGCGCTGGTTTATGGTGGAGCCAATAATGACTCTATCCAGCTCAACGACATCACCCTTTGGACGGGCGTGCCTGTGAATCCCAACGAAGGTGGCGAAGCCTACAAGTGGATTCCGAAAATCAGAGAGGCGCTGTTCAAGGAGGATTACAAGACCGCCGATTCCCTGCAACACTATGTGCAAGGCCATAACTCGGAGTTCTATCAGCCACTGGGCATGATCAACATCAAAGACTGCAACCAGGGCGAGTTTACGGATTATTACCGCGAACTGAGCCTCGACAACTCCCTGGCTACTGTTCACTACAAACGCAACGGCATCCAATACAGCAAAGAGTATTTTGCTTCTTATCCCGACAAGATGATTGCCATCAAGCTGAGTGCCTCCCAGAAGAGATCCATCAACAGCGACATCTCACTCACTTCCCTCATTCCCCATCAGGTAAAAGCATCCAGAGGACAGCTCACCATGACGGGACATGTTCTCGGCGATGAAGCCAACAGTACGCATTACTGTGCCATGCTTCAGGTGAAGAACACCGACGGAAAAGTGTGGGCAAGCGATTCTGTACTCCATCTGAAGGATGTGAGCGAGGCTATCATCTATCTCGTAAACGAAACAAGTTACAACGGATTCGACAAGCATCCTGTGAAGGAAGGAGCTCCATACATTGAGAACGTAACCGATGAAGCCTGGCACCTTGCCAACTTCACTTACGAAGAATTCAAACAGCGTCACATCGCCGACTACAAGAAACTCTTTGATAGAGTAAGTTTGAACCTGAAAGGAGCCAAGTTTGATGCCACCCGCCCTACCGACAAACAGTTGCTCGCCTACAGCGACAACCACGAGAGCAACCCTTATCTGGAACAGCTCTATTTCCAGTATGGCAGATACCTGCTCATCAGCAGCAGTAGAACCAAGGGAGTGCCTGCCAACCTGCAGGGACTCTGGGCACCAGCCCTCCGTTCGCCATGGCGCGGCAACTATACCATCAACATCAATCTGGAAGAAAATTACTGGCCGGCAGAAGTTGCGAACCTCTCAGAACTGGTAGCCCCAGTAGACGGATTGGTAGAGGGTATGGCTGTGACAGGTCGCCACAATGCCCAGCACTTCTATGGTATCGATAAGGGATGGTGCGCTGGACACAACACTGATGCCTGGGCAATGACCAATCCTGTAGGAACCGGAAACGAAAGTCCGCAATGGAGCAACTGGGCTATGGGTGGAGCCTGGCTTGTAGAAACCCTTTGGGATCACTATGACTATACCCGCGATACCGAATATCTTCGCAATACAGCCTATCCGCTGATGAAGGGGGCTGCCGACTTCCTGCTTGCGTGGCTCATCCCGAATCCACACAATCCAAACGAGCTGATTACTGCTCCTTGCACATCGCCAGAGGCAGATTACATCACCGATAAGGGCTACCGTGGCAGCAGTTTCTATGGCGGAACCGCCGACCTCGCCATCATCCGCGAGCTCTTCAAGAATACCATCAAGGGAGCAAAAGCCCTGGGCATCGACAACGATTACCAGCAGCAGTTGCAATCAGCCCTCAATCGCCTGCGCCCTTACCACATCGGTAAGCGAGGCAATCTGATGGAATGGTACCACGATTGGGAAGACCAGGATTGGCATCATCGCCACCAGTCACACCTGCTGGGGCTCTATCCATTCCATCAGATTTCGGTAAACAAGACTCCGGAACTTGCTGCTGCCGCAACCAAAACCCTGGAAATCAAGGGCGATAATTCCACCGGTTGGAGTACAGGCTGGAGAATCAACCTCTGGGCTCGTCTGCATCGTGCCGACAAAGCTTATCAGATATACCGCAAGCTGCTCACCTACGTAAGCCCTGAAGTCTACAAGGATAGCAAACACCACAGCGGTGGCACCTACCCTAACCTCTTTGATGCCCATCCACCTTTCCAGATAGATGGCAACTTCGGAGGCACAGCAGGCGTATGCGAGATGCTGATGCAATGCGATGGCGAGACTATGCATCTTCTTCCTGCTCTACCTAAAGAATGGCCTGCAGGCGAAATTAAGGGTATCAAAGCACGAGGAAACTACGAGATTAATCTCGTATGGAACGGAGGAAAGGTCAGCAAAGCTTCCATCACCAGCAAGAATGCCGGAAACCTGACCGTCAAGTATAATGGTAAGCAGAAAGCATTAAATTTCAAGGCTGGCGAAACAAAACTCATAAAATAGACAAATAAACATCTATGAGATATTTTACAATTCTCATCTTTACAACTCTCTGGGTGCTGAATTCCTATGCACAGGAATTCGGTACCCATTGGGTATCATATCCATTCCCCAACGATTCTTCTGAGATATTATACAGGAAAATCTATCATCTTGATCAAAAGCCTTTAAAGGCTGAGATAAACATGGCAAGTGGAGGAAATACCCGCCTATACATCAACGAAAGAAATGCTACGCCAAGCATTTTCAACGAAGGAGCCAGAGACAGCATCCTTCTGATGCAAACCATAGATATCTCCAGATATCTGAAAAAGGGCGAAAACATCATCGCGGTCTGGTATGCACCAGGAAGAATAAGAAATAAGAGCAAACAACTCTCGCTGGAACTTCATGGCTGGTATACAGACTCTGTTCCTTTTTATCATAAAGCAGACGAAACATGGTGGTGCAAGCCCCTGAAGGGCGGCAGTTACAACGAAAAGGAACACTTTGACAATAGAATATACACTACTGAGTGGAAATCGGCTGAATACCAATCTTCAGGATGGGTTCATCCGACAGGCGCCTTCAAAGATACGGTAAACTATATCTTTGTTGACCAGCTGCCATACCTCACCCAGAACAAACTTCAAATGGTATTAGAACCATACCAGGAGGAATTTGATCATCAGGGATGCCGTATAGACTTCGGACGTCCGTTCCGTGGAACCATCCGGCTCACGATACGCAATGCCAGCAAAGGAACAACACTTCATATTAACGGAAACCAATATGTATGCAGTGGCGAAATGGACGAGCAAGCCTATTACCGTTTCCATGCTGAACAACAAAAAGATTTCGTGATAACTTGGGATAAAGGTTTTAGAAGAAGTAATATCACAAACATAGAAGGATTAGAGATTTCGGAATAAGCTCAACAGCGTTTCGGAATCTCTTTTTTTATAAATCGAGTAGGAGGAAAACGAAGTAGTTTTTCTCCTACTTTCGTCTTCCG
>JAJWJX010000077.1:0-12439 GCA_021623045.1 Segatella copri | reverse complement strand
GGGACTATTTGATTAATTAATTAACGTGTCCAATTTTTATTGGACACTAATGGAATATTTTAAGAAATAAGAGTTCTAATGGCTTAAAACACAACTAAATAACTTTGCTTGAAAGGGAAAAATAAAATAAAATTTGAGAGAGTAAACTAAACTGTGTCAAACTACAATAAATGTAGTTTGACACAGTTTTTTAATTATGGACAACTTATAAATCGTTTACTTTAATAAAGAGTTTAAATGGAACAGCCGTGGAAACAAGGAAAACATGCAGCTCAGTTCTTCCTCTAGCCTCAATGCCAAGCTTTACAAGGCTTTCTGCAAGAATCGTTTCTCGGTTACGCTTGAAGCTAACGACATCTTCAACAAAAGCAATCGTGACATACGATTCTACAATAAGGATGTTACGCTTTGGCAAAGCAGCACCAGCGACAGCCGTGCCTTGCTCTTGACATTGCAATATAACTTTAACACATCTAAGAACCGATACAAGGGTAAGGGTGCTGGTAATGAGGAATTGAACCGTTTCTAATTCTAAAGAGCCTAATCTTTCTCCTCCATCCATTCTTCCAACACCTTGCAATATTCATCATTTTGCTCAGCGAAAGGCATGTGTCTCGCTCCTACGAAGAGATGCCACTTGGAATCTTGGATACCATCATAAAGTGTCTTTGCTACCAATGGAGTACAGAGGTCGTTGGTGCCACTCATCACCAAGCATGGCACTTGTATCTCGCCAAGGCGGTCGGTGTAATCATAATCACGAAGCGTGCCAGTCGGGGTGTATTCATTTGGTCCCCAACCATAGAGATAAGCCTCAGCACCTGCACGCTTCTTTCGGCGAAGACACTCTGGGCTATCCTCCGTTACCTCGCCTGCACAATGCAGGAGCATGAAGTGTTCATTCGCCTTGGCATACGCCTCGCTCGAAAAGTCATCCTTCGCCTCAGCCTCAGCGATGGCACGCTGGTCTTCCTCCGACATAAACTTAATCATGCGATGTTGCTCACTTGCCCAAAGCTTGCTGCTCGAAAGAGTGCTGCTGAGGATGGCTGACTTCACGCCCTTTGCTTGCTTCTCTATCAGATAGATGATGGCGAGCATGCCACCCCACGACTGTCCCAAGAGATGAAAATGGTCGATGTGGAGATAGTCGATTAGCACACAGAGTTCGTTGAGCCAAGTCTCAGGAGTCCAGAGTTCGGGATGTCCCTCCACAAATGAGTTGCCACAGCCCAACTGGTCGTACATGATGACAGCTCTACCTGATTCCGCTACCCTATCCAATAGCTCGAAATAGTTGTGGGTACTGCCTGGTCCACCATGCAAGAGGATGATAGGGCTCTTGCCCTCCTCTGTTTTACCTACGATACGATAATATGTTTGATAGCCCATGAAGGGCATATATCCTTCCTTGATTTCCATTGTCTTCAAATGTTTATATATTATAATGTGCAAAAATATAAAAAATATGGCAATTAAACAAATATATCTTGCTTATTTTATCAAAAGAACTTAAATAATTTGGCTGTTTCTAGCTAATGCAATATCTTTGCATTCTAAATAATAATGAAACCAAATAAAATAGAATATATGTTTAGTGGAATCGTAGAAGAAATGGCTACCGTCGTAGCTATTAGACATGATAAGGAGAACATCGACTTCACATTGAGATGCTCTTTTGTTGATGAACTCGGCATCGACCAGAGCGTGGCGCATAACGGCGTCTGCCTCACCGTGGTGGAAATCAAGGACGGTACCTATACTGTTACCGCCATGAAGGAAACCCTGGACCGCAGTAATCTGGGTCTGCTCAAGGTGGGCGACAAGGTAAACGTAGAGCGTTCTATGGTGATGAACGGCCGTCTGGATGGTCATATCGTACAGGGACACGTGGACGAGACTGCCAAATGTATCGCAATGAAAGACGCTGATGGCTCTACTTATTTTACTTTCGAATATGAGCTCAACAAGGAAATGGCAAGAAAAGGCTATTTCACGGTGGACAAGGGCAGCGTTACCGTTAACGGCGTTTCGCTCACCGTCTGTGATCCTACAGACAACACATTTACCGTTGCCATCATTCCTTATACCAGAGAGAATACCAACTTCTGCGACATCGAAGTGGGAACGGTAGTGAATATCGAATTCGACATTCTAGGCAAATATATCGCTCGACTCAAGAGCTTTGAATAAGCCAGCAAAGTTAAGTACGGACGTTCTAAAAAACTTGCACATTTCTTGCGTTTTGCGCACAAAGCAAGCCTAAATGTGCATTTTTTTAATAAAATATTTGCGTAAGCCATAAAAAAGTGTTACTTTTGCCCCCGTGTTTTGTCCCAAATTGAACATTGGACAGTAACTTATTAGACGATAGCAAGTCTGACAATCGCACTAGACGACGTACAACTTGAGTACTGAGCACTAACAAACTTAGGAAATTATAACAATAACCATTTTTAAAAATATGAGTTTAAAAATCGTAGTACTTGCCAAGCAAGTACCTGACACAAGAAATGTGGGTAAGGATGCGATGACCGCCGAAGGCACAGTAAATCGCGCAGCCCTTCCTGCAATCTTCAATCCTGAAGATTTGAACGCATTGGAGCAGGCTCTCCGATTGAAAGAGCAGAATCCAGGTTCTACAGTTGGTATTTTGACTATGGGTCCTCCACGTGCTGGCGAAATCATCCGCCAGGGTCTTTATCGTGGTGCTGATACGGGTTGGTTGCTTACCGACCGTCTCTTTGCCGGTGCTGATACATTGGCTACTTCCTATGCCCTTGCTACTGGTATCCAGAAGATTGGTGACGTTGACATCGTGATCGGTGGTCGCCAGGCTATCGATGGTGATACAGCCCAGGTAGGTCCGCAGGTGGCTCAGAAGTTGGGATTGAACCAGGTAACCTACGCAGAGGAAATCCTCAAGGTAGAGGATGGCAAGGCTACTATACGCCGCCTCATTGATGGTGGTGTGGAGACTGTTGAGGCTCCATTGCCATTGGTTATCACCGTAAACGGAAGTGCTGCTCCATGTCGCCCATGCAACGTGAAGCTCGTAATGAAATATAAATACGCTACCTGCCCTATGGAGCGCAAGGGTGATGAGCCTTGGGCCAACCTCTATGAAGAGCGCCCTTACCTCACTCTGAACCAGTGGAGTGTTGTCGATGTTGACGGCGACCCTGCACAGTGCGGTTTGAGCGGTTCACCTACCAAGGTGAAGGCCGTGAAGAACATCGTGTTCCAGGCTAAGGAAAGCAAGACCTTGACCAGCAGCGATGAAGACATCGACGGACTGATGAAGGAATTGTTGAACGAAAGTATTATCGGATAATTTTGAAAAGACAATGAACAACGTATTTGTATATTGCGAGGTAGAAGGCACAACCGTTGCCGAAGTATCTCAGGAATTGCTCACCAAGGGTCGTAAGCTCGCTAACCAGCAGGGCGTGGAGCTCCATGCCATCGTAGCAGGTACCGGCATCAAGGGTCAGGTAGAGGATCAGATTCTCCCTTATGGTGTAGATAAATTATTTGTTTTCGATGCTGAGGGATTGTTCCCATATACTTCAGCTCCTCATACTGACATTCTCGTCAACCTCTTCAAGGAGGAGAAGCCTCAGATTGCACTGATGGGTGCTACCGTTATCGGTCGCGACCTCGGTCCTCGTGTTTCTTCTTCATTGACCAGCGGTCTTACCGCCGACTGTACAGAACTTGAAATTGGTGATTACGACGACAAGAAGAGCGGCAAGCACTACGAGGGTCTGCTCTATCAGATTCGTCCTGCCTTCGGTGGTAACATCGTGGCTACCATCGTAAACCCAGACCACCGTCCACAGATGGCTACAGTCCGCTCTGGCGTGATGCAGAAGAGCATCTACGAGGGTGAGTGCAAGAAGGAAGTAGTTTACCCTGAGGTAAGCAAGTATGTTCCTGCTGAGGACTTCGTAGTAAAGGTACTCGACCACCACGTAGAGGCTGCCAAGCACAATCTGAAGGGTTCTGCCATCGTCGTAGCCGGCGGTTATGGCGTAGGAAGCAAGGAAGGCTTCGACCAGCTCTTCGAATTGGCTCATCTCCTCCATGGCGAGGTAGGTGCTTCCCGTGCTGCTGTAGATGCAGGTTGGGTAGATCACGACCGTCAGATTGGTCAGACTGGTGTTACCGTTCATCCTAAGGTATATATCGCTTGCGGAATCTCTGGTCAGATTCAGCACATCGCCGGTATGCAGGATTCAGGCATCATCATCTCTGTAAACAACGATCCTGATGCTCCAATCAATAAGATTGCCGACTACGTTATCAACGGTAATGTTGAGGATGTGGTTCCTAAGCTCATCAAGTACTACAAGCAGAATTCAAAGTAAATAATATACAAGGAGTTAAGGAGTTAAGGAGTTAAAGTAGTTAAGACAATAGTATTTGTATGTTTAGATTCGAAGATATTTATGCTTGGCAGAAGGCTCATGCTTTTGTATTACTCGTTTATCGGGTAACAGGACATTTTCCTGAAGTAGAGCGATTTGGATTGATTTCCCAGTTCAGAAGAGCAGCTGTGTCTATCGAAGCAAACATTGCAGAAGGCTACAAGAAACTTAGCAAAGCTGACAAACTCCGTTTCTTCAACATTTCGCAAGGAAGCCTTGAGGAATGTAGAGATTACATTATCTTATCAAGAGATTTAAATTTCTTGCAGAAAGGTGAATTTGAGGCATTATGCATAAGTATTGAAGAAGCTAGTAAACTTCTAAATGCATATTGTAAAGGTGTTATAAACAATAGTGCTATCAGCTAGCATTTTAGGAGATAAAGGTGTTGTCTTAACTCCTTTAACTCCTTAACTCCTTTAACTCCTTCCAAAAATAAAAAAATATGGCTAATTATTATACAGACCATCCTGAGATAGAGTTCCACTTGAATCATCCGCTTATGAAGCGTGTTGTGGACTTGAAGGAAAGAAATTATGTAGAAAAAGACCAGTTTGAAGATGCTCCAGTAAACTACGAGGATGCCATCGAGAACTACAAGCGATTGCTGGATATTACCGGCGATGTAGCTGCTAACATCATCGAACCAAACTCTGAGGATGTTGACCTCGAAGGTCCACACCTGGAGAATGGCCGCATGATTTATGCCAGCAAGACATTCGAGAACCTCGATGCTACCCGCAAGGCTGGCCTCTGGGGCTTGTCAATGCCTCGCCGTTACGGCGGCTTGAACTTGCCTAACGCCATCTTCTCTATGGCTTCAGAGATTATCGCTGCTGCCGATGCCGGTTTCCAGAACATCTGGTCTCTCCAGAGCTGTATCGATACACTCTATGAGTTCGGTTCTGAGGAGCAGCGCCAGAAGTACATTCCTCGCATCTGCGCAGGCGAGACCATGAGTATGGACTTGACTGAGCCTGATGCAGGTTCTGACTTGCAGCGCGTAATGCTGAAGGCTACACAGGATGAGGACGGCACATGGCGTCTGAATGGTGTGAAGCGTTTCATCACCAATGGTGACTCAGACATCCACCTGGTTCTGGCTCGTTCAGAGGAAGGTACCAAGGATGGTCGTGGTCTTTCTATGTTCATCTACGACAAGCGTGATGGTGGCGTAACCGTTCGTCACATCGAGCACAAGTTGGGTATTCACGGTTCTCCAACCTGCGAGTTGGTTTACAAGAATGCCAAGGCTGAGCTTTGCGGTAACACCCGTCTCGGTTTGATTAAGTACGTGATGGCTCTGATGAACGGTGCCCGTCTGGGTATTGCAGCTCAGAGTGTAGGTGTTGAGCAGGAGGCTTACAACGAGGGCCTGGCTTATGCCAAGGAGCGTGCTCAGTTTGGTGAGAAGATCATCAACTTCCCAGCCGTTTACGACATGCTTTCAAGAATGAAGGCTAAGTTGGATGCAGGCCGTTCACTCCTCTACTGCTGTGCTCGCTACGTAGATATCTACAAGGCGTTGGAAGACATCGCCCGCGACACTAAGCTCACTCCAGAGGAGCGTCAGGAGATGAAGAAATACACCCGCTTGGCTGATGCGTTCACTCCATTGGCAAAGGGTATGAACTCTGAGTATGCCAACCAGAATGCATACGATGCCATCAGCATTCACGGTGGTTCTGGTTTCATCATGGAGTACAAGTGCCAGCGTTTGTTCCGTGATGCCCGCATCTTCTCTATCTACGAGGGTACCACCCAGCTTCAGGTTGTTGCAGCCATCCGCTACATCACCAACGGTACTTATCTCAGCATCATCAAGGAGATGTTGGAGAATGAGGTATCAGATGACTTGAAGCCATTGAAGGAGCGTGTAGCTAAGCTCGTAGAACTTTACGAGGCAGCCATCAACAAGGTGAAGGAGGCTAACGATCAGGCAGTTCACGACTTCCTGGCTCGCCGTCTCTACAACATGACTGGCGACATCGTGATGTCTCTCCTCATCCTCGACGATGCAACCAAGGCACCAGAGATGTTTGCCAAGAGTGCCAACGTATATGTTCGCATGGCAGAGGAGGAAGTTCTCGGTCATTCAGCATACATCCAGAACTTCAAGGCAGAAGACTTGGAGAGCTTCAAGGCATAAGACATTTATAAGAATAAGATAATTAAAAAAGTCCGTGGGCAATGAATGCTCACGGACTTTTTCATTTTATTTTCTTCTTTGTATTACTTCGAGTCATTGTTGTGTCTGCCACAATTTTTTGCTGCGGATGTCTTGCCGTAAACTTATTCGCTTCATGGTTCGACCCAAAAGTTGGTACATAGTCGTACAACTTAAGAGGGTTGCCACTAGGCTCAGCAGACCATCCGACTGCAGTCGGCAGACCTGCTGACTAGGCTCAGCAGAGCTGCTGACTGCAGTCAGAATCTTCTAGAAACAGGCTTCTTATACTTAATATATCAGTTCATTGAACCTGATTAAACGCCTTTCATTACTTACACAGTCGTCTCGGTGCGTTTATTCAGCCATATTAGGCTTTAGCAGTAAATAATAATCTCTTTTTATAATCACAGCCATTCCCGAAAAGCGAAACAAATGACAAATATCGGGAATAGGGATTTTCCTTTCTACTTTAGGGAATTCATCTCGCTTCTTTTCGAAAGAAAAATGTACTTTTGCAACCATAAAACAATATAATAACTTATAAAAACAGTATCGCTTATGAAAAGAAATGATTGGATGGCACTCATCGCCACAACCATATTGATGTTTGCCGTATGCCTCTCGGCTTCGGCTAAGGGAAAAAGAAACGTGGAGCGGGGAATGACCAAGCAGGAAGTAATAGCCATTCTTGGAGAACCTAAGCTCACCAGTTTCGACATGTTTGGGGACAAATGGGAATATGCCAAATATAATAATCTGTTTGGAGATTCCAAGTACATCACGGTCTTCTTCGACAGAAACGGAAAGGTTGTGCAGTACGATACAAGAATCATAGAACCCAACAGACAGACGTCGAATGTACAGCAACCACACCCAACTCCACCCATCTACGATGGAAGATGTGATCCAGATGGCAGAATGGATTACGGCTATTGTCTCGATGATGCTTCCTTCACCAAACTATATAATAAGGTGAAGAAGGCAAGCTTTGATGACAACAAGTTCGACCTGATAGAAGTGGCTAGCCTCGGCTGTTACTATTCCTGCGCCCAAGCCGTCAGCATGATGAATATATTCACTTTTGGTGACCGCAAGCTGAAAGCCCTCAGACTGATGGCTCCTCATATCGTAGATTTGCAGAATGCCACTATCATCTATCAGCAATTCAGCTTCGACAGCGAAAAGCAAAAGGTAGGAGAAATATTAAGAAGCAGCAGAATATCTTCTCAAAACTTGCATATTCAATGAAAAAGCATTAATTTTGCACTAAAAAATTGCAAAATAAATGAATACAAAGATATTATCAAAAGACAAAGACCCGATGGGCGCCGCTATCCTTGATTATCAGAAATCGGGGAAAGCAGGAAGATTACGTGTGCTCTCTTCTATGTTCGAAGAAGACGAGATGCCGGTGAAACATCTCTTCAGAAAAGTTGAGGAAATGCCGATGCTGGAACTGAAAGCCTTGCAGCTTGCCAAAGGAAAGGTGCTGGATATCGGAGCCGGCAGCGGCTGCCATACGCTCGCCTTACAGGAGAAGGGCTTGGAGGTAAAAGCCATTGATATTTCACCTCTGAGCTGCGAAGCGATGGAACTGAGAGGAGTAAAGGATGCGGAATGCATCAATCTTTTCGATGAACATCTGGAAACAGGGTTCGATACCATCCTCCTTCTGATGAACGGAACGGGTATCGCCGGAAAGATAGAACATCTCCCTACCCTCTTCAACCGTCTCAAGGCTTTGCTCAACAAGGACGGACAGATTCTCATCGACTCCTCCGACCTCAAGTATATTTATGAGAATGAAGACGGAAGTTTCGACATCAATCTGAATGGTGCCTACTATGGTGAAGTGGATTATCAGATGATTTACAAAGACATTAAGGGAGATTGTTTCGACTGGCTCTACGTAGATTTCCCATTGCTCAAATCCATCGCCGAAAGCTGCGGCTTGCATGGCGAACTGGTAGCAGAAGGCGAACACTACGACTATCTGGCTAGGATTTTCTAAGCATATAAAGATAAAAAGGAGTTAAGATGATGGTCTTAACTCCTTTTTATCTTTTTCTTCTATTTAATCGTCGAAATCGTGACGTCCGAGAAATCATTCATATAATCCAGAATCTCCAGCGTATGGAAACCCCGTTTGGCTTTTATTTCGATACTCGCTTCCACAAATTCTTCCTTAGAAAATCTTCGCTCTTTCAGTTCATAAGAATGAACTTCCATGCCTTTCTGCTTGATTTTACTGATGAATTCCTTCACGCTGTCCCTTGACGGGGCAGAGAAATTCAGTTCGATGGTAGTGGTTCCCAACTGCGGTATCAGATAATTCAACACCTCCAGTCCCAGCAACACCATTACCGTAGTAATAGCTGCAGCCACATACATGCCCGTTCCGCAAGCCAATCCGATAGCTGCCGTCACCCATAAGCCAGCAGCCGTAGTCAAGCCTCGGACCACATTCTTCTGGAAGATGATGGTACCGGCACCCAGGAATCCGATGCCCGAAACCACCTGAGCGGCCACACGCGAGGAATCCTTCAGATCAAAGCCGAATCCATACTGGGAAACTACACAGAAAAGGGCACTACCCAGGGCTACAAGGAAGTGAGTGCGGAAACCCGCTTCCTTGGCACGGTATTCTCTTTCGATACCTATCGCTCCTCCCAAAATGAGAGCCAGAGATAGGCGAACAGTCAGGTCTATATAGGTTGCATCCATATTATTCCTTTCTTTTAAAGTTTGCTTGCAAAGATAATGCAAACGAGCGCAATGAAAGCTTGCTTTCAAATTGCCGAGTGCAGCTTATCTTCTGCAAAGATAATATAATTCGAAGACAATACAAAATAAATCTCTTGATTTTATTACGAAAACATCTTTTTTCTTTGGTAATTCAAGAAAAAAAGCGTATCTTTGCCACGAATGATGTTCGCATCAATATACATGATTCACCTTTTTTAAACGACAAAAGATATGAAGATTACATTATTTTTGCTCTTGGCAACAGCTGTTGTCGGCAGAGCACAAACAACCACAGAGTTGCTACCAGTTGGTACTGAGGCACCTGACTTCCAAATCACCAATGACAAGACAGGCGAGAAAATATTCCGTCTGTCCGATTGGAAGACCAAGACCGATGCAGACGACAAGGTGGTACCAGGCGTATGGACTGTACTCGACTTCTGGGCTTCATGGTGTCCAGACTGTCGCAAGGACATGCCAAAGGTAAAAGAAATATCAAAAAAATATCTCACGAAGATACAGCTCGTCGGGGTTTCATTCGATACCGACAAGGAAAAGATGAACAAATATCTCAGCAGCAACCACTACGACCAGTGGATGCAATACTGCGAGGGAAAGAAATGGAAGGAAACTCAGATTTCCAAGGATTACCACATCTCATGGATTCCAACCTCCTACCTCATCGACCCTGAGGGAAAAGTATACTTCTCTACCGTCAATGCCGAGGAAATGATGCAGAAGCTGGACTCGCTCGACAATTTAGGTAAGCTAACAGCCTTTATAGAGATGCCCCACTACCCTGGTGGAAAGGCGCTCTTGATGAAGCAACTAGCCGTCAATACCAAGTTTCCAAAGTTGTGCCAAAAGTATAAAGCCGCGGCCAAAGTAAAAGTGGAATTTATCGTCGAGAAAGATGGAAACGTCTCTGATGTCGGAATAAAAAGTTACCAGGTGTTAGACAACCCTAACGGCAAAGAATTCAACAAGCTGTCAGGAGCTGAGCAAACCCAAGTCCGCTCAGAAATTCGCACTCACTTCGAACAGGAAGGCATCCGTGTTGTGAGCACATTGGGGAAATGGACACCCGGCAAAATAAGGGGCGAGGCTACACGCGTACGCTATACCGTTCCCATTGTATTCAGACTACATTAGAATGGGCTGACAAGTTTCAAGACTCGTGGTATGACCAAACAGGAAGTCATCGACATTCTTGGCAACCCCAAGACCAAAAGTTTCGATGAATATGGAGACAAATAGAAATTCTATAAATTCACAAATACACATTAATTTATATATATGGCAACAGTTGACGACAAGAAGATTATCTTCTCAATGGTGGGCGTATCTAAGATTATCCCACAAAACCAGAAACAGATTCTGAAGAACATCTACCTATCGTTCTTCTACGGAGCAAAAATCGGTATCATCGGTTTGAACGGTGCCGGTAAATCTACGTTGATGAAAATCATCGCAGGACTTGAGCAACCTACCCAGGGTGAGGTGGTTTGGAGCCCAGGCTACTCTGTGGGCTACTTGCCTCAGGATCCTCCGCTCGACGAGAACAAGACCGTGAAGGAAAACGTGATGGAGGGTGTGCAGAAAATCTATGATGCACTCGCAGAATACGAGGACATCAACAATAAGTTCGGTCTCGAAGAATATTACGGAGACCCTGATAAGATGGACAAGCTGATGCAGCGTCAGGCTGAGGTGCAGGATATCATTGATGCTACCGATGCCTGGAATATCGACTCCAAGCTGGAGCGTGCGATGGCTGCCCTTCACTGTCCTCCTGGCGATTGGTCTGTTACCAATCTCTCGGGTGGTGAGCGCCGCCGCGTGGCTCTCTGCCGCCTGCTCCTACAGAAGCCGGACGTACTCCTGCTCGATGAGCCTACCAACCACCTGGATGCAGAGAGCATCGACTGGCTGGAGCAGCACCTGCAGCAGTATGAGGGTACCGTAATCGCCGTAACCCACGACCGCTACTTCCTCGACGACGTGAGCGAGTGGATTCTGGAGTTGGACCGTGGCGAGGGTATTCCATGGAAGGGCAACTACTCTTCTTGGCTCGACCAGAAGACCAAGCGAATGATTCAGGAGGAGAAGACTGCCTCTAAGCGCCGCAAGACATTGGAGCGCGAGTTAGAATGGGTTCGCATGGCGCCTAAGGCACGTCAGGCTAAGGGTAAGGCTCGTCTGAACTCTTACGAGCAGATGCTCAACCAGGAGCAGAAGGAGCGTGAGGAGAAGCTGGAAATCTTCATCCCTAACGGTCCTCGTCTGGGCAACAAGGTTATCGAGGCTCAGCATGTAAAGAAGGCGTTCGGCGAGAAAGTTCTCTTCAACGACCTCAACTTCATGCTTCCTCCTAACGGCATTGTAGGTGTGATCGGTCCTAACGGAGCCGGCAAGACTACCCTCTTCCGCCTCATTATGGGCTTGGATCAGGCTGATGGCGGTACATTCGAGGTGGGTGAGACCGTGAAGTTGGCTTATGTTGACCAGCAGCACAAGGACATCGACCCACAAAAGACCGTTTACGAGGTGATTTCTCAGGGCAACGAGACCTTGCGTCTGGGTGGCAGAGATGTGAATGCACGTGCTTACATCAGCCGCTTCAACTTCTCGGGCACCGACCAGAGCAAGCTCTGCAGCGTTCTCTCGGGTGGTGAGCGTAACCGCCTGCAGTTGGCCTTGGCATTGAAACAGGAGGGCAACGTATTGCTCCTCGATGAGCCTACCAACGATATCGACGTGAACACGCTGCGTGCCTTGGAGGAAGGTTTGGAGGCATTTGCCGGTTGTGCGGTGGTAATCAGCCACGACCGCTGGTTCCTCGACCGAATCTGTACCCACATTCTTGCCTTCGAGGGCAATGGTGAGGTATTCTTCTTCGAGGGCAGCTATTCTGAGTATGAAATCAACAAGGCACGCCGTCTTGGCGATACAGAAATCAAGAAGGGTCGCTACCGCAAGTTGATGGAGGAATAAAGATTCGAAAAAGAAAAGAAGAACTCGGTTCTGAAACAATAAAAAACAAATCGGGTAGGAGGTAAATGCTAATCATAAAAGGCATTTGCCTCCTATTTTC
>JAJWJX010000076.1:0-12540 GCA_021623045.1 Segatella copri | reverse complement strand
ACTGATTGCCATTATACCCAGGGCGATGCCCTGGGCTAGGAGCTTCTGCCCTTTCAGGGCGTGCTGCTTCTGGAGCTTTGGGGCCTTCAGCCCGTACTTGAACCACATGCGAAAGTTCAGTTAATTGATAATTACCTCGGTGCCTTGCGGTAGCAGAAGTAGGCTACGATGGCGAAGAGGAAGTTTGGAAGCCACGCTGCCAGCACAGGCGGGAAGTTGGCCTGGATGGCGAAGGTGGCAGAAACCGTCTGGAGCATGATGTAGCCGAAACTCAGGGCTAGACCCACGCCTAACGCTGCTCCCATGCCGCCCTTGCGCTTGCGGGCTGAGAGGGAAACACCGATGATGGTGAGGATGAACGAAGCGAAGGAGGAGGCGATGCGCTTGTGGTATTCTACCTCGTACTGCACTACGTTGCCCGAACCGCGGTTGATCTGCTTGGAGATGTAATCGCGGAGCTCTGGACTGGTGAAGGTTTCCTGCTGACCCTTGGAATAAACCAGGTCGGTAGGTTCCATCATGATGATGGTGTCCTTCTGGGCTCCGCTCGTAATATGCTCCTTCATGCCCTGGAGCTTGCGGATTTTCCAGTTGCTCAGTTTCCAATGATACTTGCTGTCTGAAATGGTGTCGTACTGGATGTCCATCGCTGTAAGGTGGCTTACGAGTTTCTTGTCCTGGAACTTGTCGAGGCAGAATCCGTAGCCGCGTTTCATGCTGTTGTCGTAATGCTGCATATAGGCAATCACTCCCTTGTCTACCTGCAGCTGTACATTCTCGGCACTGGTATTCTTCTTCTTGTTCTTGTACATCGTCTCGAAGTTCTGCCTGATAACGGTTCCGTGGGGAATGACGTAGGCTGAGAGTCCGAAGGAGAGCGCTGAGAGCAGCACGCAGGTTATCATGTATGGGCGAAGGAGTCGCTTGAATGAAACGCCTGACGCCAGGATGGCGATGATTTCGGAATTGCTAGCCAGCTTGGTGGTGAAGAGGATGACCGCCACGAACACGAACAGCGCACTGAAGAGGTTGGCAAAATAGGGCACGAAGTTGGCGTAGTAATCGAAGATGATTGCGCGCGCCGGTGCATGGTGCTCTGTGAATTTTGACAGGTTCTCGTTGAAGTCGAAGACGATGGCGATGGAGATGATCAGGGCGATGGAGAAGAAATAGTAGCCCAGAAACTTCTTGATAATGTACCAGTCGAGCTTCTTGATGTACCTGAACGGGTTGAGAAACCGGAAGATGCGCAGGAACCGGAGCTTGTGAGCCAGCCAGCGCACAGCCCTGATGAGCCACCCGAACTTGCGGGAAGCCCATCTGCCGGTGCGGTAGAGCCGGCGGTGTTTTCTTATTTTCTTAAAATCTTTCATGATGCTTGCTTACTTAAATTCTTCGGCCAAGCTGGTCGATGATGGAATTCTTCCATGCCACGAAATCGCCCTGCTCGATATGATGGCGGGCATCGGTCACGAGGCGCAGATAGAAAGAGAGGTTGTGGATGCTGGCTATCTGCATCGCCAGCAGCTCCTGGGCCTTGAAGAGGTGGTGGAGGTAGGCCTTCGTGGTTACGAGGTCGATGTCGCAGCCGTCGGGATCTACCGGACTGAAATCTTTCTCCCACTTCTTGTTGCGCATGTTCATCGTGCCCTGATAGGTGAAGAGCATGGCGTTGCGGCCGTTGCGGGTTGGCATTACGCAGTCGAACATGTCTACGCCGCGCTCAATGGCTTCGAGAATGTTCTGCGGGGTTCCTACGCCCATCAGATATCTCGGCTTGTCTTTCGGCAGGATTTCGTTCACTACTTCTATCATCTCATACATCACCTCGGTAGGCTCTCCTACGGCAAGTCCGCCGATGGCATTTCCGTCGGCTCCCTTGTCGGCAATGTATTTGGCTGCTTCGCGGCGCAGTTCCGGGAAGGTGCAGCCCTGGACGATAGGGAAGAGGCTCTGCTGGTAGCCGTAGAGAGGCTCGGTTTCGTTGAACCGCTTGATGCAGCGGTCTAGCCAGCGCTGGGTGAGCATGAGACTGTTCTTGGCGTACTGGTAATCGCTCTGTCCCGGCGGACATTCATCGAAGGCCATCATGATGTCGGCTCCGATGATGCGCTCGGTGTCCATCACATTCTCCGGTGTGAAGAAGTGCTTGCTGCCGTCGATGTGGGAGCGGAACTCGCAGCCTTCTTCCTTGAGCTTGCGGATGCCGGTGAGCGAGAAGACCTGGAAGCCGCCGCTGTCGGTGAGGATAGGACGGTCCCAGCCGTTGAACTTGTGCAAGCCGCCTGCTGCCCTGATGACGTCAAGACCTGGGCGGAGGTAGAGGTGATAGGTATTTCCGAGGATAATCTGTGCCATGACCTGCTTCTTGAGTTCCTCGAAGTGGACGCCCTTCACGCTTCCCACGGTTCCTACGGGCATGAAGATTGGGGTCTTGATCTGTCCGTGGTCGGTGGTGATGATGCCTGTACGCGCATCGCTTGCTTTATCTGTTACTTGTAATTCAAATTTCATTTCTATTCTTTTTTATCATTTTCCTCAATGCTGAAGTCTGTCGGGTTTTTCACCTTCTCGTCGGTCAGCGCGAACTGCCAGACGTCAGCCACATTCTCTACATAGTGGAAGTCTACGCCCTTGAGATATTTCTCCGGTATTTCCTCTACGTTCTTCTGGTTCTCCCTGCACATCACGATGTGCTTGATTCCTGCCCGCTTGGCTGCCAGAATCTTCTCCTTGATTCCGCCTACCGGGAGCACTTTGCCGCGGAGGGTAATCTCGCCGGTCATGGCTGTGTTGGCACGAACCTTGCGCTGGGTGATGGCTGAGGCAATGCTGGTGGCGATGGTGATTCCGGCAGAAGGACCGTCTTTCGGGGTGGCTCCCTCAGGCACGTGGATGTGGATGTTCCACTGCTCGAAGATGCGGTAGTCTACCTGCAGCAGGTCGATGTGCGACTTGACGTATTCCAGTGCGATAATGGCTGATTCCTTCATCACGTCGCCCAGATTTCCGGTGAGGGTGAGCTTGCCTGCCTTGCCCTTGCTGAGCGAGGTTTCGATGTAGAGAATTTCGCCGCCTACTGAGGTCCAGGCGAGTCCGGTTACCACTCCTGCGTAATCGTTGCCCTGGTAGATGTCGCGGTTGAACGGCGGATTGCCCAGCAGGTCTTTTACTTCGTCAGGGGTGATGGTGTAGTTCTTCAGCTCCTGGTTGCAGGCTAGCTTGTAAGCCATCTTGCGCAGACTCTTGTCTATCTGCTTCTTCAGCTGTCTTACGCCGCTCTCCCGGGTATAGTGCTCGATGATGAACTCGAGGGCATTCTTGTTGAAACTTACCTTCGGCGAAACCTTGTCGAGTCCGGTGCTTTCCAGCTCTTCCGGTACGAGATGGCGCTTGGCAATCTCTGTCTTCTCTTCGGTAATGTAGCCGCCTACTTCTATCAGCTCCATACGGTCGAGGAGCGGACGCGGAATGACGCTCAGGTCATTGGCGGTGGCGATGAAGAGCACCTTGGAGAGGTCGTAATCCATATCGAGATAGTTGTCGTGGAAGGCATTGTTCTGTTCCGGGTCCAGCACTTCGAGCAGGGCTGAAGCTGGGTCGCCGTTGAAGTTGCTCTGTGCCACCTTGTCAATCTCGTCGAGGATGAATACCGGATTGCTGCTGCCTGCCTTCAGCATGTTCTTGATGATGCGGCCCGGCATGGCTCCCACATAGGTGCGGCGGTGACCGCGGATTTCGGCTTCATCGTGCAGACCGCCCAGCGACATGCGTACATACTTGCGCTTCATGGCTGCTGCGATGCTCTTGCCCAGACTGGTCTTGCCTACGCCCGGAGGACCGTAGAGGCAGAGGATAGGACTCTTTCCGCCGCCGTTCAGTGCTCTTACGGCGAGGAATTCCAGAATGCGCTCCTTTACATTCTCCATGCCGTAGTGGTCGTGGTTCAGGATGCGCTTGGCACGGGTCAGACTGAGGTCGTCCTGGGTGTAGGAGTTCCAAGGCAAATCTACCATGGTCTGCAGGAATCCTATCTGTATTGAGTAGTCAGGACTCTGCTGGTTCAGGGTGTCGAGCTTGGCAATTTCTTTCTTGAAGATTTTGGCGGTTTCCTCGCTCCAGTTCTTCTGTTTCGCCTTCTCCAGAATCTCCTTCTTCTCCGGACTGGCGTTGCCTTCTCCCAGTTCTTCCCTGATGTTCTTGATCTGCTGCTTGAGGAAGTATTCCTTCTGCTGTTCATCGAGGTCGTAGTGGGTTTTGTTCTCAATCTCAGTCTGGATGCGTAGCAGATGGCGCACCTTGTTCAGGGATCTGATGGCAATCATGATGCGCTCGCTGAGATTTTCCTCTTTCAGCATCTTGATTTTATCCTCGATGGAGAAAGGCAGGAGGGAGCACATGAAGTTGCACTGCATGTGAATGCTAGAGAGTTCGTTGATGGCCTGGATGGCATCATCAGTATAGTTGGCGTTTGATTTGATATAGTCTGTCGCTTCGTAATGGAAGTTCTCGTAGAGCATTCTGAAGAGTTCATCGTTGTTCTCGTCAGGCCATTTCTCCGGAAGACTTTTTACGTCAATTACTGTGTAAGGCTCTTTTTGAACGAGATGTTTCATCTGACATCTGCCCAGACCCTGGATGATGATGCTCATCTGCTCTGTGCCAGGCATCTTGATCACCTTGATGAGTTTGGCGAAGACGCCTACAGGGTAAAGGTCTTCTTCGTAGGGCAATTCTGTGTCTTTATTCTTCTGGCAGAATACACAGAATGTGGTGTCTGGCTTCTTTTCCAGCATCCGGACGAGATTCAGACTTTCCTTTCTGCCCACAACGATAGGGGTCATATTGGTAGGGAAAACTACAATATCTCGCATGCAGAGGGTAGGGTACAAGCCTTCTTCCTGGTCTTCGATCAGGGTTTTCGGGTCGCCCTCGTAATCTGCAATCATTTGTATTCGGGTACTTGTTCTTCTATTATCCATTTTGTTATGATTTCTATTTTCCGTGCAAAGGTACTCATTTTTTATGAAATATCGTGGAAGATGATAGATTATTTAATAATAAAATTGCTTTTTCTATATATTAGTACCCGTTTTTATAGATGTAAGTAGCTGCTTTTGCAGGTGGAAGTGGCAATTTCTGCAGTTTGCGATAAAATAAATCGGCGGCGCATTCGTTTTCTTCTGTAAAGAGACAGAAGAATTTATGGGTAATTTTCGATTTAAACAGTTTGAGATAGAGCAAGACCGTTGTGCCATGAAAGTGGGAACTGACGGCGTTTTGCTGGGTGCATGGGCGCAAGGTGGCAGGCGGATTCTGGACATTGGTTCCGGAACGGGACTGATTTCGCTCATGATGGCGCAGCGTTTTCCTGAAGCTGAGGTAGTGGGGATTGATATGGATGCTGATGCCTGCGGACAGGCGAGGGAGAATGTGATGGCAAGTCCGTTTCGCGACAAGGTGGAAATAGAATGCTGCAGACTGCAGGATTTCGGGGGAGCCGGTGTTTCGAAAACTGCTGAGGCTTTGAAAACTGCTGAAGGTTTGAAGGCTGCCGGTGTTTTTGATGCGATAGTGAGCAATCCTCCGTTCTTTGTAGATAGCTTGAAAAATCCGGACAGTAAGAGGACGATGGCGAGACATACGGACAGTCTTCCGTTCCGCGATTTGTTTGCGGGTGTAAAACGGCTGCTTTCTGATGATGGTATTTTCTCTGCAATTGTTCCCGTAGAAGTAGTGGAGCAGTTTGTTGCAGAGTCTTGTATGTTAGGCTTTTATCTTATACGGAAGTGTGGCGTAAAGACGGTAGAACGCAAGCAGCCAAAGCGCTTTATGCTGAGTTTTGCCAAGCATCGCATTTCGCCTTATGAAGAGCATGTTGAAACGATGATGGATTCGCAGGGAAACCGCTCGGAATGGTATAGGAAAATAACGGAAGAATTCTACCTTTTCTAGGAGTGTTGAATGTTGAGTGTTGAATGTTGAATGAACACTCCCTCTAAATTCAACACTCAACATTCAACACTCAACATTCCCTCTAAATTCAACACTCAACATTCAACACTCAACATTCAACACTCAACACTCAACATTCCCTCAAAGGTTCAGCTTCTTCTGTACCAGTTTGCTGATAGCTTCTACTCTTTTGCTCTGGCGCTGGATGTCTTTATGAATATCATCGCGCACGGCATTGATGTCGTTGAAGAAATCGGCAAAGGCAGACTGAAACATGTTCGGCTTGCGGTCGTTCTTGTTGGCAAATGGGTTCACCAGCATCTTGATTCCCTTTTCTTCCAGGTGAACATCAATCTCTGCACCCGTCATCACAGGGTCGCCATCATAATGGATTACGCCTGGCTGACTGCGGGTGATATGGAGCTTCTTGCAGCGGAATGACTTGATCTTCGAGTTCTTGTCCAACGTCTTGTTGAACATGTCGAAACTTACCTGAGGCGCCTCGATAACATCGAATGGTTCCATGATGACGACATCCATCAAACCGTCGCTCATGGATGCTTGAGGGGCAATATAGGCATTGTTGCCATACTGAGATGCGTTGGCGCAGGAAATGAGGAACGCCTTATACTGCTTGGTGCCCGTCTCGTCCTCCAGCGTGTAAGTCTCAGGCTTATACTTCAATCCCTCGCGCAGGATATTTTCAGCATAAGTGATAGGACCACGCTTGCCGCTCTCGGCAAACTTCATGCTGACGAAAGCGTCAAAGCCCATGCCGCAGGTGCAGAAGAACGGGTGGTCGTTGATGACACCATAATCCAGATCTCTAATCTGGCATTGGTTGATTACCTCTATGCATTTCTTCAGGTTCATCGGGAGCAGCAGATGTCTTGCCAGTCCGTTGCCCGAACCGCAAGGCAGAATGCCGAGGGCAGTATCGGAGTGAACCAGTGAGCGGGCCACCTCGTTGACGGTTCCGTCGCCACCAACCGCCACAACCACATCTACATGGTTGTTCTTCGCTTCGGTAGCAATTTCCGAAGCGTGCCCAGCTCTTTCAGTCATTCTTATCTCGTACTCAAAAAGCTCTTTGTCCAAACCAGAATCTATCAGACTTGGAACTGCCGCCTTGCTGGCTGTTCCTGAAATCGGATTCATGATGAAAAGTATCTTTTTCTTCATTATATAGTCAAGAGTTTGTAAAATTTAGGCTACAAAAGTAATAAAAATACCCAAAATAACAAGAAATATCGATTAAAAAAACTATAAAAGTAAACTTTCTTATAAAAAAAGCCGTTTATTGAGTTCTTTTTTGTATCTTTGCACCCTGAAAGTTAGAAAAGTATAAAAAAAGAAAATAAAGTACACCTATTAATAATGGGACAATTACAAGAAAGATACAAGAATTATCGTGAACCTCAGAAGTATATGGCTGCCGGTGTGTATCCATATTTCCGCGAGATCACAAGTAAGCAGATGACAGAGGTAACCGACATTGATGGTCATAAGATTCTGATGTTCGGTTCTAATGCTTATCAGGGTTTGACTAATGACCAGCGTGTTATTGATGCAGCAAAGGCTGCGCTCGACAAGTATGGTTCGGGTTGTGCAGGAAGCCGTTTCCTCAATGGTACGCTCGATTTGCACGTGCAGCTCGAAAAGGAGCTTGCTGAGTTTATGGGCAAGGATGAAACTTTGTGTTTCTCTACAGGATTCTCTGTTAACCAGGGTGTCTTGGCTTGCGTAGTAGGTCGTAACGACTATATTATCTGCGATGATCGCGACCACGCAAGTATCGTAGATGGCCGCCGCCTCTCATTCGCTACCCAGCTCCACTACAAGCACAACGATATGGAAGATTTGGAGCGCGTGCTCTCTAAGCTCCCTCAGGAGGCTATCAAGCTCATCGTTGTTGACGGTGTGTTCTCTATGGAGGGCGACTTGGCTAACCTGCCAGAAATCGTTAAGCTCAAGCATAAGTACAACTGCTCTATCATGGTAGACGAGGCTCATGGTCTTGGCGTATTCGGCAAGCAGGGTCGTGGTGTATGCGACCACTTCGGTCTGACCGACGAGGTAGACCTCATCATGGGTACATTCTCTAAGAGTCTGGCTTCTATCGGTGGTTTCATCGCATCAGACAAGGATACAATCAACTTCCTCCGTCACAACTGCCGTACTTACATCTTCAGCGCCTCTAACACTCCAGCTGCCACAGCAGCAGCTCTTGAGGCTCTCCACATCATTCAGAATGAGCCAGAGCGTTTCGAGAATCTCTGGGATGTAACCAACTATGCCTTGAAGCGTTTCCGCGAGGAAGGTTTCGAGATTGGCGAGACAGAGAGTCCTATCATTCCTCTCTACGTACGCGATGCTGAGAAGACATTCGTTGTTACCAAGATGGCTTACGATGCAGGTGTGTTCATCAACCCTGTTATTCCTCCAGCTTGTGCTCCTCAGGATACATTGGTACGTTTCGCACTCATGGCTACTCATACAAGAGAGCAGGTTGAGCAGGCTGTCCAGATCTTGAAGAAGATTTTCGTAGAAGAGGGAATCATCAAGTAAAATCAGATTTGCCGGTCTTCTCGGTTTGACAGATTCGGGCAGTCGGTTTCTGATTTAAAAGTTCAGCAAGTATGGTTGCGGTTCTTTGCCGCTACTATATATATAATAAGGTATAAGGGCAATTCCAGATAGGGGTTGCCCTTGTTTTTTTGCCTGTTTCCCAGCCATTTTGCATTTAAATGCATCTTTTTTTGAAAAAAGTTATGGAAAAATTTGGTGGAATCGAAAAAATGTAGTACCTTTGCACTCGCAATTCAGAAATGATGCTTAAAGCAATGCTTAAGAGGTATCGTAGAGATGAGTAAGCGGGGTGTAGCGCAGCCCGGTAGCGCTCCTGTTTTGGGAACAGGTGGTCGCAGGTTCGAATCCTGTCGCCCCGACTTTTTTCTCTTACTCAAACCTTTAGCAAAGCACAAGCGGGGTGTAGCGCAGCCCGGTAGCGCTCCTGTTTTGGGAACAGGTGGTCGCAGGTTCGAATCCTGTCGCCCCGACCACGAGAAAGCTAAGAAGACTCAAATCTTCTTAGCTTTTTTGCTATATGCAATTCCCGCCATGGATGGCTGGGAGAGGATAACGGAACTGAGTAATTAATATATAAGTTTTAATTTTATAGAATCATGATTATTACGATAGCGCGCCAGTGTGGATGTGGCGCTGTTCGCGTGGGCAAGCTGCTCGCCGAAAAGTATGGTATTCCTTTTTATACCCGTAAGAATTTGATGGAAATGGCTGAACAGAGAGGAGTGCTCGACGAGATGGAGGCTTTCTTCGATGAGCGGCCGGTAGATGAACTGCTCTTCTCAATGTCGTCGCTTGGCGAAACGCAGAGGGCGCTGACAGAAAAACCGCTCCATACACTTGCCGATATGATAGGCGATGAAGACTGTATCATCATCGGCCGTTGCGGCAACTATATCTTCCGCGAGCGCAAAGACCTGATTTCTGTTTTCCTGAGCGGCAATCTGGAGGCTCGCATTAAGGATATTCAGGAGGAGAAGGGCTTTTCGTATGAGGAAGCTGAGGAGTTTGTGGAGCACACCGAGGATTGCAGAGTGGCTTATCATAAGTATTATACAGGCCTTACCTGGGGAAATGCCGATGATTACGACATCTGCCTGGATACTGTACGCCTGGGCGTAGAAGAGACGGCAAGCCTCATTGAGCAGTACGTTAGCTTGATATAAATTTAAAGTAGATCAACATGAAGTTTTTAATTCAATTTTTGATAATCATAGCGTTCTCCTTTGCTGGGGAATTGCTCCATTTTTTGCTGCCATTGCCTATTCCGGCAAGCATCTACGGAATCATCCTGCTCTTTATTGCGCTGGAAACAAAACTGATCAAGGTGAAGCATATCCGCGAAACCAGCAGTTTCCTCATTGCCATCATGCCCGTGATGTTTATTCCGGCTGCCGTAGGACTGATTGATTCTTATCAGGATATCGGCAACGCATGGTTCCAGTATATCGTAGTTACAGTGGTCAGCACCTTCGTCGTGATGGGTGCTTCGGGCTGGATTACGCAGTTGGTAATCAGAAAAGGAAAGGAGGCGAAAAAATGAACCAGTTGTTCCAGGATTCGGTCTTCTTCGGCGTTCTCATCAGTCTGGCTGCCTACGGCATAGGCATGCTGCTGAAGCTGAAGACGGGATGGTCGCTGATGAACCCGCTGCTCATCTCCATCATCCTCGTCATCATCACGCTCCTGCTGACGGGCGTAGATTACAAGACCTATTCGGCGGGCGCCAACAGCATCAGCTATCTGCTCACACCAGCCACCATCTGTCTGGCTGTGCCACTTTATCAGCAGGTTGAGCTCCTGAAGAAGAATTATCGGGCTGTGATGATCGGCATTGTTTCGGGCGTGCTGGCGAGTCTCTGCTCCGTGCTCATTCTCGCCCTCATCTTCCATTTCGACCATGCGTCCTATGTTACCTTCCTGCCTAAGAGCATCACTACCGCCATCGGTATCGGCGTTTCTGAGGAGTTGGGCGGTCATGTTTCGGTTTCGGTGGTTGTCATCATCGTAACGGGTGTGCTGGGCAACATCTTTGCCGAGAAATTCCTGAAGCTTCTCTCCATCAAGGAGCCTATTGCCAAAGGTATTGCCATCGGCTGTTCTGCCCATGCGCTGGGTACGGCAAAGGCGATGGAAATGGGTACTATAGAGGGAGCCATGAGCAGTCTGAGCATCGTGGTTTGCGGTGTGATGACGGTTGTCGGCTCATCCATCTTTGCTTTGTTTATGTAGAGAAAGATACAATAATATTTCCCTTTTTCCGTTTTTATAGATATGAAACGGAAAAAGGGATTTTTGTATATAATGGGTGTAGGGATGGCGATGAGCGCCCTGCTTGCCAGTTGTGCCGACGATGAGAGTTTCTCAACGTCGAGGGGAGATGTGCTCTCGTTTTCGGTAGATACGCTGAAGATGGACACCACCTTCTCGAATGTGCCTACGCCTACCCGAAGCTTCTGGGTTTACAACCGTACGGGCAAGGGACTGCGCTGCCAGTCGGTGCGGCTGGAAAACGGTAACCAGAAGGGCTACCGGGTGAATGTTGACGGTTCTTTCCTGGGCAGCGAAGCGGGATTCCAGACGCAGAATGTGGAGATCAGGAAGGGTGACAGCATACGTGTGTTCGTAGAACTGACTTCGGCGATGCAGAACAGCGAAGAGCCGCAGCTGGTGAGCGACAACCTGGTGTTTGCGCTGGAAAGTGGCGTGGAGCAGAAGGTGAACCTGAGGGCGTTTTCATGGGATGCGATGAAACTCAATTCGCTCGAGGTGAAGGAAGACAAGCTTCTGGAGAGCACGCTGCCGGTAGTGGTTTATGGGGGCATCAGGGTTGATGAGGCGGCTACGCTGACCATTGCTCCGGGCACCCAACTCTATTTCCACGAGAATGCGGGTTTGCAGGTGTTCGGGTCGCTGAAGATTGAGGGCGAAAAAGACAGGGAAGTGGTGATGCGGGGCGACCGACTGGACCACATGTTCGATTATCTGCCTTACGACCGCACGCCGGGACAATGGCAGGGCATCAGACTGATGTCTTCGGCTCATGACTGCGAGATTTCGTTTGCTGATATTCATAGTGCCTACGATGCTGTGATGATAGAAGCGGGCGATGCTACGAAGCAGAAACTGCTCATCGAGAACGCTACGATTCATAACAATCAGGGCTACGGAGTGAGGGTTGATTCTGCCAAGGTGCAGATTCTTAACTCGCAGATAACCAACTGCCTGAAGCATCCGCTCTATGTTGAGGGTGGCGATGTGGAGGTAAACGGCTGCACCATAGCCCAGTTCTATCCGTTTGACGGGCGCCGCGAGTCGGCCATCGGTTTTGCCTCTCCACTGCCTCGTTTCGAGGTGAGAAATTCGCTCGTAACGGGTTATCATGATGATGAGGTGGTCTGGTCGACTCCGAAAGAGGGGGATGCCTTCAATTTCCTCTTCGACCATTGTGTGTTGCGCACGGAGAAGCTGGAGACGGACGACAGTCTGAAGTTCACCCATGTGGTTTATGAGGACATCAAGGATACGACGGTGTTTGCCGAAAAGCATTTCCGTCTTTTCGACACCGATAATCTGAAGTATGATTTCCATCTGCGCAAGGAGTCGGCAGCCATCGGAAAGGCAGATGCGGAAACGCTTCCTGCAACCGATCGTGATGGTTTGCCGAGAAAGAAAGAGCAGCCTGCCGCAGGATGCTTTGAGTATAAGGAGGAATAATGAGTATAAGGAGGAATAAGAAGAAAGCCCTACAGGAAAGTCTGCATGATGCAAACTTCCTGTAGGGCTTTTTCTGTATCTTATACTTATGTTCTGCAATTTGCTTAATTCTCGCAAGCTTTGCTCCACACGCCCTGAAAGGGCAGAAGCTCCTAGCCCAGGGCATCGCCCTGGGTGTAATAGCAATCAGCAAGTCGCCCTGTAAGGGCAAAAGCTTTATTAATTCCGGTATTTTAAAGCTTTTGCCCTTACAGGGCGACAGGTTTGCGTCCGTAATTACCC
>JAJWJX010000075.1:0-12950 GCA_021623045.1 Segatella copri | reverse complement strand
ATACTGACCGCTATCGCTACTACGCTCGGAGTAACGAGCTGCATGGGATAAAGAAAACTGAGAAATCCGGTCATTAAGGTCATGGTCATTAAGGTCATTAAGGATTTCCAAAGAAAGTTAAAGGGAAATGAGTAAAAAATCATCATTTTTTTGCTCATTTTCCTTTTTTTTATTATCTTTGCCTTAAAATTAATAATTGAACTTTCGCATGTGGTTCAAGTACGGGCTGAAGGCTCAAAAGCTCCTAGCCCAGGGCATATGGGACAAAACTTGCGAAACTTGAACAAATGAAAAAATATATAGATGGAAAAGAATATTATAAATATAGATGCACATGTCATAGATGATATCAGAACCATCATCACAAGGGCAAGAAACAAGGCGTATCAATCTATCAACGAAACCCTGATACGCTCAAACTGGGAAATCGGCAAACGTATTGTTGAAGAAGAGCAGCTTGGCAAGCAGCGTGCTGATTATGGAATACAGCTCATCAAGTCCATATCTCAGCAGTTGACGACTGAGTTCGGCTCCGGCTATGGTGTTCGTAACCTTGCCTATTTCAAGCAATTATACCAATATTTTCCTGATTGGGAGATTTTGCACGCGCGCGTGCAAAATCTTACTTGGACTCATCTAAAGAGTATTCTAAGAGTTACAGATGCAGAAGCTCGTCTATGGTATTTAAAGGAATCGTCAGAGCAAATGTGGAGCACAAGAACCCTCGACCGCAATGTTGCCTCACAATACTATTATCGACTCCTGCAAACCAGCAATGAGCACAAAGATGAGGTAGAGAACGAGATGAAAACCCTTACAAAAGGATACGCAGACTCACCTGCCATGTTCATCAAGTCGCCAATGGTGACAGAATTCTTGGGCTTATCCCGAGACATGAGCTTCTCGGAAAGCGAACTGGAGAGTGCAATCATCACCCATCTTCAGAAATTTCTGATGGAGATGGGCAAAGGCTATGCCTTCGTAGAGCGACAGCAGCACATCATCACCGATACCCAGGACTACTACATAGACCTGGTATTCTACAATTACCTGATGAAATGTTTTGTACTGATTGACCTGAAGACGACCAAGATCACCCATCAGGACGTAGGACAAATGGATATGTATGTAAGAATGTATGATGAACTGAAACGCACGGAAGGCGACAATCCGACCATCGGCATACTACTCTGTTCGGAAACCAGCCAGGATATCGCAAGATTTTCCATCTTGCACGACAGCAAGCAATTATTTGCTTCAAAATATCTTACATATCTTCCTACAGAACAGCAACTTAAGGAAGAAATAGAAAAGCAGAAAGAAATATTTAGATTACAACATATAAGATAAGCTAGTACCCCAAAATATCTCTGCTACAAGATAATAGATAACAAAATAAAGAACGAAGAATTTCATTGAAATAATCTGATGGAAACTGAAAGAATTTTACTTCGCTATTGGGAGGAATCTGATGCAGAGGCGCTCTTCAAGTACGCCTCCGACCCTGACGTAGGACCACGTGCTGGATGGCCGGCGCATAAGTCTGTTGAGGAAAGTCGGGAGATAATCCGGACATTCTTCCATAATGAAACGACATGGGCGATTGTGTTGAAAGAGACTGGCGAGGCTATCGGCTGCATCGGCTACTACACCCATGAAACCAGCAACATCCCTATCGGAGAAAACGACTGTGAGGTGGGCTACTGGGTAGGAAAGCCATTTTGGAACCAAGGAATCTGCACCGAAGCCTTGAAGTTGATGCTTGACTACTGTATCAACGTGAAGCATTTCGAAAACATCTGGGCAGACCATTTCACAGGCAATCCTGCATCAGGAAGAGTCATGGAGAAATGCGGTTTCTCAGACACCGGAATGCTGAACAGATGTAGCCAGCTTGTGGGTGGCGACAAGGAAATGGTCAAGGTGTTCAAGTACAACGGATAAAGGAGAAAATAGAATGATGAGAAAGAAATCAAGAGGCAAATAACCATGCATTGTCCATTCTATCATCCCGTACAAAAGTACCACAATCAGCAATATTTGTGGTACTTTTGTACTAAAATAGCTATAAAACTGTTGGAATGTATTAAAAAAGAGCGGATTTTAAAAGTTTCCCGTACAAAAGTACCACAATTAAAAATATTTGTGGTATTTTTGTACCAAAATTAGGAGAACAATTATGGAAACAAAGAATTCATTCATATCATCAGCAAGCGTCAAAGTACAAGGACGAACAGCTTACTACAAGATGCTGGAAGCCGTTCGCCAAGGTGAACTGATTCAGGTTTGCCGTGGTGTATATGCTAACATAGACCAATTGTCAGCATGTATGGTTGATATTGAGTCTATTGTCCCAAATGGTATTCTCTGCCTTTGGTCTGCCTGGAATATCCATCAGCTTACGACATCCATGCCGCAGGCTTATCATGTCGCCATCAAAAGGGATAGAAAAGTAAAAGTACCTTCATTCCCAAAGATAGAGCTCCATCACTATACTTCCAACATTCTTGAAATCGGCGTGATGGAGAAAGTAATAGATGGATTTAAGGTAAAGGTATATGATGTAGAACGATGCGTATGCGATGCAGTAAAGTTCCGCAACAAGGTGGGCATTGATGTCTGTTCTGAAATCATCGACAACTATCTTTCCAGACCAGAAAGAAATATCAGTAAACTAATGGATTATGCCAGGCAATTGCGTGTTGGCAATATCTTGGAAAATTATCTACAAGTGAAGCTATGAGTAAAGAACAAAATAAAAACTACGGGAAGTCTATACGTACAAAATTGCTGAGCGTTGCAAGAAAGGAAAACGTCTTTAATCAGACTATCCTAACTCGGTATTTTCAAGAGAGACTTCTCTACAGAATATCGCAGACTCATTATAGAGGAAATTTCTATCTGAAGGGAGGCGCACTCATGTATGCATACGAAAAATTTGCGGCTCGTCCAACATTGGATATCGATTTCCTTGGCAATAATATCAGCAACGAAGGCGCTTCTATAATTGCAGCATTCAGAGAAATATGTTCTGTGCCATACGAGGAAGATGGCGTAATATTTGACACGGAGAACATTTCTTCACAAAATATAACAGAGTTCAAAGACTATCATGGAATTAGGCTCAGCATTCCAGTCAAGATGGACACCATTGCCCAGGTTTTAACAATGGATATTGGTTTTGGTGATGTGGTAACACCTTCCCCAATAGATCTTGATTATCCTGTATTGCTTGAACATCTGCCGAGTGCCAATATTCTGGCCTACTCGCTTGAAACGGTTATTGCCGAAAAGATGCACGCAATTGTGGATCTTGCAGACCAAAGTAGTCGAATGAAGGATTATTATGATCTCTACAAAATCTTGCAGAATGAAAAGTATAATCCTATAATATTACAGGAAGCTATCAAACATACATTTGAATATCGCCACACACCTTATAATGAGAACACGATGTTTTTCAGAAAAGAGTTTGGCAGCAATCAGCAAATGCAGGTCAGATGGACTGCTTTCATACATAAAATAACGTCCACTGACATCTTGCCTTTTACTGAAGTGATAGCGTTCTTACAGCAAAGACTTCTTCCGTTTTGGGAGAACATGAAAGATGAATAGCAGAAAATACAATATATATCAGTTTCCAGAATGTAAGGGCATAGTTGTTTCTGGAGATATTCACGGTGACTTTAATCTCCTCGTGAACAAAATTTGTGTGCAATATCAAATGCGGAACACGTTAGTTATTGTAGCAGGCGATTGTGGATTTGGTTTTGACAAGAGAGGCTATTATGATAATATGGTGAAAAGAAACGACAAACGTATGAATGCTGCCAATAATTGGATTGTATTCATTAGAGGCAATCATGACAACCCAGCGTATTTTGATGGGAAAAGCTTTAAGCACAAACGTTTCATTGCCATTCCAGACTATTCTGTAATCAACGCTTGCAACCATTCGATTCTCTGTGTAGGAGGAGCCATATCAATTGACCGTACGTATAGGCTTGAAGCATGGAGTAAGGAACAACAAAAGCGGCTACGTTTTGGTAACACGGAAGTCGTTGACGATTTTTCTCCATCATACTATTGGCAGAGCGAATCGCCGACTTATAATAAAGAAGCACTAATGTCGGTTTTGTCTGAGCAGAAGGTTGACATTGTAATAACACATACATCTCCATCCTTCTGCGAATTATTAAGCAAGGAAGGGATAAGCAAATGGACTTGCAACGACAAAACTCTGATATCAGACATACAGCAGGAACGTGAAGTTATGAATAGTCTATATGAAACTCTGAAAGAACATCAGCAGCATGTCACTCATTGGTGTTACGGACATTTTCATCAAAGCTGGCATTCTTCTATTGATGGTACATTGTTCAAGATGCTGGATATTATGGAGTTTTATGAGTTGAAATAATTTTGGACTCAAAATGTAAAAAAGTTACGGAGATAATTCATATTCTCCGTAACTTTTTTACATTTTCTGCTGATTTACCGCTTCAGCGCTATGTTATAATTATAATATTTGCTGTTGCCCGTAATATCCTCCAGCACCTGAATGAAAGGAGGAAACTTCACACTCTCGTTGGCAGAAATGCCGCGGGTTTCAAGAATCATCAGGTCGGAAACCGGCTCAAGAAACTCGTCGAGCTCGAAATACTGGCCCTTCCAGATAAAACTCTTGCGATGCTTATGAATGCGCTGGCGGTAAGGGTCAGCCTGCTGAAGCATGCTCTCGTAAAGATTGGCATTAATCTGTCGCTCAGTCTCAATCTGCTCATTGTCTGAAATACGCTTCTTGGTGGTGTGAACATACACATACTTGCCTCCCTCGAAACCGCGACGGCGAAGACGAATCTCGCTGCCCGGCTCACCCGTAAGATAAGTCTGAACAATATCGCTGTCTATCGCATTAGGAACCTCGCCCGTCAGCTTCACGATATATTTTCGCTCCTCCTCTATCGGCTGCGGAATGGCGAGCACATTGCTTATCTCCTTGAGCACACGGTTCAGCTTGTTGTTGAAATCTTCGTGGTTATTGATTACCCTGAGATGAGGATGACCCTTCCATGCAGAAACAATCTTCTTGTCCAACTCTCGCGCTATCTTCAGTCCTTCTTCATCGGCCTTCTCCAGGCGCTGCGCATTGTTGGCTGTAGTATAAAACTGCTCGGCACCATCAGCAGCACTCACCAGATGCAGCACAGCATCATAGCGGTCGCGAAGCTGGGCATCTGTATAACCCTCTTCAGAGATGATGCGGTGCCAGAAATCGGGAGTGAGATAGGTAGAAATATCCATCGTACCACGATCGCAGACGATGATGACCGGCTGCTGCAATGTTTCAGCCATACGCAGGAAACTGTCTTCCAGGTTGATCTGAGTCTGAAAAGTAGCCTTCTCGCCCTCGAAGAAAAAATCCTTGTTGGAGGTGAGATAATTCATGCCCGCCTGGGTAAACATGGTTGGAACCTCGGGAATGGTAAAGACCTTATAGCCGAGACTGGAGAAATGTTCAATCACCTTAACCATAGCGGTAGTCTTGCCCGCACAAGGTCCACCCGTCAGTACAATCTTCTTAATCTGATTCATATATCAAGTAAATATTTTTCGTTTCGTCTAATTGATGTTCTTTCCGGAGCATCTTATTTTCGGGTGCAAAGATAACAATAATTCTTCAAACGAAAGCAATAATTTATGCAAGAAAAGAAAAATAATGTATTTTTATTTTGATTTCTCATTGTTTTGATGTACCTTTGCAAAGAAAATGGCTCATTTCGAGCCATCGGAAACAAAAATATAACTATAAGATAAAAAATGGAAAAGATAAAGACATTAATTATAGGTAGCGGTCCTGCAGGATATACTGCTGCCATTTATGCCGGCAGAGCCAACCTGCAGCCAGTACTCTATTCAGGTATGCAACCAGGCGGACAGCTCACCATCACCACAGAGGTAGAAAACTTTCCGGGCTATCCTAACGGCGTAGACGGAACACAGATGATGATGGACATGAAGGAACAGGCAGCCCGATTCGGAGCCGAAATGAGAGACGGAAGCATCGTGAAGGCAGATTTCAGCTCACGCCCATTTCATCTTACAGATGAGCGCGACAACGAGATTGAGGCAGAAACCGTGATCATTGCCACAGGAGCATCTGCCAAATATCTGGGTCTTGCCGATGAAGAGAAATATTGCGGACAGGGCGTTTCAGCCTGCGCTACCTGTGACGGATTCTTCTACCGCAAGCGCACCGTAGCCGTAGTGGGCGGTGGCGATACTGCCTGCGAAGAGGCTATGTATCTATCCGGACTTGCCAAGAAGGTTTACATGATTGTGCGCAAGCCTTATCTCCGTGCTTCAGAAATCATGCAGCAGCGCGTAAAGAACAAGGAGAACATCGAGATTCTGTTCGAAACCAATACGCTGGGGCTCTTCGGCGAGAACGGTGTAGAAGGTGCTCATCTCGTGCGCCACAAGGGCGAAGCCAACGAAGAGAAGTTTGACATCAGCATCGACGGATTCTTCCTGGCTATCGGACATAAGCCTAACACTGACCTCTTCAAGGGGCAGATAGATCTCGACGAGCAGGGCTTCATCAAAGTAGTGCCAGGTACTGCCACCACCAACATTCCGGGTGTTTTCGCAGCAGGCGATGTGGCCGACCCAATCTACCGCCAGGGTGTTGTTGCCGCAGGCTCGGGAGCCAAGGCTGCCATCGAGGCCGACAGATTCCTGCAGCAACAGTAAAAACTATAGTATAAAATCCTATAAAGCGGGGTTAATATAGTTAAAAAATAACCGCAATATTTTGTCAGATGCAAAAAATGTATTACTTTTGCATCTGATAAAATAAAAAGGAAGATTGGCAGAGTGACCGAATGCGCTGGACTCGAAATCCGGTATACCCTCTTCTGGGTATCGGGGGTTTGAATCCCTCATCTTCCGCTAAGTTCCCCTACAGGAACCGTCATTTTATAGTTTCATAAAAACAACTCGACATGAAAAAAATCATCATCCCCATATTTATGCTCCTCCCGCTGATGACTGCACAGGCCCAAACCGTGCTGACTGAAGAACAGCAGCAACTGGAACAGGCACAGAAACAGCTGGAAGCTGCCAAGAAGGCACTGGAAGTGGCTAAGATTAAAGCACAGGCTGCCAAACTGAAGGCTCAGGCCGACAGCATCAACGCTGCAAGCGCCAAGGCGGAAGCAAAGAAGGCCCATGCTACTGAGCCAGAACCAGTAGTTGTAAAGGAGCCAACTACATCAACCACGGGATGGGCGATTCCTGTTGCCGTAGCCGCTAAGCCAAAGGAGGCTGCCAAGCCTGCCAACAAGCTGGCAAATGGCACAACAGCCAAAGTGGATATGAAATATCTGGCAGGCGCCATCACATATAATGATGAAAACAAGATTGAATTCACGCTCGATACGGATGCTAACGGAAAAACTGCCAAGCAGATTTACGACATCGTATTAAAATACATGAGTGAACTGACACAGAACGACCAGAACATAGCAAGCCGGGTAGCACTGGTAAACGATGCTGAACACGTCATCGCCAACACGATGGACGAATGGCTCGTCTTCAGCCAGTCATTCATCTCGCTCGACCGCACGGAATTCAAATACCAGCTGATAGCCAGGATTTCAGACAATCATCTGAATCTCTCGCTCTGCCGCATCATCTACAACTACGAGGAAGGAAGAAGCACCGGTTTCAAGGAACCTGCAGAAGAGGTAATCAGCGACAAGATTGCGCTCAACAAGAAGCAGAACGACCTGGCTAAGATCTTCGGAAAGTTCCGCAGATGCACCATCGACCGCAAAGACCAGATATTCGCAGAGTTAGCTGCATTAGTAAAACAATAAGTTGAAGAAAAATGGATAATCAGAATACAGACAACAAGATACAACAGAACGAGGCACAGCAGCCTGCAAACGCTACAGCCCAGCCTACAGCTGAGCAGGGCGAAGAACAGACTGAACAGAAGCAGCCTACCAGCTACGCCGTAAGACCACAGCACCGCCGGCTTCGCCCATTGGCCTACAGCGACCAGAACAACATGCTGAAGGTGCGCAACTATCTCAACATCGCCTTCATGCTGCTCGCCATCGTGGGGGTAATACTCTGGACCCAGTTGGAAGAGAGCCGTAATATCGCCTACATCGTACTCATTGTGGGTGTAGTGCTCAAGATTGCCGAAGTATGTATCCGACTATTTAAGAAATAATGAAGAAGAAAATTATATTCTCATCACTCCTATTTTGTGCTGCAACCCTCCCGGTTGCGGCACAAAACGATTTTAACTATAACGAAGATTCGCAGTTCCGTCCTCAAACCAACCGCAAGGTGAACACCGATTCACTGGGCTCAGACAAGGAGATTCCGAAAGGCATCAGAGTATGGACTGTAGACGAACGCTTCGGCGACACAAAGGCTGCGGTAGTAGACACCTTGCAGCACATGTATATGAACACAACCTTCACGGAAGGACTGAGAGGCGAATACAATACCCTCGGAAACATGGGTACTGCCCGACTGAACCGAATCTTCATAGACCGCCGCAACACGCAGGGCAACTTCATCTTTACAGAGCCCTACGATTATATCGTAAATCCGGTAAGCGACTTCCACTTCACCAACACCTACTCACCTATCACGAACATTACGCTGAACAGCTGCGGCGACAAGGTGACGGGAGAAGACGACTTCAAGGCCATGTTTGCAGTAAATGCCAACAAAAGGCTAGGCGCCGGTTTCAGATTCGACTACAAGTATGGCAGAGGATATTATAACGCACAGAGTACCAGCCACTTTAAATACACCATGTGGGCATCTTACCTGGGCGACCGCTATCAGGCACACTTCCTCTTCAGTACCAATCATGAGAAGATGACCGAGAACGGCGGTATTACCAACGATGATTACATCAAACATCCGGAAATCTACACCGAATCGTTTGCCACCAATGAAATTCCTACCGTTCTGGAACAGAACTGGAACCGACTGGACAACCAGCATATCTTCTTTACCCACCGCTACAACGTAGGTTTCAGCCGAAAGGTAAAGATGACCGAAGAAGAAATCAAGGCAAAGAAATTTGCCATGGCTTCGAAAAAGGAAAATGCTGAAGAGAATGCGAAGGAAGAAGCCAGAAAGAAAGCCAAGGAACAAGGCAAGAAATTTGATGAGAAAGCCTACGACAAACAGCAGGGAGCTAAATTCACCGGCCGTCCTGACGGAGCCAAGATTGCAGGCGATGAACCGGCAAAAGGCTCAGCCGCAAAGGATATAAAGACCGATAGCACCCGCATCGCAGTAAACGGAAAAGCTGCTGCCGACAGTCTGCTTGCCGTCCAGAAGAAAAATGCCGAAGACTCGCTTTTCTACAAGAGCGAATATGTTCCGGTAACGAGCTTCATCCATACGGTAAAGTTTGACAACTATCGCCGTATTTACGAAGCTTATCAGACCCCAGCCGACTATTATCTGAATGAATATTACGATGCAGGCAGGCTGACCGGCGACTCCATCTACGACCAGACCAAGCACTGGCACATGAAGAATACCTTCGCCATTGCCATGCTTGAAGGTTTCAACAAATGGGCAAAGGCAGGCTTGAAGGCTTTCGCCAGCTACGACCTCCGTCACTATGAACTGCCAACCATGGAAGGTGGTTTCGAAAAATACAACGAGCATGTGCTGAGCGTAGGCGGACAGCTGAGCAAGCAGGAAGGCAAGACACTCCACTACAATGCCGTAGCAGAAATAGGACTGACGGGTGTTGACGCCGGAACCCTTGCCATAGATGGTAATGTAGACGTGAACATCCCATTCCTGGGCGACACGCTTCAGGTAAGAGGCGATGCTTTCTTCCACAGAGAAACCCCATCGTTCTATTACCGCAACTATCACGCCCGCCATCTGTGGTGGGAGAATGATCTCGACAAGACCATCCATACCCGCATCATGGGTACGCTCTCCTTCCCTAAGACACGCACCAAGCTGAGAGTGGCTGTAGATGAAATCAAGAACTACACCTACTTCTCGCAGAGCTATGACATTACAGAAGAAGGTTTGCGAACAGGAGTCATGGTAACACCGATGCAGGAAAGCGGAGGAATCAACCTGCTGACAGCACAACTGGAACAGAACTTCAGACTAGGCATTCTGAACTGGGAAAACCAGTTTACCTACCAGCACTCAAGCAAGGAGAGTGTACTGCCAGTACCAGCCTTCAATGCCTACACCAACCTCTACATCAAGTTCAAGGTAGTAAAGGTGCTGAACGTAGACCTGGGTGCTGACATGCGCTACTTTACAAGCTATGAAGCTCCCGACTATTCACCTTATATGGGACAGTATACGGTACAGGGCAACGGCGAGAACAACGTAAAGATAGGCAACTATCCTATCGTCAATGTTTACGCCAACGTTCACATCAAGCACACCCGTTTCTTCGTAATGATGAGCCACATCAATGCAGGACAGGGTGACAAGAACTACTTCTTCGCGCCTCATTATCCGATGAACGAAAGAGTGTTCCGTATTGGAGTAAGTTGGAACTTCTTCAATTAATCTTCCTGATTCCTTTAAGGATTTCAGAAGATTCAATTTTAATCATTTTAGAATATGATAGAAACAAATTCTATAAAAGCATGGTATCTAGCCGCTCGCCCGAAGACTCTGACGGCGGCGGCTGTTCCTGTTTTATTGGGTATTGCGCTGGCTTATAAAGACGCTCAGCAGATACAGACATTGCCAGCCCTACTCTGCCTGCTCTTTGCATGGGTGATGCAGATAGACAGCAATCTGGTGAATGATTATTTCGACTTCAAACATGGCAATGACGATGAAACCCGGCTGGGACCGAAACGTGCCTGCGCTGAAGGCTGGATAACAATGGGAGCCATGAAATGGGGAATCATCCTCACTACTCTTCTGGGTTGTGCCATAGGGCTTCCGCTGGTTCTTTTCGGAGGTTGGGAAATGGTTATCGTAGGCATCTGTTGCGTAGTCTTCTGTTTTCTCTATACTACCTGTCTCAGCTATCTGGGCATGGGCGATCTTCTGGTACTGCTCTTCTTCGGCATTGTACCCGTATGCTGCACATACTATCTCGTAATGCCCGAAACCATGCAGGGAGTAAGCATGGAAGCGGTTCTCGTATCTGTAGCCTGCGGACTGGTAGTTGATACACTGCTCATTCTGAACAATTACCGCGATCATGACAACGACCTGAGAGCCGGCAAGAAGACCCTTGTGGTTCACATAGGGAAGAAGAATGCCGAGCGGTTATACTGTGCATTGGGCAATCTGGGAATCCTTACCATAATAGGTGTAACCACCTACGAAGTATTTCAGCATGAAGCCAGCAGCATCTTCCTGCCGCTTGCAGCACTCTATATCATTCTGCACAACAGAACCTATATGGAGATGAAAAAGATAGGCGAAGGCAGAGAACTGAACAGAATTCTGGGCAAAACAGCTCTGAACATCTTCTGTTTCGGCATTGTATCATCCCTGGTCATCATCGGAATGGCGAATTGAACAATAATAAACCTATAATAATGTACGCGCGTACCTTATTATATAAATAAAGTGGAGGAATATCTATGAAGCAACAGGTAAATCTCGAAATCATGGACTTTGTGGAGAAACAGATTCTCCCCAAATATAATGCTTTTGGCGAAAGTCATGGACTCAGACATGTTACCCGAGTCATCAGAAACTCTCTGAAACTGATTCCGGTAACCGGAGCCGACATCGATATGGTGTATGTAATAGCCGCTTACCACGACCTGGGGATGAGCGGTCCGCGTGCCATTCATCATATTACCAGCGGTAAGATTCTGCAGGCAGATGCAAGACTGAAGCGCTGGTTCAATAAAGAACAGATCAAAATCATGAAAGAAGCCGTTGAGGACCATCGGGCTTCATCCAGCCGTCAACCTCGCAGCATCTATGGAAAGATTGTGGCAGAAGCCGATCGCGATATTGATGTTCACGAAATTTTTCTGCGCGCCATACAGTATGGCAAAGAAAACAATCCAGATGATGACAAGGAGCAGCAATGGGAGCGGTTCAGCCAGCACATGGACGAAAAATATTCAAGAAACGGATACATCAGGTTATGGATTCCCAACTCCCCTAACGAGAAAGCGCTCAACGAACTGCGCAATATCATAGAGGACAAAACGGAGTTGAGAAAATATTTCGAAAAAATATTCGAAGAAAACAGCTAAAACATTTGGTAGTTTCAAAATATTGCATTATCTTTGCATTATCAAATAATGACTAAGATGTTTGCACCATTGCATCGTGATGATGCATGGGTGCCAAAAGGAATAAGGGTCGTTTCGGTTCGATCGGGATACTCATCAAATTACACTATTGAAACCGAGAGGACATTCTCTTGCTCATGGCGGGCCACATAAACTGCATCAGGCAGGTAAGCTGAAAAGCCGGTGGATTACAAAGGCGGAGGACTCTCAAATGTTTATACATTCGGAGTTTCATCACATCATCGAGCGACCCTTTCTTTTACAAGAGGCGGATTTCTGAGAAAGAAATCCGCCTCTGCTCGTTTTAGGAATGAAAGCACTCATCATACTGAAAGAAAACAACCCCTGATAATGTGGGAGTTACAAAGAAAATGCATTTTTATCGAAAAAAAATTGCAAAAAGATTTGGTAGAATCAGAAAAAAGTAGTACCTTTGCACTCGCATTTAAGAACGATGCTTGGTTGATTCGGTTAAGAATCCGACTGGAAGGTTGGGTGAGTGGCTGAAACCAGCAGTTTGCTAAACTGCCGTGCGGGTTACCGTACCGGGGGTTCGAATCCCCCACCTTCCGCAAGCTATCGTCCGAAAAATGTACCGTTGGTCGATTCATCTAATGGTTAGGATACAAGATTCTCAATCTTGGCATAGGGGTT
>JAJWJX010000021.1:0-55205 GCA_021623045.1 Segatella copri | reverse complement strand
CATCCAATACGCCCTGAAAGGGCAGAAGCTCCTAGCCCAGGGCATCGCCCTGGGTATAATGGCAATCAGCAAGGCGCCCTGTAAGGGCAAAAGCCTTATGTTTTGCCTGGAGTTTTAAAGCTTTTGCCCTTACAGGGCGACAGGTTTGCATCCGTAATAACCCAGGGCGATGCCCTGGGCTAGGAGCTTCTGCCCTTTCAGGGCGTGTGGGGCAAAACTTGCGAAACTTCAGCTCAAACAAAAAAGAGGGTGTGTCTTGGACTTTTGACACACCCTCATTCAACATTCAACATTCAACACTCAACATTCAACACTCAACACTCAACACTCAACATTCAACATTCAACACTCATTCACCATTCAACACTCATTCAACATTCAAAAGTACAGTTTTTATTCATTTTATCCATCGTATTGAATAAAATCAGTACTTTTTTATTCAATACGAATGTTATATTGAATATTTTTTGTATCTTTGCCCCGGTTTAATCAATTCATCTGAAGAGAAATGAGAACAATTATCAATAACCAGAAAAAGGAACGGGATATTCTGCTTTCCCGTCCTTACCTTACACGTCATACCCAATTTGATGTGGATGAGCGTGACCTGTTCATTGTCACGCAGATATCGCAGATGACGCAGATTTTTACCTAATAATATGTGGGTTCCAAACTTTTTCAGCAACTTTTGACAGAAATCTCTTGCAGATATGAAAATAAAGTCGTAACTTTGCGGCATGGATATTTAAAACAGATGATTATGAAGCAGGTAGAAGAAAGATATATCAGCTTGCTGACCGACTTCGGCTTCGACCGCCTCTTCGAGGAAGCCGAGATAGCCAAGTTTACTCCGCAGGAAATGAGGGAGTACGAGACCAGCAAGATGGCATATCGTGACATCAAGAATTCCGTAGACACCGCCAAGCGTGAAGGTATAGCTGAGGGCATGGAAAAGGGCATGAAGCAAGGTATGGAAAAGGGCATGAAGCAAGGCATGGAAAAGGGTATGAAGCAAGGCATGGAAAAAGGCAAACATGAGACCAACACAGAAACAGCACAACGTTTGTTGGCAATGGGACTTTCTGCCGAACAGGTTGCCAAAGCTACCCAGTTACCTTTGGAAATAATTAAGAATCTGAGCAATTCATAAAAAGTTCAGTTAAATTTAATATAATTAAGGATTATGAGTGAAAGTGAGATTGAGGGCTTTCTCAACAAAGTTGAATCAGGTTTAGTTGAAGCTCAGCATGATATGTTGGTGGAAAAGGCTTTATACAATCGTCCTGTGGTCATTAGTGACGGAAATGGCGGGGTAGTAGAAGTTTCTGCCAAGCAATTATTAAATTAGAAAATGTTTTATCTTTCTTCTAACCAGAGCCGCCCTTTACCTTTGTTTTACCCTTCGACCAGCGATTTTCAATTCCGCTATGCGTCGGTGACCATTGGTTCAGGGCGTGCTGCTTACATTCTGCCTGCGTTCAGCTTCTGTTCTTTCCTTCGGCAGAGGAGATAAAGCTGCTGAAAGCGGAGATGTAGATAACAAATATCACCATATAATCAAGGGTCTATACGCCACCTTTTCATCGTTGCATATAGACCCTTGTCGATTTCCCTGAAGTGCGGGGGGATATGTTTGCTGGGCAACTTATACTCCTGCCCAGGTTAGGAGTTAAACAATCTGTATTTATTATGGAACAGGATAGTCACATGTTATTGACTTAAAATTCTCATATCCAAGGAATTCCTTACTGTTATGCTCATCACTGCCAGCATAATCTTTAGTAATATCAGCAGTCCAACAATACCCACCTTCGGTTTCGCCACCATTCATAACTTTCTGGTCTTTTGACAAAACCAAGTCGATGTCTTTGGTTTTGAGACCATCAAAGATACCTTTCTTTCCGACATTACCATATACTTTTGTAAGATTGCCTAAAACTACTTTTTGAAGCTCCGTACATTCTGAAAAAGCATTTTCCTCGATTTCTGTAACATCTGGGAGGGCTATGGATTTCAGCATGTCAAAATGCTTAAATCCTTCATAAGGAATCTTCTTACATCCTATCAAAGTAAGGTTTATACTCCCTTGCCTTGCATCTCGAAGTCCGTAATATATTGCATCCAATGTATTTTTATCCGCATTGGGAGCAAGAATGAGATTGATGTAAGTCTTGCCCGCATACAATTCCTTCTTGACGTCTTCCACAATTTGATCGAAAGTGAGACCTTCGTCAGCCAGCGAAACAACAGTAGCATCCAGTGCATAACTCTTAGCATTTACTGTTGCTTGCAAGAATGTATGAGATGCCAAAGGAGCTTCTTCATATTTCACAGTGAATTTGGAATTTGTTACAAAATTACCATATAAATAGGCATTGCCCTTTTCATCCGAAGTAAGTGTATAATTTCCTTTCTGTTCCATATCGCTGCTGCCCGCAGGAGTGAAATCTTCGGTATCAACTGTTATTGGCTTATTTGGCATAGTTGCAATGCGGAGGCGAGAATAGTTGCGTGTTGCTCCGGCAAATTTTACGGTTATACCCTGACCATTAGAGGTGATTTCTGCTTTTCCCTCGATATATTCATCCGTTCCTGCTGCCTTACCTTTTTTCAAGTCTAATTTGCCGGCTTCCCATTTGTAATTAGGGGCATAATATACATGAGGTATATATGCAGGGTCTCCTTCCAGATAAGACAGTTCGCCACTTGCCAATTCCCAGCTACTGCCATTATATTTAAAAGTAGCATACTTAGTCCCGAAAGTCTTACTTGTCATCTCCAGAAGCAACTCGTCTCCTTCTGCCCATGAAGTCTTACCCGGATCTGTTGTACCAATAGCACGAGTCTGCGAATCTCCGAATGCAGGAAATTCACCAACAACCAACTGTATGTTGTTTTTGCCCGTTGTTGCGGTTGTTTCTTCTATATCACTTGTGCATGACGCCATTACTATAGTAACGACAGCCAGCATGATGTATTGAAATATCTTGCGCATAGTTATATCCTCCATTGTTTATTTGAGTTCTTCTTCATTTGTCCAACCAGTCATATCATTTACGCTGATTCGAGTCAGTTCCACTTTGTCTTTTCCTACATCGAGTTTGTAGGTGTAGCGATAGCCCTCTTGAAATTCCGTATTGATCTTCATTTTTGCATAGAAGCTCTTGTCACCTATCTTGAATTTCAAGAATCTTTCATCTTTAATGTATGAACCAGGGATAACGATTGCAGAAAACATACCATCGTCATGTATGCAAGCTTTAACCCAATCAGGATTACCAGAAGGTGTACCCATTACTAATTGCCCATGGTCTGGGGCTCTAAAAAATCTAACACTGTTGTTTTTTGAATACACTTGTGGTTCACTAATATCCTTATTAGGATAATCCGCAGTACCAACATGATATACTATCGTGACCAGCGACATGCGATGCTGCATAGGAATGCTTAAATCAAACCGAGGACGATCGTACCAATATCCAGTTATGAGATCAGCGTTTTTCAAATTACCTTCGCTGCTTTGGTCTGTCTGTAAATCGTACTGTAGATTTTCTTTCCCAAAATCCGTGTCAGATGGATATACAGCCAAAATAGTATGTTTTTCGGATTCATCTAACCAACGGAAACTACCACTGCGGGACCAGGTTTCGCCATTAAAAGAAAGAAAAGTCGTACTACCATTATCATAATCCGTAAATATACTTACTTTCAGCTTATCTTTATCCTCCCAATTTTTACCATTTCCCAATGTATTGACACGAGTCTGCATACCTCCAACAGAGAAAGTAGCATTGATTTCCTGCCCTTTCAGCGTTGGAGTCATATCTTCATTTTGCGTACATGCAGTAAAGCCCATAGCAATAAGGCCCATTACCGCATAGGAAATTCTTTGTTTTATCGTCTTCATAATCTTCAGTTTTTTATTGTTTGTGACTGAACCTTCGCAAGTTTTTCGCCACACGCCCTGAAAGGGCAGAAGCTCTTAGCCCAGGGCATCGCCCTGGGTAATTACGGACGCAAACCTGTCGCCCTGTAAGGGCAAAAGCTTTAAAATACCGGCCAATTAACAAAGCTTTTGCCCTTACAGGGCGCCTTGCTGATTGCTATTATACCCAGGGCGATGCCCTGGGCTAGGAGCTTCTGCCCTTTCAGGGCGTGTGGGGCTAGCCCGTACTTGAACCACTTGCGAAAATTCAGTAAGAATATCTCTCCGAAAGATACGGAAATCTCTCCGAATAATAATAAAATCCCTCCGAAAGATACGGAAATATCTCCGAGAGATAAAAAAATATCTCCGAAGCAGAATTTCCTAAAATGGGAGATTCTCGGGCGGAATATTCTCGCTGCCATCCATCTTCTGGTTGTTCTCTATCTCGTCAGGACGCATCTCTATCACCTTCCAGCCATTGCCCGTCTTGCGGTGAATCTTCTTGAACCCCAGCGCCTCCATGAACATCGAGATGTCCTTGTTCGACATCGACTGGCGGAAGGCGGGGTTCGTGCAGATGCGCTCCATCACATCACTCGCCGTAACAAACTTGCAGAACTCGGACGGCGTATCGGCATCAGGAACACGGTAGAACTTGTTGATGCGCTCGGCTATGTAGTTGTTCACACGGAAATAAAGATTATGGCGCTGTATCTCCTCGTTCTCCTCCTTCGTAAACCAGTAAACCCAGTCGCAAGGCTCACCCCTGCGGCGCTTCTCTATCACCTCCTGAGCCAGTGCTACAGCCTGTGAGTAGATGCCTTCGTAATTGAAGGGGAAGTCGATGGGACTCTTGATCTTCTCGATGCGCCAGATGAGGAAACGGCGGTTCTCGTCATCATCGATGATATGAATCTCATTGCTCGTGGCACAGAACCCCGCATTGTTCTGCAAGATGCAGTCCCACTCGGCATAAGGGATTCGCATGCTGATGTTGCGCTTCGTGATGTTGCTCTTGAAGGAATCCAGGTTCTTGCCGCGCAGACAGCTGAACTCATCGAGACACACTATCGCCTTGCTGGCACACATCTGCAGGAAATCCTTGTTCTTGTAGTCGCCCGTAGAATCGTTGGCGAAATACTTGCGCAGATGGGGCGGCAGAAGATGGTCGAAAAACGTGGTCTTGAAGATGCCACCCTTGCCTACGAAAACCATGATAGACTGGTTGGTGACATCGGGGCGCACCCAGCAAACCACCATGTTGACCAGCCATTTCTTGAAGGCATAGGCAAAATCCTCCACCGTATGGCGGTAACCGCCGGTATTCATCACGGTTACCCGATGGGCTAATTCATCGATATAGTCGGTTTTTCGGTCCCATTTCGGCAGACTCTTCAGATATTCCTCCATGGGGTTGAATTCAGGACTGAAGTTACTTCTTATCACCGTATCCAGCTTTTTCTGGGTGGTGCAGATGTTCTCCAGTTCCATTTTCACGAACAGGGAATTGCTCACCCGGGTATCCACTTCGGTCCAGTCGAGATAGAGTTTCTCTCCGGTGTTGATGGCGCGCACTTCATACTGGTTGCTCAGCGTGTTGTGGTGCATTTCATATCGGGCTCCCAGCCATCCCAGCAGTGCTCTCATACTGGTATATCGTTTCTGCTCATCATCTCCCGGCTGTCTTATTTTCCAGGTTCCCAGCCGCTCGGTATGCTTGTAAATCTCCCGTGCCACCCGCTCGGTATCGGCATATTCGCTGCCAAATTTATCTGCCATATGTTTCACAGCCTCCTCCTTTTCGGCTCCGAAACAAAGGCAGAATTTGGCGTATCTCACCACGTAGCTGTTGTGATGATGCTCCTCGAACCGTTCCTCCCAACTCTCCGCCAGTTTGTCTACATACTGCAGAATCTCTTCGGTGGTGAGCGTCTTGGGAGGCGCCTCCTCTTCCTGTTTGCGAGGACTTTTCTTTCTGGGTTTTTCAGCCTCCGTCTGCCTTTTCCTGTTCTGTTCCTCCTGTTGCTTTGTGGCTTTTTCGAAGTTCTCCACCTCCTCCAGAGTGATGGGGAGAACGTCGGCATTCCAGTTGAAGTAAGCCTCGGGGTCGTAAGCCAGTCCGCAGCTTCTCACCATGTCCTGGCATTGCTTGTCGCTGCTGATGCCCAGCAGTTTGTCGTACAGCTTCATGGCTTTCTGTATGGCGAGCAGGTGGAGTTCGGTGGCAGTGAGATTGCATCCTTTAGGGCGCATATATCTGAGCAGGATGCGGAATCCCTTGCCCGAGACGGTGATGTAGAAGACCATGGTGAAGGGCATGTTTCGGGCTTTCTGCCTGAGTGCCGCGATGTTTTTTGGGGGCACGTCGTCATAATCGAGCATCAGCCAATAGGTTTCCTTCTGGAAGTCGGTCAGCTTCTTGGATTTTCCCTTGAGCTGCACGCTGGGTGTGATGCATGGCAGCCGGTGCTTGATGTCCTCCGCCGTTCTCTTGTCCACCTTCGTCATCGACCTGTAGCCTTCGGTATTGGTTTTCACCGGTGCCGAATGCATGATGTTGTACTCCAGCACCTCTCTGTTGGGGAGAGGCTTGCTGGTAGAGGTCTTCAGAGTCTGGAAAAAAGAGGGCAAGACCTCTTTCTCCTGTTCTGTTTCCGGGTTCTTTCCGGTCTCGTTTGTGGGTTTGTTTTCTTTCATTTCTTTTTGGGTTTTATGAGTTTGAATATTTGGTTTAATTCCGACTTTTTCTTCGCAACAGAATTGTAGGATAGGATATTTTTCCAGTGACTCAAACTATTGCTGAGGTCGTCCCAGTGTCCCGAACCTTTGTGCAGCATCCATTTGTCCACTTCATCGCAGTAATACCAGTATCTGGTTTTTCCTTGGATGTTTCCTTCATATTCCCAGGTCGTACCATTGTAGGCATCATCCAGATCCTTTCTTATGAGAATGGATATGATGGCTTTATCCATTGCGTAGAGGATTTCAGGAGTGATCATCTTATTTTTTATCTTTTGCGATATTGTGTCGCGTCCACCCATTACTGTTCTGATGTCTGTGTCATTTGCGCCACATACTTCGGCGATAGCCAGTTTTATGCTGGCTTCTTCTTCCATTTCAGCTGAAAATTTCAGCACTTTTTGTTTTGTTACTTTATATTTTTTCATGCTGCGAAGTTACACAAAATGCTGCACATTGGAAGTGAGGGCTATAGCCCTCACTTTTTACAAAGAATAACCTAGGTTAAAGTTTTTAACAGAGTGGTTTTGCGCCCTGAACTAACCGTCACCGGCCGAAGGTAAAGGTCCGCAAAAGCAAGCAACACGCCCTGAAAGGGCAGAAGCTCCTAGCCCAGGGCATCGCCCTGGGTAATTACGGACGCAAACCTGTCGCCCTGTAAGGGCAAAAGCTTTAAAACTCCAGGCAAAACATAAGGCTTTTGCCCTTACAGGGCGCCTTGCTGATTGCCATCATACCCAGGGCGATGCCCTGGGCTAGGAGCTTTTGGGCCTTCAGCCCGTACTTAAGCCACATGCGAAGTTCAGTAAGTAATTATTTTGAAAGTGCAAAAAAGATGAGAAAAGTATGGCGGTTTCGGAAAATAATCGTAAATTTGCAATTGGAAAACAAAGATTAGGAATTATGGTAGAGATAAATGATAGAAAATTACCTGTAGGCATCCAGTCTTTTGAGAAAATCAGAAAGGATGGATACCTTTATGTTGACAAGACAGATATCATCTGGCAACTTGCCAACAGAAATAAAACGTACAACTACCTGAGCCGCCCACGCCGCTTTGGTAAATCCGTTCTTGTAGATACGCTAGAAGCCTACTTCATGGGCAAGAAGGAACTTTTCGAGGGGTTGAAGATTATGCAGATGGAGACAGAATGGGTGAAGCGTCCTGTCATCAGACTGGATATGAGTCGTGCGGGCGCAGAACCGGAAACATTGCGCTCTTATCTCGACATCACTTTCGACAGATTAGAGAAGGAATATGGCATTACACCTAAGCCAACCGCCAAACTTGCCGACCGCTTCAATGCAATAATCGTGGGGGCGTATGAGCAAACCGGACAGCAGGTTGCCATCCTCATCGATGAATACGATTCTCCATTGCAGCATTCCTGGAAGACTCCTTATCACGAAGCATGTACCGCTGTTTATCGTGAAGTTTTTGCCATTCTCAAGGCAGATGATAAATACGAAAAGTTTGTCTTCATCACCGGCATCACCAAGTTTACGCAGATTTCTCTTTTCTCTGTGCTCAACAATCTGAGCAATATCAGCTTTGAACCTGAATATGCTGCCATCTGTGGTATCACGAAGGAAGAAGTCTTACGTGATTTCAAGCCGGAAATCAATAAGTTGGCTGAATACGAAGACTGGACTTTCAATGAAGCAGTTGCGAAGCTTACGGCTTATTATGACGGCTATCACTTCAGTCGCCGCAATATGGTTGATGTCTTCAATCCGTTCAGTCTCATCAATGCCTTGGCAGATTCTGATTTGAAGAACTATTGGGCTTCTTCGGGTGCAACCTCGCTGCTTCCAAAGTTTGTGGATGACATGGAGATTCGTTTGAAGGATTTCGATCATAGTGCCCTCTTGAGCACTATCATAGAAACTTCTGACGTAACAGGCGGTGGAGCAGAGCTGTTTCTCTATCAGTCGGGTTATCTCACGATTAAGGGTTACATAAACGGAACCTATCTTCTTGGCATTCCTAACTTCGAGGTTCGGCAAGCCCTAAATGAAATCGTGTTGCCAACGCTTGCCATGCGCAAGAATAATGATCTTCAATCTACCCAGGCATTTCTGAATGTTCACCTCAGCCTTGGCAATCTTCCCGAAGCCATGAAATGCCTGAAGGCACTTATTGCGGACGTGCCTTACAGCAACAAGAAGCTTGCCAGCATGGACATGGAGGAGCGCTACCGCCTGATTATGAGCACCATCTTCTATGCCATCGGCTGCCGGGTAGAAGTAGAGAAGATGATAGCTACGGGCAGGATTGATATGGTGGTAGAAAACACTAACTTTATCTATGTGCTGGAGCTGAAGTTGAGCAACAACGGCGGTGTTGATGCTGCTGCGGAGCAGATGAAAGCCAAGCAGTATGCCGAACCTTTCAAGGCTGATAAGAGAAAAGTCATCGCCCTTGCCATAGAACTGGATGATATGGGAAAGGGATTGGTTGATTGGAAGGAAGTATAATTAAGAAGGAGGGTGTGTCATAAGTCACATCCAATACGCCCTGAAAGGGCAGAAGCTCCTAGCCCAGGGCATCGCCCTGGGTATAATGGCAATCAGCAAGGCGCCCTGTAAGGGCAAAAGCCTTATGTTTTGCCTGGAGTTTTAAAGCTTTTGCCCTTACAGGGCGACAGGTTTGCATCCGTAATAACCCAGGGCGATGCCCTGGGCTAGGAGCTTCTGCCCTTTCAGGGCGTGTGGGGCAAAACTTGCGAAACTTCAGCTCAAACAAAAAAGAGGGTGTGTCTTGGACTTTTGACACACCCTCATTCAACATTCAACATTCAACACTCAACATTCAACACTCAACACTCAACACTCAACATTCAACATTCAACACTCATTCACCATTCAACACTCATTCAACATTCAAAAGTACAGTTTTTATTCATTTTATCCATCGTATTGAATAAAATCAGTACTTTTTTATTCAATACGAATGTTATATTGAATATTTTTTGTATCTTTGCCCCGGTTTAATCAATTCATCTGAAGAGAAATGAGAACAATTATCAATAACCAGAAAAAGGAACGGGATATTCTGCTTTCCCGTCCTTACCTTACACGTCATACCCAATTTGATGTGGATGAGCGTGACCTGTTCATTGTCACGCAGATATCGCAGATGACGCAGATTTTTACCTAATAATATGTGGGTTCCAAACTTTTTCAGCAACTTTTGACAGAAATCTCTTGCAGATATGAAAATAAAGTCGTAACTTTGCGGCATGGATATTTAAAACAGATGATTATGAAGCAGGTAGAAGAAAGATATATCAGCTTGCTGACCGACTTCGGCTTCGACCGCCTCTTCGAGGAAGCCGAGATAGCCAAGTTTACTCCGCAGGAAATGAGGGAGTACGAGACCAGCAAGATGGCATATCGTGACATCAAGAATTCCGTAGACACCGCCAAGCGTGAAGGTATAGCTGAGGGCATGGAAAAGGGCATGAAGCAAGGTATGGAAAAGGGCATGAAGCAAGGCATGGAAAAGGGTATGAAGCAAGGCATGGAAAAAGGCAAACATGAGACCAACACAGAAACAGCACAACGTTTGTTGGCAATGGGACTTTCTGCCGAACAGGTTGCCAAAGCTACCCAGTTACCTTTGGAAATAATTAAGAATCTGAGCAATTCATAAAAAGTTCAGTTAAATTTAATATAATTAAGGATTATGAGTGAAAGTGAGATTGAGGGCTTTCTCAACAAAGTTGAATCAGGTTTAGTTGAAGCTCAGCATGATATGTTGGTGGAAAAGGCTTTATACAATCGTCCTGTGGTCATTAGTGACGGAAATGGCGGGGTAGTAGAAGTTTCTGCCAAGCAATTATTAAATTAGAAAATGTTTTATCTTTCTTCTAACCAGAGCCGCCCTTTACCTTTGTTTTACCCTTCGACCAGCGATTTTCAATTCCGCTATGCGTCGGTGACCATTGGTTCAGGGCGTGCTGCTTACATTCTGCCTGCGTTCAGCTTCTGTTCTTTCCTTCGGCAGAGGAGATAAAGCTGCTGAAAGCGGAGATGTAGATAACAAATATCACCATATAATCAAGGGTCTATACGCCACCTTTTCATCGTTGCATATAGACCCTTGTCGATTTCCCTGAAGTGCGGGGGGATATGTTTGCTGGGCAACTTATACTCCTGCCCAGGTTAGGAGTTAAACAATCTGTATTTATTATGGAACAGGATAGTCACATGTTATTGACTTAAAATTCTCATATCCAAGGAATTCCTTACTGTTATGCTCATCACTGCCAGCATAATCTTTAGTAATATCAGCAGTCCAACAATACCCACCTTCGGTTTCGCCACCATTCATAACTTTCTGGTCTTTTGACAAAACCAAGTCGATGTCTTTGGTTTTGAGACCATCAAAGATACCTTTCTTTCCGACATTACCATATACTTTTGTAAGATTGCCTAAAACTACTTTTTGAAGCTCCGTACATTCTGAAAAAGCATTTTCCTCGATTTCTGTAACATCTGGGAGGGCTATGGATTTCAGCATGTCAAAATGCTTAAATCCTTCATAAGGAATCTTCTTACATCCTATCAAAGTAAGGTTTATACTCCCTTGCCTTGCATCTCGAAGTCCGTAATATATTGCATCCAATGTATTTTTATCCGCATTGGGAGCAAGAATGAGATTGATGTAAGTCTTGCCCGCATACAATTCCTTCTTGACGTCTTCCACAATTTGATCGAAAGTGAGACCTTCGTCAGCCAGCGAAACAACAGTAGCATCCAGTGCATAACTCTTAGCATTTACTGTTGCTTGCAAGAATGTATGAGATGCCAAAGGAGCTTCTTCATATTTCACAGTGAATTTGGAATTTGTTACAAAATTACCATATAAATAGGCATTGCCCTTTTCATCCGAAGTAAGTGTATAATTTCCTTTCTGTTCCATATCGCTGCTGCCCGCAGGAGTGAAATCTTCGGTATCAACTGTTATTGGCTTATTTGGCATAGTTGCAATGCGGAGGCGAGAATAGTTGCGTGTTGCTCCGGCAAATTTTACGGTTATACCCTGACCATTAGAGGTGATTTCTGCTTTTCCCTCGATATATTCATCCGTTCCTGCTGCCTTACCTTTTTTCAAGTCTAATTTGCCGGCTTCCCATTTGTAATTAGGGGCATAATATACATGAGGTATATATGCAGGGTCTCCTTCCAGATAAGACAGTTCGCCACTTGCCAATTCCCAGCTACTGCCATTATATTTAAAAGTAGCATACTTAGTCCCGAAAGTCTTACTTGTCATCTCCAGAAGCAACTCGTCTCCTTCTGCCCATGAAGTCTTACCCGGATCTGTTGTACCAATAGCACGAGTCTGCGAATCTCCGAATGCAGGAAATTCACCAACAACCAACTGTATGTTGTTTTTGCCCGTTGTTGCGGTTGTTTCTTCTATATCACTTGTGCATGACGCCATTACTATAGTAACGACAGCCAGCATGATGTATTGAAATATCTTGCGCATAGTTATATCCTCCATTGTTTATTTGAGTTCTTCTTCATTTGTCCAACCAGTCATATCATTTACGCTGATTCGAGTCAGTTCCACTTTGTCTTTTCCTACATCGAGTTTGTAGGTGTAGCGATAGCCCTCTTGAAATTCCGTATTGATCTTCATTTTTGCATAGAAGCTCTTGTCACCTATCTTGAATTTCAAGAATCTTTCATCTTTAATGTATGAACCAGGGATAACGATTGCAGAAAACATACCATCGTCATGTATGCAAGCTTTAACCCAATCAGGATTACCAGAAGGTGTACCCATTACTAATTGCCCATGGTCTGGGGCTCTAAAAAATCTAACACTGTTGTTTTTTGAATACACTTGTGGTTCACTAATATCCTTATTAGGATAATCCGCAGTACCAACATGATATACTATCGTGACCAGCGACATGCGATGCTGCATAGGAATGCTTAAATCAAACCGAGGACGATCGTACCAATATCCAGTTATGAGATCAGCGTTTTTCAAATTACCTTCGCTGCTTTGGTCTGTCTGTAAATCGTACTGTAGATTTTCTTTCCCAAAATCCGTGTCAGATGGATATACAGCCAAAATAGTATGTTTTTCGGATTCATCTAACCAACGGAAACTACCACTGCGGGACCAGGTTTCGCCATTAAAAGAAAGAAAAGTCGTACTACCATTATCATAATCCGTAAATATACTTACTTTCAGCTTATCTTTATCCTCCCAATTTTTACCATTTCCCAATGTATTGACACGAGTCTGCATACCTCCAACAGAGAAAGTAGCATTGATTTCCTGCCCTTTCAGCGTTGGAGTCATATCTTCATTTTGCGTACATGCAGTAAAGCCCATAGCAATAAGGCCCATTACCGCATAGGAAATTCTTTGTTTTATCGTCTTCATAATCTTCAGTTTTTTATTGTTTGTGACTGAACCTTCGCAAGTTTTTCGCCACACGCCCTGAAAGGGCAGAAGCTCTTAGCCCAGGGCATCGCCCTGGGTAATTACGGACGCAAACCTGTCGCCCTGTAAGGGCAAAAGCTTTAAAATACCGGCCAATTAACAAAGCTTTTGCCCTTACAGGGCGCCTTGCTGATTGCTATTATACCCAGGGCGATGCCCTGGGCTAGGAGCTTCTGCCCTTTCAGGGCGTGTGGCTGCTAGGAGCTTTTGGGTCTTCAGGGCGTGTGGCTGTTAGGAGTTTTTGGGCCTTCAGCCCGTACTTAAGCCACATGCTAAGGTTCAATTCGTGAGGTAGTGAGCAGCTAAGCTCACTAACCCTGTATTTCCTATTTTCAGTACCTTATAATTCTATATCTGCGTCTAAATTACCTGAATCACCATATCCCCAAGGAACTATATCAGCATTTTCTATAGTAATCCCAGTATTTTTAACAGTTATGTTGTATGTATATTTTTTGCCACCTTCAAATTGTCCATTGGTGGTTGGTGTTATAGAGGTTGTGTATTTTACTTCGCTATCATTCAACAACAAGTAAATCTCTATATCCATCTTATTGCTTTCAAGGCTTTGCGGCAACATGATATAAGCAAAACTTTCTTCGTTTTCAAAATATACATCATCAAAATCACGCCTAATAGAGCCTCTGTCACCAATAGTTATAACCGCACCTGTTCTTGTGTCAAATTGACCGCTTCTAAATATTCCTTTCAACTCTAAGCGATTGAATCTATAATTGTTATTTTTGACACCCTGCCCTGGTTTAATTTTGAATTCACCCAAACTCATACAATGCTTAAAGTTATGATCTGCATCTGTAAAATTCACAGTTGGAGATGCTTTGCTTGCTGTAGCCCCAGAGGCAAAAAGCACATCAGCCTTACATGGTTGATTTGCTTTTACCTCATCCATATTCCAATCCATTTTTCCATTTTTTAAGGACTCGCTGTAAGGATAGTATGCGCTAAACGTTGTCTCTTCGTTGTTCTTGAAATAGATGGTGTTGTTATTATCAGCAGCTTCAAAAGTACCATCCCCATTTGTTGTTACATACTTTTTGTTGTCTCCTGTTGTATTGCCTGTTGATGTGACATTTACGCCAATGGCATCGCCTGCTGTCCAGCTGTTGTTGTCTGCAGTTCCACGGGTTTTGATATTGTTGGAAATGTCCGCCTGTACGGTAGCAGCAACAGGACCATTGTTGCCGATACCGTCTTCTTCGTTAGCGCAAGCTGCAAACAGCAATGCTGCGGCAGCGATGTATAAGAATCTAAATTTCTTCATATCTCTTGTTATTTACTAGTTATTAATTTGCTATGTATTCATTGTTGCCTTCTGCCGGAACCCAGTCTTGAATCGTTCCTTCTACTACAGCTCCGGTCTTCTTGATGTTGAGCGAAAGGGTATAATACTTTCCCTGCCTCAGGGTGATGTCGGCATTCGCCTTCCAGGAATAGGTGCTATCACCCAATCGGAAGGAAACCGTCAGAGGCTGGTTGGCTGCCTGGATGGTCTGCGGAACCAGCAGGCAGGAGTATAGGGCAGAGATGCTGGCATGCTCTGCATCCTTTGCCTGGAAAGAAACATTCTCTGGAGTGATGGCCTCGGCTGCGGCATCAGGCTTAACCGTTACCAGCGGCTTGTCCTGAGAAAAATCGCATACGCCTGACAAAACAGTGCCCTCTACCTTTACGTCTTCTATCTTTGACAGATCTACCTCATCGTTGGAAAAGGCGGAATGGAAGTTGAAGGTTACCATCAGCTGGCTGAAGGCATGATCAAACGTTACTGTGACATTCTTGTCTTTGTTCTCGCCGACGATGGTTGGAACATAATTCTTAGCCTTGAACACCAGGAGGTCGGAAGACAGGTCTTCTTTAGTCTGTACAGCTTTCACCGATACAGGGAACTGCTTTTGGGTTGCCAAGGCTTCGCTTATATCAGCCTGATAAGGGGCATAGGCGATGATGTCGGCAGAAGGAATCTCACTCTGCCACAGCATTGGGGTAGCAGAAGTCCACTCTTCGCCGCTCTTCGTCATCTCCACATTTTTATATTGCAAAGATGAAGCGTTCTCACCGGAACCCTGGATACAGATGCCGAAGTTTTGCAAGGTGGCAGTTTCGGTGATGCCACGGGTAGCAACATCTGATACCTGCGTGGTGATGCGGATGCCGCCAACAGAAGATGGGCTTTTGCCTGGCGTCAGACTATCCTCCTGTGAGCAACTCGACATAAGGAGGAGGGCGCAAGCCATCTGGGGTAATAAACTGGATAATTTCATATTCATTTCATTTAATATTCATCTTAGTCCCAAATGCTAGTTCTTCTAGCCGGTGTGCTTTCTCTCATGTCACCAGAGCCCAAAGAAACATCGGGTTCAAAACCATTCACAGAAGGTGTAGAATTGACTTTACTTCCTGCGAGAATCTGCGTAGATTCCAATTCGAGAATCTGCATAGATGGAGCTACATACTTTTTCTTAGTTAAAACTTTCTTCATATCTATTATATTTTGATTATAATTTACAACATTTTAAATCCTTCATGATACATGATTTTTAAAAAATCAGGTGCAAAGATAAGGGTTTTATTTGAAAGTGGGGGGGGTAATATTTGTTTTTTTTGGTATACTTTTTTGGTTTTAGGTGTCTCATTCGTGGGCAATGCGACACCTAATTTGTATTCTTTAACGTTTTCGGTCTCTCTTCTAGCCAAATCTTTAGCCGGTGTCCGTTGGTTCTGTGCATGTGGCTTAAGTACGGGCTGAAGGCCCAAAAGCTCCTAGCCCAGGGCATCGCCCTGGGTATAAAAGCAATCAGCAAGTCGCCCTGTAAGGGCAAAAGCTTTATGTTTTGTCTGGAGTTTAAAAGCTTTTGCCCTTACAGGGCGACAGGTTTGCGTCCGTAATAACCCAGGGCGATGCCCTGGGCTAGGTGCTTCTGCCCTTACAGGGCGTGTGGAGCCTGCATGCGAAACTTCTGTACAAAAGAAAAATCCCCCATCCCGCTTGAGAAAGCAGGATGGGGGATTTAGTATTATTTGACCAATAATGAAATTAACATCATTAGTTCGTTGCGGGCGGAACTTTTCCGCCCGCAACGGCTTACTGCTTCCTCAAGGTAGGCAATGCTCCTTTAAGTTCGTAACGCCACTTTGAGCCTGCGTTCTGCAAGGCGGTGTTCATGGCATCGACGGCTTTCTGCCAGGTAACGACAGTACCGTCCACCTTCGTAGCTTCGGGGGCGGTGTTATGCTGATTGCGGCCGATGCCTTGTTCCTGATTGTTCATCCAGTAGCAGGCGGTCACGACGGTGTAGTTATCTCCAAACAAGCCGCCGATATGCACATTGCCGGTGCTGCTACCCTTACTATTTACGTTGCCAATGGCATAGCAGGCAAGGACGCGGCTTCCTCCGTTTAATCCCACTACACCGCCGCCAGAGAGATTCTTTGGGGATCCTATTTCTAAGGTCACGTTGCCTGTGGCATAGCAAGCGATCATGGTGCCCCATTTTTCTCCTGCCACACCGCCGACATAGTGCGTTCCCTTCACTGTGGCAGAGGAGCTGCATCCGATGATGGAACCGGCCTTTTGTGAACCCACCACACCGCCGACACAATCCGTGCCGCTGACGCTGCCCGACACCGAGCAGTTTTCAATGGTGCCCCAGCTATATCCTACCACGCCGCCAGTATTGCCTGACATTAACACGTGATTGCTTGTTATCTGTATGCCTTCCATCACCACGTTCTTCACCGTACCAGCTCTATTGAGATAGCCGAACAGACCCACAAATTGGTCATTTGTCGTAACGGTCAGCCCCTTGATGGTATGGCCGCCGCCGTCGAAGGTGCCCGTGTATGAGTTGTCGTAGTTTGTGCCTATCGGCGTCCAGCCTTTGCCCGTCAGGTCAATGTTTTTGTCGAGGGTAATGTTAATGTCGGTCTTACCTCCGTTCACTAATTCGGCTACATTCATCAGGCCGTCGGCGTTATAGACCGTGTAGCTGCCGTTGCTCTCTATGGTATAGCCCAGGTCTTTTGCCGCAGCGAGGGAGACGGTGTAGGTATATTCACCGCCCGCCTGCCAGTCGGTAGCATTCTTCATCTTATAAACGAAGGTCTTGCCGTTAGTGAAGGTGCAGGTAACGAAAGCCGTGCCAGCTGCCACACTTTGCGGGGCGACGATGGCGGTGTAGGTGTTGCTACCCTTGTCATACGGGACGATTATATCCGGGTTGTCGCCTTCGGTGGAGAGACCCGTCAGCTGCACGGATGCCAGCCCCTCGGTGTAGTCCGTCAGAACGATGGTCACCCGCGCCGTGCGGTGGGTGAAGCGGAGCGTGGGGCTGCCGTAGGTCACCGTCTGCCCGTCGGCAACGATGAGGTCGCTGCCCTCAAAGTCTTTCTGGGTACTTTGGTTGGCTTTTACCTTTACCGCAGGTGGGGTTGTCTCGCCAGCGGTGTAGGGCCACCACGCTGTGACGGTGATGTCGTTGTGGTTGGTCCAGTAGTACGGGTCGGTGGAGGTCAGCGTGGCGCTGGTGGGGTCGGCGGTGGAGGGCGTCACGTTGTACGTCTTCACCGTGCCGTCCATCAGAACTGCCACGCTCTGCACACCCGTCCAATTGCCATCCGCCGGGGCACGGGTGCCGGCGGTGGCTGTCGCGGCGGGGTTCAGCCCCGTGGCGGTGAAGATGATGGATGTGCCTTCCGCTCCTTCTGGTAGGAAGCCCGCTTCGTCCTGTGTGCAGGCGCCCAATAAGAGGGCGAGCGCTGCAAGTGCAAAAAATCTTATCCTCATAATATCTGTTATTTTATTACTCTGGTTCTTTCCATTGCGGGCGTAACTTTTCCGCCCGACGGTTTACTGCTTCCTCAAGGTAGGCAATGCTCCGTTAAGTTCGTAACGCCACTCTGAGCCTGCGTTCTGCAAGGCGGTGTTCATGGCATCAACGGCTTTCTGCCAGGTAACGACAGAGCCGTCCACCTTCGTGGCGTTGGTGGCTTTGTTATTGTAGCCGATACCTTGTTCATGATTGTTCTTCCAATAGCAGGCGGTCATCACGGGGGTGTAGTTAGTTCCCAAAAAGCCGCCGATATTTACATTGCCAGTGATACTACCTGTACTGGTTACGTTGCCAATGGCATAGCAGGCAAGGATGCTGCTTCCTGCGTTCATTCCCACCAGACCGCCGGCAGCGGTATTCCTTATGGGGTCTATTTCTAAGGTCACGTTGCCTGTAGCATAGCAAGCGGTCAGGGTGGCACCTCTATGCGTCTGACCTACCAGGCTGCCGACATAGGTCGTTCCCTTCACTGTGGCCGAGGAACTGCATCCGGTGGTGGAACCGTTCCATTGAGCACCCACCACACCGCCGACGAACACCGTGCCGCTGACGCTGCCCGACACCGAGCAGTTTTCAATGGTGCCATTGCTATGTCCTGCCACGCCGCCGGCATGGCTCCTACTGTGATTGCTTGTTATCTGTACGTCCTCCATCACCACGTTCTTCACCGTACCAGCTTTACCGAGATAGCCGAACAGACCCACATTTTCGTCATTTGTCGTAACGGTCAGCCCCGTAATGGTATGGCCGCCACCGTCGAAGTTGCCGGTGTATGAGTTGTCGTTGTCTGTGCCTATCGGCGTCCAGTCTTTGCCTGTGAGGTCAATGTTTTTGTCGAGGGTAATGTTAATGTCGGTCTTACCTCCGTTCACTAATTCGGCTATATTCATCAGGCCGTCGGCGTTATAGACCTTGTAACTGCCGTCGTTCTGTATAGAATAGCCCAAATCCTCGGCCGCGCCACTCTCGCCGCCGCCGTCAGCCCAGTTGCCGATGGTGCAACCCTCTAACGTCAGGCCGGTGGCGTTCACCTTAACGGTGTAGGTATAGCGGCTGCCAGCCTCTAATACGACGTTGTTCTGCGGGCGGAAGTAGAAGGTGCCGCCCCCGAGTTCCACCTTGACGAACGGTTTGCCTGCCACAACGGTCTGCGGGGCAGTCAGTGCCTCGTAGGTGTTGCCGCTTGCGTTGTAAGTCTTGATGGCGGTCGGGTTGCCGTTATCAGCTGACAGGCTCACGAGGCTCACCGTGGCACCGGCTACGCTCGTGAATCCCGTGCCGGGCTTCAGTTCGATTGCCACGCGTGCCGTGCGGTGGGTAAATTCAAGAGTCGGGTTGTTAAATTCCACCGTCCGGTTTTCTGCAGAGATGAAGTCGCTGCTCTGGAAGTCTGCCAATTTGCTCTGGTCTTCGGCAACCTTCACGGCAGGCATCTTGGTGATGTCAGCCTTGTCGAAGGGCCACCATGCCGATACGGTAATCGGGTTGCGGCCGATCCAGTAGTACGGGTCGCTCTCGCGTGAGAGCATGGCGCTCTTGTATCCGTCGGCATCCGTTGCCGTAACGGTGTATTCCTTTACCGCTTCGCCAATCTTGAGTGCCACGGAAGTGACGCCCTGCCAGTCGCCGTCCACGGATGCACGGGTTGATGGGGCTGTCTGCGGCGTAGCCTCTACAGACAGTCCGGTGGCACGGATAACTACAGGATATTCACCTTTGGACAGACGGCTATCGTCTGCCAATTCGTCCTGTGTGCAGGCGCCCAGTAAAAGGGCGAGCGCTGCAAGTGCAAAAAATCTTATTTTCATTATATCTGTTAATCAGCTATATTCTCATTGTTGTTTCTTACCACGTTCCAAGATTCGATAGTACCACTCATATCTACAGTGCTTCGGGTCAGCTTCACGGTGGTGTAATTGTACAAATTACCGCCCGTGAGTTCTTGGTCCATTTTCCAGACGAACGGAGCATCAAAACCATTGTCCAAGTCAAACTCAATTTCTCTGATCTTTGATGCCGTTGGAAGCAGGATGGCTTCGTATCTCTTACCGACTTGGACAGCTTTCATCTTGATGTTGGCAGGATTTCCATCGCCAGAGATTACGCCATCTGCCAGATTGAAGGTGGCTGTGGTGTTCTGGTCTTTAATGGTGACCTTCAATTTATTGAGATCATCTTCCGTCAATCCATTACCTGGCTGAACATTCAGAATCAATCTACTCAACATATGGCTGAATCTCAGATCTACCTGTGGCGTAGCTTTGTTGCAGCCTGTAGTCTTGGCATACATGAAGTCGATAGCTTCCTGATTCGTCTGGTCGGCCACATTGAGTGCCACCTTGTAATTGCTTACCGTAGTCTGTGGATAGTAAGAATAGAAGTCCACATCACCGTCAATAGGATAGTAAATGGTCTTACCTCCTGAAATTGGTGAAAAGGCAATACTTCCACTTGTCTGATAGCAAACATTGTCAACTCCCTCTTTGATTGCATCTGCCGAGAGAGTCTGATTTGTACCTGTCATGAAGATACCGATCATGTCACCTTTAGCCCAGGCTAAACCCGAAGCACGGGTGTTTACGCTGATACCACCAGTAAACTGTACGGCTACCTTACCATTTGGTGTTGTAGAAGCTGTATCTTCTGTATTGCATGAAACCATTGCACCAGCCAAGAGTGCAAGTGCGAAAAACTTAATCATCTTTTTCATATTATCAATATTTTAAAAGTTATTATTTTATTTGATTGTTACTTCTTTGTTGAGGTCATTCCAGTCATTGATGCCCGTTTGCAGATTCATCTTCGGCTGCATTTCTTCGTACTTGAACCTTAGTTCATACTTTCCTCCTACATTCATCTTAGGAGCAGTGATGTCAAACTCCTGCAAGGTCCCGTTAGGCAGCAAGAGGCGGAGATAAACATGAGAGGCGGGGCTTCCCTGTATGGTTGGCATCAGTCGGATGATTTCCGATTTCAGGGTTGATTCCGTAGCCAGGAGGGTAGGGAGTTCCACTTCCGTTGGCTCTATGCTCGGCAATCCATAGTCGCCATCACCATTCTTCTGTGTAGGGAACAGACACCAGGCTGCATCTAATGCCTTGCCACTCATTTCTGTACCTTTAGGTACATTCTCTATGAAGATGGTCAGTTCGGCAAGCACGCTCCTGATAGGATTCTGCACCACATAGCTGCCTTCCTTGTTATCTATCTTCACGTCGGCTACTCCGAAATAGGCATTGTTCCTAACATTCTTCGGATTGGTCAAACCTATCTGAATATTGTTCCAATTGGTCAAAGCTCGGGTCTGTTCGCTGATAAAAAACGGTTCTGTAAGGTTGGTGGTAGTCAAGATGCGGTAGATTCCTTCCGGGAGTTGGAATCTCTGGCTTGCCACCTCCTGCGCACTGCCATAATGTTTTTCTTCAACTAAGGAACCGTCATCGGCATTGAATATCCAGAGTTTCACATCTTTCACATCCGTACCTTGGTCGGCTTCATCTGCCCAAGTGAGCGATACCGACAAGCCTCCTTCTTCCTCACCATTATGAACATCATGGTCGCAACTTGCCAATAGGCATGGGACGCATAACAGCACCCATAACCAAATATCAAATCTTCTTTTTGCTTTCATTATTCTATCTTGTTTTATGGGTTACTGATGATGATTGGTAAAAGGCAAGTTGATTCCTAATCTTATGCCACTTTCCCACAAGAAGTTGTTCTTATGCTGATATTCCGGCATTCCATCCATACGTTCGCCAGTAAGACGAGTCAAACCGGAATAGATGCCCAATTTCAGGCATGAGGTCAGTTGATAACCAACCTGCAAGTCTGCACCATAACCCAAATGCCAGTTGGTAGAACCTTTCATCACCTTGGCATCATCGGCTATAGTCCGGATGTCAGCCTTGGTCGTTACTGCATATATATGAGGTGAAACAGCCAAATCCCATCGGCTGTTAGCTGTCTTGTGGAACAGTCCAAGGAGATTAACGTTCACTCTTGCCCCATACCAACCCATCCTGACATGGCTTTTCAGATTGGCATATTCCCAACTGTCCATGCCTAAGACACCTGCGTTGTAAAGCATACCGTCGCTACCCAACCAATAGTTACGTTCTACGCAACAGTCTTGTGCAGACAAGTTCATTTCTCCATACTTGGCAGATAACTCAGCCGAGAAGATGGAGTTAAAACGATAGCCCCCATATAAGCCAGCAGCCCAACCGGGATGCGTCTTGTCGTGTCCGAAACTTGAGAAGGTAGAGAAGCCGAAAGGCATTCCACCCTCTACTCCTACATACCAGCCTTGCAGCCCCGTCTTTCCATCTTCTCTTGCTTCTGCTTTCGCGAAAGAAAATGGAAGAATTAAAGCAAGTGCTGCAACCAGTAATCGTTCTTTTCCAGTTAAATAATTTCTCATATTAATCTATTATGTTTTGATTATAATTTACAATATTTTAAATCCTTCATGATACAGATTGTAAAAATCCTGATGCAAAGATAAGGGTTTTATTTGAAAGTGGGGGGTAATATTTGTTTTTTCAGGTATGATTTTTTGGTTTTAGGTGTCTCCTTCGTGGGCAATGCGACACCTTGTTTGTATTTTTTAACGTTTTCAGACTCTATTCAAGCCCAGAATCTGTGTAAATCTTTAGCCGGTGTCCGTTGGTTCAATACGCCCTGAAAGGGCAAAAGCTCCTAGCCCAGGGCAGCGCCCTGGGTAATGTTGGCAAAAAACAAGGTCGCCCTGAAAGGGCAAAAGCTTTGAAATTGAATGCTTTTGCCCTTTCAGGGCGACTTACTGATTACCATTATACCCAGGGCGCTGCCCTGGGCTAGGAGCTTCTGCCCTTTCAGGGCGTATGGTATGTGGCTTGTGACACACCCTCATAGTTTCTTATTTCTTCTTGAGCCCCTTGTATGCAAGGAATGCTACAATAACAACGGCAAGAGCCAAGATGATGTAACCGAGCTCATGACTATACTTTAATGCCTGCTGATATACATCTTGAGTTGTTTTATAGTCTGTATATTGGTAAATACCCCAACCGATGGTTGCTAAAACTGTATTCCAGATGCCAGCACCGATTGTGGTATAGAGCAAGAATTTGCCTACATGCATACCTGCCAAACCGGCTGGAATGCTGATTAACTGGCGAACAGCTGGTACCAGGCGCCCAAAAATAGTGGATGCGGCTCCATGCTTGCGGAAATACTCTTCTGCAACTTCTACCTTTTGGCGGTCTATCAGGCACATATGTCCGATGCGGCTGTCGGCAAAACGGTAGATGATAGGGCGGCCTACCCATTTAGCTAAATAATAGTTGATAAGTGCACCGATATTGGCACCAATGGTGGCAAATACGATGACCAGGATAAACGACATTCCGCTATCAGGATCCATGGCTTTCCATGCTGCAGGTGGAACAACCACCTCTGATGGGAATGGGACGAATGAACTCTCGATAGCCATGAAAAGGGTTACTACCCAGTAATTTAAATTGTCGAGTATCCAAAGAAAAAGATCTGCAGTATTCATTTGTTATCTTGAATCTAAATAATATCTGTCTCAGCTGTTGAAACTGAGACAGATATAGGTGATTTATTTATTCTGTTTTGCCCATGTATCCTTCAAACCAACGGTTTTGTTGAATACTGTTTTTTCTGCAGTAGAATCAAGATCGGCCATGAAATAACCGATACGTTGGAACTGGAGATATTCACCTGGCTTCTTGTTGGCTGCATATTCCTCAACATAGCAGTTAGGATAGTCGTGGAAGCTATCCGGGTTGAGCAACTCGTGGAAGTCACGTTCATCAGCAGATGGATTTTCTACCATAAAGAGACGGTCGTATTCGCGCACCTCTGCCTTTACGCAGTGATCTGCTGAAACCCAATGCAATGTACCCTTAACCTTACGGTTGGCACCTTCCATGCCGCTCTTACTGATAGGATCGTATTCTGCCTGAATCTCAGTGATAACACCATTTTCGTCCTTTGTGCATCCAGTGCACTTAACGATGTAAGCATTCTTCAGACGAACTTCTTTACCCGGAGTCATACGGAAGAATTTTTTAGGAGCATCTTCCATAAAGTCAGCACGCTCTATCCAGAGATTCTTAGAGAATGTGATGGTGTGTGTACCGTCAGCTTCATTTTCTGGATTATTGATGGCTTCCATTTCCTCAGTTTCACCTTCCGGATAGTTGGTAATTACGAGTTTTACAGGATCAAGTACTGCACTCACACGACATGCTTTCTTGTTCAAGTCTTCTCTAACAGATGCTTCGAGTAAGGCCATATCGTTGAGAGCATCGAACTTAGTATAACCGATGCTGTCGATAAACATACGAATACTCTCAGGAGAGTAACCGCGACGGCGCATTCCACAAAGAGTAGGCATACGTGGGTCGTCCCATCCGATAACCAGTTTCTCATCTACCAGCTGGTGAAGCTTACGCTTGCTCATTACTGTATAAGTGAGGTTCAATCGGTTGAACTCAATCTGGCGTGGACGATTGTCGTTTAATACATCTGCAGTTCCGTCCTTCTCCTTCAAAAAGTCGATGAACTTATCGTAAAGCGGACGGTGAGGTACAAATTCCAATGTACAGATAGAGTGGGTTACCCCCTCAAAGTAGTCACTCTGTCCGTGAGCGAAATCATACATAGGATATGCATGCCATTTTGTTCCTGTACGGTGATGAGGAGTTTGGATGATACGATACATGATAGGATCGCGGAAATGCATGTTTGGATTCGCCATATCGAGTTTTGCGCGAAGAACCATGCTGCCTTCTACGGCCTCAGGAGTATTCATCTTCTCAAACAAAGCAAGGCTTTCTTCGATTGGGCGATCACGGTATGGGCTAGCAGTACCTGGAGAGGTAGGAGTACCCTTCTGCTGTGCAATTTCTTCAGCAGTTTGTTCATCTATATATGCATTGCCCTTCTTGATCATCCAGACTGCAAAATCCCAAAGCTTCTCAAAGTAGTCAGAAGCATAGTAGATATTGCCCCACTTGAAACCGAGCCACTGGATGTCTTGAAGAATATTCTCTACATATTCATTGTTTTCCTTGCTAGGGTTAGTGTCATCAAAACGAAGATTGCAAACACCATTATATTTCTCTGCAACACCAAAGTCCATGCAGATAGCTTTGGCATGGCCGATATGCAGATAACCATTAGGCTCTGGCGGAAAACGCGTCTGGATTCGTCCTCCGTTTTTGCCTTCTTTGAGGTCTTCCTCAACTAACTGTTCTACGAAAGAGATACTTTTCTTCTCTTCCAAATTGTTTTCTTCATTAATTGCCATAATTCAATAAAAAGAATAATTTTTAAATTTATGGTGCAAAGATACAAATTTAATTGTAAGTACCGAAATTATCTGGCAGATAATTTTGTTTTGGGAGCGATAATTTGCTTTTGAAAGCAATAATTCACAAAATATGTTTTTAAACATATAAAAAGATTCGTTCGTTTCGAAAAATATGTCTATCTTTGCATCGTTATCCTGAATACAATCTTTTTACCTTAAATGAAACTAATACCAAAAGGAACGCCTTCGCTGTGAAGCGAGGGCGTTTTGCATTTATACCAGGTACATATTTAATTACTTTTTGCGGAATGTTTCGTTCTTAATAATGATTGAACCTTCTTCTGTATCGAGTGTTGCCTGCTCCTGAACATCGGCATCGAGACCCTTGCGGCTCAGGATAATCACAGCTGCTTTACCTTCTGGCTTAGCTGGCAATTCCCACTTGTAAAATTCCTTATCAAGGCCTTTTACTTTAACAGAGAAATCACTGTTCAAAGTTACACTACGTTCACCATCTGCGCTCTTATATTCACCGGCTGCGGCAGCCTGAAATGCAGAATCGGTTACAACAGTCTGTTCTGCCTGAGCTGGTGCAGGTGCTGGTGCCTTTTTCTCAGAACATGCTGTGAAAGCTATCAGACCCATAGCAAATGCAAGAATTGATAATTTCTTCATAATCTTTAAATTTTATATGTTAATAATAATGTTAATCTAAACCATTTTTATAAGCTAACTCTTTTTATACATTTGTTTATCTCAGTGGTATGCTATAGAAAGATAGTATTCCACTGGTACAAATGATTACCCAAATAGAAACGAGCCCCGTAATGATAGGGACGCTTGCAAATCTGATGTCGTGGTTGGGCTTAAAACGTTCGGTATGCTTCCTTAAAAAATACTGAAATATATAATAATATAAGGTGGCATAAAGAAAACCAATGAGGGTACCAATCAGGATGTCGCCAAAATAGTGTACACCGAGATACATGCGGGAATAACTGGTTATCAATGCCCATAGGCATAAGAATATCGTGAGTTTGCTCCGGCGAACCAGATATTGTGCAAAGAAGGCCATGCTCCATGCATTGGCTGCATGAGAAGATGGGAAACCATATCTGCCACCCCGATATCCTTGAACAACATGTACCATCGGACTGATAGGATTATCAGGATTGCTGGGACGCATTCTTGCTACTAATGGCTTCAGAATTCCTGATGCAGTCTGGTCTGAAAACAAGATAATCAGAGTGATGACAACTATAGTGCTCATCACAACCTTGACAGGAAAATTCTTTAGCAGTACAAAGATAAAACTGGCATAGAACGGAACCCATACAAAACGGTCTGAGAAAATCATCATGAAGTAATCCCAATACACGTTGTGAAAACCATTGAAAAACAGAAAAATCTGCGTATCAATCTGTTCTATTTGATGAAGTAATTCTATCATAGTCTTTCTTTATGAAAATCTGTAATGTTCGCTTTCTTGTTTCTGATAATCTGTTGCCCTGTCGTTTGGGCTATTTTGCACTCAAGTCATCGTACAACTTCTGTAGATAAGCCATGCCTCGCTTCAGGTTATAACCTTTTTTGCCTTTATCATAAACAACCTTTTGGGATTTGTTGTCGTAGATGATAGAGTTCTCCTCTGATACCATGCCGAAAGCATCGGGTACATCAAAGAATGCAAATTTAGGAGTAGCATCACTCAACATATTCTTGCTGAACAAGAAGTCTTTGTGAGGAATGCCTAATTGTCCGAGCAGTGTAGCTGCTATATCATGCTGACTTCCTATGAGCTTAACATTCATTGGGCGAGCTATTGCTCCACCGGTCATGATAAGTGGAATCTGATAGCGGCTGCGGTCAAAGTTGTCAAGATGTTCTTTGTATGCGCCAACATGATCGGCAACGAGTAATACCAAAGTATTTTTCCATCTAGGCAATTTGCTGTATTCACGCAGAAGATGACCTATGACACTATCAGTGTAAGCAAATGCATTTAAACGCTTGTCTTTCAGTCTGCTATATGGTACATCGAATGGCTCATGACTGCTTGATGTCTGGAATACTCTCAGCATAGGCTGTTTGGCATTCTGTTCTTTCCTGAGGTCTGCAAGCAGCCGGTTGGCTACGATATGATCGTGTACTCCCCATTTGCTCAATTTGTCTTCTATAGGGAAATCACTATCTGAAATGATTCTCTCATAGCCCTGGGAAACCAGCCAAGAGCGTTGGTTGGCAAAATCAACATCACCACCATAATAATATGCATTGCCGTAATGCTTTGCTTTAGCCAATGAACGTGCCAATGATGGTAATTGTGCAGATTTTGCCGGGTAGCGCATGATGCTGGTTGTAGGTTGTGCAGGATAACCGCTCAAAACAGCAACCAGACCACGATCCGTGCGGAAGGTGTTGGAATAGAATCTTGGGAAGAAAATTCCCTTTCTGGCTATTGAGTCCAAGCAGACCGCTACGTCTTTATGTGTTCCGACGGAAGGCATGATGTCGTTGGCAAAGCTTTCCATAATAATAATAAGTATATCCGGCTTTCCGTTTTTCCGAGCTTCTTCATTCAGGAGTGGGTAGGTATTCTGGTCGCTTGAACTTACCATTTGAGCAAAGAGCTTGTTAGCTTCTTCTTCTGGCATGTATCGGTATTGCGATGCAAAATCTTCCTGATGGGTCAGGGATTCAAACAGGCTGAACATCGGATTGACGGCAGCATGATTCAAAAACGCATTTTGGCTGAAATATGCCTTTCCTGTATTTGTTGTAGATACAGTAAATCCTCCTCTGATAGGGATGAAGAGAAGGGCAGTAAGCAGCAACAGAATAAGAGAATGGCGCATACGATGATGCTCTATGTCAGAGTAGTATGTTCTACGACCACTGCCGAAATCTCCAAAACCATAGTTGCTGTATCTGCTGGAATAGCGCTTCTGGGTATGAGGCATGCGGAGTGCGAACCAGACGGCTATGGTAAGCAGCACTGTGATGAGAAGAGCAAAAAAGATGTAAAGCCCTCCAACACTTGCAAGTGCATCCTTTGGCGAAGTAAAGAAATAATATAATGGAGTGCTATCTAGCGGGAAGTTCCAATATGGATATAATCCTGCATTCAGTACGAATGTAATGGAAACCAGGAAAGATGCCAGTATAAAATAAGCATTCAGAATGGGACGTATAATCTCCTTGCGAAACCAAATCATTGCGATGAGCAACAAACCCGGTAGTGCGGTGAGGTAACCAGCCATAGAGAGGTCGAGTGATAAACCGTACCACATCACTGTAGGCATTTCGCTCCAGATATTATCGATAGGTTGTGTAGCAGAAGCCTTTTCCAATATCATGAAAAATGGTTTCTGAATACTGAACAAAATGACAAACGTAAAATACGTTTTTATAAACCACAATATTTGCTTCATATCTATGCTTCTTGACTAATAATTATGATATACTCGGCTTTGAGCTTGAAAATTAATGCAAAAATAACCATTTTATTTCATATAAACGACTTTTTTGTGTTTATTTTTCAAAAAAGTGAGAAAAAATTTGGTCGTTCTAAATAAAAGTCGTACCTTTGTTGTAATAAATTTTATAACATAACTATGGCTAAGTACAATATTCAACCTAAAAAAGAAAAAATAGCAAGATATCAATCTATGCTGAGTGAAGAAACTAAGGACCGCCTTCGCGACGAGATAATCCGTGTTCTTGTGACTGAAAGAAAGTACAAGGACCCAGACTATAGTTCCAAGAAACTTGCAGAGGATTTGAATACTAACTCTCGCTATATTTCTGCTGTATGCGCAACTCGATTTCATAAGAATTATGCCGAGTTGGTGAATGATTATCGAGTAAACGATGCTATGTCTTTACTTACCGATAAACGTTATGCAAGAATGAGTGTAGAAGGTATCAGCGAAATGGCTGGTTTCAATACTCGTCAGAGTTTCTATGCTAATTTCTTCAAGCGAATAGGCGTTACTCCCCGTCAATATCGTGCTAATCATTTTAAGGGATTGGAGTAAGTTTAATTGTTAATAACTAGAACATGAAACAAAAAGGAGGGTGTATCATAAGTTAATGATTCACCCTCCTTTTTGTTTTTACAAACTATTGCGAGTTACCTCTTGAAGTAGTTTCTCAATGCCTGGTGGCGGATACTCCTGTTCAATCTGCGTATGGTCAGATTTCGTATCTGGCGAACTCGCTCGCGTTTGAGCCCCATATCTTCAGCAATTTCAGCCATCGTTTCTTTAGGAACACCTATACCATAGAATTTGGTGATGATTTCTTTCTCTCGTGGCAATAAATCTGCAATGCTTTCTGCCATCTTTTTCTTCATCATTTCTATATTCAGGGTATCATCTTCAATCTTTACATCCGGATCGTTTAATATGTCTAATAGGGTATACGGATTGTTTGCGCTTAGTGGCGCATCTACAGATACAGCCTTGTCTGCGTTTCTTGGGGCAAATTTCTTCTGGTCTTTCGGTAAACGATAAAGTCCTGATTGTTTATCGATGGCCTGTGATATAGCCTTGTGAACGAATGGACCGGCATAAGCCACAAAATCGGTGCCCCGGTCGGCTTGGAACTTTCTGGCTGCCATAAGCATTGCCAGCGTTCCTTCGCTAACCAAGTCATCAAACTCAACGCCTTTACCTTTATACTGGTTGGCTACTGATTTTACATAGTTTAAGTTCTCACTAACTATCTTGTTTATTTCTTTTTCTGTCATACTCAATAATTCTTTTTGCAAATATACATAGAATAATTCAAAAAAGCAAGTATTTTGCGCATTTTAACCAATCATTTTGGTTTCCACATATTATATATGTTTCTATGACTTGCATAAAGCTGCGTATGGACAGTATTCGCAACGATGCTTATCATCTGTAGGTCGGAATGGTTGGTCCTTGTCAAAGATGTTGGCGATGAGAACTTTCAGTTGTTTCATAAACTCTTCTTCGTATACATCTATGCTACTGATGAGTTCCTTGCCCATTTTTAATGTCGGATCATAATCTTCTGCTCCTGCATTTTGTATAAACAGCAAGCCTGGAGATACGGGCTCTTGAGCCGGATTCAGATTCCTGTTGTGGCTTACAATAATCGAGTAGAGCATAGATTGTAAATAATAATCTGTATGCTTGTTGAGCATGGATGGATCAAACACTTCGCTCAGTACTCTTGGTCGTGTTGTTGAAATACGTCCTGTTTTATAGTCTATTACGCGGATTCGTTCTGCAAGATTATTGCCATTTGCATTACCGTTAGCTGCAACAGCGTCCAGTCGGTCGATAAAACCTCCTATTGACAGAGATAAATTGCCGATACTTGTTTCTACTTCGACGTCAGTTTTTACAACCAGCTCTAATCCGAGTATGGTGAATGGAGTCTGTCGCATATCTATCGTGACAAGTTGCCGGATATATCTTGCTATTACTTCTTTATTGATCAGTTGCAGACCATTATATTTTGGACGATATCCTGCAGCGCTAACTTTAAAGAGTTCTTCTCTGAACGCCTGATCTACCAAGCGATAAATCAGAGATTCGTCTTTTAAGGCTTGCTCTAATTGCTCTTTTGATACAACGATAGGACGAGTCAGTTTGAGTTCTCCTTTACCGTCGGTTGTCAGAGCATCGCTGCTTGCTAATCCCAGATAGAACAGTTCTGCTGCCCGATGGAATATATTTCCAAATACTTTGTTGTCTACTTCGTCCTCATCCATTTCATCTGGCTCAATCAGTCCTTCTACATATTTATAGTAGAATTGCTTTTCACATCTCAAATAGGTATTCAAAAATGTTGGCGTAAGCATTTTCAAATTCTTGAGCTGGCTGAGCGCATGCAGTTTTTTCTCTATTGGTTCATAAGTAGGACGCAGTGTGTTTTGTCCTGCGACCAAAGAAAAGCGCTCGATGTCATGATGGCTTTCTACCAGGAGTTGTAGCATAAAACGGCTCATCTCACCCGATTGGCCATCTTCTGTTGCGTTATTGTAACACAAAGTGATGTCGTGTGAGCGTTGGAGCAGACTGTGAAAATAATAGGCGTATATAGCTACTTTGTTATCTACCGTAGTCAAGCCGTATGCCTTTCTCAATGAATAGGGAATAAATGAAGCATCGTTCACACCTTTCGGCAGTTTCCCTTCGTTGCATGAGAGTACTAAGATATGCTCGAAATCAAGATTTCGAGTTTCCAATACACCCATTACCTGTATTCCTTCTGCAGGTTCACCGTGGAAAGGAATACTTGTTGACTGGATGAGCTGTTGGATGAGTCGTTCCAGAGTGATGCAGTCTACTGCTAAGTCTCCTGTCTGGATGAGTTCTTGCAGACGGTTCAATAAGGTATAGGTCCTGAAGAGCGATTCCTGGAATAAAGGATCGTCCTGTTCTTTACTATTCACACCTATTGTCTTCAAAATATCCAGCAGATACTGGATGAGTCTCAAGTTGTATTCATTTTCTGTTGCAGTCTCGCCCAAATCTTTGAAAAGCAGAGACAAGCCTTCATCACCATCCATACTTAGGAATTGGCGGGTAGGATAGAACTGCTTCTGCTCGTCAAGAGCGCTCAAGAGTTTGCTATAATTTTGAGAAATATAGCGTGTGTATGGATGGCGAAGTGTCATGAGCACATTATGTAAGCGATAGTTGTTACTATGCTTGGGATGACCTACGCCCTGCAACTTGATGAGCTGTTGCAGCAAACTGTAGAATGGTGTCTGTTGAAGCGGATAGCCTAATGTTATATTATATGCTAACTTGTCGTTCTCAGAATAATCTGGCAACGACTTGATGTCTTCGTTTGTAGGAAGACTATGTATAACACTTTGCAACAATCCTTCATCGGCTAATACTATAGCTACTTTTTTTCCATATTTATAGCGCTTCTTTTCTTTAAGCCATTGGTTTACATAGCGGGCCTGAATGTTTTCTGTTGATGCCGAAATGTATGTAATGTCTTTATTGTTATCAAAGTTATGATAAATTTCACGAAAATCATGAGGAGGCATATCATTCAATTCGTTAGGATAATATTTGAGATATTCACGAATATAGTGACCTGCCTCATGATGGTTTTGCATATAATAGTCATCGTAGTCCCAATAGAAATGTGCTTTACCCTCTTTCATCAAGCGGTCGCAGAGTTTCCGTTCTACTACTTGCATCATATTAAAACCGACAAAGAGATATTTCTTGTGTTGGAATTTGATATTTTCATCATTTACAACTTTCCTGTACAGAGCCCCCTCATAAGCCAATCCTTGTTCTTCAAGACGCATGTTGAACTGCTTATAGATATCAAGAAAATGGCTCCATAATTGTAGAAATCTCTTTTTGAGTTCTGAGTTGTGATCATCGTTGAAATTGCTGAAAAATTTCTTAATCAGCGTTTTCTGTTCTTCTGTAAGATATGAGATGTCATCAAGTTCATGTATATTACTAAGATTGGCAAAGAGTTTTTCTGCTTCTGCCATGTTTTTATCAATATCGTCAAAATCTGTGATAAGAAGTTGTCCCCATCCATAAAAATGGTCTAGGGTCTCATCAATACCAGTGCAGGCTACGAATGTTTTATGTAAATCGCAAACAAGTTTGATTGGGTCTCCAACTTTCAATGTGCTATGTTTGCGAAAAAGGTCGCTGATTGTTATGTAAGATGGCGACCAGATAGGGTGATCAGTCAAACGTGCCAGACTCTCGTTGAGGAAAAGAGCGGCGCGTTTATTTGGAAACACGACAGCAATGTCGCTGAGATTGTTTCCGTATTTCTCGAGAATATCTCTTGCTACATATTTTAAAAATGCTTTCATATCTTAATGGACTTTTCAATGTTTGCAACAGTTCTTTATGTTGCCCTACTTTTTGGAAAGGGGCAATAGAACCATATTATTTTATTACTTCAACTATTCTGTTAGGGTATACATACCATAGATAACCTTTTACTCGGTGATGTCCCATACTTTTTAACAAGCCGATGTATTTTCTAACCTGTTCATGGTGTTCTACTTTCTGTTTACCGAATTTGAAGTCTACCACGATGGTTTCTTTTTTTGAGTTTTGCATCACGCGGTCTGGACGGTATTCTGCCACTTTTCCATTTTCAACTGTCAGGATAGAACATTCATTTAGTATGGTCAGTTCCTTATCAAACCATTTTGCGACCTTTGGTGATTCAAGTCTTTTCCTGATCATCTCCTTTATTTTCTCTGGTGTGAGGTCTTGATCGTATAAAAGTCCGTCTAACTCCAACTGTTTCAGGGCTCCATCAATATCATCAACCGTGCGGATTGTAGAAAAGAGGTTGTGCAAAATGGTACCCATTTTGATATAAAACTTCTGTTGTTCTTCTGTTTCATCACGCTTTATAAAGTCACGGCTCTGGTTACTTTGTCTGAATTCTGGCATTTCAGGCGTAACATTTATTTTAATTTCTAAAGGTTGAGAATAGGCTGAGAGCACGTTTGTATCCTTCTTCTCGTTTGATTTCTTGGAAGAATCAGGTACATATATTTCATTATAGCAGAAAGATATGTCATCTGTTTTGGCATCAGAACCTATTCCTGTTAACTCCATCTTTACATCATTAGCTTCAAGTCGGCTGGCTACCTTGTCGAGTACGGATTCGATAATGGCAGAACGATATGCACTATTAGCTCGTTTGCCAATTACAATCAGGTTGTGACTGGCACGCGTGAAGGCTACATAAAGCAGATTCAAATTGTCGACTATGTTTTGCAGATGTTCATGATTATAATCTGCTTCATATATACTTTGCTTCATCAGTTTAGCACTGAAATCTATAGGTACCAGTGGAAGCTCGTTGTATGGAGCTTCTTGCGGTGTGCACCAGATAGTGTTGGCTTTTTCTAGTTGCCAGTCACAGTAAGGCATGATAACATGATCGTATTCCAGTCCCTTACTCTTATGTATAGTAAGGAATCTGATACCTCCATCGCCATCGCTATGAATGCTTTTTTCGTGAATACGGTTATCCCACTCTTTCAGAAATCCTGTGATATCACTACTGTTATCTGTAAGATATTTACTTAAGCAATCATAAAAAGTACAGATGTAGGCAGTTTGCTTGATCATGTCTTTTATTTCGCCTAGTTTAAGTTCTGCAAAAAGGCGTTCTGTGAGATCGAACAGTGGCATTTCCAGATACTCAGAACGATTGGTCAAAAGTTGCTCCGGCATATTTCCAGCTACAGAATACGTGTCACAAAACTTGTTGAGAGTTGCTAATGCAATATTGTCATTTGGGTGTACCAGTATGTAGAGAGCGTTAACCAATGTGCATACAGCTTGGGAGGCATCCAGCCTGAATGCCTCATCTGAAACCAACGGATAGTCGGAATGGTTCATAAAATACTCAGCAATGTCCTGTATGTTACGGTTGCTTCTTACCAGGATTGCTATTTTGTTGCAAGGAACACCTCTTTCAACCAACTTGTCTACAGTGTCCAGTGTTGTTTGCATCATTCTGTCTTCAATATTTTCACCGCCCAGGAGCTGAATACTGATAGAACCATTAGGATTAGAATGGTGGTCTGGTACTTGCTGGCAGACATCGCTATAAGCGTTTTCCAGCTGTTTACATTCCTCAGGACATTTATCTTTCAGGTCTTCAATCTCCAATTTTACTGCTTCTGTGAAAAAAGCATTGTTAAACTCAATGATGTTTCTATCAGAGCGGTAGTTGGTATCCAAAGTTTCTATGCTTACTTTTTTCGCGCTTTTATTAAATTCTTTATCGATATTGTTGAGCAGTCTCCAATCACCGGATCGCCATCTGTAGATGCTTTGTTTTACGTCACCAACAATGAGGTTACCGGCATCTTCTCTACTCATGGTTTCTTCGAGCAGCACTTTAAAGTTCTTCCATTGGATGGTGCTGGTATCTTGGAACTCGTCAATCATTATATGGTCGAGTTGAGTGCCAATCTTTTCAAAGATGAATGGCGAATCGCTATCCTTTATCAGTGAGTTGAGTAAGGTCTGAGTATCGCTCAAAAGGAAACGGTTTGCCTCTCTGTTCATCTCTCTGACTTTTTTATCTATGCTTCCCAAAAGGCGGAGCTGATTAAGATGCTTTATGGTCAGATCGGTACTTTTGAAGATTCGGGTGAGTCTTGGACGATTATCTTCTGCAAACAGCAGAATAGGGTAGAGCACCGATTCTACATAATTGAAGATATCAGTACAATTTTTTACATCAGATTTTTTGACCCATGCTTCCGGACTTTCCCGACATTTACAGAAAGTATCATTATGTAGATCATCATCACTGTATTTGCCATTTTTCAGCTTGTTGAAATAGCTCCAAATACCTCTCGCTTTTCCAGCTAAGTCGTCTGCCGTAAAGCCTTCTTCTTCAAGGGAATCGAAAAAAGTAGCAGCAATTTCTTTAAGCTGCTCTTTTGCCTTATCGCGCATTTTCTTCATTCGGTCGGTAAAATCCTTGAAGAAATCTTCTTGTTCCATCAATTCTGTCAGCTTGTCGGAATGAGCTTTGTAATAATCCTTGAATATGTTCTCACCGAATTTTTTGATTTGTCCTATGACATTCCAACTCTTATCATCATCAATATTTTCTTTGATATAATCCATAATCCAGAAAAGTAGACGATCGGTATCTTCAAGACTTTCTATAAGTTCATCAACGGCATGCTGTTCTATTTGATAGTCATTGAGTTCTATCCGTAAATTGGCTGTCAGATCAAGTTCACGTGCTAGATTTCTCAATACACTCTGAAAGAACGTATCGATGGTCATAACCCGGAAATAGTTATAATTATGTATGAGCAAATGCAGGGCTGATTCTGCATTTTTCTGAATTTGTTTGGATGAAAGATAGGGTAAAGCCTGCTGTATTTGATTTACATAATCGTTTGCTTCTGGTAGTCCGTGTGCAATTTCGTATAATTTTCCTAAGATACGCATTTTCATTTCTTCAGTAGCTTTGTTGGTGAAGGTTACTGCAAGAATGGTTCTGTAGGAAGCAGGATTAGCTATCACGAGTGTCATATACTCGCGAGCCAAAGTAAATGTTTTACCTGATCCTGCACTTGCTTTATAAACAGTTAGTTGTGAACTCATATTTTGTTTTTTTTATGATGTTATTGATATTGTGCCCTAGAAATCATGTTTTATCCATGCTTTTATGAATATTACCAATCTCTAAATAGTTCAAAACCGAAGCGACAGCCTATGCCATTAAACTTCGTGTTTTTGAAGGCTGCAAAGAATCCTAATGTAATAGCTCTTGTTGTTACTCCATATCCCCATTCTGTATATGGGTGTAAATGGTTTACAACAAGACTGCTTACATACAGACGCTCTGCTTCTATATATTTCCCAATCAGAGGGAGCCATGCGGTTGCAATCATAGGAGCTTCATAAGTGAAATTTCCACGTATGTAATAATCACTTGCATTATACCATTGGGATGGCAGTAATTCGAATTCTCCACTCCAGCTATCATTCCAGCCTCCAGGAATATTGTTGTCATGGAAATTGGTATAGTCAACGAAATCCCAATGGTCACCTTTACGGGTATAAAAACCTGCTCCTAATCTAACAGAATATGATTGACGGCGTGATGCTTGAAAAATAGTTTGTGCATCTACTTCAACCCGTTCGTAGTCTATGTTTGAACCTAGTAGGTTTTTCCATCCCTTTTCATAGTCTATTTTAAAGATAGAGCCTTTCTTACCCCATGGTAAGAGTTCTAAAGCTACAGCTGGTGCTACTGACACATATTTGCTTGGGTAATTAAACAGTTTATAGAAACTTTCTACTACTGCTTTTCGTTGATGTGAAACTAAACCTACTTCAAAACCGATATAATCGTTGAAACTCCAGTGGTTAGTAAGACGAAGATAATCATCTTTAAACTCTGTCAGTTTCCTGTTGTTTGCCTCAATATCTGTTGAAATTTCCGGTAATGACAATCCTGGATATTCTGAGAATAATGGATATAGAAAATCGTTATCTTCAGGTTTGCTGATGCCTAACATTTTTCGTGCAACACGATTATTCGATATTCTATTACCATTACCGATTTCTAACTTCAGATATCCATTGTGCTTCGGGTTATAGTTGAATGTCAATGGTATATTGAAATAAAATCTGTGTTGTTTCATACTGTAACCTCCTTTAAAGCGAAGCCCCAATTCCAGATTTTCTGTAAACCTGTAGCCTCCCTTCAGGTCAAACTTGTATACAATTCCTTTTCGCTCGGAGTATCCCATATAGAGTGGGTTGAGAATAGGACTGATACGGAAGTAGCCTTGGTTTTGCTTTCCGAAGCCTTGAGAAATTCTGTTTAATACATTATCACCGATAACATCCCAAAGTATGTCTTTTGCAAAGTTTTTCTCTGGTATGATGTTATTCAAGGAATCTGTTATTTGTTTCCTTTTTTCGTAGAATTTTCTGTATATGTCAGCCTCATCTTGGTTTAACTCAATAGGGCGCACTTTTGCCATTAATGCAGTATCGGCTACATTATTGAGTGAATCACTTAATACTTTCGGCAGTCCGTATACAGTTGTATACATGCCCGTTATCTTGTTACCCATAAAACTGAAGTTGGCTCTCATGCTGCACCTTGCAGGAGAAAGTGAACCAAATCCGTCTTTACCCATAATAATAGAGATATAGAAACGGGTCATATCATATTCGCCCTCAAAGTCTACCATGCTTATCTTTCCGCTTTGGGAATCAACAATGGCACGTGCTTCAATAACTTGGGTGTTTTTGAGACGTGGATATACGTAGACTTGTGCTTTGCCGAATGGTAATTGGGTGACGGCATATTTATAATATCTGCGATTCTTGTAGTGGAAAGGAGAAAGAATATTCGTTTCGAAAAGTGTTTCTCCATATACCGTTGGAGTCATGTATTTCAAAACTGATGACAATGTGTTGCTTCTATGCGGAATGGTGCTTATGTTCAGCAAACGCTTGGCAACTGGTCTGCCATTTGCGTCTAGCGTCATTTGGTTATAAAACTCGCTGATGAATCTTCTGCCACCGCCATGAGCCACCGCATACATTGTCGGTACTAGCATGAGCGTTGCATTACGTTTGTTTGTTTTGATTTGAAATTTAGTGTAGGCATAACTCTTGTGCTCTGCTCTACCTGTTGTGTCAACAGATTGTGAATATTTAAATACCAAACACATCACCGAGTCACTAAAGGCGTCTCTCGGTGACATTCTTCTTGCATGTGCTGCAAAAGCCATCATGCAGAAGATAATCGTCAAAATGATGTGTGTTTGATATTTCTTCATCTATTATGAGTTAAGATGTTACTTGGCAGAAAAACTATGCCAAATATTTTGGGCAGCAGCTTTCCTAACCAAGATATTTCATAAGGATTCCTATCTTCCCGGATTCTCTCAGTTTGGTGATGCTTTTTTCTCTTATTTGGCGAACTCGCTCACGGGTCAGTCCCATTTTATCACCAATTTCCTCGAGCCCCTTTTCGGTTTCCCCAATTCCGTAGCATGCGCAGATAATTTTCAGTTCGCGATCCTTGAGGCAAACTTTTAAAACCTGTCTTAGGTCTTGTGCCATACTTTCATGGTCAACCTGCTTGTCTGTTCTGGCATCGTCTCCGCTTGCCATTACATCTGCCATAGAGTTGTCATCGTCATCACTGAATGGAGCATCGATGCTTACATGATGACCACTGGCAGCCATGCTCTGAGAAATCTTGTCCTCGTCAACACCCGTTCTGGCTGCAAGTTCTTCAACGCTTGGACGACGTTGGTTTTCCTGCTCAAACTTATTAATTTCCTGGTTTACCTTATTGAGTGATCCTACCTGGTTGAGAGGAAGTCGAACAATTCGGCTTTGCTCTGCGATTGCCTGTAAAATGCTCTGACGAATCCACCATACGGCGTATGAGATAAATTTAAACCCTCGTGTTTCATCGAAGCGTTCTGCAGCTTTGATGAGTCCGATGTTCCCTTCGTCAATCAAGTCTGTCAGGGTTAGTCCCTGGTGCTGGTATTGTTTTGCTACAGACACAACAAAACGTAAGTTGGCTTCAATCAACTTATTTTTTGCTCTTTCGCCAGCTCTACCTCCCTTGCGGATAGCTTGAGCCAATTCTATTTCTTCATCAATAGAAACCATTGGGGCTCTACCTATCTCTACAAGATATTTGTCGAGGGCTTCACTATTACGATTGGTTATACTCTTTTGTATCTTAAGCTGTCTCATTATCTTTCCTCTTAGTTACACATTGCACAATTGGCGCAAAGATAATAAAAATATTGATACACGACTAGAATTATAACTTACTTTAACGTAATTAACCTAACTTACTCATTTAAAGGTTATTTTACGGTCTTGTTCTTAACAAAACTTTGAAAAGCGTCATCGTATCCGTTAAATACGTTGATGTCTACCTCTCCATGTATTCCTGCTACTCTTCCGTCGGGGCAAAGTTGCCAATATACCAATCGAATGTCTGGTTTATACTCTCCATATCGTGCAATCCAAACCTGGTAGTTATGTTTCAGATCGGGAGCCTTTGGCAGATAGCGATTTACGAAAGTTTGGCTGATGTAAAGAATAGGCTTAACACCAGTTGCTCTTTCTACAATTCTAAGCCAAGTTCTAATGCGTGCAAACAATACTCCAGACCCTCCCATTTTCTTGATTTGACTAGGAAGCGGTTCAACATCAAGAACTGGAGGAAAATCGCCTTTCCTAATGATACTGTGTTTCAGAAAGTGTCGTGCTTGTTCGGCAGCAGGTGTTATGGTGGTAAAGAAGTGATAGGTTCCAACCTTGTAACCATGTGCTTTTGCATCACGATAATCTTTTCTATAATATGGATTTAACAGCGATTTACCTTCTGTACTCTTGATATAGATGAAGCGAATAGGGAAGTTTACTGTACCTGAAACTGTCTTTTTGCTGAGGCGGCCAAGATGTGTAATGCGTAAACGGTTCCAGTTGATAGCATATTTTTTTCTGCCTTTTCCATGCTGGTATTTGCTCAGATCAATGCCATAAATACGTTCCGATGTATATACAAGTCGTTCGCCTTTATAACGGTCATTTTTCCATTCGCCTATTCGTAATGGCTTCTTGGGAGCAATGCTGAATCCGAATCCTTCACGTTTCCCGTTTTTCCAGTAACCTTCATAATAGGTTCCATCGTATCCTTGCCAGCATCCATGACCGTTTGGTTGATAGATACTGTCGGTTGTACCCCGATAATATCCTAGAGAATCAGGTAAGAGGGTATAATCAATAGAGCGTCGAAGTGTGACTCCATGAGCTGTTGCTAAAGATGCTGCAAGTTGAGGTGAAATAGCTTTAACCCCTTTAGGAGTTGTTTCTGAGGAAAGTTGGAATGTGTGGCTTCCTTGTGCAGTTTCTCCATTCATTGCTTTGATGAGTTTGCATGCCTGACTCTTCCATTTTCCGTTCTCGTCTCTATAATAGGCTTGATATGAAATGGAGCGTTTCAACTTGAAATGTCCCTTTTTCTGTACATGTTTCAGGGAATCAATCAGTTTCTTGGCAGAATCGCGTAGTTCCAGTTCGTGTTGGGTATAAGCGCAAATAGAGTTGTAGCCTACATCCAGGACAGAATGAGAGTGAATATAATAGTTCAGTTCTCCAACTTTCCATTTGGAGTCTCTATACAAACTGTCTAAAGAATCAACTTTCTCTTTAAAGATGCTATCCGCATCTTTGCCAAGATAGTGATTCCGGCTGATGCTGTTGTTGTAGCAGGCGGCAAGTCTTCCTTCACATGAAGGAATCAACGCCCAACGATTCATAAAGTTGGCAGCCAGTGTCGTGGTGTCTTCGTCGAACCGGAGTATTGTTTTTCCATTTTGAATTAATTCGTAGTGACTGTATACTTTTATGTTTGCTTTTGCCTTGTTCACTCTATCACTTGATGGGTTCAGACAATAATAGCTCCATGTGCTGGCGGCAGCCAGCAGAATGAAAACTAAACTTGTGATATATAATATTTTCTTTTTCATTTGATGATGACCTCCAATATTTTCTTGGTGGTTTCGGTAATCTTTGTTTTTTCAGACGTACGTTCGCCGATAAGCCAGATGATTTCACCTTTACTATCAGTTAATACATGCTGTGTCTTCTTTTGTATATAGTCAAATTTCCTATCGGTCATATAGTCACTCAACAGTTTGCTACCCTTCATGCCGAAAGGTTGAAATCTATCGCCTTCTTTTACCAGTCGGTAGGTGAGGGGAAAACTGACTTTTTCAGCATCCAAAGTGATACATTGCGATTCTTTGCTTGGCATGAAGTCACTCATATGCGAGAAGATTCTTATCTTGATTTGGGTTCCTTTGTCCATGTTGTAAATGCCTTCTTCTGGCAGTCGGAACGCTCTTTGCTCCTGAATGTTATTCAAGTCTTTTATGTTAGAGATCAACAGCTGTTCTCTGTCGATGACTATCATATAGTCTTCGTTTTTCCAGATTTTACCGATACCACGATCCTGACTGAAGAGGCTTTCACAGATGTCATCAATGACATTGCCATGAAAACCATATCTGCCTAATTCTTTATGGAGTATGAATTCTGGACTTGGAGCATTCATGACAGATACTTTAGGGATATATATAACTTTCCTATTAGAGTCGGTTGTACTGATGCTATCCATGCTCTCAAGTATACTTTTCGCTTGGCGTATGTATTTGGCAGAGAGAGCGATATTTTCACTTGCTGCCGGGTTGATACTTTCCAAAAGAGGTACTACATGATGGCGAATTTTATTTCTTAAAGCATCGTCTTCCAAATTTGTTGAATCTGTGACAAAATCTTGCTTTTTTTCTTTTAGGTATTGCAATATATCCTGTCGGCTGATGCAGAGAAGAGGGCGCAGAATATTTCCGTTTTTGGGGGCGATGCCTGCTAATCCGTCTACTCCAGATCCTCTTAACAGATTCAGAAGTAAAGTTTCTACATTGTCATCGCGATGATGGGCTACACATATGCCTCCTGCATGCAAGTCTTTTACTAATTGGGCAAAATAGCTGTAGCGTAAGTTGCGTGCAGCCATTTCGATACTTACCTTGTGCAAATGGGCATAAGCATAAGTATCAAAATGGATTCGAGACAAACTGATTCCCTGTTGTTGGCACAGATTTACACAAAATTGCTCGTCTCTGTCACTCTCTTCGCCGCGAAGGTGAAAGTTACAGTGCGCAGCAGAAATATTCAGTCCTATATTTTTCAGGATAAGCAATAGGGCAACGCTATCGGCACCTCCGGACAAGGCAACGATATATGGTGTTTGCCACTTGAACATACCATGGTGAATAATATATTTTTTGACGATATTTTCAATTTTGTTCATTCTGTGATACTTTAAAAGTATATGATGTTTCTTATTACTTTCTGTTTTTCAAAAAGTCTTCTGCCCGCTGCAAATCTTCTGGCGTGTCAATACCTACAGTCTCAACATCTGTTGTACCAACTTTTATCTTGTAGCCATTCTGCAGCCATCGAAGTTGTTCCAGGCTCTCTGCTATTTCTAGTGAGCTTTGTGGCAGTTTGGTTACCTCTTTTAAAACTTCTTTGCGGTAAGCATAGATGCCCAAATGTTTCAGATAAGGAAAACTCTTGAGCCATTCTTCCTCTTCCTTTCCTCTTACGTATGGAATGATGCTGCGAGAGAAATACATAGCAAAGCCTTGATTGTCTACAACAATCTTTGGACTATTAGGATTTTTTACAGCTTCCATACTGGTAAAAGCTTTTCCTAAAGTGGCAATTTGGGTTGTTGGGTCATCAAAACACTGGCAGATGGTTTCCAGTTGACTCTTGTCAACAAAAGGTTCATCTCCCTGAACATTGACAATGACATCCCAGTCTCCACCAATTTTTTCGATAGCTTCTTCTATGCGGTCAGTACCGCTCTTATGATCCTTGCGCGTCATAACAGCTTTACCGCCAAATGCTTCTACAGCATTGAAAATTCGCTCATCGTCTGTTGCAACATAGGCTGCTTCTAGACAAGTTGCTACTTTCTCATAAACATGCTGTATCACTGGTTTGCCATCTAACATGGCAAGTGGCTTTCCCGGGAAACGTGTTGATGCGTATCTTGCTGGAATAATTCCTATAAATTTCATAATCTTCTATATTTAAACCTGTTTACTATTCAATTCATGCGATTCGTTTAACTTCAAATAAAAAAGTTGCACTTCCGCAGACGCAAAAGTACAACTTTATTTTGTATTCACCAAAAAACTTTTTGTTTTTTTTGAAAAACCTCAAAGAATATTTAATGTTCTCCCCATTTTTTTTATTCGTATCTGATAGCCTCGATAGGGTCGAGCCTTGCTGCCTTCTTTGCAGGATACCATCCAAAGAAAACGCCAGTAAATGTACAGACTGCAAAACTCATAATAATGCTCCAAGGCTCTATTTGGGTGGCTATATGGAAGAAAGAGTTCAGACTGAGCGATAAACTAACTCCCAATATCACTCCTATAATACCGCCAGTTACAGAAAGTAAGATAGCTTCTATCAGAAACTGGTTCAAAATATCAATACCTCGTGCGCCCACACTCATTCGAAGACCTATTTCGCGGGTGCGCTCTGTTACAGATACATACATGATGTTCATGATTCCGATGCCGCCTACCAGCAGCGAGATTCCTGCCACGGATCCGAGCAGGATGGTGATTGTAGACATGGTAGAATTCATCATGCTTGAAATTTCCTCTTGTGAGCGGATATTGAAGTCATCTTCATCTGCTTCAGTAGTATCTGTTGCGTCTTTTAATTTGTGGTTGCGTCGCAATATTTCTGTAATCTGATCTTGGGCAGGTTGAGAAGCCTCTTCAGTGATAGCTGAGCAGACGATGCCTCCTAAATAGGTTTGTGCCATAATTCGCTTCATTACTGTTGTATACGGTGCAAGAACCAAATCATCCTGGTCCATACCCATACTATTGTAACCTTTCTTCTTCAAGACACCGATTACTCTGAATGGAATGCTGTTAAATCGCACAACCTTACCGATAGGATCACTGCCATCAGGGAAAAGATAGTCAACTACTGTCTGTCCTAAAATACAAACTTTAGATGCAGCCTTAATGTCTGTATCAGTAAACATTTCTCCATCTGCCACTTTCAGTTGTCGGATGGAAAGATAGTCTTGGTTTACACCATAAATGGAACTTTGGGTGTTGTTGTTTCCGTAGATCCACTGTCCGGAACTGTTTACAGTAGGAGAAATAGCTGAGATATAATTACATTCGTCTTTGATGCTCTGATAGTCGGCTTGCTTCAGCGTCTCCATTGACGAAGCATCCTGTCTCACACCGCCACGCATGTCTGCACCTGGTGAAATCATAATCATGTTTGATCCCATCTCTGCGATGTTTGCCTTGATGCTGGCTTTGCTTCCTTGTCCGATGGCAAGCATGGTAATAACCGCAGCAATACCGATGATGATGCCAAGTGCGGTAAGGAAAGAGCGCATTTTGTTGGCAGCAATGGCGCGGATGGCTATTTTGAAAAGATTCTGATAATTCATTTTACTTGTTGTAATGTTAAATGGTAAATGTTAAGTGTTAAGTGAAAACTTCGTTTGCTATTGGATGCTAAGTAATTTAACATTCAACACTTAACATTGAAAACTTATTCGTCCGTGTTGGCCGGCAAGGCTGCCAGACCTTCGGCTGCCGAGAGAATATGTTCGTTATAGGTGTCGCTGATGATGTGACCATCACGCAGTTCGATATTACGACTCGAATAATTTGCAATGTCTGGGTTGTGGGTAACGAAGATGATGGTTCTTCCTTCAGCATAAAGTTTCTGGAAGAGTACCAGAATCTCGAAACTGGTTCTGGTGTCGAGATTACCCGTTGCTTCATCAGCAAGTATCACAGCGGGGTTGTTGACCAACGCACGAGCTATGGCTACACGTTGCATCTGTCCTCCAGACATCTGATTACTCTTATGATAGAGACGTTCTCCTAAACCAACAGCTTTCAGCGATTCGATAGCACGTTGCTTTCGTTCTTCTGCGCTTACGTTCGGGTTGTACATCAGTGGAAGTTCTACATTTTCTACACTTGTAGTCTTCGGTAGAAGATTGTAGTTCTGGAAGATGAATCCAATCTTTCGGTTTCTAAGAATGGCGCGATCATTACGTGACATCTTTCGTACGCTTACTCCATCCAGATAGTATTCGCCACTGGATGGGGTATCGAGACAACCTAGTTGGTTCAGCAGGGTAGATTTACCTGAACCTGATTTACCCATGATGGTAACAAACTCACCTTCGTATATTTTAAAGCTTACACCTTTTAGGGCGTGGACTGTTTCCTCACCCACAAGAAAGTCGCGACGAACATTGTCGAGTTCTATCACAACTTTCTTTTGGCTGTTTGTTTGAATATTGTCGTTTGCCATACTCTTATTTTTTATTTTTTCTTTCCTCTAGGTCCAGGACCGCTAATCAAACCTTGACTTTGTTGAGGCTCCTCATTCTCTTCAGGGGTATTAACTATGATTTCAGTTACAATCTTCTGTCCCTTCTTCAAACCCTTGATAATTTCAGTATGTATACCGTCGCTCTGACCGATGGTTACAGAATGAGCTGTAAGGGTATTGTTAGCAAGAGTCCAAACTTTGTTTTTTCCTTTGCAGTCAACAATCTTGATATTCTTTCCCACAGTTTCCTTGGTTGGAGTAAAGCGGAGTGCTTTGTTGGCAACGGCAAGAATACCAGCTCGTTCTTGTGTAAAGATGGTTACATTTGCTGTCAAACCTGGTTTTAACTTGAGATCTGCGTTGGGTGCAGAGATGACAACCTCGTAAGTAACTACATTGTTTGTTGTAGTAGCTTCCAGACGAACCTGTTTTACTGTTCCCTGGAATACATCGTCAGGATAAGCATCTACTGTGAAATTAACGCGGTCGCCTTCTTTTACACCGCCTATATCTGCCTCGTCAACATTTGCAATCACCTGCATGTTGGTCAGATCTTTAGCGATGGTAAAGAGTTCTGGCGTGTTGAAACTTGCTGCTACGGTCTGTCCTTCCTCTACGCTTTTTGAGATGACAGTTCCATCTATTGGCGATGTAATTGTAGCATAACTCAGGTTGGTTTGGGCTTTCTGAACATTTTCCTTGGCCGAAGCTACTTGCTCTTTCACCTGGCGATAGGTGAGAAGCGCATTTTCATAATCGTCAGCACTTACCAAACCTTTCTTATAGAGGGTCTGGTAGCGGCTCATGTTTGCACTCTGATAGTTCAAACTGCTTTGCGCACTTGCTAGGTTAGCTTTGGCAGTATTCAACTCGCTCATCAGGTTGGTTTTGTCGAGTTCAGCTATGACTTCACCTTTTTTTACCTGAGAATTGTAATCAACATAAAGTTTGTTTACAATACCACTCACCTGTGTACCAACCGTTACAGAAGTTACCGCTTCAATAGTACCGGTTGCAGTTACACTATTCTGTAATGTTTGTGTAGTTACAGCTTCCTGCTTGAAGTCTATTTGCTCTTCGTTTTTGCTTCCTGAGAACAGCCATGCTGCCACAGCTACGATGATTACCACAATCATGGCAATCCAGATTTTGCTGATTCTAAGTTTTTTCATAAAAATGTATGTATACCTATTAATGATTTGCAATATGTTTTCGGATGTTAATGCCAATCTTTCTCTTTAGATTCTGCCGTTTTGGTAGAATTTCAACATGTTGATATTCAGAATGGTAAGATACTTTGCCTGAAGTTCGTTCTGCTTAGCCTTCAGAAGATTATCTTTGCCAGTTCTCAATTCTACGATGTTCTTTAATCCCAGTTTAAACTGCTCACTTAACAGATCGTAGCTTGTTTGGGCACTCTCGCTGCTCACCTTGGCAGCCTTAAACTGGCTTTGGTTTGTATTAGCCTGCAACCAATAGTTTTCGATAGTAGAGTAGAGCTTAGTTTGCTCATTCTTTATATCGAGCAAGATGCTTTCACGCTGAATGAGTGCTTTATTGACAGAAGTCTTGGTCTGTCGGTTATCAAAGAGGGGAATACTGACACCGATTCCACCACCCATGCTGAAGTTGGTTTTCATCTGACTGCCCCAACCGTTTTTGTTCATGGATGTGGTGCTGGTCGTAGCTCCTGCATTTGCGCTGATGGTTGGCAACTTTCCTGCCTTTGCAATCTTGATGTCCAGATCGTTCTGGTCGAGTTGGTTTTGATAGCTCAAAAACTCAGGGCGATTCTGAAGCGCAGCTGTATAGACACTGTTCATTCCTGGGATAGAGGCCAGAGCCATCTGGTCAGTTGTGCTTGGAATAGCGATGTCGAAAGCTTCTTCACTGGTAATCTGCAGGAGTTCCTTCAACTGTCGTTTATAGTTTTTAACATTACTTTCAGCCTGCACGATGTTAAATTCATCTTGTGCTCTCTGTGCTGTAAGTTGTGCTAAGTCTGCTTGGCTCATCTTGCCAATTTTTACCATTTCCTTACCACGCTCTTCGTTTTGAACACTCGACTGATAACTTTCTTTGTTTACGTTGATAGCCTCTGTAGAGTAGAGTATCTGTACGTAAAGTTGAGCTATCTGTTCTTTCAGGTTGAGGGCTTGTGCTGTCGAATCGAGTTGTGCCGCTTCCTTTGCCAGCTTGTTCAGTTTCACCTGATTTCTGTTTTTGTTTCCGTTCCAAATCGTGTAATTGCCCATCACGCTATAGCTGCCATTGTAATATACCTTGTCGATGGAAGCTTTGCTGAAACCTTCTCCGCTGATTCCATTAGAAACCCAAGGCGTATAGTTTACACTTTGATTGGTGCTGGCAGAGAGCGATGGCAGAAGCGCTGACTTAGATTGCAGATAGTCCTCCTGAGCTGAAGCTTTCGTGAGTTGAGTCTTCTGCAGCTGAATGTTGTTAGCCAGTGCGTAACTGATACAATCCTGCAGTGACCATTGCTTAGCTTGTACTGCGATAGGGGCCGACATGATGAACAGCGCTACCGCCATGTTTTTTAAACTTGCGTTCATACTCTTTTTACTTTTTGTTTTCATCTTTACAGAACTCTTTTCATCAGTTCTGTTTAAATGTGGATTAATGTTCTTACTTTCCATAATTGCAAATCTTAATAGGATACATCATTTTTTGCTTTGACGTAAGCGTCGCCTATAAAGTTGCAACTGATATGTGTTTTTGATTAAAAGCAGGATGATAGGTTTAATATTCGCATTTATCTTTAACAATCCTTTTCAAAGTGAAAGATTTCTTTTGCTTTTCCACATTATTTTATTTATATTTCTCAAAAAAATGTTTCTTCTTTCGTTATCTTCGCTGAAATTGTGTAACTTTGCAGAAAAATTTTAAGAAAGGAATAAAATAAATGCCGTTAAGATTACCAGATAAGCTTCCAGCTATCGAACTGCTGAAGCATGAGAATATATTCGTGATGGACGAAAGTCGTGCGCATAAACAGGAGATTCGTCCGTTGAAAATCTGTGTGCTCAATTTGATGCCCCTCAAGATTACGACAGAGACAGATCTCGTTCGTCTTCTGTCGAATACTCCTCTTCAGTTAGAGGTTTATTTTATGAAGTTGAAAAGTCACACGCCAAAGAATACTCCAATAGAGCACATGATGATGTTCTACAAGGATTTTCAGGAACTTTCCAAACAGAAGTTTGATGGAATGATAGTTACCGGTGCTCCTATCGAAACGATGGCTTATGAGGAGGTAGAATATTGGCCTGAAATCAAAGAGATTTTTGATTGGGCCCGTACCCATGTTACTTCAACACTCTATATCTGCTGGGGTGCCCAGGCTGGTCTTTATCATTTCTATGGTGTTCCTAAGTATCCTTTAGAGAAGAAGATGTTTGGTATTTTTAAGCAGAAGCCTCTCGATTTGTCTCAGCCAATCTTCCGCGGTTTCGATGATATCTTTAATATGCCTCATAGTCGCCATACGGAGGTAAGACGTGAGGATATTGAAAAAGTGCCAGGACTTGACATCATAGCCGAATCGCCTGAAAGCGGTGTCAGCATTGTGATGGCCAGAAACGGCCGCGAATTCTTTGTGACGGGTCATCTTGAGTATGCGCCAAACACGCTGGATAAGGAATATAAGCGTGATATGGGCAAGCGTGATGATGTAGAACTGCCAAAAAATTATTATTATCATGACGATCCGAACGAAGAACCTCTGGTGACATGGCGTGCTCATGCCAACCTCTTCTATAGTAATTGGATCAACTATTATGTTTATCAGGAGACTCCTTACAATATTGACGAAATCAGTTAATTTGAAGGAGTCGGATGATTTCGAGATCGATTTCTTATGCAAACATTAGAATTATTGGCGCCTGCCAAGAACTTGGAATGTGGTATTGCTGCCATTGATCATGGTGCAGATGCCGTATATATTGGTGCACCTCGTTTTGGTGCACGAGCAGCAGCAGGCAATTCGCTGGAAGATATCAGACAGTTGTGTGATTATGCTCATCAGTTTGGAGCAAAGGTTCATGTTACAGTGAATACTATCATCTATCAGGATGAGATGTTGGATACGCTTAAGATGATCCAGCAACTTGATGAGATTGGTGTTGATGCACTTTTGCTGCAGGATATGGGTGTGCTTACTGAGGTGAGGGCGCAGAATTTGTGGAGTAGAGAATTGCATTCCAGTACCCAGTGTGATGTAAGAACTCCAGAAAAGGCGTATTGGCTTACCACGTTAGGTTTCAAACGTGTTGTTCTGGCTCGTGAGCTTTCGCTCGATGAAATCAAGGCGATCCATCAGGCGATTCCTGATAGAGAAATAGAGGTCTTTGTACATGGAGCGCTCTGCGTTAGCTATTCGGGTGTATGTTATGCTTCTGAGAAGTGTTTCGGGCGCTCTGCCAATCGTGGAGAATGTGCACAGTTCTGTCGTATGAAGTTTGATTTGCTTGATTCCAATGGTCAGGAGATAGAACATCAGCGTTATCTGTTGTCCCTCAAGGATCTTTGTCAGCTTGATCATCTTAAGGATCTTGCTGATGCTGGAGCTACTTCGTTCAAGATAGAAGGAAGATTAAAAGATATCAACTACGTCAAGAATGTGGTGGCTGCCTATAGCAGTCAACTCGATGCAATCGTAAAAGCTGAACCGCGTAAGTATCGCCGTGCATCGGTGGGACATGTTCAATATAATTTTACACCTAATCTGAAGAAGACTTTCAATCGTGGCTTTACCCATTATTTCCTGAATGGGCGACAGCCGGATATTGCTTCTTTCGATACACCGAAAGCTATCGGCGAGTTTGTGGGAAAGGTTAAGGAAATACGTGGCAACATTTCTTTCAACGTAGCCACAGTAGCTAGCTTTAAAAATGGCGATGGACTGTGTTTTATCAATGATGACCGTGAGTTGGAAGGCTTTCGTGTGAACAGAGTAGAGGGCAATCGCCTCTATCCGTTTGGAATGCCTGAACATTTGCGTCCGGGCATGGCTCTTTATCGTAATAACGATCGTGCTTTTGAGGCTTTGCTGGCTCGTAAGTCTGCTGAACGTAAAATCTATATTGTCATAGAAATGGAGCCTGTGATGGGTAATGAGTTCAGGGAAGAGCCACAGGGGGTAAAGGCTGTTGTCAACATCATGAAGACGAAAGAGGCTGATGGTGGCTTGATTTATCAGGTGGCTGAGGTGTTTAAAGAATTGAAACTCGAAAAGGCGAAACGCCCGCAGGGCGAAAATATAAAGGCTCAGATGAGCAAACTGGGCGATACGATTTACGAAGCTTACCAGGTAGAACTTCTGAAGGGAATGGAAACATACTTCGTTCCGAACAGTATTCTCACTGCTATCCGGCGTGAATTGATAGATGAACTTACCAAGGCAAATCAGAAACAGCTTGACAAGTCGTTGTGGGGTGGATGGGATAGAACCCTGTTCAACAATGGTTTTGGATTCAGTCAGCCTGGTGAACACCGACTTACGAAAGAGGAATTGACTTGGCAGCCGGAATACGGGAAATGGGGATATCTCTATAATATAGCTAACTATGATGCAAGAGATTTTTATCAGATTCATGGTCTGCCGTCAGTAGTTCCGGCATTTGAGTTGGGTAAGAATATTCCTTCTGCATGGGATGCTAAGACCCAGGAAGAATATGATGAGAATATAGAAAAAGACAAGGCAAACCGAAGTATGCAGCCTAAGTATACCAATGAAAAGGGAGAATCGCTCCTGATGCAGTGCCGCCATTGTATCCGCTATTCGTTGGGCTACTGTGTGAAGCGTGGAGGCAAGAAACCATCCTGGAGAGAGCCTCTCTTCCTTCAGTTGGGCGACGGTCGCCGCTTCCGTCTGGAGTTTGCGTGCAACGAATGTCAGATGAACTTATATAGTGAGAAATAAATGAAAAAGAAATGGACGATACAGATTCTTTGTATGCTGGGCATCCTCTTGATGTTCAGCAGTTGTTATCATCGCCGTGCTCATCACCAGATGCATGCAGCTATGGTAGAGTACAGTAATAAACAACTCGATTCCATTTCGTTTTCTACCACCCATCATTATACCAACAAATTCAATTTTCTGGTATTCAAGGATTCCCTGGAATTGATTGCACAACAGCCTGAAGAGTTTTTGAGCAATTTGCCTATCGATTCCTTTGCCGTCCGAAAGAACCGCCTGCTGGTGGTTACGGATATCCGTATGGTTCCTCAGGATTCTATAGATTCAGTTTGGGTGCAGTTGGCAACAGAAGATAATCAGTTTGGTTGGACCCGTGAGTCCCGTCTGTTGCCGAAGGTTGTGCCCGATGATCCTATTTCAGAGTTCATTATGACCTTCAGCAATACTCACTTGCTCATCTTCATGGTTATCATTATTCTCATAGCCGTAGCCTATACAGTTCGTAAGATTTTCCATAGCAATGGTAAACTGGTTCATTTTAATGATATTGATTCACCATATCCTACAGCCTTGGTGCTTATTGTTTCGATATCAGCAACCTTCTATGCAACCATTCAGCTGTTTTTGCCAGAAGTATGGCGTCATTTTTATTTTCATCCTACGCTCAACCCTTTTGCCGTACCGCCGATATTGGGCTTTTTCCTGGCTACAGTCTGGGCGATACTAATAGTAGGACTGGCTTGTGTTGATGAGGTGAAACACCGTTTGCCGGCAGGTGATGCTGTTCTGTATCTGGGTGGTTTAGTGGGTGTTTGCGCCATTGATTACATCATTTTCAGTGTTACTACCTTATATTATATAGGTTATTTGTTGCTCGTAGCCTATATATGGTTTGCCATACGGGTTTATCTGTTTCCTCATAAATAAGGATAGGGGGTGCAGGAAAAAATATGTACCTTTGCACCCGTTATGAAAAAAATAGTATTTTATAGTAAAAAGAGCGTATGCATTGGTTTGGCAGCGGTAGCGTTGCAGGCTAGTGCTGCGGATAACGAAAGAGCGACTTGCTCTGACCTGTCATTGGGTACGAGTGAAAAGTTTACGGCAGCTAATGGCTTGCTGGCTGATAGCAGCCGAGTTTATGATATTGATGAAGTTGTGGTTGTTTCGCAGCCTAAGGAGAATTTCCGTCTTCGTCAACAGCCTCTCAGCAGCACTTCCTTTGGTTCTTATCAGATGCAGCGATTGGGGTCTCGCGATTTGCGTGAACTTTCCTGCTATGTTCCTAACTTCGTAATGCCAAACTATGGCTCGCGTTTTACCAATGCCATGTATGTGCGCGGCATTGGAAGCCGTATCAACAGTCCGGCTGTAGGAATTTATCTTGACGGAATTCCGGTGTTGAGCAAGGCTGCTTTCAATCTTCACCATTATCAGACCAACCGTATAGATATTCTCCGTGGTCCACAGGGAACACTCTATGGTCAGAATTCTGAAGGTGGTTTGGTGCGCATCTATTCACGCGATGCTTATGATAGCAAGGGCACCTACGTTAATCTGGGATTGGGCTCTCATTTCTATCGTAATGTAGAAGCGGCTCATTATATGAAGCTTTCACCTCGTATCGCATTAGGGGTAGCTGCTTTTTATGATGGACAGAAGGGATTCTTCCATCGTGCAGGAACCAGCGATTATGCCGACAATTATGATGAGGCAGGCGGTAAGTTTAATCTTAAGTTCCGTTTTGATAGAGGATGGAGCATGGATTTGCTAGCCAATTACCAATTTGTCTATCAGCATGCATTTCCTTATGGTCAGTTGGATTTAAACAGTGGCAAGGCTGCATTGCCAAATACAACATTCCCTGGGCTTTATCGCCGCAACATGCTGCTTTCGGGTGTCAATCTTCGTCATGAAGGAGCGAAATGGGATTTTGCTTCTACTACCAGCTATCAGTTCCTGGATGACAATATGAAGATGGATCAGGATTATCTTCCTGGAGATTATTTGAGCTTGCAGCAGGACCAGTTGCAGAATTCTATTACTCAGGAGTTCACATTTAAGAGTCGTCAGCCTTTCTTCGGTTTCTGGCATCTTACACAGGGTGCATTCTTCTCCCATGTGTGGTTGAAGACAAATGGTCCTGTAAAATTCGGTTCAGCATTGACGAAGCCTATCGGTAATGTTATCCTGAGTCAGATGCAGCATGCAATGCCTCCGGCAATGGCTAGCGGAGTTTCTGTCAATGTAGATATGGAAGCTCCGGGTTTGTTCCATACTCCTCAGAGCAATTTGGGTCTCTATCACGAGAGTACGTTTGATCTTTCTTCCCGTCTGAAAGCAACGCTTGGTTTGCGTTACGATTTCATGCATACAAGTATTCATTACGATACTTATGCTTATATGGCGATGACAGCTAAGGTGATGGGCAGGGAGGCTACTTATACTTTGCGCTCAATGCTCGACCGCAAAACGGGTGATGATTACAACCAGCTCCTACCAAAATTTGGCTTAAGTTACCAGCTTGATGAGCAGGGTAGCAATGTTTATGCTACGGTGAGCAAGGGCTATCGTGCAGGCGGTTATAATATCCAGATGTTCAGTGACATCTTGCAGACCGAACTGAAAGCTTACCTGAAAGCTAATGGTCAGCAGGCGATGCGAGGCGATCATGACGTTCCTCATACCGATGAAGATTATGATAGGGTGAACCAGACTATTGCCTTTAAGCCGGAAACCTCATGGAATTATGAGGTTGGAACGCATCTCAATCTTTTTGATCATCGTCTTCATTTCGATTTGAGTGCCTTCTATATGCAGGTTCGCAATCAGCAACTCTCTGTGATGGCAGGAACCTATGGCTTTGGCCGAATGATGGTTAATGCAGGTAAGAGTCACAGTTGTGGTATTGAAGCCGCGCTCAAGGGTCAGGCTTTCGACGGTGCTTTTGATTGGGGTGTAAACTATGGTTTTACACGCGCCGTATTTGATGAATATACTGATGGCGAGGGTGATAAGGCTGTGAATTATAAGGACAAGAAGGTTCCTTATGTTCCCCAGCATACGATAGCAGCCATGGCTGACTATCATATAGGACAGTTTACCTTCGGATTGAACATGAATGCGCAGGGTAAGACTTATTGGGATAATGCCAATACCTACAGCCAGAAGATGTATTTCGTGATGGGTGCGCATTGTGATATTGATTTCAGCAAGATGAGCATCAGTATCTGGGGTAAGAACCTCACAGATACTAATTACAATACCTTTGCTGTTGATAATGCAGCAACAGGAAAGAAACTGTATTTTGCCCAGCGTGGCAATCCTTTCCAATGTGGTGTTGATCTGAAATTCCACTTTTAGGATTAAATAGAAAAGGAGTTCCGGCATTCTGAAATGCTAGAACTCCTTTTTCTTGTATGCTCGGCATGAGCTTATTCTAATGGGTGCAAGTCCCTAACG
>JAJWJX010000020.1:0-55516 GCA_021623045.1 Segatella copri | reverse complement strand
ACGGGCTGAAGGCCCAAAAGCTCCTAGCCCAGGGCATCGCCCTGGGTATAATAGCTATCAGCAAGGCGCCCTGTAAGGGCAAAAGCTTTGTACATTGCCCAGTATTTTAAAGCTTTTGCCCTTACAGGGCGACAGGTTTGTGTCCGTAATTACCCAGGGCGATGCCCTGGGCTAGGAGCTTCTGCCCTTTCAGGGCGTGTGGGGCTTACTTTCGAAACTTGAATTAAAAATAATACGTGCAGCCGATGGTGGCAGCGCGGTTGCCGAAGTGCTGGCTCGCCATATCGTGGAAGCGGGCTTCGAGCGTCCAGTGCTTGCCCAGGTTCTTGTATACCCCTACCTCGGCATAGAGATTAGCCGGGGTGTAGGCATCGCTGCGACGGCGGGTGCACCAGATAAGGTTGCCCGTGAAGCGCCAGCCATCGGCCATTGTGAGCTGCGGTGCCAACTTGAACACGGCAAAATGGTTGTATTCTGCATTGCGCTGCTGAGCCTCCTCTGAAGGGGTTTCGCTGCGCTGCCAGAAGTAGTTAATGCCGGCTGTGAGGCGCAGGATGCCCTGATGCCAGAAGGCGGTGGAGCCGATGCCGAGCGTATTGTCGTGGGTGGTGCTGAACAGGTGCTGGTGGATGTTCTTTACCGAGGTGCTGAGCACGAAGGCAGGGCGGCTGTAGGTATGCTTAAGCTCTACCACATTCGCCATGCTGTTGACGATGTCGGCGGTATAAACCGGCTGCCAGGCGCCCTCCATATCGCCCGCGGTAACGAAATCGCCAAACTCGGGATTGAAGATGCGGCGGCAGTAGGTGGCCTGCAGGGTATGACCCGGCGTGAAGCTGTAATAGGCGCTCGCCGAGTAGATATGGTTGCGTGTGGTATGCTTCCAGTGCTCTTCCGGCGCAATCTGCTTAGGACGGAAGTTGATGATGCGGAAGCGGTCGCCTGCCATGAATCCCCACTTGCCGATGTTGTAATCCAGCTGGGCGTAGAAATCCTGGTAGTTGGAATGGTTGGTGTAACCGGCGATGCAGTTCTTCTCGATGGAGAGACCGCCCTCGAAACCTGCCGTAATCCAGAGATTGGAGGTGATGACCGGAGTGGCGTATTCTACCACCATGAAGGGGTAGGTAGAGTGGTTCTGGTAGGGTGCGGTCTGGGTTTCTTCCAGCGTGCGTCCGTTGTCGCTGATATGCTCGGCACCGAGGGTAAAGAGGATGCTGGAGCCGTTGTCGGCGAGCGTGCGGGTATAGTCGGCCTGCAGATGATAGGCGCGCACGTAATCGGCCGGGGTGTGGGTGAAATGGTTGCGGGTATAGGTCTGCATCGCATCTATTTCGAGCACATCCTTCGCGGTAGGTGTCCAGAGCAGATTGAGTTTGGCACCCTCGTGGGAGTAGTGGTTCACGGTGGTTCCTGAGATGCCCTGGTAGGCGTCCTTATCGCTGCTGGAGGTGCGCTGGAAGTTGCCTTCTACATGACTGAGCACACGGAGTTTATCCTGCTGGCTGATGACGCTGACGATGCCTTTTGCGCCGCCGTAGGTATCACCGAAGAGTCCCCATCTGCCGGTGGTTCCGTTCTCCTTCTTGCGCAGTGTGATGTCGATGACTTTCTTCAGACTGCTGCATCCCTTCATCACTTCGGCGTTCTGGCACACCTTGATGGTTTCAATCTCCCGAGCCTTGAAATGGTGGAGGAAGGTGGCGTAATCAAGTCCGTATTCCTGGTTGTCGATGCGGATGACGAACTTGCCGTAGAGGTTGGCGAACGGGTCTCCGCCGATGATGTTGTTGCCGTCGAGTGAGATGACTTCCGGGCACATCATGAGCACATCGAGGAGTGATTCTTCGCCTGTGAGTTCCATTTCGGGAATATGCATGATGTATCTGTCGCCGATATGTTCTATCGGAGCGGCCTGTGTCTGGTAAGTAGTGCTGGCCATCGCGAGTGCGATGATGAGCAGGCTTTTCTTCGTACTGTTGTTTATCTTCATTTTTTTTCTAATTTATATTATTGGTAAAAAGGATTTTCTTCCATGCCTAATTTCCTTGCAAAGATAAGGCAAAAATCGGGGAATAACGAAAAAATGGAGATGTTTTTTATCGTTCAATGCGTAAAAAGGGGTGTCAATACGTAAAAAAGTGGGGAGAGGGGCGAAAAAAGAGGGCTTAAAACTTGCTTGGTATTGTTTTTTTTCTTATCTTTGCCGATGAAGAAGAATTTTCTAAGAACTATACATATATATAATAACCCTTTAAAGATAAGAACTTATGAAGCGATTATTACACATTCAATTCCTATTGGTATTGTTGCTGGCGCTGGGATACTCTCCTCTGCAAGCCAAGCGAATCACACAGTGGCAGGCTCAGCAACAGGCCTACAGCTTCTGGGGAAAGCAGATGCCGCAGAAGGCGAAGGCGAAGAGCCGCACGGCTACTACTGCATCGCCATCGGATGCTTACTATGTATTTAACAACGATGCCGGCGGATTCGTCATTATCGCAGGTGATGATGCCGTAACGCCAGTATTGGGCTATACCTCAACGGGATCATTTGATGCCGAGAATCTGCCTGACGGACTGAAGGACCTGCTGAAGAGCTATGAGCGCCAGATTGCGGCGCTGGGCGACAGCTATCAGGCAAACCAGACTGCTACAAGAGCAGCATTTACAGGCGAAAAACTGCTCAATACTGCGAAATGGAACCAGGGGGCTCCTTTCAACAAGTATACGCCAAGTAACTATGTAACAGGCTGTGTGGCAACGGCTGGTGCCATCGTTATGAAGCATCACGGATCCCCTGCCAAGGGCACCGGAAGCCATTCCTATACCTGGAACGGCAAGACCCTGACTGCCAGTTTCGAGCATACCTACGACTGGGCAAGCATGCCTGCCGAATATGACGGCACCAACGATGCCGCTTTCGACGGCGTGGCAAGACTGATGTCAGACCTCGGTGTGGCAGTGGAGATGAAGTATAATAAGACAGGAAGCGGTGCGTATATCGGCAACCTGGTAACCGCCCTGCAGAAGTACTACGGCTACAGCAAACTTTCGCATCTGATGGCAATAGAAGATGTGGGTGCAGAGGCATGGAACGGCAGACTGCGCGACGAGATTGATGCCAACCGCCCTGTGCTCTATGCTGCTTCTGACCCAGCTGGTGGCGGTCATGCCTTCGTAATTGATGGATACAAGGACGAAAGTTTCAGCGTAAACTGGGGCTGGGGAGGCTATTGCGATGGTTTCTACAAGATTGGAGCCCTGAATCCGGAAAGCGAAGGAATGCCAACGGGCGATAAATATAATGTAGGTCAATCGGCAGTATTCGGCATGCAGCCTTCTGGCGGAACGGAGAAAGTGTCTGCTATCGGATTCGTGAAGGATAAAGATCAGATGCAGGTACAGAATATGAATATTACCGACGTAAAGAAGGGACAGAGAGGTACACTCTTTTCTATGCCTATTGGCAATACTGGAGACCATGTTTTTACCGGAGAGTGCGTCGTAGCCCTTATGAATGCTAAGGGAGAAAGGCGAGAAATCGTATCGTCTCAACCTATGAAATTGGACAAATTTGCAGTTAATAGGTATTATATTTCTCCAACTTTTTCTCTGCAGTTTACACTGGATGCAGAACCGGGTGATTATCTGGCTATCCTAGCTAAGGAAGAAGGTTCTTCGGAATACATAGAACTGTACGACCGAAACTTTGAGAGAAAGCGTTTGCCGGCAACCGGATATGAGCCTCTCACATTTGAACTCAATACGAAAATGGGTAAAGGTGTTACATTTAAGCAAGCTAGTGGCGGATATAATCTTCCTAGCGATTTCTATAAAAACAAGCCTGTCCTCGGTTCTTGTTATTACTATTACCTGACGAAGGATGAGGGCATATCAAAGTTTTTTGCAATAATGAATGGTAAACTGGTGGATAATGTCAGCACAGAGCGCATAAATTATTTCGTAGGTGTGAAGCCGGTTTATGACCTCGAGGTAAGGACTTATCGCGAATATCAGGAGCAGGAACTGGTGGTAAATCTGCCAGGAGCCGGGCTGCTGAAGGAAAAACTTGACAACGAAGATCCTGACTATGTTGTATACCGAAATATCAAGGTAAACGGCAATATAGACAAGCGCGACTTTGATGAACTCGCCAGTCATTATTTCAAGAGCATCGACCTGAGCGGTGCCAAGGTGGTGGCTTATGAAGACAGCAGGGCTGATATGGTTCCTAAGTATGCATTTGAAGGCAATGCTTATTTGGAATATTTCAAGATGCCAGCCGGTGTAAAAGAGTTAGGTTCCAACGCCTTTTCGGCAACCAAACTGAAGGAGATTGACTTGCCAGAGACGATAGAGGAATTCGGCCTCAATACATTCAATTACTGCCTCAAACTGACAGATGTATATATGCGCCATAAGGCGGCTCCTGGCTGGATTAGCTGGTGTGTATTTGCTAGCAAGAGTACAAGTTTATACCGCACACTGCATCTCTACGAGGGTTGTAAGGCGATGTATAATGCTTATCCATACACCAAGAACTGGATTAAGTACTTCGATAATGTGGTAGAGGATCTGGAGCCTACCGGCATCCATTCTGTAACATTGGATAAGAAGCCAGGCAATGCTGCTATTTACGACCTGAACGGCCGCCGCATAACTGAGGCAATGAAGAAGGGCGTATACATCAAGAATGGCAAGAAAATTAGCGCGAAGTAATGTTGAGTGTTGAGTGTTGACTTGGTGGGGTGCGCAAGTTTTTGCCCACACGCCCTGCGCAAGTTTTTGCCCCACACGCCCTGAAAGGGCAGAAGCTCCTAGCCCAGGGCATCGCCCTGGGTTATTACGAACGCAACCTGTCGCCCTGTAAGGGCAAAAGCTTTAAAATACCGGGCAATATACAAAGCTTTTGCCCTTACAGGGCGCCTTGCTGACTGCTATTATACCCAGGGCGATGCCCTGGGCTAGGAGCTTCTGCCCTTTCAGGGCGTGCTGCTTCCAGGAACTTTTGGGCCTTCAGCCCGTACTAAAACCACTTGCAAACTTGAATTATTACAATTAAAAGATAGGAATCCCCTGGTGCTTTCTGTGGCATCAGGGGATTTTTTTTCGCTTAATACGTAAAAAAAGGGGCAATGCGTAAAAAAAAAATAGGGGATGCGATGAAAAAAAAGCAAAAAAACTTGCTGGGTATTAATATTTTCCCTATCTTTGCAAAAGGATAAACTACTTTCGGCAATTAGAAGAAAACTTTCGTTGCATGAACTTTAGAAAAGGATAAAATATCTAAAAAACTATAATAGGTATATAGAAAATTATTAAACAACAAGAACTAATGAAACGAAAATTACACTTTAAAAACATATTGGCATTGTTGCTGCTGCTGGCATATTCTCCTTCGGAGGCTAAGCGGATAACTCAATGGCAGGCACAGCAGCAGGCTTACAGCTTCTGGGGAAAACAGATGCCGCAGAAAGCTAGAGCCAAGAGCCGGACGGCTAATACCGCATCGCGCTCTGATGCTTATTATGTTTTCAACAATGACGCAGGCGGATTCGTCATTATAGCAGGTGACGACGCAGTAGCGCCAGTTTTGGGGTATACCTCAACAGGAACATTTGATGCAGGAAATCTGCCCGACGGACTGAAGGACCTGCTCAAGAGTTATGAACGGCAGATAGCAGCGCTGGCTAATAGTAATCAGGCGAACCAAACTGCCACAAGAACCGGTTTCAGCGGCGAAAAGCTGCTCAATACCGCGAAATGGGACCAGATGGCTCCATTCAACAAGTACACGCCAAACAAATATCCGGTTGGCTGTGCGGCTACGGCTGGTGCCATCGTGATGCAGTATCACGGTTATCCTGCCAAGGGCACCGGAAGCCATTCCTATAAATGGGACGGCAAGACCCTGACTGCCCAATTCGAGCACGAATATGATTGGGCAAACATGCCTGTGCGATATGACGGAACCAACGCTGCTGACTTCGACGGCGTGGCAAGGCTCATGTCAGACCTCGGTGTGGCTGTGGATATGCAGTATACTGAAGACGGTAGCGGTTCGTATATAAGCGATCTGGTGGCTGCCATGCAGAAGTATTTCGGCTACAGCAAGATTTCGCATCAGATGTCAATAGAAACTGGGAGCGCAGAGGAATGGAACGAAAAGTTGCGCGGAGAGATTGATGCCAACCGTCCTGTGCTCTATGCTGCATTCGACTCTATTGGTGGCGGTCATGCCTTCGTGATAGATGGTTACAAGGACGATAGCTTCAGCGTAAACTGGGGCTGGGGCGGTCTTTGCAACGGGTTCTACCATATAGGAGCCCTCAATCCGCAAAACGAAGAAGGAAAGCCAGTTGCCAGTCGGTATAACGTTGGTCAGATGGCAGTATTCGGCATGGAGCCATCTGACGGAAAGGAAAAAATCTCTGATATGAGATTCACGAAGATGACTGACTATCTTCAGGAAATGAATATGAATGTTACTGATGTGAAGAAGGGACAGAAATGTATCGTCTTTTCAGTACCAATCAAAAATGAAGGAAAACAGAACTTTGACGGAGTACTTGCCATGGCTCTGATGAATGCCAAGGGCGAGATTCGGGAGATTGTATCATCCAGCACCAAGATTGTTAAAGACTTTGGACGGGGCTATATCTATCCTAAATTGGCTTTTACGGTTCTGAGTACTGTAGATGCGGAACCGGGTGATTATCTGGCTGTTGTGGCTAAGAGAAATGGCTCGGAGGAGTATATGGAACTGTATGGTCAGGACTTTGAGAGACTGCGTCTGCCGGCAACCGGATACGAACCTCGCACATTTGAGGTGAGAACCAAAATAGGAGAAGGTGTAACATTCGAGGAAGCAGGAAGCCGGTATAATCCTTCCAGCATTTTCTATAATGGCAAACCGGTCATCGGCTCTACTTATTACTATTCTCTGACGGTGGATGAAGGCGTATCAAAGTATTATGCACTAATGGATGGTAAATTGGCTGAAAACATCGTGTTTGGTGCTGGAAGCGTGAACAGCGTAAGAGGTCTTGAACCGGTTTATGAACTCGAGGTAAGGACTTACCGCAACCTGGAGTCTACCGGCATCCATTCTGTAACATCGGATCAGGAGCCAGACAATGCTGCCATTTATGACCTGAGCGGCCGCCGCATTACGGGGGCTATGAAGAAGGGTATATACATCAAGAATGGCAAGAAATTCTGCGTGAGATAGTGATTAGTGATTAATGATTAGTGATTAATGATTAGTGATTAGTGATTAATGATTATTACGATTACTGATAATATAAAAATCCCCTGGTGACTTTGTGGCATCAGGGGATTTTTTTCTCGTTACGAAAAGAGGAGGGTGATGAGCGGGATGGTGATGATGCTGCCAACCGTGGTGATGAACGTCATCTCGGTGATGAGCGAAGGATTGCGGCCGTATTTCAGACAGAACATCGTGCCGAAACTCGCTACAGGCATCGCTATAACCACCGTATTGATGTTGTTGACCAAATCGCTTACACCACATACCTTGAACAGGAAATAGATGCTCAGCGGTACTACGCAAAGGCGCAGAAAAGAGGAAACATATACCTTCGGACTGCCGATAATCTCCTTCACCGGCAACTTCGCCATCGAGGAACCGATAATCATCAGGGCTGCCGGAACCGTTATGTTGCCCACCATCGTTACCGGACGCGCAATGATATCCGGCGTATGTACCCCGAAAGCTACCAGAAGGGCGGCAACGAAGGCACCCAGAAGAGCCGGAGAAAACAGCACCTTAGGATTGAACTGCTTGACGCTGTACTCGCCCTTGATGAGCATGACACCTGCCGTAAAAATAAAAAAGGTGTTCGGCATGTTGAGCAGCGCGGCATAAAAAATGGCCTTCGGACCGAATATGCTTGAAACAATAGGGTAGCCGATGAAACCTACGTTGGCAAACATCAGCGCAAAACCTATCATGCCCTGGTCATCATGATTGCGCGTGATGAGACGCGGCACCCAGAAACCGAATACCAGCAAAAGGATGTAGGTAAGGAAACCTACGCCCAGGAGGGGAAGGATGAGCGTGCGGTCGGGCAGCTCATCGCCCATTACTGACGAGAGCACCAGCAGGGGACAGGTGATATCTACCACCATGCTGGATAACTTCTTGTCAAACTTGTCGCCCATATATCCCAACTTGCAGGCGACGTAACCTAAAATCACGATGATGAAAAGTATCACCATCACTTCCAAATTCTCCATTTATCCTGAAAAACTATACCTTATATATATGTATGCCGGAATCCCGATATTCTCTCGGAATTTCCGGCAAAAAATGGGTTAATCGATAAATCGCCTGGTAATATCTCCGTAGTTCTCGATGCGGCGGTCGCGGAGGAATGGCCACCAGCGGCGCACATTCTCGCTGTGCTTCAGGTCGATATCTACCACCAGGCTCTCTTCTTCCTGATCGCTGGCACGGTAGTAGAGCTCGCCCTGAGGACCGGCTACGAAACTGCTGCCCCAGAACTGGATGCCCTCGGTCTGACCGCTTGGATCGGGCTCGAAACCTACGCGGTTTACGGCGATGACCGGCAATCCGTTGGCTACGGCATGGCCCCGCATCACGGTAGTCCACGCCTCGCGCTGGCGCTGCTGCTCCTCCTCGGTATCATAGGTGGCATAGCCGATGGCGGTAGGATAGATGAGCATTTCGGCTCCCTGCAGCGCCATCAGACGGGCTGCTTCGGGATACCACTGGTCCCAGCAAACCAGCACGCCGAGCTTGCCTACAGAGGTCTGGATAGGGTGAAAACCGAGGTCGCCCGGTGTGAAATAGAACTTCTCGTAGTAGGCAGGATCGTCGGGGATGTGCATTTTGCGGTATTTTCCGGCTATGCTTCCATCCTTCTCCATCACTACCGCCGTATTGTGGTAGAGCCCCGGAGCGCGGCGCTCGAAGAGGGAGGTGACGATGACGACGCCGAGATCCTTGGCAAGCTTGCCGTAGAAATCGGTTGAAGGGCCCGGAATAGGCTCTGCCAGGTCGAAGAGGTCAACATCCTCTACCTGACAGAAATAGAGGGAGTTATGAAGCTCCTGAAGCACGATGAGTTCTGCGCCGCGATGGGCGAGGTCGATGATGCCTTCTGCCAGGCGCTGCTTGTTGTTGGCGATATCTGCCGTATTATGAAGTTGTAATAAACCGACTTTCATTTTTTACTTTTAATGTTGAATGTTAAATGTTGAATGTTGAGTGTTGAGTGTTGAATTTTGAGTCTCTGAGGGCTCCCTCGGGCAACTGCATGGTGATGCAGTGGATGCTGCCATGCTGGCGGATGATGGTCTGCGAATCTACACCGATGATTTCGCGGTCGGGGAAGGCGAGCTGAATCTGCTTGCGTGCTTCCTCGTCCTTTTCCGGCTGATTGTAGGTGGGATAAATCACCGCCTTGTTCAGTATCAGGAAGTTGGCATAGGTGGCAGGCAGGCGGTCGCCCTCGCTCTCCGGGTTGGTGGTGAGGCAGTCGCCCTCATCATAGATAGGGGCGGGCATCGGCAGTTTGAGCAAGCGGTAAGGGTATCCCTCCCAGGTGAAGAGGCCCTTGAGCTGCTTCTCCAGCGCCTGGAAGTCTTCATACTGCTCATCTTCCGGATTATCGCAGCCTACATATAATAAGGTGTCGTGCGGAGCCACTCTCACGATGGTGTCGATGTGGCCGTCGGTATCATCGCCTATCAGATTGCCGTGATCCAGCCAGACGACTCGCTTGAGCTGGAAGAAAGTCTGCAGCAGATGGTCGATGCTGTCGTGGTCGAGCGGCTGGTTGCGGTGAGGCGCCAGCAGGCACTGTGAGGTGGTGAAGAGTGTACCCTTTCCGTCACTCTCGATGCTGCCTCCTTCGAGCACGAATCCCTGGTGGTTCTCTATATCGGCATTGAAGGCTGCCTGATAGTATAGTTGCAGGGTGATGGCATTATCCTTCTCCCATCTGAACTTTTCGCCCCAGCCGTTGAACTTGAAGTCGAGTATGCGGTAAGGCACCATCCAGGTGTTCTGCTTTTTGCGCAGCACCATGGTGAGGGGTCCGTGGTCGCGCACCCAGGTATCATTGCTTTCTACCTCGTAGAGCAGCACGCGGCTCATCTGTTCGGCAGAGAGCTTTTTCTTGAGCTGGTATCGGGTGGCAGGCACATCGGGTGTAGCCACAAGCAGCTGCTCGTAGCGCGTGATGATATCTGCCAGTTCGAGATAAGTATCTGTAATTTCAGGCAGATACGGCTTCCAGTCGGTGCCGGCATGTGGCCAGGTGAGCATGATGGCGCTCTGTGGCTCCCATTCGGCAGGGAGTGCGAAATCGCAGGGTAATGTAGATTGATGCATAAGCTATACTATTTTTATGATACGATGTTCTATACCAATTTATTATACTCTGTTCTTCATCGGGAACCTTTCCTTGGGGACGGGCTCCGTTCTGCTTTTATGAAGTATGCTTGCAAAATTAATAAAAAATCTACAACTATCGGCTGTTTTTGTGAAATATTTTGCGCAAAAGCGAAACTTTATATTAAAAAAGTTTAAACGGAGGGCTGTATGGAGATAAAATCGGGGAAAAATGAGTAACTTTGCAGTCTAAAAATAAAATATTGAATAGGAGCGTGAAAATAAAACAGGTAGTTGATGCCCTTGAACATTACGCGCCTCTGCCCTTGCAGGAAGGATATGATAATGCCGGCCTGCAAGTTGGATTGACAGAGGCGGTAGAAATGTCAGGGGCATTGTTGTGTCTTGACGTTACTGAAGCCGTGGTAGACGAGGCCATTCAGAAGGGCTGTAACCTCATCGTGAGCCATCATCCGCTGATATTTCGCAAACTGGCGAGAATCTCGGACGAGAACTACGTGCAGCGTACCGTGCGCAAGGCGATTAAGAATGATATTACCATCGTGGCGATGCATACCAACATGGATGCGGCTGCGGGCGGCGTGAACTTCAAAATTGCCGAGAAACTGGGACTGGAGAACGTGCAGTTCTTTGCTGGCGAGAAGGAAGTGGACGGCGTGAAAGGCGGCGAGGGCGTCATCGGAGAGGTGGCTGAGGACTTGGCAGCCGACGACTTGGTGCTGATGCTCAAGGAGCGGTTTGGCGTAGAGTGCGTGCAGTGCAACCAGTTGCTTCGCCGTCCTATCAGGAAGGTGGCACTCTGCGGTGGAGCAGGTGCTTTCTTGCTCGACGCAGCCATCAAGGCGGGGGCCGATGCCTTCATCACGGGCGAGATGAGCTATCACGAGTATTTCGGTCACGAGCAGGAGATACAGATCTGCGTCATCGGCCACTATCAGAGTGAGCAGTTTACGGGCGAAATCTTCCGCAGCATCATCCAGGAGAATTTCCCTGATGCCAAATGCTGCATCTCGGAGATAAATACGAATCCGATATTGTATTTATAGGTTGGAAGGGCGCAAGCCTCATTCAACATTCAACATTCAACATTTAACATTCAACATTAAAAAAATAAAGTTATGGCAAAGAAAGATCCTACAGATTTGACAGTGGAAGAGAAGTTGAAGGCTCTCTATCAGCTTCAGACCACCTTGTCTGCAATTGATGAAAAGCGTGCGTTGAGAGGTGAGTTGCCTCTCGAAGTTCAGGATTTGGAAGACGATATTGCTGGTCTTACCACCCGTATCGAGAAAATCCAGACCGATATTGAGCAGTTTGACCGCGCCATCGATCAGAAGCAGCACGAGATTGAGGAGGCTCAGGCTAGCGTGGAGCGTTATAAGAAGCAGCTCGAAATGGTTAGCAACAACCGCGAGTATGATACTTTGAGCAAGGAAATCGAGTTCCAGGAGCTGGAAATCGAACTTTGCAGCAAGAAGATTCGCGAGGCGCAGCAGACAATCAACGAGCGCCTGTACGACCTTCACAAGGCTGAGGACCAGAAGGCAGACCGCGAGAAGGGCTTGGTAATGAAGCGTTCTGAGCTTGAGTCAATCATGGCTGAAACCCGTGAGGAAGAGGAGAATTTGAAGGAGAAGGCATTCGAGCTCGAGAAGAAGATTGAGCCACGTTTGCTCCAGAGCTTCAAGCGCATCCGTAATGGTGCCCGCAACGGTTTGGGTATCGTTTACGTGCAGCGTGATGCATGTGGCGGTTGCTTCAACAAGATTCCACCTCAGCGCCAGCTCGATATCAAGATGCACAAGAAGATTATCCCTTGTGAGTATTGTGGCCGTATCCTCATTGACCCAGAATTGGCTGGTGTTAAGATTGAGTCTCCTAAGACAGAGGAGAAGCCAAAGCGCAAGCGCGCTATCCGCAGAAGAAAGACTGAGGGTGAGGATTAATCTTCCTCCTCTCTCCGCTCTTTTCGGATGATAATCTTCTGATAAAGATACGATAAGATACAATAAAGGCTCGCCAAAATTGCTTGGCGAGCCTTTATTTTTTTCGTTTTCAGGCAGCTAGGACAATCAGTCTTAACTCCTTTAATCCTAATTGAACTTTTAATCCTAATCTGGAACCTAGAGTCCTCTAGCCTTGTAAATGCGGTCTTTAGCGTCGTTGATTTCCTGGAATTTCTTCTCGGCTGCACGGCGCACATCTTCGCCTAGGGCTGCTACCTTGTCAGGATGATGCTTGAGCGCCATCTTGCGGTAAGCGGCCTTCACCTCATCGTTTGATGCATCCGGACTGATACCCAGAACACGGTAGGCATCATCCAGGCTGCCTGCTGAAGAAGCCCCGCTCTCCAGGTTCAGCATCTGGTCTACATCCTCGGCAGAAAGCCCCATGTGGATGGCCATCTCCTTGAGTGCCTGAATCTCCTGAGAATTCACAACTCCATCGGCCTGGGCTATCATGACGAGGAAATTGAGCAACTGCAGGCGCTGTTCATACATCATGTTGGCACGTATCTGATGACAGCTGTCCTGTATCACCGAACGGTACTGCTGCATGCCCATCTGCTTCTGCTGTTCGAAGAGTTTGAGGAGGATTTCCTCGCCCTGCTGCTTGGCTGCCTCGCCGAAATTCTGACGCAGGAAGCGGCGCACCATCTCCATCTCGGAATGCATGATCTTGCCATCTGCATTGATGATGTAGGAGCTGAGCACCAGCAGCGAGAACATGAAGGAGTTTCGCTCTCCCTCATAGCTCTGCTGGCGGCTGTAGCCCTGGTTGCCGTAGCCCTGGCGGCCGTTGTGCTGCTGGCCGCTGTAGGCATCGTAGGCGTTGTTGTAATGGTGGTCGCCGTCGCGGTTTACCGCATCCAGTCCGTGCTCAAAGAGGGAACCGAGGGCATAGCCTGCCAGGGCTCCCAGCGGACCGGCTGTGATGAAACCGAGCACACCACCAATCCATTTACCTGCTGCCATCTTTTAGTTGTTGAAATAGTAGAGGAAAGAAGCGATGCCTGAGAGGGCTGGCTTGCGCTGACCTTCTATTTCGATGTCAAACTTGATGCTGGTCTTGCAGATGCCACGGATGTTCTGGATGTCGTGGAGAGTGGCTACCAGGCGCACGCGTGAACCGGTGATGACTGGCTGACCGAACTTCATCTTGTCCATGCCGTAGTTTACGAGCATCTTGAGGTTGTTTACCTCGATAATCTGCTGCCAGAGGTATGGGAGTACAGAGAGGGTGAGGTAACCGTGAGCAATGGTGCTGTGGTAAGGGCTCTCTACCTTGGCGCGCTCTACGTCTACGTGGATCCACTGTGGGTCGAGTGTAGCGTCTGCGAACTTGTTGATACGGTCCTGGTCAATCTGCAACCAGTCTGATTCTCCTAACTTCTCACCGAGGTGAGATGCAAATTCCTCGTAGGAATTGATTACTAATTTTGCCATTTCTTATTTTTCTCTTTATTATAAATATTATTGTTTCCTATATTCCGTCTTCCGCTTTTAACTGTTAACTTTTAACTATTAACTTTCAGTTCAGATCAGTCTCTTCTGAAAATATCGCGGGTGTAAACCTTCTCTTCCACATCATCCAGACACTTGTCATACCGGTTGGCGATGATGGCCTGGCTCTGCTGCTTGAAGGCATCCAGGTTGTTTACGATGCGGCTTCCGAAGAAGGTGGTTCCGTCTTTCAGCGTAGGTTCGTAGATGATGACCTGCGCGCCCTTTGCCTTGATGCGCTTCATCACACCCTGTATGCTGCTCTGGCGGAAGTTGTCGCTGTTGCTCTTCATCGTGAGGCGGTATACGCCGATGGTGCAAGGCTTCTCTTCCTCCTCGCTGAAGTTGTTCTGGTTGGCATAATCGTAGTAGCCAGCCATGTTCAGCACGCGGTCGGCGATGAAATCCTTGCGGGTGCGGTTGCTCTCCACAATCGCCTGAATCAGGTTCTCAGGCACATCGGCATAGTTGGCGAGCAGCTGCTTGGTATCTTTCGGCAGACAGTAGCCGCCGTATCCGAAGGAAGGGTTGTTGTAGAAGGTGCCGATGCGAGGGTCCAGACCCACTCCGTCGATAATCGCCTTGGTGTCGAGGCCCTTCATTTCGGCGTAGGTATCCAGCTCGTTGAAGTAGCTCACGCGCAGGGCGAGGTAGGTGTTGGCGAAGAGTTTCACCGCCTCTGCCTCGGTAAGTCCCATGAACAGGGTTTCTATGTCTTGCTTGATGGCTCCCTCTTTCAGCAGTGCTGCAAAGGTGCGGGCTGCCTGGTCCAGTCGCTCGTCACCGTTCGGTCTGCCCACGATGATGCGGCTCGGGTAGAGATTGTCGTAGAGTGCCTTGCTCTCGCGCAGGAATTCAGGAGCGAAGATGATGTTCTTGCTGCCCGTCTTCTGGCGGATGCTTTCGGTGTAGCCTACCGGGATGGTGCTCTTGATGACCATGATGGCATCGGGATTCACCTGCATCACCAGACGGATGACTTCTTCTACGTGCGAGGTGTCGAAGTAGTTTTTCACCGGATCATAGTTGGTTGGTGTGGCAATCACTACGAAGTCGGCATCCTTATAGGCTTCTTCTCCATCGGTTGTGGCTTTGAGGTTGAGTTCCTTTTCAGCCAGATATTTCTCTATGTATTCGTCCTGGATAGGCGAGCGGCGCGAGTTGATGAGCTCCACCTTTTCGGGAATCACGTCTACGGCCACCACCTCATGATGCTGGCTCAGCAGGGTAGCGATGCTCAGGCCTACATATCCTGTTCCGGCTACGGCGATTTTTATCTTTTTATTCTCCATTTCTTTCTGTTCTTTTAGGCAGTCTATACCTTAATATATATATATTAGTTGCAAAGATAATGCAAACGAGAGCAATGAAAGCTTGCTTTCAAATTGCCGAGTGCAGCTTATCTTATGCAAAGATAGTATAAAAGGAGGAGACTACAAAATGAAAATGGGTTTTTTATTAAAAAATAACGCGAGAAAGAGGATGGGAGGAAAAGGAGTACTCAAAAAGGGAGAGGAAAAGGAGGCAGAAAAAGGCCTCCAAAATTCGCGAATTCTAAAACGGATGGCCGGTTGGGCGGAAATTCGCAAATTTTGAAGGCTGGGGAAACTCTGTTTAAAAACTTCCGAACTGGCCCCGATGCTCTCATAATGTCAATAAATCGGAATAATCGGGAATAGTCTCTAAAAATACATATTTTTTACTTTCATAATCCATCTTGCAGATGTAATGCTCCAGCCCGTTGCTCACCACCAGGAAGTCGACATGGAGCAGGAGATTGTAGACCGAAATCTGGTCGAACACTTTCTGCGTGATGGGAATATGGGGTGCTTTGTACTCGATAATCATGCGGGGTTGCAACTCACGGGAGTAGAGCACACTGTCGGCGCGCAGCACCTTGTCGCCACATTTCAGCTGGATTTCGTTGGCGAGCAGCGAGGCAGGATACCCCTTGTGCTCGATGAGAAAATGAACGAAATGCTGGCGCACCCACTCTTCGGGAGTGAGCGTGATGAACTTCCGGCGCAGCACATCCAGTATCTGGGGATGCTGTTTTGAGCCCGAAACCTTGATGTCGAAAGATGGCAAATTTAAGCGAATCATTTTTCTATACCTTATTATATATAGGAGTTATATTTCTTTCTTTTCTGTTTTCGATATGGTTTCTTTTCTTCTTTTAACCATACCTCATTTTCAAAAACTACCTCTTTTATATAGGCAGTTCAATTTATTTTTTGTAACTTTGCAGTCGAAGTGCAGCTGAAAACTGCACCTCAGAAAACTGCGAACCTGGAGGCGGAGCAAATGCTTGTCCGCACCCCCGGAGTTTGCTGGGTGCAAAGTTACAAAAAATAATCCAATGGTAGAAAAGAAAAGTGCAATAAGTTACGAGTCAATCATGAAAGATTTGAAGGCTCGGAAGTATTCTCCCGTCTATGTTCTGATGGGCGAGGAACCTTTTTATATAGATAAGATCTGCGACTACATTTCAGAAAATGTGCTCCAGCCCGAGGAGCGTGACTTCAACCAGACGGTAGTTTTCGGAGCTGATGTAACGGGTGCGCAAGTGGCAGATTTGTGCAAGGGCTACCCGATGATGGCGGAGTATAGAGTGGTGGTTGTGAAAGAGGCTCAGAATTTGCGGAATTTGGAAGCGCTCGAGAAGTACCTCGAAAATCCGGTAAAAACAACCATCCTTGTTTTCTGTCATAAAAACGGCAAGCTCGACAGTCGTAAAAAGTTTTCTGCCCTCGCTGCCAAGGCGGGTGTGGTTTTTGAAAGCAAGAAGCTCTACGACCGAAATCTGCCGGGCTTCATCGAGACTTATCTCAAGACCCGTAAGGCAACCATTGAACCCAAAGCTACCCAGATGGTGGCTGATCATGTGGGAGCAGATTTGCACCGACTCACTTCCGAGCTCGACAAACTGCTCATTTCTCTTCCTGAGAACGACCGGCGTGTTACTCCGGAGATTGTGGAGCGAGAAATAGGGGTGAGCAAAGACTTCAATGCCTTCGAGCTGAGAAGTGCCATCGTCAGCCGCGATGTGTTCAAGGCAAATCAGATAATAAATTATTTTGACAGCAATCAGAAGAGTGGTTCTCTCTTCACGCTTCTCCCGATGCTCTTTACTTATTTCCAAAACCTGATGATTGCTTATTATGCACCCAACAGGCAGAACGAAAATGAGCTCGCAAAATTCCTGGATTTGCGCGGAGCTTGGGCGGCGCGCGAATATATTACAGGAATGAGGAACTATACGGGCGTGAAAGTGATGGCGATTATTGAGAAGTTTAAGGAGGTGGATGCGAAGATAAAGGGACTGGATAATCCATCCACTCCGGTGGGTGAACTAATGAAAGAACTCATCTTTTTTATCCTTCACTGATGCTGAAGAGTGAGGTGGGGGAGAGTAGGCGAGCTCCTGCTGAGAGTTTTCTCTCGGCAGGAGCTCGTTTCCGTTTTCGCCCTTCTTTGCTGCCTGTTTCCAGAAAGCAGCCAACTAGCGTTTAGCATTATAAATTTGCCCCAAATAGGGGATTTTCGGCTCTTTTTGGGGCGCTTTCCTGGGCTCATTTTGGGCGATTTTTGGGCAAAAATGGGGGATTTAAGCGATTTTTCGAGCTAGATGCCCATTTTCCTGTTTCGCCTGAAAATAGACTTAACTTTATTGGTTATCAGTAACTTACATAAATTAACCCTCTTCATTACTCGCGAATTTGCCCGTTTCCTTGCCGATGGGCTGGAATACGCTAGAAATGGAAAAATTAGCCATTTCCTGTTGTCTGAAATCGGTCGTTTGCATTTGTTAAGGTTTATATTTCCTAAGTTTATGTTTTTAAATTCATAAATCAAAACGGGCGATTTTGATTTATAAACATAAACGCAAGAAAACTAAATACACGAATTTATGTTTTATATTTATAAAAATAAAGGTAAAATAGGGTGTTTATGGTTATGAATGAATAAATATTCATACTATATTTTGAATTTGTAAGTAACGGAAACTCAGTTAGTTATGTATTTTAGTTGTTTTATAAACCATAGACTTTTACATAGGTGTTGGGTAAACATTGCATAAACCGCTCTATATGCCTTTATTTAGGCAGTTTATGGTATGAATAACCAGTGATTTAGCCTAAATCTATAAAGAAAAGGTTCGTCATATATTTTGATTGATAGGTTTATATTTATAAAACTAAACCTAAAAACCGAACACTGGAGTGAGTAGAATTCAAATTTATAAACAGAAACCTAAAGTTTAAAAATCTAAATTTATTCAGAAATGTTTGGTTATTCTAAATTTTTGCTTTATCTTTGTAAAATCAACCGAAAAAGGGCCCAAAAGTGGCTTGTTCGGAAATAAAACATCGTATCAGTAGAAAAATGAACGCTAAAATTTTTAGAGCATGAAAGATAGAATCAGACAGCTGATGGAGGACCAGCATCTCACTCAGCAAAACTTCGCTCAGATGATCGGAATCTCGACCGCTACGCTGAGCAATATTTTCAACGGGAAGACCAATCCATCGCTCAGTATTGTGGATGGCATCCATAAGAGTTTTCCTCAGGTAAACGTTTATTGGGTACTCTACGGTACTCCTCCTATGTATCAGAACCAGGCTTCCCAGGGTGGCAGCGAAGAGGGTGCTGCTGACATGTATCAGGGCATTACGGATGGAGCAGCCGGTGGTGCTGAGGGGATGAAGCAGGGCAGTCTGCCTTCTGGAGCCGCCTCTGCCGAGCCTATGCTCGATTTTGGAGCCGAAGGAGCCGCAGCCTCCCCTACTTCTCCTTCGCTCTTTGACCAGCCTCAAATGCAAGGTGTAAATCGTACACCTAAAAATATCACCCAAGCGGCGGTAAAATATGTAGACAAACCGCAAAGAAAGATTACCGAAATCCGTATTTTCTACGATGATCAGACCTGGGAAACTTTCGTTCCTAAGAAATAAAGTAGGGATTGGAGAACCCTAAAACAAACACATAGGAGCGGCGATAAAGAAAAAATATCTCTTTTCTTTTCGTAAATTCGGATTTTTGATGTACCTTTGCATCGTAGAAACGTAGGTGGGCGTAACCGGAAGCTACGCGTACCTATTATAATATACGTACATTATATAATAAGCATATTAAAAATTAGCAATAAGATGAAAAAATATGTTCTCGACCTCAAGGTGGTTTCTGTAGAGGCGCTTAGCGATAAGCATGTTTTGATTAAGCTTACCGATGAGAAACCTTTGCCTGAAATCTTGCCTGGCCAATTCGTAGAAGTAAGAGTAGACCATTCGCCTACTACCATGCTTCGCCGTCCTATCTCCATCAATTTCGTGGATCGTGAAAATAATCAGCTCTGGTTGCTCGTAGCAATGGTGGGCGACGGTACCCGTCAGCTCGGACAGCTCAAGGAGGGCGATGTGCTCAACTGTATGCTGCCTCTCGGCAACGGCTTCACCATGCCTACCGAGAAGAGCCAGAAATATCTGCTCGTAGGTGGTGGCGTAGGTGTGGCTCCGCTCCTCTATTTCGGAAAACTTATCAAGGATTTCGGGGCTGATGTTACTTTCCTTCTGGGTGCACGCAAGGCTACGGATCTGCTCGAACTGGATGAGTTTGCCAAGATCGGAAAGGTATGCATCACTACCGAGGATGGCTCGGCTGGCGAGGTAGGTTTCGTTACCAACCACTCTGTTCTGGAGAACGAGAAGTTTGATATGATTTCTACCTGCGGACCTAAGCCGATGATGGTGAGCGTGGCTCGCTTTGCCAAGAAGGCTGGCGTGGAGTGTGAGGTTTCTCTCGAGAACAAGATGGCGTGCGGCGTGGGCGCCTGCCTCTGCTGCGTAGAGAAAACTACCGAGGGTAACCAGTGCGTCTGCAAGGATGGACCTGTCATCAACATCAAGAAACTTACTTGGGAAATCTAATTGAGTGAAGAACGAAGAGTGAAGAATTCGTTTGGAAACGAAGAATTCTCTTGTCTTTGTTTGTAAAACATTTTTAAGTAAAAACAGAAGATTATGGCTGATTTAAGTGTAAAGATAAAGGATTTGGAGTTGAAGAACCCTGTGATGACTGCATCGGGTACTTTCGGCTACGGATTGGAATTTGCCGATTTCGTTCCTCTGGAGGAGATTGGCGGTATTATCGTGAAGGGCACTACCCTGGAACCGCGCGAGGGAAACGACTATCCGCGTATGGCTGAAACGCCTCAGGGCATGCTCAACTGCGTAGGTTTGCAGAACAAGGGTGTGGAGTATTTCTGCTCTCACATTTATCCTCAGATCAAGGACATTGATACCAATATGATTGTCAACGTGAGCGGACATTCGCCTGAGAGTTATGCCGAGTGTGCGGCGCGCATCAACGAGCTGGATAAGATTCCTGCCATAGAGCTGAACATCTCCTGTCCTAACGTGAAGGATGGCGGCATGGCTTTCGGTGTAACCTGCGAGGGTGCAGCCAGCGTGGTGAAGGCGGTGAGAAAGGTTTATAAGAAGACCCTCATCGTGAAGCTTTCGCCTAATGTTACCAGCATTGCCGACATCGCCCGTGCCGTGGAGGCTGAGGGTGCCGATTCTGTTTCGCTCATCAACACGCTGATGGGTATGGCGGTGGACATTGAGAAGCGCCAGCCTCTCTTGAGCATCCGTACGGGTGGTTTGAGTGGTCCTTGCGTTAAGCCTGTTGCCCTGCGCATGGTTTGGGATGTGGCTCATGCCGTAAACATTCCGGTTGTTGGTCTGGGCGGCATTTCTTCTGCCAAGGATGCCATTGAGTTCCTGATGTGCGGTGCTACGGCCATTGAGATTGGTACAGCCAACTTCATTGATCCTGCGGTTACGAAGAAGGTGAAGGATGGAATCAACGAGTGGCTTGATGCTCACGGATGCAAGAGTGTGACTGAGATTATCGGGGCCATCAAGTAAATGACACCTTATTATAATAAGGAGTGGCTCATACCTTGACACCCTGTTTTAGGGTGTCAAGTGGGTTAACTCCATGATATACAATAGAATAACTTTTTGTAAAAATATAAGGTTATGGATTTGAACCAGATAAACCCTGTTCTGTTGCTTGCTACGCTGACGCAGCAGATTGTAGAGCAGGAGAAAGAATTGGCAGAACAGAAGGATTCTGCGGAACACTCGTCTGTAAAAGCCTCTCTGAGCGAGAACCTCCTGAAGCGCGGCAATCTGCTGATGCAGATGGGCGACAAGGATGGTGCCGGAAAGGACATGAAGCGCTACCTGGAGCTGAACCCGGAGAAAGTAGGGGAGCTGACAGGAGAATTCAAGGCTGAAGGCAGAGAACATTGTAGATAAAGGAAGGGGCTTGCCTCACGGATTCCAGCGTTGCGTCTCTCCCTAGCGCCTAGCTTTTGAGTACATTTTTCTGCATTTTTCCGTATTCTGATGATAAAAATCGGGCGAAAATATGTTTTTTAGCATAAAATATAAGGAAAATGAAGAAAAATATATCAAATTGTTTGGCAATATCAAAGAAAAATGTTACTTTTGCAGTCGAGTTGAGATTTTTGCAAGTCGAGACTCGAAATCTGAGCACAGCCTGCTCCTTATATAATAAAGAGGTGTAGGAAAGAACTCGGGAAAATCTGAGCACAGATAAGTTCCTTATATAATGAAGGAGAAACGGGCTCGGAAAGAACAAAAGTGAGTAACATATAAAATGTAAAGACAATGAAGAAGTTTAACGCATTCTTTTTTAGCTATTACTTTTACTTTGCAAATAATTGTAAAGCGGGAAGTTGCGTGTAAATTTCAACTTAGGATATTAGATTCTTGAAATCATCGAAACGGTCCCGCTCTTATTGAGTAGGACCGTTTTTCGTAACATTAGACAAGATAAAAGAAAAATGAAGAGAATAGCAATTCAAGGAGAGCTGGGATCTTTCCACGACATTACCGCCCACCAGTATTTCGAGGGCGAACAGATTGAAATCATCTGTTGTGCTACCTTCGAAGAGGTGTTCGAAAACATCAAGCGCGACCCTACTGTAGTAGGCATCTGCGCTATAGAAAACACCATCGCGGGCAGCCTGCTCCACAATTACGAACTGCTCCGGCAGAGCGGAACTACCGTGGTAGGCGAACACAAGCTCCATATAGAGCACAGCATCTGCTGTCTGCCAGAAGACGACTGGAGCACCCTGCAGGAGGTTCACTCCCATCCGGTAGCCCTCATGCAGTGCGGCAAGTTCCTAGCCAACCATCCCGACCTCAAGGCGGTGGAGGCAGAAGATACCGCAGGCTCGGCAGCCTACATTGCCCAGCACAAGGTGAGGGGATGGGCGGCCATCTGCTCTTCTTACGCCGCCCACATGTACGGCATGAAGGTGCTGCAGGAAGACATCCACGACAATCCGCACAACTACACCCGATTCCTCGTGGTCTGCAATCCGCAGAAGGCAGCCCTGCTCCGTCCCATCGAAAAGGCCAACAAGGCGAGCATCGTCTTCAGTCTGGCTCACGATAAGGGATCGCTCTCCAAGGTGCTCACCATCCTGAGTTTCTACGACATCAATCTCACCAAGATCCAGTCGCTGCCAAACATCGGACATGAGTGGGAATACCTCTTCTACGTAGACCTCACCTTCGACAACCTGACCCGATACCGCCAGAGCATCGACGCCATTACGCCGCTCGTGAAGAAGATAAAGGTGTTGGGCGAATATGAGGAGAAGGAGTAAATTAAGTGAAGAGTGAAGAACGAAGAGTGAAGAATTCGCCAGTTCGGAGGGTGAAAGCCCATTTATACATTATTAATTATAAATTATTCATTGAAAATTATGATACAACCAGCCAATAGAGTAACGGAAATACAGGAATACTACTTCAGCCGCAAGCTGAAGGAAGTGGCTAAGCTTAATGCCGAGGGCAAAGACATCATCAGTCTGGCCATCGGAAGTCCAGACATGCCGCCTTCTAAGCAGACCATTGACAAGCTCTGCGAGGTAGCCAACAATCCAAACGCACACGGATATCAGCCTACGGTGGGCATACCAGAGTTGCGCAAAGCAATGGCTGGTTTCTATAAGCGCTGGTATGATGTAGACCTCGACTGGGCTACAGAAATCCAGCCCCTCATAGGTAGCAAGGAAGGCATTCTGCACGTAACGCTCGCCTTCTGCAACCCTGGCGATGAGGTGCTTATCCCGAACCCGGGATACCCTACCTACACCGCCATCAACAAGATTCTGGGTACCAAGATTACCTACTACGATTTGAGAGAGGATAACGGATGGCAGCCCGATTTCGACGCCCTGGAGAAGATGGACCTGAGCCACGTAAAGCTGATGTGGACCAACTATCCTAACATGCCGACAGGCGGTGTGGCAAAGCGCGAAACCTACGAAAAACTGGTGGCATTCGCCCAGAAGCACAACATCGTGGTGGTGAACGACAACCCATATTCGCTCATCCTCAACGAGCACCCAATGAGCATCATGCAGGTGCCGGGAGCTAAGGACTGCTGCATCGAGTTCAATTCTCTGAGCAAGAGCCACAACATGCCAGGCTGGCGTGTGGCGATGATTTCGAGCAACAAGACTTTCATCTCATGGATTCTGAAGGTGAAGAGCAACATTGACAACGGAAGCTTCCGAGGCATACAGCTGGCAGCTGCCGAGGCGATGCTTAACAACACGGATGAATGGCATCGCGAGAACAACATTCAGAACTACCGCCGCCGCCGCGACATTGCTGAGGAGATCATGAAGGTGCTCGACTGCCAGTTTGACCCTAACCAGGTAGGCATGTTCCTCTGGGGCAAGATACCTGAGAAATATGCTGATGTAGAAGACCTGACAGAGAAGATTCTGCATGAGGCACGCGTCTTTATCACCCCTGGCTTCATCTTCGGAACCAACGGCAAGCGTTACATCCGTATCAGCCTCTGTGCCAAGGATGAGAAGATGAAAGAGGCCCTGGAGAGAATCAAGAAGGTTTTTGAAAAGTAAAAAGTAAAAAAGTAAAAAATTAAAAATATACGACTATGGAATTAGAATTAGAACCATTGAATTTTCCTAGTGATCAGGAACGCCCTTGCGTCATTGCCGGCCCTTGCTCGGCAGAGACAGAAGAGCAGGTTATGACTACCGCTAAGCAGTTGGCTGCCAAAGGTTGCCACATGTTCCGCGCAGGTGTGTGGAAGCCACGCACCAAACCGGGAGGCTTCGAGGGTAACGGTGAAACAGCCTTGCCTTGGATGAAGCAGGTGAAGGAAGAAACAGGCATGCTGACAGCTACTGAGGTGGCTACCCCAGAGCATGTAGAGCTCGCGCTGAAATATGGAATCGACATTCTCTGGGTAGGCGCACGTACATCTGCCAACCCATTCGCCATGCAGGCACTTGCCGACAGTCTTCAGGGCGTAGACGTGCCTGTGCTCGTTAAGAACCCGGTAAACCCAGACCTCGAGCTTTGGATCGGTGCCCTGCAGCGCATCAACCAGGCAGGCATCAAGAAACTCGGTGCCATCCACCGCGGATTCTCCAGCTTCGACAAGAAGATTTACCGCAACCTTCCTATGTGGCAGATTCCTATCGAGTTGCACCGCCGCATACCACAGTTGCCAATCATCTGCGACCCTAGCCACATCGGCGGCCGACGCGACCTCATCGCTCCTCTCTGCCAGCAGGCAATGGACTTAGGTTTCGACGGACTCATCGTTGAGAGCCACTGCAGCCCAGACGATGCATGGAGCGATGCCAAGCAGCAGGTTACCCCAGAGGTGCTGGATTACATCCTCAGCCTCCTCGTAGTGCGCGATGAGCATTATTCTACAGAGGGTCTGCACCAGCTGCGCGGTCAGATTGACGAGTGCGACAACCAGCTGATGGATCTCCTGGCTAAGCGTATGCGCGTTTGCCGCGAGATTGGTACCTACAAGAAGGAGCACAACATGACCATCGTTCAGACCAGCCGTTACAACGAGATTCTCGACAAGCGTGGAGCCCAGGCAGCCCTCTGCGGCATGAGCCCTGAGTTTGCCGCTCAGATTTTCGAGCACATCCATGAGGAGAGTGTCCGCCAGCAATTGGAAATTCTGAACCAGAAGTAAAGGATACTGGCGATGAGAATATTAATTATGGGAGCAGGTAAGATGGGAAGTTTCTTCATCGACCTGCTCAGCTTCGACCACGAGGTGGCGGTTTACGAGAAGGATGCCAAGCGACTGCGCTTCACCTACAACTGTTACCGCTTCACCAAGATGGAAGAGATAGAGATGTTCCGCCCCGAACTGGTTATCAATGCGGTGACGGTAAAATATACGCTGCCAGCCTTCGAAGAGGTGTTGCCACATCTCTCTAACGACTGCATTATCAGCGACATAGCTTCGGTAAAGACCGGGCTACAGGAGTTTTACGAGAAGAGCGGTTTCCGCTTCGTGAGCACGCACCCTATGTTCGGCCCGACTTTTGCCAATCTGAACCAGCTTTCAGAGGAGAATGCGGTTATCATCAAGGAGGGTGACTACATGGGCAAGATATTCTTCAAGGACCTCTACCAGAAGTTGGGGTTGAGTCTGCATGAGTATACATTTGATGAGCACGACCAGACGGTGGCCTACTCGCTGAGTATTCCTTTCGTGAGCACCTTTGCCTTTGCGGCAGTGATGAAGCACCAGGATGCTCCGGGCACCACCTTCAAGCGCCACATGCAGATAGCCAAGGGCGTGCTCAACGAAGATGATTACCTGTTGCAGGAAATCCTCTTCAATCCATACACATCGGGTCAGGTGGCACAGATCAGAGAGGAGCTTGCTGAGCTCATCGACATCATCGACCACAAGGATGCGAAGCGTATGAAACTCTTCCTTACCAAGATACGTAATCATGTGAAGGAAGATATTGAGATTAAAGAAAAATAAAATTGTTTTTTCTGAGAGGGCAACCTTAACAATTGCCCTCTCCTCCGTATATTTGCAAGTTTTGCATGTGAATGTAGAACCTTCATAAAAGTATTTATTTTAAGGCCTTGCATGTGAATGTAGGGCTTTTTTTGTAGATAATAAGGAAAAAAGCGGCAAAAATGAAAATATGTAAGGAGGATGGGCGATTTATGAAATATTATTTGTACCTTTGCACCCACAAATCAAAGGATAGATTGTAGAATCAATAAAACAGGAGAGCAGTTCTATTATGAGTGAACAGAAAGAAATGAAAAATATGAAGAATGCTGCAGAGGCACAGACCGCTGGGCAGAATACAACAGAAACAATAGTGAAGCAGACGGAAACTGCCGATGCTGCAAAACAGAATGATGCAGCTGAACAGCAGGCGGATGCTGCTGCCTTCCAGGTAGTGAACGAGGGGTTTTCTACCCGCGAGGCCATTGAGGAGGCTAAACGCTGCCTCCACTGCAAGATTCCGCAGTGCAAGAAGGGATGCCCGATTGGTAACGACATTCCAGATTTCGTACACGAACTTTCTATGGGTAACATGGGTGCAGCGATGAGCATCATCAATGCCAAAAGCAACCTGCCGGCCATCTGTGGCCGTGTATGCCCTCATGAGAAACAGTGTCAGGGCAACTGCGTGCTCGGAAAGAAAGGAAAACCGGTACAGATCGGCAAACTGGAGCAGTTTATTGCCGATTTTGATACCAAGATGAACCTTTCGCGCGAGATGTTGCCACAGAAAACACGTGGCCGTGTGGCAGTCATCGGTTCGGGTCCAGCGGGCTTGACCGTAGCCGGCGATCTGGCGCGTCAGGGCTTCAACGTCACCATTTTCGAGGGCCAGGCTGAGCCGGGAGGCGTGTTGATGTACGGTATTCCTGAGTATCGCTTGCCTAAGTCGGTAGTGCGCGATGAGGTGGCTAAGATTGCTGCCCTCGGCGTGCAGTTTATCACCAATTGCATGGTGGGCGAGAACAATGTGACCATCGACAGTCTGTTCCGTGCAGGCTACGACGCCATCTTTATGGGCACAGGTACCAGCGTGCCTCAGAACATGGACTCTACACCGGGCTCAAAGCTCCACGGTGTGAGCCAGAGTACATACTTTCTGCATAACGTGAATGCCTATAACGAAGGCGCTTTGACCCGCGACATGGTTCCGCTGCGCGACGGTGAGAAGGTGGGTGTCATTGGCGGCGGAAACGTGGCCATGGATGCTGCCCGTACCGCTATCCGACTGGGTGCCGACGTTACCGTGCTGTACCGTAAGACCCAGGAAGAGATGCCTGCCATCCGGAGCGAATATGAAGATGCTGTGAAGGAAGGCGTGAAATTTGAGTGGAAAACTACCGTCGAGGCCTTTCTGAAGGGCAAAAACGGCCGTCTGGGAAGCTGTGTGCTGAACACTCCTGAGGGTGAAAGGGTAGAAAAATTCGACAGAATCTATCTCGCTATCGGTTCAAGACCTGCCAACCGTATCGTTTCTACCACTGCCGGAATCGAGGTGGATGAGAAGGGATATGTAAAAGTTGTTGAACGTCCGTTCGGTATGACCACCCGTCGCGGTGTGTTTGCCGGAGGTGATGTAGTACACCGTCCGCAGACTGTAGTCCTGGCAATGAAGGCTGCCAAGGAGGTGGCTCAGGGCATCGCTCAGTATGTAGATGCCATCAAGCTTCTTGAAGAGGCTAAGAGAATCGAGCAACGTGGAATAGTAGAATAATGAAATGAATTCAATAGAATTAAGTGAATTATTTCTGCAGTAACGGAACTGCTTTTACTGGGATTTGTCACTAGGCTCGGCAGATGTGCTGACTGCAGTCGGCAGACCTGCTGACTAGGCTCGGCAGAGCTGCTGAGCCTAGTGGTAATATCTGGGAAGCTATGTGTTTTGACTAAAAAGACTATATGCAAGAACTCTAAAGTCTATATGCTTTTACTTATAAAAATATTTCTTAGTGTTGAAAACACCATATCTTTCCTTTGAATGATACTATATACCTTTGAATGATACTATATAAATCGACCAACTGTTATAGACGCTTAATTTTTTTACATTACTCTTTAAATGAACTTAAACTTCTTGGGGAATTTAATGAAGTATCAGATTTAATCATTACTTTTGTATCAGATTCATATATAGTAAGAATAAGTAATTTGTCTGGTACAAAGATAAAGATATAAATCAGAGAAAAAGCATGAAGCGTATCATATTGATTTTAACAGTATTGCTTGCCATATTAGGGCAGGTAGCCTATGCGCAGAAAACTTGTGTTATCGCATCGGCAGAAAATCATGTGCCTATTCGTGAAGCACTTATTCATACCAATAACAATCATTGGGCAAGAACAGATTATCGGGGCTATTGGACGATGCGCTATCAGTTTGACTCGGCAACCGTATCGAAACCAGGTTTTATGAAGGCAACTATCCGGTACAAGGAACTGCCGGATACTCTGTTTCTCTTGCCGGATGCCAAACAATTAGGCGAAGTGACAGTTTGGGGCAAGAATCAGGAAGGCATCAAAAACATGGAAGAGGATATTCAGGAGAAGATAAACTCTTTGCCAACTTCATCTGCTGGCATCGGGTTTGATGCTTTCGGCTGGATGGATAAACAGGGGAAACGTGATAGAAAGCATCTGCAACAGGCTAAAAAGGTATTTGAAAAAATGGAACATAAGGATCCGGTTGTAGCTGCTTATGAAAAAGCAACGGGGAAGAAGTATGAATTGACTAATCCGTATGATGTCTCGGCTTTAAAGAAAGATCCTCCTTCTGAAATGGCTACAGAAGAGGAAAAAGCAACTTCTGATGCTGAATCAAAATCGAAAAAGAAGGAGAATCCTGAAAAATAAGCACAAGAGAAAACTGAAGAAATGAACTTGGGAAAGGCAGAGCGACAGCTATTTTAGCCGACGGGATAAAAAAAAGCATAAACAAGTTGGCTTTCTCGAAAAAAAGTCGTATCTTTGTAGCCAAAAATATAAAGAAAGAAAAATGTTTGAAAATTTAAGTGATAGACTGGAACGCTCATTCAAAATATTGAAGGGCGAGGGAAAAATTACAGAAATCAACGTGGCGGAAACCATGAAGGATGTGCGCCGTGCACTCCTCGACGCCGACGTAAACTATAAAGTGGCTAAGGAATTCACCAACAAGGTGAAGGAGAAAGCACTCGGCATGAATGTACTTACTGCCGTAAAGCCGGGACAGTTGATGATCAAGTTGGTGCACGATGAACTGGAAGAACTCATGGGCGGCGAAGAAGCCCCATTGAAGCTCGAAAGTCATCCGGCCGTCATCCTCATGAGCGGTCTGCAGGGTTCGGGTAAGACTACCTTCAGTGGCAAGCTTGCCAACATGCTCAAGACCAAGAAAGGCAAGAAGCCATTGCTCGTGGCCTGCGACGTTTACCGTCCGGCAGCTATCCAGCAGCTCCATGTAGTGGGTGAGCAGGTGGGTGTTCCGGTATACAGCGAGCCTGAGAACAAGGATGTGCTCAGTATCGCCGACCATGCCATCCAGCAGGCTAAGACTAACGGCAACGATGTGGTAATCGTCGATACAGCCGGACGTCTCGCCATTGATGAGCAGATGATGAACGAGATCAGCAATCTCAAAAATCATCTCCGTCCAGACGAAACCCTCTTCGTGGTTGACTCCATGACCGGTCAGGATGCCGTAAACACAGCCAAGGAATTCAACGACCGCCTCGACTTTAACGGCGTTGTTCTCACCAAGCTCGATGGTGATACCCGCGGTGGTGCTGCCCTCAGTATCCGTACCGTGGTAACCAAGCCAATCAAGTTTATCGGTACCGGTGAGAAGATGGAGGCCATTGATGTATTCCACCCAGCTCGTATGGCAGACCGAATCCTCGGCATGGGTGACGTGGTATCCCTCGTAGAGCGCGCACAGGAGCAGTTCGACCTGGAAGAGGCCAAGAAACTGGAGAAGAAAATCAGAAAGAACCAGTTCGACTTCAACGATTTCTACAACCAGATCCAGCAGATCAAGAAGATGGGTAACATCAAGGATCTCGCAGCGATGATTCCGGGTGTAGGTAAGGCTATCCGCGACGTAGATATCCCAGAGGATGCATTCAAGGGCGTAGAGGCCATCATCCAGAGTATGACTCCTAAGGAGCGCACCAACCCAGCCATCCTCAACACATCACGCCGCCAGCGCATCGCTAAGGGTTCGGGCACCAACATTCAGGAGGTGAACAAACTCATCAAGCAGTTTGACCAGACCCGCAAGATGATGCAGATGATGACCGGCAACAAAATGGCGCAGATGATGAGCCGCATGAAGGGTATGCCAGGCATGCCTAAGATGCCGGGCATGTAAGAAAAGTATAAACGTTAAAATAAGAATAAAAATGCAGCTTATAGACGGAAAGGCGACGGCAGCCGCCATCAAGGAACAGATAGCCCAGGAGGTGGCACAGATTGTTGCCGACGGTGGCAAGCAGCCACACCTGGTAGCCGTGCTCGTAGGGCACGACGGAGGCAGCGAAACCTATGTGAAAAACAAGGTGCTGGCCTGCGAGAAGTGTGGATTCAAGTCGACCCTCATCCGTTATGAGGAGGATGTTACCGAAGAAGAGCTCCTGCGGTGTGTAGACAAGCTGAACCAGGATGATGATGTTGACGGATTCATCGTTCAGCTTCCTCTGCCTAAGCACATCGATGAGCAGAAGGTGACCATGGCAATAGATTACCGCAAGGATGTAGACGGATTCCACCCGGTAAACGTGGGCAGAATGTCGCTCGGCATGCCTTGTTTCATCTCTGCCACTCCGCTCGGTATCCTCACCCTGCTGCAGCATTACAATATTGAGACCAGTGGCAAGAAATGCGTCATTCTGGGCAGAAGCAACATCGTAGGCAAGCCAATGGCTCAGCTGATGATGCAGAAGCAGTATGGCGATGCTACCGTCACCGTATGCCACTCCCATTCCAAGAATTTGAAGAAAGAATGTCAGGAGGCAGATATCATCATCGCAGCCATAGGCCGTCCTGATTTCGTGACAGCCGATATGGTGAAGCCGGGAGCCGTAGTCATTGATGTGGGTACCACCCGCGTGCCTGATGCTACGAAGAAAAGTGGTTTCCGCCTGAACGGTGATGTGAAATTTGACGAGGTGGCAGAGAAGTGCTCCTTCATCACTCCTGTTCCGGGAGGCGTTGGTCCGATGACCATCTGTTCGCTGATGAAGAATACGCTGGCTGCCGGCAAGAAGGAATATTACAGCTAGAAAGAAGATAATTATTTCAGAAAGAAGCAGTGCTTAAGTCACTGCATACTTGATTTTTTATAACTCTCTAATTTGTAGGGGCAGGGTGCAGGGATGCACTCTGCCTTTTTATCAAGCCGAGAGAAATAGTGTAAAATGAACAAACAATATTAATCTAAAAATATAGAAACATGATAAAACTAAAGTACATATTTACATCAGCGCTGCTCGTGGCAGCTGCCAGTGCCAGTCAGGCTGTCAGCAGGCAGCAGATGCAGAAGCAAATAGACAAGGATGCCCCTGCATACACCATACAGGGCAAGGACTCCATCTGCCAGATATTCATCTATTCGCCAGCACCCAACCAGGGCTTGCATCTGGCTTATTTCACCGACGATGAGCGTTGGGTGGATGTAGGACAGCTCTGCGCCAGCGACTACGGTCCGTGGGGAGCTGAAAAGAAGATGTATAACCCCTTCGTGGTAAAAGCCAACGACGGCACATGGCGCGCACTCTGGAGCGTGAACCAGCATGCACCGCAGTTTGCCGTAGCCTATTCAGAAGACCTCATCACCTGGCGCCCGCAGGATTATCCCATCATCCGCGAAAAAGGCGTGAAGGATGTGGCTGCCTATCAGATGGATGACGGCAACTTCGACATCTATCTCAAGACATCCAAGGGCAAGCGATACGTACAGGCAAGCAACGATTTCCGTACCTTCAAGGAAGATACGCTGGAAGCTTCTGCCGACGAGATACTCTGGCAGCGCGACACCGCAACCATCGGCGGAAAACTCTTCCAGGGCTGCGATTTCGAGGTGCCTGCCGTGCATCTCAACTACATCCGCTCCTGGTTCCATGCCCTCTCAGAAGAGGCAAAACTCAATGGACAGCCGATGCCGAAGACCGATGCCGACCTCGCAGCTTATGCCAAGGACAACCACATCGACCTGCCGAAGAAATCGGAAATTCTGGCCAACCTCAGCATCAATCCACAGAAATCCCACCGCATCTCCAACAAGCTGATGGGTATCTTCTTCGAAGACATCAGCCGCGCTGCCGACAGAGGACTCTCTGCAGAAATGTTGCAGAACGGCGACTTTGAGTATAACAAGGAAGACCACCGCCACCAGTGGAATGCCACCACGGCATGGGTGGGGGTAGAGAAAGAGGGCATCGCCACCGAAAACGGGGTGAGCCAGAACAATGCCCATTATGCCGTTCTGGGCGCTACACCTATTTATAATATAGGTTGGGACGGCATCGCCATACGTCGCGGAGTTGCCGTTGAGGGCAAGGAGGGTAAGCATCAGCCAGCCATTTACGAGGTGAGCCTGCACGCCCGCTGCATCGATGCCAAGAAGAAAGACCTCAACCTGGCGCTCGTAAACCAGGAGGGATTGCCTGTATGCCAGACCAAGATCAAGGTGCAGGGCGCAGACTGGAAGGAATATAAGGCGCAGCTCATCGTGACCGATAAATATGAGGGCGAACTCGCCAGCGAAGCCACCACCAAGGAGGGCAAACTGGGCAAGAACATCCGGTTCGCCATCTTGCCTAAGGGCGAGCAGAAAGTGGCGGTAGATTTGGTAAGTCTCAAACCACAAGATACTTACAAGGGTCATGGACTGCGTAAAGACCTTGCCGAGGCCATTGCCGACCTGAAGCCTCGCTTCGTGCGCTTCCCTGGCGGCTGCATGCTCCACGGTCAGGGGCTCAAGAACATTTACCACTGGAAGGAGAGCGTGGGTCCGCAGAAAGATCGCAAGCCAGCCTACAACATCTGGGGATACCATCAGACCCGCCAGCTGGGTTTCTATGAGTATTTCCAGTGGTGCGAGGATATGGGAGCCGAGCCGCTGCCTGTATTGGCGGCAGGTGTTCCTTGTCAGAACTCTGTGGCAGATGAGCGCGGAGTGGCTGGTCAGCAGGGCGGAATCCCGATGAGCGAGATGCCGCAGTATATTCAGGACGTGCTAGACTTGGTAGAATGGGCGAATGGCGACCCTGCCACCTCTAAGTGGGCTAAGATGAGAGCCGATGCGGGTCATCCGGCTCCGTTCAACCTCAAGATGATAGGCATCGGCAACGAAGACCTCATCTCTACCGATTTCGAGCAGCGCTACCTGATGATCTGCAAGGCAGTGAAGCAGAAGTATCCTCAGCTCGAGGTGGTAGGTACCGTAGGTCCGTTCCACTTCCCGTCTTCCGATTATATTGAGGGTTGGAAGATTGCCCGCGAAAACAAGCGCTGGATTGATGCCGTAGACGAGCATTATTATGAGCAGCCGGGCTGGTTCCTGAACCATCAGGATTATTACGACCATTACGACCGCAAGGCTCCTAAGGTTTATCTGGGCGAATATGCATCTCGCGGTGCCAATGCGGCAGACAATGCGCTGGCTGAGGGCATCCACCTCTGCAATGTGGAGCGCAACGGCGATGTGGTAGAAATGACATCCTATGCTCCTCTCTTGTGTAAGGACGGATACAGCAACTGGCAGCCGGACATGATTTACTTTGATAATAATAATGTACGCGCGAGCGAGAGCTACAAGATGCAGAAGATGTTCGGTCAGCATGCCGGTGACCTCTACATCTCATCCGTGCTCAGTCTGCCTGAAGCGCTGAAGAAATATGTGGGCACCAGTGTGGTGAAGGATTCTAAATCGGGCAAAACCTGGCTTAAAGTGGTGAATGCCTTGCCTCGCACGCTGAAACTCTCGGTTTCTGGCTTGGGCAACAAGCAGGTAACCATCGCAGGCAGAAGCGCTCAAGTTTTCGAACTTTAGCTTTCTTCAGAAGATGTTTTCTGATAGAAACGGATAGAACCAATAATGGCTCAGATTATTCATTTTGAGTAAAATAGAATGGAGAAATAGGATATTAAAATGTTCTTTTTCTCCATTTTTTATGTTTTACAGCATAAAATATGGCCAAAAATTTGGTAGTTAATAATTTTTTTTATTATTTTGCACCCTGAAAATGAAGTTTTAAGTAATTTATATAAAATCAAATTTTAGAGAGAAAATGAAAAAGTTAGTATTAATGTTTGCTGCTGCCGTAATGGCAGTATCTGCATCTGCTCAGACTACACAGGAGAGCAAGTTCTTTGACAATTGGTATCTTGGTGTAAACGTTGGAGCTGCTACAAAGACTACTCACAATGCATGGTTCAAGAACGTAAATCCTTCAGTAGGTGTACGTCTCGGAAAGTGGTTTACTCCAGTTTGGGGTGCTGCTGTAGAGGCTGACCTCTATGCTCGTAACCGCAACCTGCCTTTTACACATAAGACTTTGGTTCGTGGTGCAAGCGGTAAGTTCATCGGTACTATCAATGCAACAAACCTCTTCTTGGGTTACAAGGGTGAGCCACGTAAATTCGAAATCATCCCATTGGCAGGCATTGGTGGTTACCACTCTTTCAACCTTCATAATGGCAACCTCAATGCCCTCACAGCTAACGCAGGTGTTGACTTCGCATTCAACCTTGGCGCAAACAAGGCTTGGCAGGTATATGTAGAGCCATCTATGAATTGGTTCCTTCACGACAACAAGAGTGCTTGCAATGGTTGCCAGTTTGATGTTAACAAGTCTGCTTTCCAGGTTAAGGTGGGTGTTAACTACAAGTTCAAGGGTTCTAACAACTCTCACAACTTCACTATCGTAACTCCACGCGACCAGAACGAGATTGATGGTTTGAATGGTCAGATCAACAACCTCCGCAACGACTTGAATAGCAAGGATTCTGAACTCGCAGCTAAGGACAAGCAGATCAAGGATCTCCAGAATGCGCTCAATGAGTGCCAGAAGGCTCCTAAGTATGTAAAGCCAGCTACTGCTACCAATTTGCAGCCAACAGTATTGTTTACTGTAGGTAAGTCAAAAGTAGAGCGTAGCCAGATGCCAAACATCGAGATGATTGCTCAGTATATGAAGAATCATCCAGATGCTAAGGTTGAAATTAAGGGTTATGCATCTCCAGAGGGTTCTAAGGAACTTAACCAGAAACTTTCTGAGGCTCGTGCCAATGCTGTAAAGAACATTCTCGTTAAGACTTACAAGATTAGCGCAAATCGTCTTCAGGCTAAGGGTATGGGTGCTACTGACAAGCTCTTCAAGCAGGTTGAGTTCAACCGTGTTGCTACATTCAATGATAACAATGCAGCTGAATAAAGAAATAAGTAGTTTCAGATATTTGGTCTTGTGACCAGGTCCTCCTAAACTTCGGTTTAGGAGGATTTTTTTTCTTCTTACCTTTCTTACATGTCTGGCTGCCTCGCTTTATACTTTTTCGTCAGGTAATCTTAATAAGATAAGAGTTCAGTGTGGTTAATAAGCTCTTTCTTTTTTTGCACAAAATCAGCAGAAATGAGTATCTATCGTGATAAATTGTAAGCATTTTATTTGTTTTTCTAACAAAAAAACGAAGTTTTCTGAAATTTTATACGAAATTAGTTGGCTATTACATAAATTCTCTGTATCTTTGCAGGCAAATTATAACAAATGGGCTCGAAAGAGCCCTTTTAAGCAAGGAAATAAAAGAAAAAAAGATATGAAACATCCATTAAGAAGTAGCGTCTGTACTGAAGGCAGAAGAATGGCAGGTGCCCGAGCACTCTGGGTAGCTGCAGGTATGAAACACGAGCAGTTTGGTAAACCAATCATTGCTATCGTGAACAGCTTTACTCAGTTTGTGCCAGGTCATACCCATCTTCATGAAATCGGTCAGATCGTCAAGAAGGAAATCGAAGCTATGGGGTGCTACGCAGCCGAATTCAATACCATCGCCGTTGACGACGGTATCGCAATGGGACACGACGGAATGCTCTATTCCCTCCCAAGCCGTGACATCATTGCCGACTCTGTAGAATACATGGTCAATGCTCACAAGGCCGACGCCATGATCTGCATCTCAAACTGCGACAAGGTAACCCCAGGTATGCTCATGGCATCTATGCGACTGAACATTCCTACCGTGTTCTGCTCAGGTGGACCTATGGAAGCCGGACGCTGGAAGGGTGAGAACGCCGACTTGATTACAGCTATGATTAAGGGTGCTGATACAAGCGTTTCTGACGAGGAGATGACGCAGATTGAGCAGTGCGCCTGCCCAGGTTGCGGTAGCTGCTCAGGTATGTTTACCGCCAACTCAATGAACTCACTCACCGAGGCCATCGGTCTGAGTTTGCCAGGCAACGGAACCATTCTTGCTACCCACAAGAACCGCATCCAGCTCTTCAAAGATGCTGCACGCCAGATAGTTAAGAACGCTTATGCATATTATGAGGACGGCGACGAGAGCGTATTGCCACGCAATATAGCTACCCGCGACGCATTCCTCAACGCCATGACCCTGGACATCGCCATGGGCGGAAGCACCAACACCGTGCTCCACTTGCTGGCAGTAGCTCAGGAAGCTGGCGCAGACTTCAAGATGGAAGACATCGACCAGTTGAGCCGCAAGGTGCCTTGCCTCTGCAAGTTGAGCCCTAACACCCAGAAATACAGTGTACAGGAGTGCAACCGTGCAGGTGGTATCCTCGGTATCCTGAACGAGCTGAACAAGGGCGGTCTGATCAACGGCGCCGTAAAGCGTGTTGACGGCAAAACACTCGATGAGCAGATGAAGAAATACGACATTACCGGCACAGAGATTGATGCCGAGGCTGACAGAATCTACCACTCAGCACCGGGCAGAAAGTTCTCTACCCAGATGGGTAGCCAGGACGCTCAGTGGGAGAGTCTTGACACCGATCGCGCCGAGGGTTGTATCCGCGACCTCGAGCATGCCTACACCAAGGATGGCGGACTGGCAGTGCTCTTCGGCAACATCGCCCAGAATGGTTGCGTAGTGAAGACAGCCGGAGTAGACCCAGTGCTCTGGCATTTTGAGGGTCCGGCCGTATGCTTTGATTCTCAGGAAGATGCATGCGAAGGCATCCTCGGCGGAAAGGTTAACTCAGGCGACTGCGTAGTTATCACCCACGAGGGTCCGAAGGGTGGCCCTGGCATGCAGGAGATGCTCTACCCAACCTCTTACATCAAGAGCCGTCACCTGGGCAAGGAATGTGCCCTCATCACCGATGGCCGCTTCTCAGGCGGTACATCAGGCTTGAGCATCGGTCACATCAGCCCTGAGGCTGCAGCAGGTGGTAACATCGGCAAGATTAAGGATGGCGACATCATCGTCATTGATATCCCTAGCCGCTCCATCAATGTGAAACTCTCTGACGAGGAACTCGCAGCACGCCCACAGCAGCCGCTGAAGCGCAACCGCGTGGTTAGCAAGGCACTGCGCGCTTATGCCCAGAGCGTAAGTTCGGCAGATAAGGGCGGTGTGAGAATCATCGACTAGTCTTCGAGAGTCTTTGAAAAGACAGTTTTTAGAGTCTTTGAGAAAAGAAAAGTTTTTGAATTATTCAGAATAATAACATATAAATGGCAAAAGAAGTAATAACAGGAGCCGAAGCACTGATGCGCTCCCTGAAAAACGAGGATGTTAAAACCATCTTCGGATATCCGGGCGGCAGCATCATGCCAGTGTTTGATGCACTGTACGGTTACACGAGAGGTGAAAAGAAGATGTTTGACCACATCTTGGTACGTCACGAGCAGGCTGCTGCTCACGCTGCACAGGGTTATGCCCGAGTCAGCGGCGAAGTGGGCGTCGCTCTTGTCACTAGTGGTCCTGGAGCTACTAATACATTGACCGGCATCGCTGATGCCATGATGGATTCTACACCAATCGTAGTCATCGCCGGACAGGTAGGCGTAGGTGCCCTGGGTACCGATGCCTTCCAGGAGGTAGACCTCGTGGGTGTTACCCAGCCAATCTCCAAGTGGTCTTACCAGATACGCCGTGCCGAGGATGTGGCATGGGCTGTGAGCCGTGCTTTCTACATCGCCCGCAGCGGACGTCCGGGACCTGTGGTGCTCGACTTTACAAAGAATGCGCAGGTGGCTACATGCGAGTGGGAACCAGTGAAATGTGAGAAGGTTACATCTTACAACCCTTATCCTACGATAGATGAAAAGGCGGTGGCTGAAGCTGCCGAACTCATCAACAATGCCAAGAAACCATTCGCCCTCGTGGGGCATGGAGTAGAGCTTGGCGGTGCACATAATGAACTCATCGAATTCCTCGAGAAGGCAGATATACCTGCCGGCAGAACCCTGCTCGGCCTTTCTGCCCTGCCTAGCAACCACCCGCTCAACATGGGTATGCTCGGCATGCACGGTTCTTATGCTACCAACATGAAGACCCAGGAGTGTGATGTGCTCATCGCCATCGGTATGCGTTTCAGCGACCGTATCACAGGCGTGCCTTCTAAGTATGCTCCTCAGGCAAAGATTATCCACCTGGACATTGACAAGGCTGAGATTGATAAGGTTATCAAGACCGATGTGGCTGTGGTGGGCGACTGCAAGCAGAGTCTGCCAGCCATTACCCGTCTGCTGAACAAGAATGTTCACCGCGAGTGGAGAGATTCCTTCGAGGAATACCGCCAGCAGGAACAGGAGAAGGTAATAGAGAAGGATATCCACCCTACAGAGGGACCGCTGCTTATGGGCGAGGTGACCAACGTGGTAACGGAAGCTACTCATAATGAAGCAGTTCTCGTAAACGACGTAGGTCAGAACCAGATGATCAGTAGCCGCTACTTCAAGTTTACCAAGAAGCTGAGCATCGTAACCAGTGGTGGCTTCGGAACCATGGGCTTCGGCCTTCCGGCAGCCATCGGTGCCACCTTCGGAGCTCCCGACCGCACCATCTGCTGTTTCTTCGGCGACGGCGGTTTCCAGATGAACATCCAGGAACTAGGCACCATCATGGAGCAGCAGGCACCGGTAAAGATGATTCTGCTGAACAACAACTATCTGGGCAACGTTCGCCAGTGGCAAGACCTGATGTTCGGCGGCCGTCACTCCTTCACCCACATGATGAATCCTCATTATGCAGAGATTGCCAAGGCCTACGGCATACCATACGATGTGGTAATAGACCGCAAGGACCTTCAGGCTAAGGTGGAGAAGATGATCAGCACCAAGGGTCCTTACCTGTTGGAGTGCGCCATCAAGGAGAATGAAGACATCGTTCCGATGACGCTGCCGGGCAAGAGTGTAGATGAGATGCAACTCGAGTTGAATTATTAAAAGCTTTCGGCTATATATAATAAGGTGTAAATTCCTTCATGAGGGAGCATCCTCCGAAAAGGAAAAACTCCGAAAAGTAACCGATTATTTTAAAATTTGGAAAAATGGAGAATAACAACAAAAAGAAATTATATACATTGCTTGTTTACTCAGAAAACATTGCCGGTATCCTGAATCAGATTACTGCCGTGTTTACTCGCAGACAGGTAAATATCGAGAGCTTGAATGTTTCGGCCAGCAGTATCAAGAATATACACAAGTATACCATCACGGTTTGGAGTGATGAAGAGCAGATTGAGAAAATCAACAAGGCAATAGAGAAGAAGATTGACGTGGTGAAGAGCGATTACTACTCTGACGACCAGATCTTCATCCATGAAGTGGCTCTCTTCAAGATTTCCACTCCGGTATTGCTCGAAAATCCAGAGGTTTCGCGCACCATCCGCAAGCATGATGCCCGCATGATGGAGGTGAATCCTACTTACAGCACCGTGCTCCTGGCAGGACTTACCGAAGACATCGCCGATCTCTTCCAGCAGCTCAACAGCTACAACTGCCTCCTTCAGTATACCCGAAGCGGCAGAATCGCTGTTACGAGAAGTTTTGACGAACCCATCTCTGATTATCTCAAGCAGAATTCAGAAGATTAGATTTCTTTCATATTTTGATGCCCTTTGTTCCCCTGGCTTCAAACTAGTGGAGCAGGGGGCTTTTTCGGTTTAAAACAACAAGACAAACAACAAGATAAAAGGACGAGACAGATATTATGGAACAGAAAATATTAGATAAGGTAGGGCGTTACGAATTCCTATCTGAGCCTTTCCACTGCGATTTCAGCAGCCACCTCTTTATGGGGCATCTCGGAAATCATCTGCTCAATGCTGCCGATTTTCACAGCAACGACCGCGGGTTCGGTATGAACTACCTCATGCCCCGACACAAGACATGGGTTCTCAGCCGACTGGCCATTGAGATGACAGAGATGCCGAAGTCTTACGACCGCTTTGTGGTAGAAACCTGGTGCGAGAGTGCCATGAAATATTTCACATCCCGAGATTTCAAAATCTGCGGCAAGACATCATCATCAGAAGAAGCCAAGGTTTACGGTTACGGCAAGAGCGTGTGGGCAATGATTGATACGGAGACCCGACAGCCTGTTGATATTTTTGAAATTCACGACGGACTCATCAAAGAATATATTGATTCGGAAAAACCTTGTCCTATCCAGGCAAGTTCGAGAGTGAAAATGGGCAAGGATGCCAAGCTGGTGAGAACCATTGACACCTATTATCATGATGTAGATGTTAACGGGCACATCAACTCGGTAAAATACATCGAACATATCCTCGACCTCTTTGATCTGGATTATTACCAAAATCACTTTTTGCAAAGATTTGAGATAGCTTATGTAGCAGAAAGTCACCAGGGAGACCAACTTCATTTCTATTTGGAAGAAACAAGTGAGGCAGAAAAAATGCAAGAATACTGCATAAAGATAACAAAAACCGGCAAAAATGACGTAAATGAGGTGGAAGTTGTAAGAAGTAAGGCTAAATTTATTAAAAATTGAAAGAAAAATTTGGTAGTTTCATTTTATTTGCTTACCTTTGCACTCAGAAAATAAAAATAAACCCAGAGCCGCCTTCTTGGATAGGGGGTGGACGGATCAAACAGGCTCTCTTTGGATAAGAATACAGCTCGCATCCGTATGGACAAGTATAACCCGCGGCTCCACAAACGGCAAGCCGCACAAAAAAAATAAAAATTATGGCAGAAATGAATTTCGGTGGCGTAATGGAAACTGTTGTCACCAGTCATGAATTTTCATTGGAGAAAGCACGTGAAGTATTGAAGAACGAAACAATCGCAGTTATCGGTTATGGTATCCAGGGGCCTGGTCAGGCTTGTAACCTTCGCGATAATGGTTTCAACGTCATCGTCGGACAGCGTCAGGGTAAGACCTACGAGAAGTGTCTGAAGGATGGTTGGGTTCCTGGTAAGACTCTGTTCTCTATCGAGGAAGCTGCTGAAAAAGGTACTATCATCTGTATGTTGCTTTCTGATGCCGGTCAGATTGCATGCTGGCCAAAGATTAAGCCACACCTCACAGCAGGTAAGACTTTGTATTATTCACATGGTTTCGCTATCAACTGGAGCGACCGCACAGGCGTTGTTCCACCAAAGGATATTGATGTAATCATGGTTGCTCCTAAGGGTTCTGGTACTTCTCTCCGCACTATGTTCTGCGAGGGTCGTGGTTTGAACTGCTCTTACGCTGTATACCAGGATGCATCTGGCAAGGCAGAGGAGAAGACTATTGCCTTCGGTATCGGTATCGGTGCCGGTTATTTGTTCAAGACAACATTCCAGCGTGAGGCTACTTCTGACCTCACAGGTGAGCGTGGCTCATTGATGGGTGCAATTGAGGGATTGTTGGAGGCACAGTATGACGTGCTCCGCGAGAATGGTCACTCACCATCTGAGGCTTTCAACGAGACTGTTGAGGAGCTCACACAGAGCCTTGGCCCTCTCTTCGGTGCTAAGGGTATGGATTGGATGTATGCTAACTGTTCAACAACAGCTCAGCGTGGTGCTCTTGACTGGGCTCCTCGTTTCCGTGAGGCTATCAAGCCTGTAATGGAGTGGTTGTACTACTCTGTAAAGACTGGTAACGAGGCTCAGATTTCTATCGACAAGAACTCTCAGGCTGATTACCGCGAGAAGTTGAACGCTGAACTCGAGGCTATGCGCAACAAGGAAATGTGGCAGGCTGGTGTTACAGTTCGTAAACTTCGCCCTGAGAATAACTAATTTTTTTCTCGTACATAATGTTGAAAAGGGAATGGCCCGAGAGGTGTCGTTCCCTTTTTTCTGTTTATATGGGGGTATAAGTTGCTGGCATATACAAATCTCGCTGCTGGCGTATGCGAAATCCCAATGCTGGCATATACAAAAAGCCCTGAAAAGGCAAAAGCATCTCTCTTCTGAAAAGCTTTTACTCCTTCAGGACTTATAAGATATTAGGGCTTCATTTCCGGTTTCGGTTCAAGCCGGATTTCATCTTCCTCAACATTCATCATATTCTCCACAACCATTTCTTCAAGAACTGCAGCCATATCTTCTGAATCATATTTCAGTTGGTTTAGTTCTGTAATGTCATGTGGCTTTCCGTCTTTCAGCAAGTCTAGAATTTCTGATATAATAGTTTGCTTCTGGGGTATTTTGTGGTCTATGCAGACATCACATATCCCGCAGTCGTCCTTCATTTTCGTTTTTTCGCCAAAATAACTCAGAAGCTGGCGCGAACGGCAGATGCTGTCGTTCTTTGCATAACTGATAATGCTCTTGATGTGGGCAGTAAACTGTTTCTTGCGTACTTCCCATACCTCCTCAGGGATGATAACTCTGAAACCATCTTCCCTAGGACGCGTGTAGCTGATATAAGGTGTCTTGCGGCGGGGAATGAAGTCGATGATGTGGCGGGCACTCAGATTTTTCAGAATCATGTATACCTGCTGACGGTTTAGTTCGCTTACACGCTCTATCAGCGACTCATCAATGTAAACATAGTCGGTAAACAGACCGCCGTAATTACGCAGAAGCCCCGTAATAACAGACTCTTCCTTCTCCGAAACATTCTCTAGCAGATAGAGATCATTTCGGCTGATGTTAAATCTGATTCTTGCTTTTCCGTCAGGATTGTCCTCGTAGTGGATATAGCCTGAGCGCTCCAGAATGCGCAGAGCCGAGTCTACGCGAGTAGGGAAGTACTTGTAGGTGAAGCAGAACTTCTCTATCTCGAACATGAAAGTCTGTCCCATTCCGCTTCCAACTGCCACCTGGAAAAAGTAAGCAAGATGCTCGTAAACGTCTTTGATGAATTCTTTGTCTGGGAAAGTTTCGTCTATGCGTTTCATGAGTTTGTTTTCATCGCTCTGGTTGTAGAGCAGCACAGCATAAGCCTTTTCGCCGTCTCTTCCGCCTCGTCCCGCCTCTTGAAAATAGGCTTCCAGTGAGTCTGGACAATCTATATGAATTACCATTCTCACATCTGACTTGTCTATTCCCATGCCGAAAGCATTGGTTGCTACCATTACCCTTATCTCGTCATTTTGCCAGTTTTTCTGTCGGATATCCTTCACGTCGGAATCCAGTCCGGCATGGTAAAATGTAGCAGAAATACCTTGTTTGTTCAGAAGTTCTGCCATCTCCTTGGTTCGTTTTCGGCTTCTCGCATAAATGATTGCTGAGCCTTGGGTACACTGTAGGATATGAACCATTTCGGTCAACTTGTCGTTGGTGGTGCGCACCACATAGGCAAGATTCTTGCGGGCAAAACTCATTTTAAATACGTTTTGCTTCTTGAAGTGAAGCTGGTTCTGGATATCTTCTACTACATCGGGAGTGGCCGTAGCCGTAAGAGCAAGGACTGGTACACCGGGCTTCATATCTCTTATTTTTGCAATTTCGAGATAAGACGGGCGAAAATCGTAACCCCACTGGCTGATGCAGTGAGCTTCATCTACCGTGATGAAACTCACCGGAATGTGGCGCAGTTTAGTTTGGAACAATTCTGAAGAAAGACGTTCTGGTGAAACATACAGAAACTTGATTTCACCGAAAATACAATTTTCCAATATTCGGAGAATCTCTTGGCGCGACAATCCTGTGTAGATGGCTTCAGCCAGGATGTTGCGGGCCTTGAGATGCTGTACCTGATCCTTCATCAGTGCAATGAGTGGAGTTACCACAATGCAGACGCCCTTTTGGGCAAGGGCTGGAACCTGGAAGGTGATGGATTTACCGCCACCTGTAGGCATAAGACCGAGGGTATCCTCACCTCGGGCTATACTCTCGATGATGTCTCGTTGTATGCCGCGAAAGTCAGGATACCCCCAATATGTACGTAGTATTTCTTGATATTTATCTGCCATTTTTTGAAACTTTTGCCCTTGCAGATTTCGATGCTTTTGCGTCCTGACGGATTTGCTCTACAAATCCGTGTAATCCGAGTAATCAGTGCCTAATCCATGCATAGGGCTAAGTACCTCATCCTTCGTTTGGACGGATGTCTTCTATCTGAAGTTGAACTTGGTTTTTCTTAAAAATATTCTCTTCTATGGTGAAGGCTATGTCGAAACTTCGCTTACTCTTGATGTAGCGGGCAGCTGCACTCTGACCGAAAGCGATGCCGTTTAAGACCGTGCTCGATTTTGAGTCTACCAGTTCCAACTTGATGTGTTCCTGTTCTCTGCCCACCACCTTGCTGGTACCATAATCATATACCCGGTTGGTGCAGAAAATAGGTTTCTGGTTACATGGACCGAAAGGAGAGAAGCGCTTCAAGTCGGCCTGCAGATGCTTGGTAATGTCTTTAAAGTCTATTTCAGCATCTATGTTGAGCATCGGTTCTGTCTGTTGAGGCGAAATATGCTCTTCTACATAATGCTGGAACCTGTCTCTGAACTCTCTAACCTTATCCCACTTCAAGGTAAGTCCGGCAGCATAGGTATGACCACCGAAATTGAGCAGGAGGTCGCGGCAACTCTTGATGGCTGAGTAGATGTCAAATCCCGTTACGCTACGTGCTGAACCTGTAGCCATATCACCATCCCGGGTCAGAACAATGGTAGGGCGGAAGTAGATTTCGGTGAGTCGGGAAGCAACAATGCCAATGACTCCCTTTTTCCAGCCTTCATCATAGAGCACGATGCTGGAATTGTGTTTCATGCTTTCCAGACGCGATACGATGCCGTTGGCTTCTTCTGTCATCTGCTTGTCTATGTCTTTGCGCTGCTCATTGTATTCATTGATGTGTCTGGCCATGCGCAGGGCTGAGGAATAGTCTCTTTCTACCAGCAGATCTACGCTCAGCTTGCCGTTCTCCATTCTGCCTGAAGCATTGATGCGGGGACCAATCTTGAACACAATATCGCTCATAGAGAGCTCGCGTCCGTTCAGTCCGCAGATGTCGATGATGGATTTCAGACCGATACTTGGGTTGGTATTCAGCAACTTAAGACCATGGAAGGCGAGTATTCTGTTCTCATCTACCACCGGCACAATGTCGGCAGCAATACTTACGGCGCAGAAGTCGAGCAGAGGAATGAGCCTGGAGAACGGAATGTTGTTGTTCTTGGCAAAAGCCTGCATAAACTTGAATCCTACACCGCATCCGCAGAGATGCTTGAATGGGAATGGATCGTCAGGACGCTTCGGATTGAGTATGGCCACAGCAGGTGGCATCACATCGTCAGGAACGTGATGGTCGCAGATGATGAAGTCTATTCCCAGACTCTTGGCATATTCTATCTCCTGAATAGCCTTGATTCCGCAGTCTAGAATAATAATCAGTTTTACACCAGTCTGATGAGCAAAATCTATTCCTTTCTTACTCACTCCGTAACCTTCGTCGTAGCGGTCGGGAATGTAGTAGTCGATGTTTGAATAGAATTGCTGCAAGAATTTGTACACCAGGGCAACGGCGGTGCATCCGTCTACGTCATAGTCTCCGTAAACAAGGATACGTTCCTTTCTACCCATAGCATCGTTCAGGCGGTCTACGGCAATATCCATGTCTTTCATCAGGAATGGATTGATGAGATCTGAGAGTTGTGGACGGAAGAACCGTTTGGCTGCAGACTCTGTCGTAATCTCGCGCTTGATGAGCAAATGGGCAAGAACTGGGCTCATATTTAGCTTGGCGCCTAATTCTTCAGCTGCTTTTTGCTGTTCAGGTGTTGGTGATTCGTAATTCCATTTAAAATGCATTTTAATTATTTTTTATTTCTGCCCCCAAAGTTACGAAAATAAAATGACAAAAGGAAATGTTTAGGGAGGAATTTTACTAAATTACCTAGAAATAAGTAAAAATAAGACTTGTTGGCAACCCAAAATAAGTAAATAAGAGATTTTCTTGGCAACAAAAAAGGCAGCAAACTCATCGGTTTGCTGCCCCTTGAATATTTTTGTTTAGGAGAATGTCCATAGAAAACCTATAGACTATAAACTTTTAACTATTAAAACTCTCCTAGATTCCGAGCTTCTTGCGGATGTCCTTAGGAAGGGCGTTCTTGTTAACCATGAAGTCCATAGTCTTGTAAGCTACGAAAGCCTTGGTCATGTACCAGGTTCCCTTGTAGTCACCATACTCGCCCCAAGAGTTCTTAACCATGTAGTACTCCTTGCCGTTCTGATCCTTAGCGATACCGTAGATGTGCATACCGTGGTCATCAGTTGTCTCCCAATTGTCGAATGCTTCCTGACGCATAGCCTGTGTAGGAACAATCTCAGGAGCATTTACGCCGAGAGAATCAAACTTCTCCTTCTTCTCGTCCTTAGAGAGCTTGAACCAATGGTCAGCATCTGTACCGGCCATAGAGCGAACCTTCTTTACGTCGTAAGCGATACCGAGACCCTTGCGAGTGAAACCATCTTCTGTTACGTCACCGCCCCAAGCTACTGTGTAACCGTTGTTTACAGCGTTGTCGATGATCTTGCAGATGTCTTCCATAGGAACGTTGTAACTCAAAGGCCAGCGCCAGTTATCCTGTACCTCAACAGCAAACTTGCTCCACATTGGGTGGTGGGTGTAGCTGGTAATGGTTACATAATCATCAAGATTCAAACCGAGGCTCTGGCAGAAACTCTGTGGAGTATACTGCTTGCCCTCGTATGTAAACTTCTCAGGAGCCTTACCGATGTAAGAGTCGATGATGCCCTGAAGACCGCTCTTCCAGGCTGGAGAAAGCTTCTTAGCTGTGCTCTTTGCTACTGCCTCTACGTATGGAGTCATTACATTGAAGAACTCACCGAAGTTAGCCAATGAGTCACCTGTCAATGAACCTGGTGCAGGCATGGCAGACTCAGGTACAATACCATAGTGCTGCAAAGCATAGAGTACATCGTAGGCGCTACCACCCTCTGAGAAGCTCACGTCGCCGTGCATTCTTACAGCCACTGTGGCGCGGTCCATATAAGTCTTGTTGGCTACGAACATTTCGCTGAGGTCGTATGTCTTGCCTGTCTTCTTCAAGATTTCGCTCTCGAAGTAGCTGAGGGTAGAGTAAGCCCAGCACGTACCACTGCGGTTCTGGTCCTTGATGCTAGTGATAGGATTCTGCTTTACTACAGTAAATACAGGTTTGTTCTTTGCTACTTCTGCAGAGTCTGCAGCTTTCTTCGCATTTGCTCCTGTGGCTACCAAAGCCATCAAGGCTGCAACAATCATAGTTTTCTTCATGAATTCTTTTCTCTTTATATTAATGTTCTTGTTATATCTTCTCTCTGATTCCTTTTTCTGAAATGATTTCTCTTTCAGGAATTTTATTCCTTGTTGGCTGCCATGAACTCCTCAACATCTTTTGGATGATAAGGTATGCGGTCTTTGCCCAGGAATCTGCAACTATCTTTGGTGATGAGTACATCGTCCTCAATTCGGATACCACCGAAATCTTTATAGGTCTCAATCTTGTCGAAGTTGAGGAATTCTGCACAGTGACCGGATGCCTTCCAGTCGTCGATGAGGGCAGGGATGAAGTAAACTCCCGGCTCGTCGGTTACCACGAAACCTTCCTGCAGACGGCGACCCATACGCAGGCAGTTGGTACCGAATTGCTCCAGATTAGGGCGTACCTCTTCGTCGAAACCAACGTTAATCTGGTCGAGGTTCTCCATGTCGTGAACATCCATTCCCATCATGTGACCCAAACCATGAGGCAGGAACATGGCGTGTGCTCCAGCCTTTACAGCCTCTTCTGTATCACCCTTTGCAAGTCCGAGTTCCTTCATGCGGTCGAAGAGCAGGCGGCAAACAGAGAAGTGTACGTCAGCCCATTTTACGCCTGGCTTGGCTACATCCAGCGCATGGTCGTGGCATTCTTCTACAATAGAGTAGATTTCCAACTGGCGCTGGCTGAACTTTCCGCTCACCGGCATGGTGCGGGTGTTGTCTGAACAGTAGTTGTTCATAGTTTCTGCACCTGCATCACAGAGTGCCAGTCTGCCTTCTTCCAGTAAATTCATAGATGGATAACCATGCTGAATTTCACCGTGCTGACTGAAGATGGTTGGGAAGCTGACCATGGCTCCGTAAGAGTGGGCGATGCCGCTTACCTGACCTGCTACATATTTTTCTGTTACACCCGGACGTACGAGTTTCATCGCTGTGGTATGCATCTTGTATCCGATGACTGCAGCGCGCTCCAGTTCCTCGATTTCTTCCTGGGTCTTAGTTGAACGCATCTTTACGACAGCCTTAATGAGGTCCATGCTGGCCTCTTCTTTCTGCTGGTTAGGATGGATGCCCAGAAGGTCGAATACCTGCAGCTTGATGTCGTAGCGGTAAGGTGGCAGGAAATGAATCTTGCGCTTCTTCGACATGGCGTCGTTGCAGATAGTCTTGAGCGTTTTCATAGGTGCTGAGTTGTGAACGCCTACCTGCGCTGCAAGATCGTGAACACTGTCAACGCTTCCGTACCATACGATGTCTACGAGGTCGATGTCGTCGCCAATCAGGGTTTCAATATCGTTGTCTATATCTATCACACCTACCAGACCATCGCGCTGCAATCCGAAATAATAGAGGAATGTCGAGTCCTGACGGAAAGGGTAATATCCGTTATTAGGGAAATTACATGGTGAATTGTTGTTTCCGAAAAGTATAATTACGCCGCTTTTCACAAGTTTCTTCAGCTCCTGTCTGCGGCTGATGTAAGTCTCTTTGCTGAACATATTTTTAGTATTTTACATTATTTTGCTTGCAAAGTTAGCAATTATTTCCCAAAAAATACGTATCTTTGCAAGCAAAATTGAATAAAACGCGTAAATTTATAAATAATTAATATAAAAACGGCTTTTTGCTAGACAAAATGTAAGAAAATTGTCTATGCTGCGAGCAAAATATAATTATTTTCAGAATTTTAAAAGCAGAGAGTGTGTTATGAAATTGAATTTGAAAACAACAGGTTTGGTTCTTGAGGGAGGAGGCATGCGAGGGGTCTTCACTAGTGGGGTACTGGATGCCTTCATGAAGCATGATGTTCATTTCCCTTATACGGTGGCTGTATCGGCTGGGGCATGTAATGGCATGTCGTATATGAGCCGCCAACCTCGGCGTGCCCGTATCTCTAACATCGATTATCTGGCCCGATACCAGTATATCGGTATTCGCCATCTGGTGACTCAGGGGTGTATCTTCGACCGCAAATTGCTCTACGATAAGTTTCCGAACCAGCTCTTGCCTTTCGATTTTGATACCTATTTTAAGTATGCCGATGGTTTCGAGATGGTTACTACCAATTGTCTTACGGGCAAGGCTATGTATCTTTCCGAGAATCATGACAGGCAGCGTGCGCTGGATGTTGTGCGTGCTTCCAGCAGTTTGCCATATGTGAGCAAGATTGTGGAAGTGGATGGCATTCCGATGTTGGATGGTGGTATTGCGGACAGTATTCCGGTACAGCACGCCATTGACATGGGGTGGCAACACAATGTGGTTGTCCTGACTCGCAACAAAGGATGGCGTGATATGGGCAAAGACCGTAAGATACCTTATTTATATAAGAACTATCCTCGCCTGCGTGTGGCTCTGAGTCACCGTCATCGGGCTTATAACGAACAGATCCAGCTTGTAGATGATCTGGAGGCTGCGGGTAAGATTACCTGTATCCGTCCAATCCGTCCGTTGGAAGTTGGCAGAATAGAGAAGGATACCGATAAACTGGAACGCCTCTACGAAGAAGGTTTCATGCTGGGTGAGGCTTTCTGCGAAAAATGCGTAGAAAAAGAATAATATTAATAAGGTGTAGTTGATAAATAAGGTGTAGAGTTTTGTATATGGCTTGAGAATGTGTAGAACGGTGATTTTTAGGAACGGATTACACCGTGCCTAAAAATCACTGTTCTGGGTATGATAGTAATCAGCAATGATTTCTTCTTATTTCAGCAGGTCAGGGCGCAGGCGCTTGGTTCTTTCCATGGCCTGGTCGAATTCCCACTGGCGAATCTTGGCTTCGTTGCCACTGAGCAGAATCTCCGGAACCTTCCATCCCTTGTAGTCGGCAGGACGGGTGTAGATAGGGGCGGCAAGAATGTCGTCCTGGAAACAGTCGGAAAGTGCGCTCTGTTCGTCGCTGATAACACCCGGAACCAGTCGGATGACGGCATCTGAGATGATGGCTGCTGCAAGTTCGCCACCCGTCAGCACATAATCACCTACACTGATTTCGCGGGTAATGAGATGGTCGCGCACTCGCTGGTCAATACCCTTGTAGTGACCGCAGAGGATGATGAGGTTACCCTGCATCGACATTTCGTTGGCTATCTTCTGGTTGAAAGTCTCACCGTCTGGCGAAACGTAAATCACGTCATCATACTCGCGCTCCGCCTTCAGCGCAGTAATGCAGCGGTCTATTGGTTCACATTGCATCACCATGCCGGCACTTCCGCCGTATGGATAGTCGTCCACACGCTTCCATTTATCTAATGTGTAGTCACGCAGGTTGTGCAGATGAATCTCCGCTAGACCCTTCTTCTGCGCACGTGCTAGAATGGACTCATTGAAGAATCCCTCCAGCATCTCTGGTAATACTGTAATAATGTCTATTCTCATAACATCTGCAAAAATAATAAATAATGCGGAGAGTACCAAAAATTTTTGCTTTTTCTTTCATTTTAACTTCTCTTTTCTTCACTTTCCTTTCTTTTTTCTCTGTTTTCCTGCCTTTCCGTAGCCATTCTTGTCTTTTCATATCATAATCCTGTTTTTCCGGAGAAAGAGAGTGATTAACGTATAAATATACAACAAAATTATCAAAAAACAGAAAAATCATATCAAAATGATAAATTTTCGATAAAACATGCTACTATTTGTAGAAAAAGTTGTATTTTTGCAAACAGAATTGCTCGAAAGAGTGTATAATTAATTAAAATTGTGAACAAGATGATATTGGACATTGAAATGCTGAGAAGCTTTTACGCTTCGTATTCGGAAAGTGTAGCCCAGGCTAAGGCTACGGTGAAACGACCTCTTACTTATGCCGAGAAGGTGCTCTTTGCACATCTTTTCGACCCAACACAGTTGCGACCATATAAAAGAGGTGTGGAATATGTTGACTTCCGTCCTAATCGCGTGGCGATGCAGGATGCGACTGCGCAAATGGCACTCTTGCAGTTCATGAATGCGGGTAAGAACAAGGTGGCCGTACCTGCTTCCGTACATTGTGATCACTTGATTCGTGCCGATGTGGGCGCAACACAAGATCTTCCTGAGGCTTGCAAGACCAATAAGGAGGTTTACGACTTCCTGAAGTCTGTTTCTCAGAAATACCATATCGGTTTCTGGGGACCAGGTGCCGGAATCATCCATCAGGTAGTGCTCGAAAACTATGCATTCCCTGGAGGTATGATGGTGGGTACCGATTCTCATACTCCTAATGCCGGCGGTCTCGGCATGGTGGCAGTAGGTGTAGGTGGTGCTGATGCCGTAGATGTGTTGACCGGTCAGCCTTGGGAACTCAAGATGCCACGTCTCATTGGTGTGAATCTCACAGGTAAACTCTCAGGCTGGGCCACTCCTAAGGATGTGATTCTCGAAATCCTCGGCATCCTTACCGTAAAGGGCGGAACCAATGCCATCCTCGAATACTTCGGCGAGGGATTGGACAGCATCTCTACCACCGGCAAGGCTACCATCTGTAACATGGGAGCCGAATTGGGTGCCACATGCTCTATCTTCCCATTCGACCAGAATGCCAGCGAGTATCTCCGCAAGACAGGCCGTGAAGAAATTGCATCTCTCGCACAGATGAATGCAGCCGAACTCCGTGCTGATGATGAGGTGTTGGCAGATCCGTCTGCTTTCTACGACCAGATTGTTGAAATCGACCTTTCTAAGGTTGAACCTCATCTTAACGGTCCGTTCACTCCAGATGCAGCCACACCAATCTCTCACATGAAGGCAAAAGGTCCTGCCAACGATTATCCGATGGTAGTAGAAGTAGGATTGGTAGGTAGCTGTACCAACTCTTCTTATCAGGACTTGGCCCGTGCTGCCAGCATTGCCCGTCAGGCTTATGAGAAAGGTATTGAGGTGAAGGGACAGCTTATCATCAACCCGGGTTCAGAGCAGATTCGCTATACAGCCGAGCGTGATGGCATCCTTGATGATTTCAAGAAGATTGGAGCCCTCATCATGACCAATGCCTGCGGTCCTTGCATCGGACAGTGGAAGCGTCATACCGATGATAATTCGCGCAAGAATGCCATCGTCACTTCTTTCAACCGAAACTTCCGCCGCCGTGCTGATGGTAACCCTAATACGTTTGCCTTCATCGGCAGTCCAGAGCTCACCGTGGCTCTCACCATTGCGGGCCGTCTCGACTTCAATCCGGCTACAGATACCTTGCTGGATAAGGATGGCAACAGCGTGATGCTCGATGCGCCTACAGGTTTCACCTTCCCACCTAAGGGTTTTGCCGTAGAGGATAAGGGATTCATTGCCCCAAGCGAAGAAAATGCCAATGTAGAGGTAGTCATTGCGCCTGACAGCAACCGACTCCAGAAACTTGCTCCGTTTGCTCCATGGGATGGAAAAGACCTGACAGATATGCCGCTTCTTATCAAAACCGAGGGAAAATGTACCACCGACCACATATCTATGGCGGGTCCTTGGCTGAAGTTCCGTGGACATTTGCAGAACATATCCGACAACCTTTTAATGGGTGCCGTTAATGCCTTTAACGGTGAGAGCAATAAGGTGAAGAACCTGTTGGATGGTGCTTATGTCGAGGTTTCTACCGCTGCCAAGGCTTACAAGGCAAAAGGCATCAGCAGCATCGTGGTGGCAGAGGATAACTATGGTGAAGGTTCTTCTCGTGAGCATGCAGCTATGGAGCCTCGTTTCCTCAACGTGAAGGTGATTCTCGCCAAGAGTTTCGCCCGCATCCACGAAACCAACCTGAAGAAGCAGGGTATGCTTGCCCTCACATTCTGCAACAAGGATGATTATAATAAGGTGCAGGAGGACGACCGCATCTCTTTGACAGGTTTGAAGGAGTTTGCTCCAGGTTCTAAACTCACCGTCACCCTGAAGCACAAGGATGGTTCTGAGGATAGTTTCGAGGTTGAGCATACTTATAATGATACACAGATTGCATGGTTTAAGGCTGGTTCTGCATTGAACTTTGCTGCAAAAAAATAATAGTTGTAGCCATACAGCTAAAAAAGTAACAGTTATGAATAAAGAATATTTAATATATAAATTAAGCGATGAGGTAAAAAACTCATGCAAGATTGATAAGGATGCATTCAAGAAGTTCAATGTGAAGCGTGGACTTCGTAATGAGGATGGCTCTGGTGTGTTGGTCGGACTGACCAATATCGGTAATGTAGTGGGTTATGAGCGCGATGCAGAAGGTAAGTTGACCCCTACAGAGGGTAAACTTTATTATCGTGGTTATGAACTTGATGACCTGGTAACTCCTCTCTTGAAGGAGAAGCGTTTCGGATTCGAGGAAGTAGCCTTCCTGCTGCTCTCGGGCCAGTTGCCTGATAAGGAGGAATTGGATGCTTTCAGAGAACTCCTGAACGATAATATGCCGCTTGATCATCGTACGATTACCCATATCATCGAGCTGGAAGGCAGTAACATCATGAACATCCTGGCCCGTTGTGTGCTCGAAATGTACACCTTCGATCCAAATCCTGATGACATCAGCCGTGACAATCTGATGCGCCAGAGCATAGAGTTGATAGCCAAGTTCCCAACCATTATCGCTTATGCATACAACATCTACCGTCACTCTGTTCAGGGTAGAAGTCTCCATATTCGTCATCCTCGTGAGAATCTCTCTATTGCTGAGAACTTTCTTTATATGATGAAGCATGAGAACTATTCCGAATTGGATGCCCGTATGCTCGACCTTCTCCTGATTATCCAGGCTGAACATGGTGGTGGTAACAACTCAACCTTTACTGTACGTGTTACATCTTCCACCCGTACAGATACTTATAGTTCTATTGCTGCAGGTATCGGCAGTTTGAAGGGTCCTTTGCATGGTGGTGCCAATATCAAGGTTATCAATATGTTCCACCATCTGAAAGAAGCTATCAAGGATTGGGGTAATGTAACCGAACTTGATACTTATCTCAAGCGTATGCTCAACAAGGAGGCGTACGACAAGACAGGTCTCATCTATGGTATCGGTCATGCGGTCTATACATTGAGCGACCCACGTGCCGTAGAATTGAAGCGTCTGGCAGGTGAACTTGCCAAGGAAAAGGGGAGAGAAGACGAGTATAATTTCCTGAAGCTGATAGAGCAGGAAGGTATCAAATGTCTGCAGGAACACCGTGGAGGCAGCAAGCCAGCGTGTGCAAATCTTGATTTCTACAGTGGCTTTATCTATGAAATGATTGGTTTGCCACAGGAAATCTATACACCTATTTTCGCCATGGCACGTATCGTGGGTTGGACAGCCCATCGTATTGAAGAACTCAATTTCGAAGGCCGTCGTATTATCCGTCCTGCATATAAGAATATTCTTGGCGAACTGGAGTATAAGCCACTTAATGAGAGATAAAATTCCTCTATGTTATTATACAAGAAAGGCAATGCCCGTCGTTGGGTGTTGCCTTTTCCTGTCTATATACAAGCAGGCTGTTGTCAAGTGATGCAGTGAAGTTTTTGTTTTGACCATTAGAACTAATATACGTTAAATATTCAAAGTAGTATGTTGTAATTTTGGAGAAATGAATAATTATTCTTATCTTTGTAGCCGAAAAGTATAAAGAAAAGTATAAGTATTGAAGTTTTAACCGTCTAGTTTTAAGACAAAACAGTAAATGGATTGCATGGAAAAAGAATTTGAAGATTACTGGAATAAGCACCAGAAAAGATTAATCTTGAATGCTCCAAAAGCATTACGCGATGAATATATCGAATCAACCAAGCTTGACAGCCCGATAGATTGGGTCTGTTTTATCCTGCCTGTGGCTTTGGGTATTGGCCTCCAGCCAATTTTGGATATTCAGAGTGAGATTCTCTCTTGGGCAGTAGTATTGCTTATTGTGGTAGTTTGTTTTGCTGTGATGCAGCTGGTCAAGCCTATGTTGCAGAAAAAGAAATCTACCATACAAGTGGTCAAGAGCATTAAAGCTTTTTATTATGAAGTATACAAGAAAAATGGTTTAAAGAAATTAGAGCCTTGGAATTAGATTCCAAGGCTTTTTTGTTTATTGAAACCATTATATAATCATGAAATCACTCATCACATCATCCGATATGTAA
>JAJWJX010000074.1:0-13516 GCA_021623045.1 Segatella copri | reverse complement strand
GAGACAACAAAAAGTATGTAACAACAAATGGGGATGGTACTTTTGAAGCTGCTGACAATAACAACATCATCTATTTCAAGGACAACAAAGAGACAACATTTAGTGCATACTATCCTTATAGCAAATTCTTAACTGATGGTAAAATGAATTGGAATATGGCTGAGGTAGAAGCAAACCAACCTTGTAAGGCTGATGTACTTTTTGCCTCAGGAGCTACTGCAAGCAAAGCATCTCCAATTGTGAATTTTACAGATATCGAACATCGCTTTAAGCATTGTATGAGTTTGGTTGAATTCAAAATTAAACCAGGGCAGGGTGTCAAATATAACAATTATAAATTCAATCGCTTAGAGTTGAAAGGAATATTTACAAGCGGTAAATTTGACACAAGAACAGGTTCGGTTGAAACTATTGGTGACAGAGCTACTCTTACTCGTCCTTTTTATGATGTACTTTTTGAAAGCGAAGAAAGTTTTGCTTATATCATGTTGCCGCAAAACCTTGAAAGCAATAAGATGGATATAGAGATTTACTTGTTGTTGAATGATAGCGAAGTAAAATACACAACCTCTATAACACCAACCACCAATGGACAATTTGAAGGTGGCAAAAAATATACATACAACATAACTGTTAAAAATACTGGGATTACTATAGAAAATGCTAATATAGTTCCTTGGGGAAATGGTGATTCAAGTGATTTAGACGCAGATATAGATTTGTAATGATAAATAAGGTACTGAAAATAGGGAATACAGGGTTAGTGAGCTTGGCCGCTCACTAACTCACTAACAATAAAAAACTGAAGATTATGAAGACGATAAAACAAAGAATTTCCTATGCGGTAATGGGCCTTATGGCTATGGGCTTTACAGCATGTACGCAAAATGAAGATATGGCTCCTACGCTGAAAGGGCAGGAAATCAATGCCACTTTCTCTGTTGGAGGTATGCAGACTCGTGTCAATACATTGGGACACGGTAACAATTGGGAGAATGAGGACCTAATAAGTGTACTGCAAATTTTCGGTGATGAAGATACTAGAACTGGTGAATATAAATATGTGGAAGAAAATGGGTTATACCGTTGGGAACCTATCAGAAGACTTCGCTGGGAAAAAGTGGGAAGATGCGAATTGATTGCTTGGTATCCTTATGATATAACCAATCCTTTTATCTATAATTTGCATATAGACCAAAGTGATGAGACCAAGTTGAAAGCTGCAGATTTAATAAACGGCTATTGGTACGATGTCCCTAAAGATTATGTAGACATTCCTATGAAGCATCGCATGTCGCTGGTCACGATAGTATATCATGTTGGTACTGCGGATTATCCCAATAAGGATATTAGTGAACCACAAGTGTATTCTAAACACAACAGTGTTAGATTTTTTAGAGACCAAGACCAGGGAAAATTTGTAATGAATACACCTTCAGGTAATCCTGATTGGGTACAAGCCTGTAAGCATGACGATGGTATGTTTTCTGCAATCGTTATCCCTGGTTCCTACAAAGTTGGCGAGATTTTCGTGAAATTCAAGATAGGCGACCAAAACTTCCATGCAAAAATGAAGTCAAATACGGAGTTTCAAGAGGGCCATCGCTACACCTACAAACTCGATGTAGGAAAAGACAAAGTGAAACTGACCCGAATCAGCGTAGATAATATGACTGGTTGGACAAACGAAGATGAACTCAAATAATTGGAGGAAAGAATATGAAAAAGATATTTCAATACATCATGCTGGCTGTCGTTACTATAGTAATGGCGTCATGCACAAGTGATATAGAAGAACCAACCGCAACAACAGGCAAGAGCAACGTACAGTTGGTTGTTGGTGAATTTCCGGCATTCGGAGATTCACAGACTCGTGCTATAGGTACACCTGATGAAGGCAAGACTTCATGGGCTGAAGGAGACGAGTTACTTCTGGAGATGACCAGTAAGACTTTAGGAACTAAGTATGCTGCTTTTAAATATAATGGCAGTAATTGGGAATTGGCAAGTGGCGAACTGTCTTATAAAGCAGACGAAGTGCCAACCTTTCCTCATGTATATTATGCCCCTAATTACAAATGGGAAGCCGGCACATTAGTTTTGAAAGAAGGTAAGGTTGCAGGAACGGATGAATATATCGAGGGAAAAGCCCAAATCACTGGTAATGGTCAGGGTATAAATGTATCTTTTGCCAAGACAACACGCAATTATTCACGCTTGCGCATTGCTACAAATCAAGATGGTTCTGTTACCGTTATTGCCAAGTTTATCACTCCAGCCAACACTAGAGGCTATTCTGATAATACCTACACTCTTACGCCTGATGAAAAAGGCAATGTGTATTTGTACGGTAAGTTTTTTCAGTATTCGTCAATCGTTGTGAAAAATGACGATGTGACTTTGGCTGATTATTTTTTCCAAAAAAACATTGATGCCAACAAGAGCTATGCGCTGGATGCGACTGCTATGTCTTTGGTAGGTTTGAGTACAGAGGAAATGCAAAGCACTATCGAGAAAGAACTAAATAAAGGGAAGGCAGACATCCGTCTTGTTCTTTCTGACGATATGACGAATGATGATATGAAGGCAATAAAAAGTGTCCTTAGAAGTGCCAAAGATGACAATATCAATCTTACCATTATGGGATTAAAGAAGGTTTGGAATTATGCTCTTTCAGAGATTCCACATGTAAAAAAACTAAAGTTAACGGATGTCGAAGAAATTGGAGAGTGTGCTATTCGTAGCAATATGACACTTCAAGTATTTGAGGCTCCTAAACTTAGGACTATTCATTCTGGAGCATTCATTGATTGTCCTGACCTTCAAACACTAAGGTTTGGAGCAATTGAGTATGCCGAAGAGCTTGTTTCTCAAATTTTCGATCAAGGAACTGAATATAGAATTGATTTGATTCTTTCTTCCGACCAAAAAGAGCTGAATGAAGACCGATATGGTAGCTTATGGAAAGCTTCACAAACACCTTATGCAGATTCTGCCTACCATACAGATAAAAAATTTATAAACAATCATTTTAAGTCTATAATTTGTGGTCACTCTAAGCATGAAAGGCTGTAAGAGGATTATGTATCAACTCCTAAGTTGGGCAGGAGTATAAGGTGCTCAGCAAACATATATTCACCCGCACTTCAGGGAAACGACAAGGGTCTATATGCCACGATGAAAAGGTGGCGTATAGACCCTTGATTATATGGAGATATTCGTAATCTACATCTCCGCTTTCAGCAGCTTTATCTCCTCTGCCGTCAGCCCCGTCATATCCATGATAGACGCTTCATCCATACCCTTTGCCAGCATCTTCCTGGCAATCTCAAGGCTTCGCTGGTTCATGCCTTCTTCTATGCCTTTCTGGTATCTGTCATCCAGAAGGGTTCTTTCAACACTTACGGAATCCCAAAACTTATCGTAGGCTCTGAGTTCGGCATCTGTAAAGCCGGAAACTTCAAGATCTTCTACTGCTTTTCCAATCTCCGGGTCATTAAGCAGGTCGGCAGGAATATCCTTCGTATTGGAATTTATTTCTGTGAGGAAACGGAGCCACAAGACCATCATGCGCTTATCGGCAATGGAATGAGGAGTGAATTTAGGGAGTTCTATGAAGGTGAAATGCAAGCCTTCGATGACCTTATTGCTGTCCTTATCGTGCACGATGCGGTAGTTGTGGATGAAATCTGGAGTATCATGCGCAAAGATATCATTTATCAGGTTGAGAGAATACACTGGTTGCAGTTCGCTGTATTTTCCTCCCTTTTTTGCCTGACTCACATAGAGCTTGGATGCATTGAACAGTACTCGCTGCTGGAATGCGTCAGACCATTCCATCTGCATTTCCACGCAGAACTTCCTGCCTCTGACGTCGGTGCAGAGTACATCAACTATGGTGTTCTTGCCCCCTTCTAGCTGGGGCACAAGTTCCGTTGGCAGATACTCTATCTCGTGTATCTGCTCTTCTTCGCTGAGTGGCAGGAGTGCGTTCAGGAGGCTGATCAGTCTTTTAGGATGATTGCCGAATATCTTCTTGAACGTAAGGTCTGCCTTGGGATCTAAGTACTTCATAACCATTCTGTTTAAAAAACAATACCGCAAAGTTACGACATTATTTCCAAACCTGCAAGCTTTTTCTGGGATTTTTTAAGGTAAAAAAGTAAAAAGGTAAAAAAGTAAAGATTTTAAGGTGGTAACATACCACCATCTATGGGTTGGCTGCTATTTTTTATTCCAAGTTGAGGCAAATTGGCATCCCTTTCCAATTGGTCAGCAACTTGCTGACCAATTTCTGTGTATGGTAGATACATGCAATAGATTAGGTGGAACTGGGTTATGGTTCACCTAGGAAGTAGAGGATGTAGGAGACTTGCATCGGGGTGAACTCCTTGCAGTTTTTGCCGTAACCGGTGGCGGCAAGCTTCTGGAGAAGGTCGGGGATGCGCTGGATCCATCGCATCAGGTGAGCACTGGCTACTGCTGGAGTAGCATCGGGAAAATACAGAAGAGCTAGCTCTTGCTTGGTATAACTTCTTAAATCCATAGTTTTGTTTGATTTTTAAAGGGGTTTATGATTGATTCAAGTTTCGCAAGTTCAGGAGTTAAAGAAGTTAAAGGAGTTATCGCTCCCTACGGTCGCTGAGGAGTTAAGACAATAGTCTTTTTGGCGTAGTTCTTAAGCTGCAAGACATACGTCTTAACTCCTTAACTTCCTTAACTCCTTTAACTTCCTGATATGCGAAAGTTCAGTCCCTGACTTTTGCATCATAAGCTACTGGCTTTTACATCGTAAGTCTCTGACTTTTGAACCATAAGTCTTTAGTTTCCGATTCGGAAGTAACTGGCTTTGCAATGACACTATGACACTTATGACAGTGAATTCTGAAGATTTGCTCTCGCGCGGGCAGGCAGGAAAAATCAGGCCGAAAGTTCCTGCCTGCCCGCGTGCGAGGCGAAAAGTTGAAAAACTAGTGTCATAGTGTCATAGTGTCATAATCTCACCAGTGGAAACCGATGGCTTGGGAACGGCTAGAACGGGGCATCATCATCGGAATGCTGCGAGTTGATGCAGAGGGATACCTGGTATGCCTTGATTTCCTCGGCAGTACGGATAATCGCCCTGTACCCACGGTTGTAGGTGGTGCGCATCTTTTCGAATCCGAGATCATTGAAAGCTCTGCCCAGCTTGGTGCTGCTCAGCTTCTGGGAGATGTTGCAACTGATGATCTGCATCGCTCTGGCTATAGACACGAACTCCCCTGTCTCCGCCTCCGTTGGCTTTCGGAAGTAGAGATCCACAAGTTCCTGTTCTAGTCTAGGCGCCTCAAAAGCGCGGTTGTGCCGGTTCTGCTGTTCTATCTCCTCATCGGTGAACCAATAGCGGAAATCACTCTTGTAGAGGGCGTAAGCCTGGGCGTAGATGCCTTCGTAATTGAACGGATGCTCACGGGGCGAGAGGATGCTCTCTATCTCGTAGGGCAGCCAGCGACGGTTACCGGTAGGGTCGCTCAAAAACTCGGGATTGTTGCCCGTGCCGCAGAAGGTGTTGATATGCTTGCGCTGCTCGGCATAATGGCCGTATGCCGCCCGCTCGTTGGTATACTGCATCGTAACCACAGCCTTCAGCTGGTTCAGTTCCGACGGACTCATCGTGTCGAGCTCTTCATAACAGATGAGTGCATACTGCGATAGGGCGATGATATCATCCTTCGTCATGCGCCTGGCATTCGCCTTCGTATAGAAGTATTGCTTCAGTTCCGGCGGCAGGAGATAGTTGAACCAGGTGGTCTTATAGGCGCCCTGTCTGCCGATAAACACCAGGATGACATTGTTGACGGCACCTTCGTCTATCCATCCTGCTATCATCGCCACGAGCCATTTCCTGAGGGCTTCGCAGAAGGGCATCACCGGGGTGCCCTTCAGCTTTACCGTGGCAGCGAGTTCGGCGATATAATCCTTGTCACCTTCCTGCCAGGGTGGGAGATTCTCCAGGTAATCGGTGAAGGGATTGTAGGGCGGGGTATAGTCGCTCTCGATGACATTGATCATATCGCTCTTGCTCACCCTTGCGGTTAGCGACATGTTGCTCCATTGCGTATTCAGATCGCGGTCCTGGAGGATTCGCCATTTCCCCTTCAGATACTCGTAGCGCAGGGTGATGAGGTTGAAGCGGAGTTTGATATGTCCGTCGAGGAAGTCTTTGATTTCATCTACGGTGGCATAGGGAATCTTTCCGTTTTCTGCCTTCGCCTTCTGGGGGTGAGTGGTGTTGTCGTAGCACGATTTGAACACCTGTTCTACGTCATCGTATTCGGGAAACTGCCTGATAGCCCACTGGGTGGCTTCCTTCCTGTCGTACCGCTTCTTAGCCATCATGTAGCCCACCCGCATCACATACTGGTTGTGGTTGCCGGGTTCGTACTTTACCTGTTCGCTTTCCAGCTTGGGTTTGATGATGTTCTCGTAGTAGTCGGCGATGCGTTCCTGTTTCTTTTTCTTCTGAGTGGTCTTGAGCGTAGCTGAATGGAAATGGCTGATTTCCTCGGCGCTGAAGGCTTTGGCTTCAGGATTGAAATAGACTTCGGGGTCGTAGGCGAGTCCGCTGAGCCTTGTGATGTTCTTGCAGAGCGGATCGCTTTCCTTGCCGATGAGATGCTCGTAGTAGTCGTTTCCCATGGCGAAGGCGGCGGGATAATCCTCGCCTTCGTAGCGGTAGATGACGCGCAGTCCGTTGCCGCTCATGGTAACGTAGCAGAGCAGGGTGTGGGCATCGTGGCAGATTCTCTCTTTGAGCGAGCGCAGGGTGCCGTCATCCGGCTTTTCTGTGATGTGGTCGAAGTCTACCAGTGACAGATGTGTGAGGCTCCGGATGTTGTCCTTGCCCTTTCCGCCTTCGAAGATGCAGGCTACGGCGAAGAGGGGTGCATCGTGCTTGTACGACTTATCCCCCGTTTTCCGGTAAGACTCGGTGAAAAACCTAAGTTTCTCATCTTCCTTCATGAAGGTTACCAGGCCTTCCAACTGACCAGATGAAGGAATCTTGCTGGCCATGTTAATGAATGTACTGATGTTCATAATCTCCTAAAAATTTTATATTGTTTTATACAATATATGTATCGGTTATACGTTTTCTTTAGGTAAGCAGATTGTTGAATCTGTTATACATGGTGCAAAGATACTAAAAAGAAAATAAAAGAGAGTTCCCGTAGTGGGAACTCGTGAATAAGTTTTATTTAATAATTAAATTTTTTTAAGATGAAAATTGAAAAATTTAATGCAGACAACAGCCGTTTCGGCGTTGTTCTGAGTGAAGTGATGAAGAACCATAACATTACTGGTTCTGATTTGATGTTTTATGCTGAGATGCATAAGGAAAACATTTTTGCGATCTAAAAGGGTAAGGGCGATTATCGGCTCAGTGTTTATGTGAGGATTGTTTCTGCTCTTCGGTACTTTATCGAAGACTCGGCAGAATACGCCCGGGTGAAGCAACGTCTTATCGAAGCAGCCTTCGATGATAGTTACTTTTATAATAAATAATACTTTTGAATTGGATTTTTAAATTAAAAAGTGGAATCCGGCGGTCGCCGGATTCCACTGATATCGTATTTTTTCGACGTTTCGCAAGTTTATCGCCACACGCCCTTAAACTTCAATTTAACGCAAGAACTTTCCTGTAAGGCTTGCCTTGCAGGCTGCTACTTCTTCCGGGGTTCCGGCAACAACAAGATTACCGCCCTTGTCGCCGCCTTCCGGACCTAGGTCGATGATATAGTCGGCACACTTGATGACATCCAGATTGTGCTCAATCACTACCAGCGAATGGCCCCTTTCTATCAGGGCATTGAAGGCATGGAGCAGGCGCTTGATGTCGTGGAAGTGAAGACCCGTGGTAGGCTCATCGAAGATGAAGAGCGTAGGCTCCTGTTCCTCCTTACCTATGAAGAAGGCGAGCTTTACACGCTGATTCTCACCACCCGAAAGCGAACTTGAATTCTGACCGAGCTTGATATAGCCCAGACCCACATCCTGAAGCGGCTTCAGCCGGTTTACGATGATGCGGCAGTTGTCGAAGTCGCCCTCGTTGCGCTGCAACTTTTCATCGCTGAAGAACTCGATGGCCTCGTTTACCGTCATGTTCAGCACATCATTGACATCTTTTCCGCCATAGCGAACCTCCAGGATATCGTGCTTGAAACGCTTGCCCTTACATGCCTCGCAGGTCAGCGTGAGGTCTGCCATAAACTGCATCTCGATGGTAACATATCCCGCACCCTTACATTCCTCACATCTTCCGCCTTCGGTATTGAAAGAGAAGTATTGCGGGGTGAATCCCATCTGCTTAGCCAATGGCTGGTTGGCAAAGAGGGCACGTATCGCATCGTATGCCTTCAGATAAGTGGCAGGGTTACTGCGGGTACTCTTTCCGATAGGGTTCTGGTCAACAAACTCTACATGACGGATGCTCTTCCAGTCGCCTTCCATCGATGCATATTCGCCTGGTGCATCTGCAACGAGGTCCAGACGGCGACGCATGGCAGGATAGAGGATTCCCTTGATGAGCGAACTCTTGCCTGAGCCTGATACACCGGTTACACAGGTGAATATATTGAGCGGTATCTTAACGTCGATGCCGCGCAGATTGTTCATCCGGGCTCCCTTGATTTCGATATACTGGTTCCAGGCACGGTGGCTCGTTGGCGCCTTTATCTCCTCGTTGTGGGTCAGGTACTTGATGGTATAACTCTCCGGATATTCAGCCAGCAGCTTTTCCTGTTCAGCCTTATCGGTGGTAGAATATTCTGATGACGGACCGGCGTAGACCACTCTTCCGCCCAGTCTGCCGGCATCGGGACCGATATCGATGAGATAGTCGGCAGCCCGCATAATCTCTTCGTCGTGTTCTACCACAACCACCGTATTGCCCAGTTGCTGCAGTTCTTTCAGCACCTTAATCAGTCGGGCAGTATCGCGGCTATGGAGTCCGATACTAGGTTCGTCGAGGATATATACGCTACCCACGAGCGATGAGCCCAGGTTGGTGGTCAGGTTGATGCGCTGACTCTCACCGCCGGAGAGGGTGTTGGATAGTCGGTTGAGCGTAAGATAACCCAGACCAACATCCAGAAGGAACTGCAGGCGGTGGGTGATTTCGGTGAGCAGACGCTTGCTGATTTCCTTCTCATGCTCAGAGAGTTCCAGTTTCTTGAACCATTCGCTCAGGTTCACAATCGACATCTCAACCAGTTCGGTGATACTCTTTCCGCCAATCTTCACATAGTTGGCTTCCTTCTTGAGTCGGGTACCATGGCAGTCAGGACAAATCGTCTTTCCACGGAATCGGCTCAGCATCACGCGGTATTGTATCTTGTACTGGTTCTCCTTTACCATTCTGAAGAACTCATCGATGCTCACCCTTTCCTGCTGTTTACGTTTCTTCTCGCCAGGCAGACCGTGCCACAGCCAGTCCTTCTGCTGCTGAGTCAGTTCGAAGTAAGGCTTGAAGATAGGGAAGTCGTATTCTGCAGCTCTGCGGATGAATTCCTTGAGCCACATACCCATCTTTTCGCCTCGCCAGCAAACCACACACCCGTCATATACGCTCATCGAAGTGTTCGGGATGACGAGTTTCTCATCGATGCCTATTATGCTGCCGAAACCTTCGCAGGTAGGGCAGGCTCCGAGAGGGGAGTTGAAGGCAAACATATTGTCGGTAGGCTCTTCAAACTGCATGCCGTCAGCTTCGAACCGGGTAGAGAAGTCGTAGCAGATGTTGCTTGGCAGGAAGACGAGGCGGCAGGCTCCATCGCCCTCATAGAAGGCAGTTTCGGCAGAATCCATCAGTCGGCTGATATCATCCTTCTCATCGCTTACCGAAGCACGGTCGATGACCAGGAAGATTTCTTCATCCTTCTGCTGCATTCTCTTTCTCAGTTTGTCTCCGCTTACTTCCAGCAGTTCCTTATCCGCCTGCTCCATGAAGTCTTCTATGCGCACGAATTCACCTTTTATATATATACGCGCGTAACCTTCCTGGTTGTACATCTCCAGCTGTTTGCCCAGACTGCGCCCTTCGATGACGTGGATAGGGGCGAGGATGACAAACCTGGTACCCTGGGAATACTGTCGGGTGCAGGCGAGTACATCTTCGGTAGTATGGCGTTTTACCTCCTGTCCGCTGATAGGCGAATAGGTTTTTCCGATGCGTGCGTAGAGCAGTCGCAGGTATTCGTAGATTTCGGTGTTGGTGCCCACGGTAGATCGTGGGTTGCGCGAAATCACTTTCTGTTCGATGGCGATAGCCGGTGGCAATCCTTTGATGAAATCACATTCCGGTTTACTCATACGTCCCAGAAACTGGCGTGCGTATGAAGAGAGCGACTCCACATAGCGGCGCTGGCCCTCAGCATATAAGGTATCAAAAGCCAACGATGATTTTCCCGATCCGGAGACACCCGTAATGGCAACAAACTTGCCCTGAGGTATCTTCACATCGATATTCTTGAGGTTGTTGGCTCTTGCCCCTTTTATTTCTATATATTTATCTTTCCCCATTTTTTTTACCTTTTTACCTTTTTACTTTTTTACCCTTATTCGTGGTGGTAAGGTTCACCTTTTATAATAGTACATGCGCGATAGAGCGCCTCGGTAAAGATAAGGCGCACCATCTGATGCGAGAAGGTCATCTTGGAGAGGGAGATCTTCTCGTTGGCGCGGTCATAGACAGCCTGTGAAAAGCCGTAAGGACCGCCGATGACAAAGACGAGCCTTCTTGCCGTGGCCTGCTTGCGCTCTATCCATTTGGCAAACTCGATGCTTCGGAATTCCTGTCCGTGTTCATCCATCAGCACCACGGTATCCGAAGGCTGGAGGAGTTTCAGAATCATTTCTCCTTCCCGGTCCTTCTGCTGCTGTTCGCTGAGACTCTTGGTGTTCTTGAGTTCAGGAATGGTTGTTATATTGAAAGGCATGTAATGGGTGATGCGTTCAGCATAATCCTTAATGCCCGCAATGAAATGCTTGTTTACGGTCTTTCCGACCAAAATGAGTTCTGTCTTCATTTCGTTGGCGTTTTCTTCCTATACACTTTCATGTTTACTCTTCGCTTCGTCCCTGTAATATCCTGTTCCTATTCTTTTCGGATTCTTCGGGAACCAGCCTTTCTCGCACCGTTGTCTCTGTTCGAAGAGTTCACCGATGCTCCAAAGGCATGAAGCACCTACTACGCCCAGTATGGCAGAGAAGAGCACGTTGGCAACCAGGAAGGCAGCTCCGATGCAGATGATGCCCGCAACGAGGAAAACCCACCAATAGCGAGTGCCCGTATAATATTCCGTCTTCATGACGATAGGGTGAAAGATACCTATTATTAAAAAGGTGGATACGGCGATGATGACGCCTGTGTAGTATACTTCCATAATTCTATTTTTTATATTTTGTTCATTCAACTTTTGTTATCTTACCAATACAATATTGCTAAATATTAGCCTTATTCTATTTTCAATTCCATTTCAATGTGCAAAAATACAAAAAAAACTTCATTCTTGCTTGGTTTATCAAAATTTTTATATAACTTTGTACGCAAATAGAGAAATTATGCATTGTTTCCGTGCACATCATTCTCGATAAGAATTAATTAATTACATAATATAATCAAACTATGGCTAATAACGCAGAATTGATCAAGCAGTGTGAAGAAAGAGCACAGCAGTGGCTCACACCTGCTTTTGACGAAGAAACTCGTAAGGAAGTAAAGGCAATGCTCGACGCAGAGGACAAGTCAGCTCTCGTTGATGCATTCTATCAGAACTTGGAGTTCGGTACTGGTGGTTTGCGCGGTATCATGGGCGCAGGTACCAACCGCATGAACAAGTATATCGTTGGTATGGCTACACAGGGCTTTGCTAACTACATCCTCAAGGCTTTCCCAGGTGAGGAGAACCTTTCTGTAGTGGTAGGTCACGACTGCCGTAACAACTCCCGTCTCTTCGCTGAGACCGTAGCTGCCATCTTCTCTGCCAATGGCATCAAGGCTTATCTCTTCGAGAGCCTCCGTCCTACACCAGAGATTTCTTTCGCTATCCGCGAGCTCGGTGCCAAGGCTGGTGTCAACGTAACTGCTTCTCACAACCCTAAGGAGTACAATGGTTACAAGGCTTACTGGAGCGACGGTGCTCAGGTTCTGGCTCCACACGATACAGGTATTATCGAGGAGGTAAACAAGGTTACTATCGACCAGGTGAAGTTTGAGGCTAACTGGGATAAGATCAAGATTATCGGTGGTGAGATGGATTACGACTACATGACAGCCGTTCATTCTGCTATGATTGACCAGGATGTCATCAACCGTCAGAAAGACCTCAACATCGTTTATTCAGCTATGCACGGTACAGGTCGTGTCATCGTACCTCTCTGTCTGCGTTCTTGGGGCTTCCAGAACATCAATGTAGTTCCTGAGCAGATGGTAGTAGATGGTAACTTCCCAACAGTGGTTTCTCCTAACCCAGAGAATGCAGAGGCTATGACCCTCGGTATGAAGCTCGGTACTAAGTTGAACGCTGACCTCGTGGTAGCTACCGATCCAGACGCTGACCGTCTTGCCATCGTTTGCCGCGACGACAAGGGTGAGTGGATGATCATCAACGGTAACCAGACAGCCATGATGTTCTGCTACTACATCATCGAGAACAAGAAGAAGTTGGGCAAGTTGAAGCCAACAGACTTCCTCGTAAAGACCATCGTAACAACAGAAGTTATCGCTGAGATTGCCAAGAAGAACAACGTAGAGTTGCGCGACTGCTACACTGGTTTCAAGTGGATTGCACGCGAGATTGCTATCTCTGAGGGTAAGCAGCAGTACATCGGTGGTGGTGAGGAGAGCTTCGGTTTCTTGCCATACGATAAGGTACGCGATAAGGATGCTCCTGCATCTATCTGTCTGATTTGCGAGATTGCAGCATGGGCTAAGGATCAGGGCAAGACTCTCTACGACCTCCTGATGCAGATTTATGCAGAGTATGGCTTCAGCAAGGAGTTCACTGTAAACGTAGTTCGCCCAGGTAAGACCGGTGCTGACGAGATTAAGCAGATGATGGCAGACTTCCGTGCCAACCCTCCACAGGAGTTGGGTGGCAGCAAGGTGGTAACCTGGAAGGATTACCAGAGCCTGGAGGTTAAGCATGCTGACGGCAGCGTAGAGAAGCTCGATATGCCTGCTACAAGCAATGTACTCCAGTGGTTCTGCGATGACAACACCAAGGTAAGTGTCCGTCCATCAGGTACAGAGCCTAAGATTAAGTTCTATATTGAGGTAAAGGATCCTTCATTCAAGTGCGCTGGCTGCTACAACCGCTGCACAGCTGCTGCGATGGATAAGATCGAGGCTATCAAGAAGAGCCTGAAGTTAGATTAATTTCATAGGAAATCATATCATGGCGCTCCGGTAATTATTGCCGGAGCGCTTTTTGTTGTATGCTCGGCATGAGCTTATTCTAATGGGTGCAAGTCCCTAACA
>JAJWJX010000019.1:55921-56531 GCA_021623045.1 Segatella copri | reverse complement strand
CAGATATACTGTAAATCCCAGGATGATGACGAAAGTCAGTCCGAAAAACAGATAGATATAATATCTTCCTCTCTTGATGAAATCACAGAAGCTGTAGCGAGCTTTGTAGTTTTCATCAAGATATATCCTGTAGTCTTGAACCATGGCATAGCCCATGACGATGGCGAATAAAAGAAGAAACAATGCCACAATGAAAATAGCCTGTTCCTCTTTCGTGAGAGTCTCTATCATATTTCCCATGGCGCAAAAATAGTGTTTTTCTTCGGAAAAAGGTGTCCACTTCCCCCATTTAGGTGTCTACTTCCTACAAAATAGGTGTCTACTTGGTGGGGGAAGTAGACACCTAAGGCGTGATTTTATTGTATTTTCGCTCTCCAGACAGTTGGGGAGCAACCTTCTTTCTCTTTGAATATGCGATAGAGATAGGAGCGTGAAGAGAAGCCACATTCGGCAGAAATGATGTCGTTGTTGTAGTCGGGATAGTCGAGCATCATCTTCTTTGCCGCCTCGAAACGTACCTCGGCAAGCCAGATGCGGAAGGTGGAGTTCAGGCAGGAAATGAAGTAGCGTGACAACTCGTTCTTGGAAATGTTCAGCGAGCGTGACAGGG
>JAJWJX010000019.1:0-55911 GCA_021623045.1 Segatella copri | reverse complement strand
GGTGAACATGTTTACTGTGGTGTCTTTATAGCCCAACTCTTCGCACCACTTGTCGAGCTTCTCCTTGATGGCTGCCTGACGCTCCTGAGAAAACGATGGCAATGTTTCTTTACTATCAGCAGACTCTACATCCTGCCCATCAGAGCTTTCTGTTATTTCATCTGCGAGGGCTGCGCTTTCTTCTTCCTCCTTGTCCAAGAGTTCCTCGGTAGGAACGTAATTGTAGCCCAATGCCACGAAACTCAGGTTGAAGAAAAGGATAGAGAGCAAAGCCAACGGGCCTATTATATATAATAAGGTGGTGGAGAGGATGGCGAAAGGCATGGTAAGGGTAGAGAAGAACAGGGCGAAGACACTGGCTCGGGCATATCGCACATAGGGCAGCATGTCGTCACCAGTCATCAGTTCCAACATCTTCTTGCGTTTCCGCATCTCAATCATAATCATATAGATGCAATACGCCACGTTTGCGCCGAACAATACGAGCATCGCATAGAGCCAATTGCCGATGTTAAGACTTCCGCTATTGCTGTAGCCTATGCAGAAAACTGCTATGATGGCGGCATAAATGCAAGTGCATACGATGTTCATCTTTCGGCGGTTGGCATGGGTCGCCTCAATGTTGTATATGCCCATGGAGATAGTGGTGAAGCATGGGGTATAGACCAAGATATTGAAGACAGCTCCCAAGTCATCGCTTTTCGCACGAAAACCCAAGAGCATCTGCAAGAGATATTGTATGGCAAGTCCCGTCATACCTGCAAGTATCAGCCAGCGTGACCACTCATAGCGTCGGTTGACCCACTTCATGTGCAGGTGGGTGATGCCGAGGATAAGGGCATTGATGAGCATGAAGATGAAACATGCAAACTGGAGGAAATATAAAAAGTCCATCATTCTTACTATTTTGTTGTTACTTTCTTGTATTTTTGATTGCTTGCCGTAGGATTTTCCGGGTTGGTCATCTGCAAATATCCTGCTGCAACAAGGGAGGTGATGTAACGCTCACGGTTCTTGGTTTGATTGGATAAACCAAGGCGTTCCATGATTTCTGCGGTGGTTCGAGGAACAGAACAGAAATTGACTATATCCCTTTGCTTATTAGACAATGACACTTTTTTAGTGTCAGAGTGTCTAAGTTGAGTGTCTAAGTTGGTGTTAGAGTGTCTAAGTCGAGTGTCAGAGTCGGTGTCTGAGTGTCTAACTCCAGTGTCAGAGTCGGTGTCAGAGTGTCTAAGTCCAGTGTTATGGTCTTCGACTTGGTTACTTTTATCATGGACTTCGTTAACAACTTGGTTACTTTTTCCCTCGACTTGGTTACTTTTTCCCTCGACTTGGTTACTTTTTTCCTCGACTTGGTTACCGACTTGGTTACTTTCAACTTCGACTTGGTTACTTTCTTCTTCTCCTAGGGATTTCAACCGTAGGCTCATAAGCTTTCAATCCTTCATCACCTGTAAAGATTTCAACCTGATATCCTAAATCAGTATAATATTTTACGACTTCAACTATAGAAGCATCGCCTAAAGCCTGCCCTCCTATAACAGTAGCCTTCCATTTCTCTGCCAACTTTTTTAAGTTTTCAGGATTCCACAAACTGCTTTGTTCTGTAAATGCAGCCCATGGTGATTTCTCATCAGCCGAATCAATCATGATTTGAGCAAAATCCTCACCTAATGACTTTCTATCGCCCGAAGAATGAGCTATATGGTTTCCTGTCTCAATAATTGTTGCAAGAGGCAGAATAAAGGTTGTACCTTTCTTCTTTTCTTCCTCTATTTTCTCAGAGACCATCTCATATGTAACCAAGGCATTGCTTGGGCCACAAGTTTCCTTGCCAGGTACTTTGAGCCAAACACAAAGTACACTCGTATCAATCACCAATACCTTTCTCATTATATTTTATCATTAACCATCATTCTACCAATTGTTCCAGAAGCCATCAATTTGGCAAGATTCTCTTTTTCTTCCAAAAGATTAACATGGCTATCACCATGCTCATCACGAGTAACATAGCTGATAAATGGAATCATCTTATTGCCCAACTCATCTAACAAAACAGGATTATGCGTCGTACAGAGCACATCAACCTGGCGCTGACGTGACAAATCCTTCAACATATCAACCAATTCCTTAGCACGAGAAGGATGCAAGCCATTATCCACCTCTTCGATAAGCAACAAGCTATGAGGTGCAACCGTCAAAAGAGCTACGACAATCGCAATAAAACGAAGCGTTCCATCACTCATACCTCTTGCATCAACAGGCTGTTCAGGATTCCAATCCTCATAACAATAAAGCATGGCATCTGACTTAATCAGACCAACAGGCTCAGATATGACCTTGTTAATATCACGCTCAGGGAGTGGGCGAACATAGCTAGACACCAGCGCTTCCACCCTCTTCTTTTCCTCTGGAGACAACGCACATAAGACACCTGCTACATTACTACCATCAGACTTCAACTCTTTGGAAATCTTGCAGTAATCACGCATCTTAGCTGGAACAGGATCAAGAATGATGATATTTCTAAAAGTAGCATATATCTTTGCCCAAAAATCCAGAAATATTGGAACATCATACGTTTTCCATGTGATATTGCGAGCAGAATCAATAAACTTACCGGGAACGACTTCATCGTCTTCTATACCCGAACGATGGATTTCACAAGGACCAAAACTGAAAACAGAATTCCGTTTAATAACCCTCAAATCAAGAAGATAGGAACTTCCTTCAATTTCTATTTCTATCTCAATACAGAAAAAATCCTCGCCTCTACGGATAATCCAGTCTTCACCACCTCTAACAGTCTGGATGGCATCAAGGAGACTCTTACCTTCCCCCACGGCACGGAGGAAGGCAAACGCATCTAATACATTTGACTTACCACTAGCATTGGTTCCGATAAGGATACCCAAAGAATCGATATATATAGTAGAGTCCTTAAAGCTCTTCCAATTTTGTAACCTAATCTTTGTAATCATTGCCCATGTTTATTTAAACTCAATAATATATTTTGCAAAGCTAATCATTTTTTCTGAGATAAACAAGAAAATCGCAACATTTCTAAAAGAATCTATGAAAAAGTATGATAAACTATGAGCAAGTATGAGCAACCGTGAGTTGACACCTCACCGATTTTGTATCTTTGCATTGTGGTTCAGAGATAACATCTCATACCACCAAGAGGCAATGCGCAGCGCCCCCTACAAACACAATTTATTAACCTTAAAAATGAAGACACTATGATTCTGTACACATTGAAGAAGTATGTCAACGAGAAGTTGAGCGCCGCTTACGGCAAGTTTTTCGCCTACCCTGTAGTCACCCAGACCTATGGTCTTGATGAACTCGCAGAGCACATGGAAAGTCACAACACCCCATTCTCAAAGGGAGCCATCAAGGGTATGCTCACCGATATGGTGAGCTGCGTAAGAGAACTGGTTCTGCAGGGTATCGCCGTGAAGATTCCTGACCTCGCCATTTTCAGCATCGGCATCAAGAACAAGGAAGGTGCAGCCTCCGAGAAGGAGTTCAGCATCACCAAGAACATTGCCGGACTGAAGCTCCGTGCCCGTGGCACCGGTGAGTTCAAGGCAAACAGTCTGAACCTCGATGCGTCCCTGAAGAAGGCAACAGCCGTAACAGGAGATGTTACTCCACCAGACGGCGGTAAGGATAACACAGGTGGAACAAACCAGGGCGGCGATTCAACACAGACTGGCGGTTCAGGCAACACCGAGAGCAGCGGCTCCGATGGTAGCGACGGCCTGGAGTAACCCCCCAGCCAGTAGATGAAGAAAGAAGGTTTTAGGCAGGATGCAGTCCGGGATTCGGCTATAGCACCCCCGGCTATCCATCATATAGCAAGCATCATTGAAACACGCGCTATCAAGCCCATCTGCTCATCCTGTCAGCCTTCCTTCTCTAGTTTCGCCCGGATATAGGAATCCGAGCCCCCAATCCATTTATTAACCTTAAATCAAATGAAAATGAAAAGAGAAACACTCAAGAAAATTCTGAATTTCGTCATTACCGTTCTCACTGCCGTAGCCTCTGCCTTTTGTGTGCAGAGCTGCCAGTAGTATCAACCCTTTAAAGATTCAGCACTATGAAAAACACAAGAAAAATCTCACTTATTGTCATTCACTGTTCTGCCACCCGCGTCACGCAGGACTTCACCTTCGAAAAGCTCGAAGCCTGTCATTTAGCCCGTGGTTTCCGCAGCATCGGTTATCACTATTACATCACGAAAGACGGCGTCATCTATCCCGGCCGTCCCGAGTCAGAGATAGGAGCCCACGCCCGCCATTTCAATGCCCACAGTATCGGCATCTGTTACGAAGGCGGTCTCGACGCCGACGGCAATCCGGCAGATACCCGTACGAAGGCTCAGAAGCAGTCTCTCCAGAATCTCCTGACGAGTCTGTGCGTAGACTATCCCGAAGCCGAGATCCTAGGTCATCGTGATCTCCCGAATGTCCACAAGTCCTGTCCTTGTTTCAATGTCCAGGCTTGGCTGAATGAAATCAAATTCCACATTTAGTTCCCTATTCAGTTGATATTGTTCATACTATATTATTTTTTCTAGTCTCTCCCCCAATCTTAAGTGATTAAGGTTGGGGGATTTTTTTGTCTCCTTTATTTCAGAAAGCGTTAGAAAGGGCAAAAGCTTTGTTTATTGCCCGGTATTTTAAAGCTTTTGCCCTTTCAGGGCGCATTGTTGACTGCCATTATACCCAGGGCGATGCCCTGGGCTAGGAGCTTCTGCCCTTTCAGGGCGTGTGGACAAAACTTGCGAAAGTTCGGTTAAATAATGTAAAAAAGTAGCGTTATACTAAACTTTATATGTACTTTTGCATCAAATTATATAAAAATAAGAAACAAATTAAAGAGAAAATATAAAAAAGAAGAAAGGATATGAAGATGAAAAGAATCATATTGACACTCACTTTGCTGGTAGCTCTTGTAGCCACAGCATCTGCTCAGGCAGAGATTAAGTTCGACAAACTGATACACAACTTCGGTTCGTTCGAAGAGTCAAACCCGGTACAGAAGGCAACCTTTACCTTCACCAATGTGGGCAACAAGCCTTTGATTATCAACCAGGCTATTGCCAGCTGCGGCTGTACCGTACCTTCTTACACCAAGAAGCCTATCGCTCCGGGCGAGAAGGGACAGATTAGTGTTACCTATAACGGCAAGGGCATGTTCCCTGGTCATTTCAAGAAGAGCATCACCATCCGTTCTAACGGCAATGTAGAAATGTCACGTCTCTATATAGAAGGTGTTATGACAGAAAAGAAATAATCTAGCTCAATACATATTTAAAAGTAAGCATGATTTTCTATTTCTCCGGAACAGGAAATACCAAGTGGGCAGCAGCCAGACTGGCAGCGGCTACACACGAAGACTTGATTCCTATCGCCCCTTATATGCGGGCGGATGATTCAAGCCACAATATAGCCGAGCCGTTTATTCTGAAAGAGAATGAACGGCTCGGATTCGTTTTCCCCGTACATGGCTGGAGGGTTCCACGCCTTGTAAGGGAGTTTATCAGGAAGATGAAGATACAGAGAGATGCCTCTGATGCTTCTACAGAAGGTAAGGAGACGTTCAGTAAGCATCCTTTCGCCTATTGCGTCTGTACTGCAGGCGACAGCATCGGACTCACCATCGAGAACCTCAACGATACGATTACGCTGAATGCATCGCTTCAGGCATTGGGCATCACGGAGGTTTCATCTTCCTACTCGCTCATCATGCCAGAATCTTATGTAGGACTTCCTTTCATGGATGTTGATCCGAAGGAACGCGAAGTCCGCAAGAAATCGAAATCGGCACAGGAACTGGCGGTTATCTGCGAAGAGATATTCGACAGGAAAGAGGGTGTGAACCGTCTGGTAAAAGGTCCTATCCCCTGGTTCTTCACCAAGGTTGTGGGCGGATTCTTTGAGAAGGTGCTCATCACCGACAAGCGGTTTCATGTGGAGAAAGACAAGTGCGTGAAGTGTGGCATCTGTGCCAACGTCTGTCCTGTAGGCGATATCAAGGGCGGTCATGGAGAATATCCGGAATGGCTGCATCACAAGGATTGCCTCACCTGCTTTACCTGCTATCACCATTGTCCGCATCACGCCATCGAGTTTGGTCACCAGACTCAGAAGAAAGGACAATACTTTTATAAATAAACAACAGAACTTTCGCATGTGGTTTAAGTACGGGCTGAAGGCCCAAAAGCTCCTAGCCCAGGGCATCGCCCTGGGTATAATAGCAGTCAGCAAGGCGCCCTGTAAGGGCAAAAGCTTTGTTAATTGCCTGGTATTTTAAAGCTTTTGCCCTTACAGGGCGACAGGTTTGCGCCCATAATAACCCAGGGCGATGCCCTGGGCTAGGAGCTTCTGCCCTTTCAGGGCGTGTGGAGCCAACTTGCGAAATTTCAGTAAACTACCCTAACTGTTTATGAAGAAGATGATCATCTCTCTGGCACTCGCCTTTCTGGGCATCGCCAATCTCTATGCCGTAAAGGCTAAACCGGGCATCGCCAAGATTATGCTGGCTGACGGAACCGTAGCATGTGCTACCCTGCATGGCGACGAAACCTTCCACTACTATATGCTGCTGGACGGTACGCCCCTGCGGGAAACCCAAGACGGAAAATATGAAAAGATAACTGCTGAAGAGCTGAACAGCCGAAAAAGCCGTGCTTTCTCTGCAAAGAATATCACAAGAGCCTCTGGATTAGGAACCGTGAGACCTAGCTATTTCCCACATAAGGGAAGTCCAAGAGCTCTGGTACTCCTGGTGCAGTTTCAGGATGTGAAGTTCAAGAGTAAGGATCCGGTTGCTACATTCAACCATTACCTTAACGGAAAGAAGGGAGAAACTATGCCTGAGGCTGATAAAGAAGTGTTTATCACCAACGAGAATTACTGCCAGAACTATGGCAGCGTACAGCAGTATTTTGCTGATATGAGCGATAACCAGTTTATACCACAGTTTGATGTGGTGGGGCCTGTTACGGTAAGCAAGAATTCTGCCTATTATGGCAAGAACGGAGGTGACGACGGAAGTGATACCAACTATCCTCAGATGATTAAGGAAGCCTGCCAGCAGGTAGACGACAAGGTTAACTTTGCAGATTACGACAGCGACGGCGACGAATATGTTGACCTGGTATACGTGATCTATGCCGGCTATTCTGAAAGCATCTCAGGTAATTCTGGCGATTGTCTCTGGCCGCAATCGGGTACCGTAGGAGGACTGGGAGCCTATGACGGTAAAAAGGTATGCCGGTTCGGCATTAACAACGAGCTGAACAATAAGCCTGAAGATACCCAAGACGGCAAATACTTCATCAATGGTATCGGTCTCTTCTGTCATGAGTTTTCGCATACCCTCGGTTTGCCAGACATCTATCCTACCAACGGCATCACAGAGCACAACCAGAGTCCTGAATATTGGGACGTTATGGATATGGGCAATTATCAGGCTGACGGTTACCAGCCTATCCCCTACTCACCATGGGAGAAGAGCATCGTAGGATGGAAACAGCCTACCCTCCTTTCTGATACCGAGGCGCAGCAGATAAAGCTGGAACCATACGACAAGGCATCGGATGCATTCAAGATTATAGCCAACAGCCAGGGCGAATACCTGCTGCTGCAAAACATCAGAAACGAGGGATGGTACAAGAAGGCTTATGGTTACGGATTGCTGGTATGGCGCATCGACTACGATGACAAGACTTCGGTTAATCTGGGGGATAATCCCAACAATACGCTAGGTAAGCCAAGGGTAATGATTGTTCCTGCAGACGGAATGGTATACAACAGCTATAATAGAACTGTCAGCGACAATGATATTATAACAAGTCTTCAGAACGACCCGTTCCCAACCTACAAGGCGGGCTCTGCTACAGAGTACGAGGTGAACAGTCTGACCAGTATCACCCTGAACAACAGTGTTGATACGAGTCATCCGCTCTACAACATCACAAAGGATGAAGCAACCGGTCTAGTTACCTTCGATTATCTCAAGAACTTCTCTCCTACCGGAATATCATCTGTCATCATCGGTAAAGACAGACCGACAGCATATTTTGACCTGGAAGGCAGAAAGGTTTCCGTTCCACAAAAGGGCAAGATTTATATTACCAACAAGGGACAGAAGATAATATACTAAATATATAAACAATGAGGGTGTGTCTTGGACTTTTGACACACCCTCATTCTTTAATATATTCTAGGACCGAAGATGGTGGTACCCACACGAACCATCGTGCTGCCGTGCTTAACGGCAATATGATAATCGTGACTCATACCCCAGCTACGCTCGCAGAAAGCATCATCATCGGCAAAATACTTTGCCTTTACCTCATCGAAGAACTTCGCAGCCTCATCAAACTCCTGAGCAATCTGCTGTTCATCATCCGTATTCGATGCCATCATCATGATGCCACAAATCTGCACATGCTTCATCTCTCTCCATTCGCCAGCCTCCAGAAGTTCGCGGCAAGCATCAAGAGAAAGACCCGATTTGGTATCTTCCTCTGCCAGATGAAGTTCCAGAAGAACCTTCACCACACGATCGTGCTTGGCAGCCTGTTTCTCAATCTCCTTAAGAAGTTTCAGACTGTCTACCGATTCAATCATCGAGATATAAGGTGCGATATACTTCACCTTATTGGTCTGCAGATGCCCAATGAAATGCCACTCGATGTCCTCAGGCAGTGAAGCCACCTTCTTGGCGAGTTCCTGCTCATGACTCTCGCCGAAGATACGCTGTCCTTCAGCATAAGCCTCCTCAATATACTCGTTGGGATGGAACTTGCTGATGGCAACGAGACGGACGCCGGCAGGCAAGCTGCCCAGCACCTCATGGAGATTTCCTTTTACATCATAGTCCATATCTTGAATGTTAAATGTTGAGTGTTGAGTGTTGAATTATTTCTCCTCGTATTCAGGCACATCATTTTTCTCCTCTTTCTTCTCGTTAGGAGCATGGTGCTCGAATACATCCATCAGTTTGGTTTCGTTCAAACCAACCACATCATAATCTATCATGGTCTTGCCCATCACCTCATCAATATAACGGAGGGCACGGGCGAGAGACTTAGCCTGAACAAGATAAGTAACATTGCTGCGCTTCTCCTTCTCACTCTTCTCATCAATTGTGATGAACTGGAGTTTAGCCTTATACCACTTATCATCATCATCCACATCGCTGAAGAAGATTTCGCCGTAGCAAGCCTTACCGATACCGCTCACCTTCAACTCGCCGCTTACATAAACCGACATCTCATCGATAATGGCGCTCTCAGCCTCGGTAAAGCTCAAAGCATCTACTACGTATGCTTCAGAAACAACCTTTTCTGAACCATCCTCCATTGTCTTCTGATATTTCACTTTGGTCTCAAACCATGTACTTGTTCTACTTCTCATATTTTTCTTCTTACTTATTTTAATTAATTAGTATAATCTTATAACAATTCTTGAAATTAAGTGCAAAGTTATAAAAAAGAAAGCAAAGAGCGACATATTTAAAGAGTTTTTAATCAAAAAATAAAATTTAACCGAAAGTTATTCTCAATTCTCATCTAATTTTCTTATCTTTGCAGCCGAATAGCGTAAATTGAAAAGACCAGAAGGTCATAGAATTCAATTTTCGACACGGATAATTAATAGAAAGAAACAATATTTTAAGATGCCAGAAATATCTGTACGCGGTCTTGAAATGCCAGAGTCACCTATCAGAAAGTTGGCTCCTCTGGCTGCCGCAGCAAAAAAACGTGGAGTAAAGGTATATCACCTCAACATCGGTCAGCCTGACCTTCCAACTCCTCAATGTGGCCTAGATGCCTTGAAGCATATAGACCGCACGGTCTTGGAGTATTCTCCAAGTCAGGGCTATCTCAGCTATCGAGAGAAGCTTGTAGATTACTATAAGAAATTCAACATCAACGTAACTGCCGATGATATCATCATTACATCGGGAGGTTCTGAGGCTGTACTCTTCTCTTTCATGAGCTGCCTCAACCCTGGCGACGAGATTATCGTACCAGAACCTGCTTACGCTAACTATATGGCATTTGCCATCTCGGCGGGTGCCAAGATCCGTACCATCGCCACAACGATAGAAGAAGGTTTCTCCCTGCCTAAGGTAGAGAAGTTTGAGGAGCTGATCAATGAGCGCACCCGTGCCATTCTGATCTGCAACCCTAACAACCCTACGGGCTATCTCTATACCCGCAGAGAGATGAATCAGATTCGTGACCTGGTGAAGAAGTACGACCTCTATCTCTTCTCTGATGAGGTTTACCGTGAGTATATCTATACCGGCAGTCCTTATATCAGTGCGATGCACCTGGAAGGCATCGAGCAGAACACGGTTCTCATCGATTCTGTTTCGAAGCGTTACAGTGAGTGCGGTATCCGTGTGGGTGCCCTCATCACCAAGAATGCAGAAATCCGCAAGGCGGTGATGAAGTTCTGCCAGGCCCGTCTTTCTCCTCCACTGATTGGTCAGATTGTAGCCGAAGCTTCTCTGGATGCTCCTGAAGAGTACTACCGCGATGTATACGATGAGTATGTAGAGCGCCGTAAGTGCCTGATAGACGGCTTGAACCGTATTCCGGGCGTATACTCTCCTATTCCTATGGGAGCCTTCTATACCGTAGCCAAACTGCCTATTGATGATTCAGAAAAGTTCTGCCGCTGGTGTCTGGAGGAATTCAACTACGAGGGCGAAACCATCATGATGGCTCCAGCCTCCGGTTTCTATACGACTCCTGGAGCCGGTCACAATCAGGTTCGTGTAGCTTACGTCTTGAAGAAACACGATCTGGAGCGTGCTCTGGTGGTTCTGGGTAAGGCACTTGAGGCTTATCCAGGAAGAGTGGAAGACGAAGGACTGTAACAATGTTGAATGTTGAGTGTTGAATGTTGAGTTGCCTAACGGACACAAAGATTAAATTAACTATCAACCAACACTCAACATTCAACACTCAACATTCAACATTCAACATTTTAAAAGATGAATTTTCCTCTATTTATAGCAAAGAGATTATATAGCGATCAGGGCGATAAACGTAAAGTTTCTCGCCCTGCTATTCATATAGCCACTGCAGGTGTTGCTATCGGACTCGCCATTATGATTATGTCGGTATGCGTAGTGCTCGGATTCAAGCATACCATACGCGACAAGGTAATAGGATTCGGAAGCCATATACAGGTGGCCGACTTCATGACGCTGCAGCAGCAAAACCAGTATCCGGTGGTCATGAACGACTCAATGGTCAACGTACTGAAAAAGATACCTGGCGTAAAACATGTGCAGAAATTTGCCATGAAAGAGGGAATCCTGAAGACGGACAGCGATTTCCTGGGCGTCATGTTCAAAGGTGTAGGACCTGATTTCGATTCTACCTTTATCCATCAGAACATGATCGAAGGCAGTATCCCTAAGTTTGATGATAAAGCGAGCCATAACCAGATTCTCATCTCACAGCTGATGGCTGATAAGCTGAAGCTGAAGACGGGAGAACGCATCTTTGCCTACTTCTTTGATGGCAACGGAGTGCGTATGCGCCGCTTCACCATCAAGGGTATCTATCAGACCAACCTGAAGAAGTATGATGAGGTGATGGTATACACCGACCTCTATACTGCCGTGAAACTGAACGGATGGGAAGAAGACCAGGCGAGCGGTGCAGAACTGACCGTTAACGACTTCAACAAGCTCAACGAGACTGAAGATTATATTATTAATAAGGTGAACCGCACGGTAGATCACTATGGAGAAACCTACAGCAGTTCTACCATCAAGGACCTGAATCCAAACATCTTCCAATGGCTGAGCCTGATGGATCTGAACGTCTGGATTATTCTCGGTCTGATGCTGATAGTAGCCGGCGTCACCATGATCAGCGGTCTGCTCATCATCATTCTGGAACGCACCTCCATGATAGGCGTAATGAAGGCATTGGGTGCCCGCAACAAGACCATCCGCCACACCTTCCTGTGGTTTGCCGTCTTCATCATCGGCAAGGGTATGCTTCTGGGCAACATCATCGCCCTCGGCATTCTTACCCTCCAGTACTTTACAGGCATCATCAAACTCGATGCACAGACCTATTATGTAAGTACCGTTCCGGTAGAATTCAACTGGCTTGCCATCATAGCCCTGAACATAGCTACGCTGCTGATAAGCATCTTCATGCTCGTAGCACCAAGCTACCTGATTTCTCATATCCATCCAGCCAAATCAATGAGATATGAGTAAAATACAGTCTATAACACCACAATATGTAGACTAAAAAGGAAAAAAACTAATTATTTTATATAGTTTTTGAAAATAGTGCACATTTTATTTTGCAGTGTGCACTATTTTCATTATCTTTGCACAAAATTTTGTAAATTGTGCAATGAATTCAATACCAAGTTTTAACTCGTATATTGAGAACAGCATTATCAAGAATTGGAATCTGGATGCGCTCACCGATTACAAGGGCACAACCCTCCAATATCACGATATTGCCAGAAAGATTGAGAAGCTACACATCCTGTTCGAAAACAGCGATGTAAAGAAGGGCGACAAGATTGCCGTCTGCGGAAGAAATAGTAGCCAGTGGGCAGTAGCCTTCCTGGCCATTATTACTTACGGAGCCATTGTCGTACCTATACAGAACGAATTTAAGCCTGAGCAGATTCACAACATCGTGAACCACAGCGAAAGCAAACTTCTGTTCGTTGGTGACGTGGTAGCTACAGAGATAACACCAGAGGAGATGCCTTCGCTGGAAGGAATCATCTATCTTCCGGACAATTCGCTTGTCATCTCGCGCTCTGAGAAACTGACTTATGCGCGCGAGAACCTCAATGCCATGTTCGGCCACAGATATCCTAAGTATTTCAGACCAGAACACGTGAAGTATCACGTAGACGATCCTGAAGAACTGGCAATGATCAACTATACCAGTGGAACTACCGGTTTCTCAAAAGGTGTGATGCTCCCATACAGAGCACTCTGGGGTAATCTCGACTACCTCATCGATTCAGTGAAACCTAATATAGGTAAGAACTGCAACATCCTTTCTACCCTTCCGATGGCTCACATGTATGGACTCATGACAGAATTTCTCTTCAATATAGTATTGGGTAACCATATCTTCTTCCTTACCCGTCTGCCGAGCCCAACGCTCATCTCAGAGGCATTGTCAGAAATCAAGCCAGACATCCTCTATGCGGTGCCGCTTGTGGTAGACAAGATTGTAAGAAAGGAAGTATTCCCACATATCCAAACCAACCGTGCACGACTGCTGATGAACATGCCTGTCATCAATAAGCGCATCAAGGAGAAAGTTCGCGAGTTTGTATTGAGAAAGTTTGGCGAACGTCCTTGCGAGGTTGTTGTGGGTGGTGCTCCGCTCAACAAGGAGATAGAGAACTTCTTCATCAGCGTAGGTTTCCCTATCGCAATGGGATATGGTACCACTGAGACTGCTCCACTTATCACCTTTGCCCATCAGGACAACTATGTGGCAGGAAGCTGTGGTGTTGCCGTGAAGCACATGGAGGTAAAGGTTTTGAGCGATGACCCGGAGAACGTAGCCGGTGAACTGGTTTGCCGCGGCATCAATGTGATGAAGGGCTATTACAAGAACCAGGAGGCAACAGATGCCGTAATAGATAAAGACGGATGGTTCCATACAGGCGACCTGGCAACGATGGACGCCGACGGACATTTCTTCGTAAGAGGCAGAAGCAAGAACATGCTGCTGGGACCTAACGGACAGAACATCTATCCGGAAGAGATTGAGGACAAGCTCAACTCCATGGCTATGGTCAACGAGAGCATCGTAATACAGAACGATGACAAGCTGGTAGCTCTGGTTCATCCGGATATGGAAGAAGTTAACAACCTCGGCTTTACAGACGAAGACCTGGAGAACATCATGGAGCAGAACCGCAAGGAACTGAACTTGCAGATGCCTAGCTTCGCAAAGGTATCACGCATCAAACTTCATAATCAGGAATTTGAAAAGACAGCCAAGAAGTCTATCAAGCGTTACCTCTATCAGAACGCAATCTAGAGACAGGCCCTATCTGCTGACAGACCATCAGCAGATAAGGTCTATCATCAGCAAACTGACTTCAGTACGAGAAAAATATAAAAAAGCAAATCGTTAAATAACAAGAATATGGAGATTCCAAGCTTTAACGCACTCATCCAAAAGAGCATCGTAGACCATTGGGATATGGATGCTCTGACAGACTACAAGGGAGCAACCTTGCAGTACCATGATGTAGCACGCAAAATTGAGAAGCTACACATCATGTTTGAGAACTCTGGTGTAGTAAAGGGCGACAAGATAGCACTTTGCGGTCGAAATAGCGCAAACTGGGCTGTAGCCTTCCTTGCTACCCTTACTTATGGTGCCATTGCCGTACCTATCCTGCATGAATTCATGCCAGACCAGATTCACAACATCGTAAACCACAGCGATGCCAAACTGCTCTTTGTGGGTGATGTTGTAGCTACACAGATTGATGCAACGAAGATGCCAGGTCTTGAAGGCATCATCTATATACCGGATTATTCACTTGTCGTTTCACGTACCGACAAGTTGACTTATGCGCGCGAACACCTCAACGAGATGTTCGGTATCAAGTATCCTAAGTACTTCCGCAAAAACCATGTCAACTACTATATGGAACAGAATCCGGATGAGTTGGCTATGATCAACTATACCAGCGGAACTACCGGTTTCTCCAAGGGAGTAATGGTTCCATACCGTGCACTCTGGGGCAATGCAGATTTTGCTGAGGACGTACTGGGTAAGAAGATCAAGTCGGGAGATTCTATCATCAGTATCCTGCCGATGGCCCACATGTACGGCATGGCGTTTGAATTTATCTTCGAATTCATCAAGGGCTGCCACGTCTTCTATCTCACCCGCATCCCTAGCCCAGCCATCATCGCCGAGGCATTCGGCCGCATCAAGCCAGCCGTTATCATTGCAGTACCTCTGGTTATCGAAAAGATTATCCGCAAGAAGGTATTCCCTAAGATCCAGAACAACCGCATGCGTATGCTGCTCCACATGCCTGTAATCAGCAAGAAGGTGAAGGAGAAGATATGCGACCAGGTATCCAATGCCTTCGGTGGCAACTTCTACGAGGTGATTATCGGTGGTGCAGCCTTTAACCAGGAAGTGGAAAGTTTCCTCCATAGCGTAGGTTTCAAATATACCGTGGGATATGGCGCAACAGAATGTGCCCCTATCATCTGCTACGAGGATTACAAAAACTTCGTACCGGGCTCTTGCGGTAAGGCTGCCCTCCACATGATGGTCCGCATCGACAGTCCTGATCCAGAGAATGTACCGGGCGAAATCCTTGCCAAGGGTCCTAACGTGATGTTGGGTTACTATAAGAATGAGGAAGCTACCAAGCAGACCATCGACGAGAACGGATGGTATCATACAGGCGATCTCGGAACCATGGATGGTGACGGCAACGTCTTCATCAAGGGCCGTAGCAAGAACATGCTGCTTGGCGCAAACGGTCAGAATATCTACCCTGAGGAGATTGAGGATAAGCTCAACTCTTTGGCTCTGGTAGCGGAAAGCGTGGTTGTACAGAAGGGCGACAAGCTCATTGCTCTGGTTCACCCAGACTATGATGAAGCTCAGACCCTTAACCTCGGTACCAACGAACTGGCAGATGTCATGGAGCAGAACCGCCAGGAGCTCAACACCATGATTCCTGCTTACAGCAAAGTATCAGAAATACGTATACATGAAGAGGAGTTTGAAAAGACTCCTAAGAAGAGCATCAAGCGATTCCTCTATACGGCAGAATAAAGAAAACTTCTATCTATGGAATAAAGAAAGCTTTATTCGATAGAATCAAAAGATACAAAAAAAATGGTGTGACTTCGGTTTTGAAGTCACACCATTTTTTATAAGTTACAGAACTTTCGTATGTGGTTTAAGTACGGGCTGAAGGCCCAAAAGCTCCTAGCCCAGGGCATCGCCCTGGGTATAATGGCAATTAGCAAGACGCCCTGTAAGGGCAAAAGCTTTGTTTATTGTCCGGTATTTTAAAGCTTTTGCCCTTACAGGGCGACAGGTTTGCATCCGTAATTACCCAGGGCGATGCCCTGGGCTAGGAGCTTCTGCCCTTTCAGGGCGTGTGGGGCAAAACATGCGAAAGTTCAGTAAATTATAATAATGTATTTGATCGGATTCTGGACAGCGTTTCCGGAGTCATTTGCAGATAGCTTGCGATATAGGTGAGCGGAGCTCGTAGCACAACCTGTGGGTTCATTTCGCACAGGCGCTTATACTTATTGGGTGCCGACTCAAATCGCATCAGATCGGCATGAATCTGAGACTGAATCAAACTCTCTTCCAGTATCTTACGATAAAGCATCTGGATATTGACATTACGCATAGCAGCCGCCTCCAGCTTCTTCTTCGGTAGCATATACACCAGCGTAGGCTCCAAAGCTTCCACCTGCAGGTGGGTAGGTTCTTCCTTAAAGAGGCTCTCAATGCACATAAAGATGGTATGATCCACACCCAGATGCTCGGTCACCTCCTTGCCATTCTTAAAGTAAAATTGGCGTACCAATCCCTTCTCGATGTACGAGATACCCATGCACTGTTCACCTTCAGGCAAGATCAGCTCGCCCTTGCCATACTTGATAGGCTCAAGGATATCTTCCACCACATCGAGCTCATCATGAGTCATCGTACTATATTTACGCGCCAATTCGCGCGCAATATCACGCTTAGGGGTAATTACTTTAAAGTCTGCCATAATACTTAACCTCCTTTTCCATTATACTTATATTAAATCATTAGTCGAGTTTGAGCACAGCAAGGAAGGCTTTCTGTGGAACTTCCACATTACCAATCTGCTTCATGCGCTTCTTACCCTTCTTCTGCTTCTCCAGCAACTTGCGCTTACGGCTTACGTCACCACCATAACATTTGGCGGTAACATCCTTGCGCACCTGTTTAACAGTCTCACGTGCCACAATCTTGGCACCGATAGCTGCCTGGATAGCAATATCGAACTGCTGACGAGGTATCAGGTCCTTCAACTTCTCGCACATTCTGCGGCCGAAGCTCACAGAGTTATCGCGGTGGGTCAAAGTACTCAATGCATCTACAGGCTCTCCATTCAACAGGATATCGAGCTTCACCAGGTCGGAATGACGGAATGAATCGATATGATAATCGAACGAAGCATATCCCTTGGAGATACTCTTCAGCTTGTCATAGAAGTCGATGACGATTTCTCCCAGCGGTAACATGAAGTGGAGCTCTACACGGTTTCCACTCACATATTCCTGGTTGATGAGTTCGCCTCGTTTGTCCAGACAGAGTTTCATGATTGGTCCAATATAATTGGTAGCCGTAATGATGGTTGCCCGGATATATGGTTCCTCAATATGGTCTATCAGTGTTGGGTCTGGCAATCCGGAAGGATTGTGAACCTCTTTCACACCGCCCTGCTTGTCGTATACCATATAAGATACGTTAGGTACGGTAGTGATGACATCCATATTAAACTCACGGTCCAGTCTCTCCTGTACGATTTCCATGTGGAGCAAACCGAGGAATCCGCAACGGAAACCGAAGCCCAAAGCCACAGAACTCTCTGGCGAGAAAGTCAATGAAGCATCATTGAGCTGCAGTTTTTCGAGCGATGCACGCAGATTCTCGTAATCGCTAGGATCGATAGGATAAACACCAGCAAAGACCATAGGTTTCACTTCCTGGAAACCCGCAATCGCCTTGTCACAAGGACGGGCAATATGGGTAATGGTATCACCCACCTTTACCTCGGTAGCATTCTTGATACCCGAGATGATATAACCTACCTCACCGGTACCCAATTCCTGGCGTGGAATCATATCCATCTTCAATACACCGATTTCATCAGCATCATATTCCATGCCGGTATTGAAGAACTTCACCTTATCTCCCTTACGGATCACGCCATTCTCTATCTTGAAATAGGCGATGATGCCGCGAAAAGAGTTGAATACAGAGTCGAAAATCAAAGCCTGAAGCGGTGCCTTCTCGTCTCCTACTGGAGCAGGAACACGATTAACAACAGCTTCCAGTATATCTTCTACACCCTCACCGGTCTTACCTGAAGCACGGAGAATATCCTCATGCTTACAACCGATCAGGTCTACTATTTCATCTTCTACCTCATCAGGCATAGCTGAAGGCATATCTATCTTATTGATTACCGGAATAATCTCCAGGTCGTGCTCGATAGCCATATAGAGGTTTGAAATGGTCTGTGCCTGAACGCCTTGAGTTGCGTCAACAACCAGCAGTGCTCCCTCGCAAGCAGCGATGGAACGGGAAACTTCGTATGAGAAGTCAACGTGTCCCGGAGTATCAATAAGATTCAGGATATAGGTCTGTCCATCCTTTGCCTTATATTCCATTTGGATAGCGTGACTCTTGATCGTGATACCACGTTCTCTTTCCAAATCCATATCATCAAGCATCTGTCCTTCAGTAATCTTGATGGTCTGAGTCTTCTCCAGAAGTCGGTCTGCCAAGGTACTTTTACCATGGTCTATATGTGCAATAATGCAGAAATTTCTTATTTTATTTATATTCTCCATATAATTTTCTCTCTTTAGAGTGCAAAGATAGTATTTTTTTTCGTATCTTTGCACAAAATATTGAAAATAATAGAGATTTTTAGATAAAAAATAGAAAAATCATGAAGAAAAAGTTGATTTACATCGGTATTTTTGCTTCTTTGCTCGTTTCTTGTACAGAAAGTCTGGAGGACAAAGCGGCTCGTGAAGCCAAGGAATATACTGAAAAATACTGTCCTACTCCATACGTCAACGATGCCAGGACTGACAGTGCTGCATTTGATAAAACCAAGAAGATATATACATACTATATCTCTTTGAGAAACAAGGCAGATAACAAGAAGGCGATTGATGCCAACAAGGGTAAACTCCATAAGATTCAGAAGGAAGCCCTGGACAACAACCCTGGTCTGAAGAAATATAAGGAAGAGCATTTCACCTTCCGTTTCGTATATCATTCGGCTAAGAACCCGAAGGAGGTGTTGCTGGATGATATCTTCAAGTATTAGAAAAGACACGGAGTACTAGTATTAGAAAAGGCACGGAGTACTAGCTAGTAATCCGTGCCTAAAATACTCTTAATATCCCATTTCCTGCAAAGCTGTCGCCAACTGGTCTGGACAGCTTGTAGGCTTATTTCCACAAGTGATACCCTTCAGTCGGGCGATGACCTCCTTTGCCTTCATGCCTTTAATCAAAGCACAAACGCCCTTGGTATTGCCATCGCAGCCTCCGATGAACTGGGCATCCTGCACATTTCCATCTTCATCTATACTGATGCAGATGTATTTTGAGCAGGTGCCATGAGTCTGATAAGTTACCTTCTGCAACTTATCCTGTTTGTCTTGCTGCAACATAATGCTTATTCTGCGTCTGCAGGAATTTCTGGCTTCATGTTGGTATATACAGTCTGAACATCGTCAAACTCTTCCAACTTCTCAACCATCTTGTCGATAGTTTCGCGCTCCTCAGGAGTTACATCCTTCAAATCGTTAGGGATGTAAGTGAACTCAGCACCAGTTACCTCGAAACCCTCAGCCTCCAGGTGCTTCTGAATCTCACCGAAGCTTGTAGGAGCACCATAGATTGTGATTTCGTTGTTCTCCTCATCCTCATCAAACTCATCTTCTACGCCGTAGTCGATCAGGTCGAGAATCATCTCATCCATATCCAGACCTTCCTTCTTCTTGAATGTGAACACAGCCTTGTGGTCGAAGAGGAAAGACAGAGAACCTGTTGTACCCAAGTTTCCGCTGAACTTGTTGAAGATAGAACGAACGTCAGCAACAGTACGTGTAGTGTTGTCTGTCAGAGTATCAACGAAGACAGCCACTCCGTGAGGGCCATATCCCTCGTATGTTACTTCCTTGTAATCGCTGGTATCCTTGCCACAAGCGTTCTTGATGGCACGAGCGATGTTATCCTTAGGCATGTTCTCACGCTTACAGTTAGCGATGATAGCACGCAATGATGGGTTGTTCTCTGGTTCTGGACCGCCTGCCTTCACAGCAATAGCAATCTGCTTACCCAACTTAGTAAATGTCTTGGCCATGTGGCCCCATCTTTTCAGCTTTGTAGCTTTACGATATTCAAATGCTCTTCCCATTGGAATAAAATTTTAAATGTTTATCGTTTGTTTATAATATTATCTTAATTCTGCACTGAGCACCTTCTGCATTATCTCAATTCAGCATTGAGCTTGCTTGTAAGGTTGGCTATGAGCTTCTTCATGATAGCATCTATCTGCTTGTCATTCAGAGTCTTCTCCTCATCCTGCAGGATGAAGTTAACGGCATAACTCTTCTTGCCCTCTGGCAAATGCTCACCCTCGTAAACATCGAAGAGAACAACGCTCTTCAGAAGTTTCTTCTCTGTCTGGTGGGCAATCTGCTCAATCTGAGCGAACTCTACATTCTTGTCTACGAGCAATGCAAGGTCGCGGCTCACTGAAGGATACTTGCTGATGTCGGTGTAAGTAAGGTTCACCTTCTTCACTGCCTTCATCAGGTTATCCCAGTGGATATCAGCATAGAATACATCCTGCTCAATATCGAATGCTTTCTTCAACTTCAGGCTCAGGATACCCAGTTCTACCAATACCTTTCCGGCACGGGTCTCATAACTTACGCCCTTAGAGAAGATGTTATTGTCGCTGTGCTTGATAACCACGTTGTTCTGTGGCATACCCACACGGCGGAGAACATTCTCTACCACAGCCTTCAACTCGTAGATGCTGCTCTGCTCATCAGCATGAGCCCAACTGCCCTCTACGCGCTTACCGGTGATGAAGAGAGACATGTGAGCCTCCTGAGAGTAAGCCTTGATAGGACTCTCCTCGCTCCACTTCTCCTTATTATATATATAGGTGTTACCTACCTCGAAGAACTTCAGGTTCTGGCTCTTATGGTTGATGTTGCGAACCACGCTCTCCAAACCACCGAACAGCATCGTCTGGCGCATCACACCGAGATCAGCACTCAATGGGTTCATCACCTTCACGGTTGTCTCGTTAGGATACTTGTTGAGATCGAAATCGGTATAGTAGCTAGCCTTGCTCAGAGAGTTGTTGAGAATCTCCATGAAGCCCTCGCCTACCAGCTGCTCTGCCACGAGGTTCTGGCTGTGATAAGCCTTATCCTCATCGCCCTGAACAGTCAGGGAGCTCTTCAACTGGGTTGGAATCTCCACATTATTATATCCGTAGATACGGAGAATATCCTCTACCACGTCGCAAGGACGCTGAACGTCTACACGATAAGCAGGAACCAGGAGGTCGATACCCTCAGCATCCTCCTTCACGATCTTCATCTCGAGAGATGTAGCAATGTTCTTGATGGTTTCAGCACCAATCTCCTTACCGATGAGGCGATGCGCATACTCATAGTTCAGGCGAACTGGGAAATCCTGCATTGGCTCTGGATATACATCCTTGATCTGCATGGAAATCTTACCGCCAGCCAACTGCTTACAGAGGATGGCTGCCTGCTTCAATGCATAAATCTGTCCGTTTGGATCTACGCCACGCTCAAAACGGTAGCTGGCATCTGTACTCAAACCATGACGGCGAGCGCTCTTGCGGATCCATGTAGGATGGAAGTAAGCACTCTCCAAGACTACATCCTTGGTTGTCTCGTAAGTACCAGAACCCTTACCGCCGAAGATACCGGCGATACACATAGGCTCCTCAGCATTGCAGATGCTCAGGTCGTGCTCACCCAAGGTATGCTCCTCGCCATCGAGAGTAACAAACTTAGTGCCCTCTGGCTGGGTACGAACTACAATCTTATGACCGGTAACCATGTCTGCATCGAAGCAGTGCAAAGGCTGGCCGTATGCCATCATGATGTAGTTGGTGATATCCACGATATTGTTGATAGGGCGCAAGCCGATGATGTTCAGCTTATCCTGCAACCACTTAGGACTTTCCTTCACCTCACAACCGGTGATGCTTACACAGGCATAACGCTTGCAAGCCTCAGTATTCTGGATTTCAACATCGATAGGAAGATCCTCGTTGTCTACCACAAACTCATCGCAAGATGGGCGATGCAAGCTTGTCTTGTAGCCATTCTGCTTCAACCAGGCATACAGGTCGCGGGCTACACCCCAGTGACCGAGCGCATCAGCACGGTTGGCTGTGATATCAATCTCGATGAGCCAGTCGCTCTCCAGGTGATAATATTCAGCAGCAGGCTGACCTACCGGAGCATCTTCTGGGAGTACGATGATGCCGTCGTGAGAGGTACCTACACCAATTTCATCCTCAGCACAGATCATACCCAAACTCTCTACACCGCGGAGTTTGCTCTTCTTAATGGTAAAACTCTGGTCGCCATCGTAAAGCACGCAGCCCAAATCAGCCACGATAACCTTCTGACCTGCAGCAACGTTAGGAGCACCACAGACAATCTGCTGAGGTTCGCCCTTGCCCAAGTCAACGGTTGTAACATGGAGGTGATCGCTGTTAGGATGCTCCTCGCATGTCAATACTTTACCCACATAGAGACCTTTCAGTCCGCCCTTGACAGACTGAACTTCTTCCAAAGCGTCAACTTCGAGTCCGCAAGAGGTCAACGCGTCCGCAGTCTCCTGTGGTGTCAAATCGAAATCGACGTATTCTTTAAGCCATTTGTATGAAACGTTCATTATAATGATTTTTTATTTTATTTCTATTTTGAAAAACCCGAAGAAACATCATTCGGGCTATGCATGTTCTAAAACTCTGCAAAAATACAAAAAAAAATGCATATAAACAAATAACATTCGCCATTTTTGCACTATTTAAAATAAATACATGCAAAAATGGCGAATGCCTTGGTTTTTATTCGAAAACTTCGTCGATGCTGCCACCTCCTACTTCCTCAAAGTCATCCTGTTCGGCTGCCTTGCGGGAACAAGGATTGTAGTCTTCCGGCAAATCGAACTTGATAGCAGGACTGATACCCAGCGACGGGTCGGCATAAACCTTCTTCATGAATATCGCCCAGATAGGCAAAGCCATGGTAGCACCCTGACCCATACTCATGGAATCGAAGTGGATATCACGCTCCTCACCACCTACCCAGCAGCCACTTACGAGTTGTGGAGTAAAGCCGATAAACCAACCGTCGCTGTTGTTATTGGTAGTACCGGTCTTGGCGCCAATCTGTCCTTCCAGGTTATAACGGTAGCGCAGTCTTCCTGCCGTACCATTATCCACAACGCCCATCAGCATGGTAAGCATCTTCATGGCATTATCGGCACTGATCACCTCGTTCATACGTGGCTGGAAGGTAGCAATCGTATTACCTTCATTATCCTCGATACGGCTCACAAACATTGGAGCAGTACGGATGCCGTGGTTGGCAAATACGGTATAAGCGCTCACCATCTCGCTGACACTTACCTCACATGGTCCCAGACAGAGACTCATGGATGCATGGATATCAGGATTGTTGATGCCGAAGTCGCGCAACATCTGTACGAACTGCTGCGGATTGAGCTTACTCATCAGATAAGCACTCACCCAGTTGCTACTCTGCGCCAATCCCCAACTCAGCGGAACCATCTGTCCGGCACGTGAATGGTTGGCATTGCGAGGTGTCCACGGACGACCTGCCACCATATAGGTCTGCTGACGGTTAGGCGCCAGATCGCAAGGCTGGAAGCCGTTAGACATCGCCAGACTGTAAAGGAATGGCTTGATGGTAGAACCCACCTGCCGGCGTCCCAGACTCACCATATCATACATGAAATGAGTATAATCCAATCCACCCACATACGCCTTCACAGCACCCGTCTTAGGATCCATGCTCATAAAACCGCTACGCAGAAAACTCTTGTAATAACGGATAGAATCGAGCGGACTCATCAGCGTATCAATATCACCATGATAGGTAAATACGGTCATCTCCTGCTTCTTGCGGAATGCCGCCTTGATTTCATCCTCAGAATATCCCGCAGCCTTCATCGTACGGTAACGCTCACTCTGGGTGATACTGCGGTTCAGTATACTCTTAATCTGTTGCGGTGTCAGCTTATCGCTGTATGGCGAGCTTGGTTTGCGGGCTATCTCTGCACTGAAGCGAGGCTGCAGATAGCGGGCTACATGCTGATACATAGCCTCTTCCGCATACTGCTGCATACGGCTATCGATAGTTGTAAACACCTTCAGTCCATCACTGTATACATTATATGGCGAACCATCCTTCTTATAGTTCTTGTTGCACCATCCATAGAGCGGATCATTCTCCCACTGGATAGAATCCACCACAAACTGGGCACGGTTCCAGGATGGATAATCACTGCGCTCCGGACGCTTAGCCATCATATACTGGCGAAGGAACTCACGCAGATAAGTAGCCGAACCATCCTTATGGTCGGTACGGTGGAAATTGAGTGTCAGCGGCTCAGCAGCATACTGGCTATACTCGCTCCGGCTCAGATATCCCGCCTTCACCATCTGCGAAAGAACCACATTTCTGCGTTCCCTCGCTCTCTCCGGATAGCGAACCGGATTGAAGAGCGACGGATTCTTGCACAGTCCGATGAGCGTTGCCGACTCACAGAGGGTCAGATTCTTCGGTTCCTTATTAAAATAGGTATTGGCCGCCGTCTTGATTCCTACAGCATTGTGCAGGAAATCGAAGTAATTGAGATAGAGAGCCAGAATCTCCTCTTTGGTATAATAGCGTTCCAGCTTCACCGCAATCACCCACTCTATCGGCTTCTGCAACAATCGTTCCATCGTACTGCCAGCCTTCTCAGAATAAAGCTGCTTGGCGAGCTGCTGCGTGATGGTACTTCCACCACCCGCATTAGTCTGTCCCAGGATACCACGCTTGACGATGGCACGTCCCAGTGCACGGAAGTCGATACCTGAATGCTCATAGAATCGCTCATCCTCAGTAGCCACCAGTGCCTTTATTAAATAAGGTGACATTTTCTTGTAAGGAATCACGATACGGTTCTCCTTGTTCAGGTTCCACGTACCAAGCACCTTGCCATCGGCAGAGTAAACCTGGGTGGCAAATCTGTTGATAGGATTCTGCAGATCCTCGATGTCGGGCATGTAGCCAATCTTTCCAAACCAGATGGCAACAAAGGCAAGAATAACCGTGAGTATTCCGGTGCCGAAAACAGCCCATAAGATATGTATAAATCGCTTTCTCATTACTATTTCTTTAAATATTTGTGCAAAATTACATAAAAGTTTTGATTTATCGCACATAAATCAGATTTTTTATGTAACTTTGGGGGCGATTTTAGAACATTCAATCATATTTCAAATGGAAAAACATAATTTTGTGACCATTGCAGACCTTTCCAAGGAGAAAATCATGTACCTCCTGGAAATGGCGCAAGAGTTCGAAAAGCACCCGAACAGGGAGTTGTTGAAGGGAAAGGTCGTAGCGACCCTTTTCTTCGAACCATCAACTCGTACCCAACTCAGTTTCCAAACCGCTGCCAACCGTCTTGGCGCCCGTGTCATTGGCTTCTCTGATGCCAAGACATCCAGTACCACCAAGGGTGAGACCCTCAAGGATACCATCCTGATGGTAAGCAACTATGCCGATGTAATCGCCATGCGCCATTTCATCGAGGGAGCAGCCCAGTATGCCAGTGAGGTAGCACCAGTGCCTATCGTCAATGCAGGCGACGGCGCTCACATGCATCCTTCACAGTGCCTGCTCGACCTCTACTCTATCTACAAGACCCAGGGTACCCTGGAGAACTTGAACATCTATCTTGTGGGTGACCTCAAATATGGCCGCACCGTTCACTCACTTATCACAGCCATGCGCCACTTCAATCCTACCTTCCATTTCATCGCACCTAAGGAACTCGCCATGCCAGAAGAGTATAAACTCTACTGCAAGGAGCACAACATCAAATATGTTGAGCACGAGGACTTTAACGAAGATGTGATTGCAGGTGCCGACATCCTCTACATGACCCGTGTACAGAAGGAGCGTTTCAGCGACCTGATGGAATATGAGCGTGTAAAGAACGTGTATATCCTGAAGCGTGACATGCTCTGCAAGGCGAAGGAGAACATGAAGATCATGCATCCGCTGCCACGCGTAAACGAGATTGCTTACGATGTAGACGATGATCCACATGCATACTATATCCAGCAGGCTCAGAACGGCCTCTATGCACGTGAGGCTATCTTCTGCCACTGCCTCGGCATCTCGCTCGATGATGTAAAGAACGACAAGACCATTATTGAGTAGTGTTTAGTGATTATTTATTAGTGATTAATTATGGGAAATAATAAAAGTCAATTAGTGGTTGCGGCTATCGAGAACGGTACAGTAATCGACCATATACCAGCCGAAAAGACCTATCAGGTAGTAAATCTGCTCCAGTTGGAGAAGATGGAGACTCCTGTTACCATCGGCTACAACCTGCCAAGCAAGAAGATTGGCAAGAAGGGCATCATCAAGGTTGCCAACAAGTATTTTACCGATGAGGAAATCAACCGACTCTCTGTCGTTGCGCCTAACATCGGACTAAGTATCATCAAAGACTACGAAATCGTAGAGAAGAAGACCGTCAAGACTCCTGACACACTGAAGGGCATCGTAAAGTGCAACAACCCTAAGTGCATCACCAACAACGAGCCTATGCAGACCCTCTTCCATACCGTAGACAAGGTGCTCGGTATCGTACGTTGCCACTACTGCGACAAAGAGCAGCAATTGGGCAAAGTAGAGCTCTGCAAGTAATAAAAACAGGTAGTTTATAACAAAAAGTAAGCAATATCACTCAAAATATTACGATTTATTTGGTAGTTTGAGAGATATTGCTTATTTTTGCATCCGATTTCATTAAACATCAACCATAAAAAGTAAAGGGAAATGGTAAAAGATCAAGAGATTTTCGACTTAATCGAAAGAGAACATCAGCGCCAGCTGAAAGGTATGGAGCTTATCGCTTCTGAGAATTTCGTGAGTGACGAGGTGATGAACGCTATGGGTTCTTACCTTACTAACAAGTATGCCGAGGGACTGCCAGGCAAGCGTTATTATGGCGGATGCCAGGTAGTTGACATCGTAGAGAACCTCGCCATCGAGCGTGTAAAGAAGGTGTTCGGTGCTGAGTATGCCAACGTACAGCCTCACTCTGGTGCACAGGCTAACGCTGCTGTTCTGCTTGCCGTATTGAAGCCAGGCGATACCTTCATGGGCTTGAACCTCGACCACGGCGGCCACCTCTCTCATGGTAGCCACGTCAATACATCCGGTATTCTCTACAACCCTATCGGTTACAACCTGAACAAGGAAACAGGCCGTGTAGACTACGACGAGATGGAGAAACTGGCTCTTGAGCACAAACCAAAACTGATTATCGGTGGTGGTAGCGCTTATAGCCGCGAGTGGGATTATGCCCGCATGCGCAAGATTGCCGATGAGGTAGGCGCACTCCTCATGATCGATATGGCTCACCCTGCAGGTCTGATTGCAGCCGGTCTGCTCGACAACCCATTGAAGTATGCGCACATCGTTACTTCTACTACCCACAAGACCCTCCGTGGTCCTCGTGGCGGTATCATTCTGATGGGCAAAGATTTTGACAATCCATGGGGTTTGACTACCAAGAAGGGCGAGGTTAAGAAGATGAGCATGCTCTTGAATTCTGCCGTATTCCCAGGTCAGCAGGGTGGTCCGCTGGAGCACGTCATCGCTGCCAAGGCAGTAGCCTTCAATGAGAATCTGCAGCCTTCATGGAAGGAGTATGCTACTCAGGTAAAGAAGAATGCAGCCGTACTCGCAGATGACCTCATCGGTCGCGGATTCGGTATCGTGAGCGGTGGTACAGACAACCATTCTATGCTCGTAGACCTCCGAAGTAAATATCCAGATCTTACAGGTAAAGTCGCTGAGAATGCGCTGGTTGCAGCCGACATCACAGTCAACAAGAACATGGTACCATTCGACAGCCGTTCAGCCTTCCAGACATCAGGTATCCGCCTGGGTACAGCAGCCATGACCACACGTGGCGCCAAGGAAGACATGATGCACCTCATTGCCGAACTCATCGAGGAGGTTCTGAATGCTCCTGAGGACGAGAAGGTCATTGCCCGCGTTCGCGAAAAGGTGAATGCTACAATGAAGGATTATCCTCTCTTCGCATACTAATCGTTACGGATAAATATAATTACAAACTGCGGGCCTTCCGTCCGCAGTTTTTTGTTTCATTTAATAAATAATAAAGAAAAGAAAAAATTTATGAAAAAGATGAAAAGCCTACTGCTCATGGCACTTGCGTTGCTCCCTGCGAGCAAAACTTTAGCACAGACCAACGCCCAAGTTTTCTACGACTTCGGCAGTGACCGCAAGTTTGTTACCCTCACACTCGAAATGTTCAAGCAGGACAAATGGGGTAACACTTATTTCTTTGTAGACCACGACTTCAATTACGACAAGATGGACACCAACAGTCCAAACGTGGCACAGGGTGGTACCTACACAGAGATTTCACGTGCATTGAACTTCTGGCAGAACAGCCCAATGAAGAACTGGAGCCTCCACGTAGAGTATAATGGTGGTATTACCAAGAACTACCCTATCAACAATGCCTGGCTCTTCGGTGTGGAGTATTTCATGCACGACAAGAGTTTCAAGAACACCTTGACACTCCAGGCACTCTACAAGACTATCCGCAAGACCGACCAGAACGTACCAATGCAGTTTACTGCTGTTTGGGGATGCAAAGACATCTTTGGATTAAAGGGATTGAACTTTAGCGGTTTCGCAGATTTCTGGTGGGAGGACCACAGTTCTTTCCTGGATAAGGATGGCGACCCGAAGCTCGACAAGGATGGCAACATCGATTACAAAGCTGAGCACACCGTCTTCACTACTGAGCCACAGCTCTGGTACAACGTAGGTCAGCACTTCAGCTGCGAGAACCTGAGCGTAGGTAGCGAGGTAGAAATCAGCCACAACTTCGGCAGCAATGCCGGCTGGATGGTTCGCCCTTGCCTCGGTGTAAAGTGGGACTTCTAATTACGAATTTCTTAGCTGCGGAAAATTTTCAAAATGAATTTTTGAAAATTTTCCGCAATAATTCTTAACCACTTTATTTTCTGTTTTTCAACAACTTACGTTACTCCCTTACTGTCAATCCGCCATCAGAAATTCCTCCGATTCCACCTTTATTCTTATTATACTGACGGGTTACGCCGCTCAAGTTAACTCCGCCAACACCCTCGGATGTAGCGTTTACACTTTGGCAGTCAACCTTGGCTTTCACGCTGCCCACGCCTTCATTCTTGATAATCAGACTGCCGCCCTTAAACATTCCCAGATTAACAGAGCCTACGCCCTCATTATCCAGTTTCACACTTCCCATCTCAATCTTAGAGATTTTCACCGAGCCTACGCCTTCGTTATCAATGTTCATATCATCTCCAGCCACATCATCGATATTTACCGAGCCAACACCCTCGTTGGTTATCTCCAGTTTGTTGGCAAGAATCTTCCCAATTTTAACAGAGCCAACACCCTCGTTATCGATTTTCAGGCGGTCGCTATTAATCGTCTTGGCATAGAATGAACCCACGCCTTCCTGTGCAATCTTCACCAGGTCAGGACTGGTGATATAAATCTTGAGTCTATTCTTTTCAGAGTTACACGCGGCAGGCACTTTGACCTTTCCATTGAGTCCGATCTTCACCTCGCCGTCACGATAAACCACCTTGAGTTTCTCCTTGAGCTTCTGTACGAACTCAGCATCCTTGATGGCAGAGTAATCCAATCGAACGCTGCATTCATCGCCATTGTTCTGGGTATAATAAACGCTGGCAATCACATTCACGTCGATTGCCTTGAAAGGTTTCTCGGTCAAATCATCCTGCGTAAAGTTGAGACTTCCCTTCATTTCACTGGCAGAAGATCCCATACTGCAAGAACTCAAGCCCATTGGGGCAAAGAATAAAGCGGTAGCCACCGCCCAAATACCAAATTTCTTCATACTCATATCTAATTTTATGTTTCTAAATACGTGATAAACCGAATACCGTTCTGTTTCGGAAATCTGATGGTTAGACGTAAGAAGATACATAAAGGTTGCAGGATAAGAGAAAAAAATGCAGAAAAAAAAGTGCAACAGAAAGCTATTCTCACTGAAACAGTCTCCTGTTCTTACTGAAATAGCCTTCGTTAGTCACTGAAACAGCCTTCGTTAGTCACTGAAATAATATTCGTTGACTATTGAAGTAAGCCTCACTCCAATTTCAAGCAAGCAACACGCCATAACATTAAGGTATTCAAGGAAAAGGCACAAATTCTACAAGGCGTTACAATAGATTTATTTTTCTCTATCCCCCAATGCAAAAAATTGCCTAAAAATTTGGAAGTTACAAATTTTCAGCGTATCTTTGCAGAAGATTGTACGGCGCTCGGCAATTCGAAAGCAAGCTTTCATTGCACTCACTGACATAATCTTTGCAAAAGTATTAATTTAAATGAATCGCGTATGAAACAGGTAGAAGAAAGATACATCAAAGCCGAGATAGCCAAGTTCACTCCGCAGGAAATGAGGGAGTACGAAACCAGCAAGATGGCATATCGCGACATCAAGAATTCCGTAGACACCGCCAAGCGTGAAGGTATAGCCGAAGGCAAGGAAAAAAGAAGTCTTGAGATTGCCAGAAAGATGCTGGCAAAGGGCATAGATGAAGCGACGGTAAAGGAAATAACCGGGCTGTCGGCGGAGCATATACTGCAGCTAAAAGCAGAAATATAGATTACTTACTGAACTTTCGCATGTGGTTCAAGTACGGGCTGAAGGCCCAAAAGCTCCTAGCCCAGGGCAGCGCCCTGGGTATAATAGCAATCAGCAAGGCGCCCTGTAAGGGCAAAAGCTTTGTTATTACCTGGTACTTGAAAGCTTTTGCCCTTACAGGGCGATAGGCTTGCGTCCTTGATTACCCAGGGCGCTGCCCTGGGCTAGGAGCTTCTGCCCTTTCAGGGCGAGTGGAGCCAACTTGCGAAAATTCAGTAACGGAAAATTTGCAGCAGACTTTAAAATATTAGAATTATGATTTCAGAAAAAGAATTAAATAGCTATCGGCTGACAAGCATGGAAGAGCCAACAGATGAAATGCTGGCTCAGATTATGCATGAGGCTGCCGAAATATACAACAGAGAAAACGAAGAAGCTTACAGAAGTTATTTTGCCAATATGCAAAAACAGGCTAAAGAACAACGACAAAAATTCAATTTGAATTAATGGAGGCAAAAATACACAAACCCGTTTTAATTGTCATTGCAGGACCTAATGGTTCTGGGAAGACAACAATAACCAGTCGTGTATTACACCACGAATGGCTAGAAGATTCTATTTATATCAACCCAGACAATATTGCACAAAATATGTTTGGCGATTGGAACAATCAAGATGCAGTATTAAAAGCAGCCCAATACTGCCAGGCTCAAAGAGAAGAATGCCTCAACAATAAACATAGTATGATTTTCGAAACAGTAATGTCCACTGCCGAGAAAATTGACTTTATCAAAAGAGCTAAAGAAGCTGGATTTTTTATTCGTCTCTTTTTTGTAGGAACTTCCTCGCCAACAATAAATGCTTCAAGAATTGCTACTAGAGTAATGAAAGGTGGACACGATGTACCGATTACAAAGATTATTTCAAGATATGCCAAATCCATCATCAATTGCGAAATAGCATCCCAATACGCCGACCGCACATACGTATATGACAACTCAAAAGACGGTGTAGAAGCTCAACTTCTTTTCAGAATGACAGAAGGTAAAATATTTAAGGAATACGTGAAGGAGATTCCGGAATGGGCTATAGGCATTGCCAACAAAGAAGGATAGTCTTGAAAGGTTTCTCGCCGACAAAAGCATCGCATTACCTTTGCTTTACTGAACTTTCGCATGTGGCTTAAGTACGGGCTGAAAGCCCAAAAGCTCCTAGCCCAGGGCATCGCCCTGGGTATAATAGCAATCAGCAAGACGCCCTGTAAGGGCAAAAGCCTTGTAAATACCCGGTTCTTTAAAGCTTTTGCCCTTACAGGGCGACTAGCTTGCACACATTATACCCAGGGCGATGCCCTGGGCTAGGAGCTTTTGGGCCTTCAGCCCGTTCTTGAACCACATGCGAAAGTTCAGCAAATAATTGATAAACCGAATACCGTTCTGTTTCGGAAATCTTTGTTTTCCTGGTTTACTGAACGACCATAGGGAGTGATAACTTCTTTAACTTCCCTTTAACTTCTTTAACCGCTTAAACTTCTTTAACTCTTTTAACTTCTGAACTTGCCTTAAACTTGAATCATCTAATATGCGAAACTTCAAATTTTCTACGTTAATATTTGTTTAAAAATCAGTCCTTTTTCGGTATCGTTAACTTCTTTTATCTGATAATTGTTTAACACAACATAAGACGGGATATCCTTCCCCACTCGTTTTTCAAAGATTTCAGCGGTAAGAAAAGAGAAAAAATGGGACCCTAAAAAAATGGCACCTCTTTCGGAACCAAAAATAAACGCTTAAAATATGTAAAAACGGGCCAAATTCTTAAAATATGTTTATAAAAAGTGAAAAACACCCTTCACCACCCTTCACCCGTAACTATTTGACACACAAAATGTTAAATAAAAAGGTGAAGGGTGAAGGTTTGAAAACTCTTTTTTATATATACGCGCGGCAAGGAAAAAAACGAAAAGGTACCCTAGGGTCAAAAATCGGAAAAACCCTAAAAAAAGAATATAATATAAGATTTAAAATATACCCTTCACCCTTCACCTCGTCACCACAACACATATCCATCATCGTATTCCCAACATTTGTTTTCCTGGTTTATTCTTCGAAGATATTCTGCTATCTATCGGAGATATTTTCGTATTCTTCGGAGATATTCTGCTATCTTTCGGAGTAATTTTCGGGTTAATGAGTTCAGAAATGTTATCGTTTGACAAGCGGAAGAGCCAATTTGTTATCGCCCACAACAAACTAACCTAATGAGAATCAGAACAAAAAGCAGCGAATTAAGTTTATTTAACCCTAAAAAACAACTATTTATGAAATAATTTCATTAAATTTGCAGCGTCTAACAGCTCCACTTGTAAGTGAACGCAAGATGATGATAGTCAAACTACCAAAACGATAGTCAAACTACCCCAAAAAACAACGAGCTGAAGGACAAGAATATAAGTAAGTGATATTAATCAGAAACTGAAAGTACAATTTAAACTTAAATAGATATGAAAGTATTCAATTCAAAACTTGCTGCTATCGGTTTGGCAGCATTCGTATTCGCATCATGTAGCGACAGCAACAGTGATCCTGCAGATGGTTCACCAGCAATCAATCCTGCAGACCTCACTTCAGTAAAGCTTGTTGCACAGCAAATTGACAACAGCAACATCGCTAACTACAAGAACAGCACAGCTAATGCTAGAAAGTTCTTTTTGACAAGAGCTGGTGCTACAAACTTCACAACTGCTATGCCTAAAGCGCCTGCAAAGACTGACTTCAAAAAAGTGATGAATCTTACCGTACCAGCTGAACTCACTAATCAGGCTTACGCGATTAGCAGTGAAAAGGACATTAACTTCGCTGGACAGAAAATCAATGGAGCTACTATTTTCGTAGACGGCAAATGCACCATGCAGTATGACGAAACAACCCAAATGAGTAACACAACTATTGTGTTGCTTAGCTCTGCTACATTGAAATACAATGGTACTGGTGACATGATTCCTAGCGGATGTACAGTTTACTGCACAAATCCTAGAAACGTACTCTCTGTAAAAAATGACATAAAGATTAATGGTAACTTTTATGCAGACTTTAGAGATAAGAAGAGCGATGGAAGCAAGGACTTGATTACAGGTCTTGGAGCTATCAAAGAGATTACTCCGGCTGAAAAGAATAAATCAATCACTCCTACACAGAATATCACATTCGGTTCTGGTGCTAACGTATTCATCGATGGTTCTATCCGTGCCATCAACCTCCAGGTAGAAAATGGTGCAAATGTATACGCTAAAGAGAACCTCTTCAACAATGACAACAATGGTAACGCTACCATCAATGGTAATCTTTACATCGGAGGCTTTATCAAGACCCGTACATTGGACGTAAATGGTTATTTGAAGGCAGAAGAAGCCCTCAAGGTTACCAATGCATTCAATGTTAACAATGGCGCCAACGTAGAAGCATCCTACATTAACGTTACAAACAACACAAAGGACGGAGATAAAGTAATTGCAAAGGGAGAAGCTACATTGTCTCTCAATGGTACTGGTAAGATTACTATTGGCAACAAGAATGTTATTACAGCCAACAACTTGGTTACAGACAATGCATCTGCAGGTCAGATAACATTGGCTGGAGAAAATGCTGTAGCTGTCATCAAGGCACATAAGTTTACCAATAATAGTAACAACAGCAAGATTGTCGCTTTTGCAACACCAGGCACAAACTCTACATTCTTGCTCCAGTTCCAGGAGAATTATAGTGGTTCAAAACAATACAATACTTTCGAGGATTTGGACATCGCTGCCACATACGCAGACTATGACAAGGTAGCTGACAAAACTACTCCTAATGTAACTCTCGTAAATAAGGATCACAAGAAATATGGTTACCAGTGGTCTGGCGACCCTGCAACTATCGCAAGCCAGGCTAAGCTTGACTTGATTGCATCTGAGGAATCTACAGGTGGTCAGTCTGCTACATGTATCCAATCTGCCAACAACAAGCTCTATGTATCATATCACACATACGGCGACAAGGTATTTGGTGGCAACATTGAGGTTCTTTCTATGACTGGCAACCAATTGAAAGTAGATGCTAACAAGGCTGCAGAAAACTGCGACTACAACCATCTTATCGTAGATGGTAACAGCCTCTATCTGGCAGGTAGCGGTAAAAAGTCAGCAGGTGCATTCTTAGGCAAAATAGACCTCAATGGAGGTAACCTTGGCGATGAAGTGAAACTTTACGCTATCGACAACAAGACCAAGATGGATGCTAACTGTGTCGCAGAATTCAATGGCGAACACGTAGTAGCAACAACTAAAGGTCTTACCTCATTCGCCAAGGACTTCAGTTTCTGGAGCAAGGCAGGTGCAGAAGGAAAGCATGTTGTAACAGCAAATAACAAGCTCTACACCTTGGATGTAGACGGTAACGTGAATGTTTACAATAATAACGAATTGGAGACACCTGTTACTTACAAAGTTGGCGCAGTTGTTCCTAAGGACAATAAGGCTGTAATGGCAGTTGAAGAAACTAGCGGTGACATATACGTATGTAAAGGCGAAAATGGTGTTGCTAAGATTTCTTCTAACGGTCAGGTAAACGACAACTTCTTTACATGCCCTACATTTACAAAACCAGAGAAGACTGAATTGACAGGTACTGTCAAGGGTCGTGCAAATGGTATCGCTATCGGCAGTGATTACATCTATGTAGCATGTGGCGGATACGGTCTGGTTGTTCTTGACAAAGAAACAGGTAAAACAGTCTGCCATCGTAAGGCAAATGCTTACAAGAATGACGACTGTGGTTCTGCAAACTATGTTGCCGTTGAAAATGTAAATGGCGAAGAGTATGTCTACGTTGCATACGGTCAGAACCGTGTACAGGTATTCAAGGTTACAAAGACAAAGTAATCAGAAAATACAATCATATAAATACTTGTTCTCCCCCACTCTCATGATAGAGTGAGGGAGGACAAACCTTATAAAGGCTAAATTAACTAGCTATAAAACTATAAGGTATGCGCAAAAAGTAACTAAAGTATTAACGAATAATATAGAATAACATGAAAGCTATAAATATAAAGATTGCTACTTTTAGTTTCGCAGCTATGCTCCTCGCTTCTTGTAGTGATAGTAATAACATTCTTGAAAATGGTGGTACTACCCCTATCAAGACTGTAGTAGGTTCTGCTGTCACCTCCACAACTGATGCGCAAGAACTGGCAAGCCGCATTACAAACTATAAGGTTCAGAACACAACAGCTAGCGCAAGAACGAGAGCATATGCTGGTTCAGATTGGGATGGAGTAACTGTTCCTGTAAATGCAGCAAAAATTGAAAAAGATGAATATAATGCGGTAATTAACGTTACCAACAATAATAATATTATACTTATCCCTGCTGGAGTTACTATCAAGACTCTTTTTAACATGGAAGGTAAAACTGTTTATGTAGCAGGAACCCTTGATTATGAAAGTAGCGATTGGTGGGGAAAGGGTGAAATTCGAGTTTTAAAAGGCGGTAAATTCATCGGCTTCAAAAAACAAGGAAATGCAGGAATAGAATTCCTTGGACAGAATAAAATAATAAACTATGGAACTATTGCTGCTCCTCAAAATGCGACAAATTTAACGATAGCTAACCAAATTGTTGACAATCATGGAAGTTTAGACCTAAGTGGGAAGAATTTAATTTTGTCTAACAATGCAGTCCTAAATGTTACAGGTACTTTGAAAGCAAAGACTTTATCTATAACAAATAGTGAAGTATATAGTGGTTGCTCTGCGAATATATCTGATTTCGTATATATATCAAACGGCAGCGAGCTACACGTATCATATTTGCACTGCAAGAATTTCAAACAAGATTCAGGTGGTAAAGTCGTAGTGAAAGACCAATCCATGATTGAATGCGACAATGTGTTCATGAATTTGAATTCCCAGCAAGGAACATACGCATTAGGCGAAACAGACGCTGTCTGCGTAATCAAAGCAGCAAAACTTGCATTCAATGCTCCTGGTCCGGATGCTGAGAATAAGATAAGATGTAACATGTTCACAACAAGCGGAGAAAGAGCAGGATTCATCGTTGACGTTCCAGAAGATAAGATATATGGAATAACAGATGATAACGAAAAGACATTAGGTGCTTTATCAGACGGAAATCATGGCCAAGCTAAAAGACCAAAAGATAGCTCTATTACAGAAGAAGGATACGGAGTGACACTGAACAACGATTGTAACGTATTCTTATCCTCTTCTGACGAGGCTTCTAAATATGTAATCAAGAAAACAGAGAGTGAAGATTGCAAGACTCCAGGATTCAATGACAACAAGCCTCAACCTGATAAGCCAAAGACAGACTTGATTATCTCTGTGGATTATGACCACACACACAACATCTCTGCTACAGGCATCATGGATCTTGACGGCTATCTGTACATGTCATACCATACAAATCAGGAACAGAAAGACAATGCAGATAACTCACACGGAGGTTGTGTTGAAGTTCTTACTCCTGTAGAAAACAATAAGATACGACTCTTGCAATACCTCTATGATAGCCAAAGAGTAATAGACTTCAACCACCTTCTGGCTGTTGAATTGAACAATGGCGAGAAAAAGATTTTCCTGCCAGGTAATTCTAAAAAGAAGGGTGCATTACTATCATACATGACGATTAATGGAGACCATTTGTTAGCAACGGAGTCTAAAGAGATAACAACTGCAGACGTTGACAAGGATGGAAATCCAATTGTTAAGATCGTAGAACCATTGCAATACGCCCAATTGCATCCAGCAACAGAGGAGTATAAAGGTGGAAATTATGACGAGAATTGTGTTGTTTACAACAAGAAGAAAGATCACCTGATTGTTGCAACCACAGAAGGCTATGTCGTATACGATGCAAACACCATGAACGAGGTCGACAAAATAGAAAGACCAGGAAAGGTTAAGCATGTAGCAATCGGCAATGGAAAAATCGTCGGACTTTATCTTAACGACAAAAACCATTCTAGCGATGACGAGGTTGGAGCAACTATCGAAGTAATAAATAGAGATGACGAAGATTTCGAAAATTCTACAAAATTCAAAACAACGGTAGGTATAAAACCAAATGATGGCAAGAATGTAGTTTCTGTTAGAGACAACTTGATATATGTTTGCCAAAGCGGACTCGGACTCTATGTTTACAATATGAAGGGTGAAGAGCAATGGCACTGGCAGATGCCAAAAGCTTGGAATGACAAAAAGAATGTATACAAGGCATTATGTAACGGATGCGATGTAGATGACAAATACGTTTATCTAGCATACGGTTCTTATGGACTTGTCGTTTTGGACAAAAACACCCATGAGGTTGTTGCACATAGAGTAGCATCTAAGTCTGCTAACTACGTCAAAGTAAGAGACAACTACATTTATGTAGCATATGGTAGAGACCGCCTGCAGGTATACAACCTTTCAACAGGTGCTCATACAGAAACAAATTATCAAAAGAAGTAACAAAAGCCGAAATGCTTTTCAGATAATAAGAAGACACGAGATGAATGCAGCTGCAACAGCTCGCAGCTGCATTCATCGTGTTTAATAACTCATTATGAAGCGAAAAATAATACTATACTCAACTACAGTTCTGCTACTTCTCATGGCAGCACAAAGCGCTATGGCTCAGACGAAAGGCAAAAAGCCGAATAGTTTCAGCCCTAAGATGCTCGTATATGAGAACCTGAAGAACAATAATGTACTGAGACACTTTAAACAGCGCTTCGCACAACTCGACACTCTCATCAAAAACCCTATCTGGGTAAAAGCACCAGTCATACAACTAGGACTCAATAATCAGCATCACGCTGATATCAACAAGACCGACTCTCTGTTCTGGTCGAAAACAGCACATGAGCATCTTGCGCTCAACAGACACAACGGTCTGGAAGTGACCGGACAGGTTTATGCCCGACCTGACTCGTACTTCGACTCTGATGAAGACGACGCAAAAGAGGTATCAAAATATAAGATGAAGGTTCAAGCCGAACTGGGTTGGAACATCATCAACTCGAAGTTCTACCAAGGCAAGGAGAAAAGAACAAAAATAGCTCTTGCCAATGAACTCGACCGCTTGCAAATAAAAAAGCGCCAAACTGCAGACATCTATGAAAAGGCAGCCGATGAGCTGACCGAACAATATAATTTCTATATCGGTACTGTCATAGCACACAGACTGGACAACCTCGACATCATGAACGAAGCGTACCAGTTTATGCTGGAAAAAGACCGAATCAGCAACGACAAGATGCTGAAAGTGATGAACGAAAAGCTGGAGGCTGAATATGACATCTCCGTGCTCTGTACAGACAGAGATATCACCAACAAGCCTATCTACCGCATCAAACCAACCAAGATCGTGGTAGACACAACAGCCCTCTGGAACCATCTGAACCAGGAAAGTCTGGATGCACGCATCATGATGGTGAAAGAACAGATTGCTGACAACGACAGCAAGCTGACCAACTATTTAAGCACTACCCGACTCACACCATTCGCAAGATGGTCGAGCTACTGGCAGAGCAACAACAAGATTTCGAACAATGCCGACGTGGGCGTAAGATTCACCATTCCTATATGGAACGAAACGCCACGCAAACGACAGGCACTGGAGACCCAGAAGGAAATCATACGCAGCAGCCGCGGTACCGATGTGAAGGAAATAAAACAGTCGGTAGGCATCCTGCTCAAGAAGATAGACAACCTGAACAAGGCTATAGCCACAGAGGCTTTCCATATAGACCAGACCGGCAAATATATCGAAATGCGGCGGTTTGCCTACCAGAATCAGAAGCAGGGATACAACTATCTGATGCGTATGGACGAATATACGGGACTCCTGGAAAGTATGGAGCGTATGTACAAACTGATGCAGAACCGGGCCCTCGCTATCATCAATATAGAGAAAGCCGTGAGCATCTATGACAACAACAACATCTTCAAAGAAATAGAACTTTGAATGCAAGGAAACTAGAATATGAATGAATTCCAATATAACGGCACGCCACAAGAACAGGCGATGGCAGACTTGCTGAAGTCGCAGGGTCACCGCCTTGCCAGACAGCAGATTGTCTTTGCCCTGATCTTCCTGCTGGTTATCGTGCTTGCCGCCTACTATATTGTCACTCGTATGATATGGGCAACCTTCGACGGTTATATAACCCTCGATGAAAACCGTATCAGTGCCGTTGACGACATCTATATCCTTAAGGTGAACAAAGAAATGGGTGAAGTGGTACATAAGGGAGATACGCTCTACTCTTATGTACTGCTAGGTAATATTGTGAACCAATACGACCCGAACATCCTGCCTTCAGCCGTAAAGGAGACTCACGACATGGAGGTACAGGCTAAACTCGCACAGCAGGAGATTCCGGTGCTGCGTACCCGACTTGCCGAACTGAGAAAACAGAAAGCCTCTGAAAGTTCGGACATCTACTACGGTCTTACCGACAACACCAAGCGAAATGCACTGGATGCCGAGATTGCCGAGGTAGAAGAGGAATTGAGAAAGCAGGCTAACAAGGTGGAAATCTACGCACAGGCTAAGAACACCACCTATAACTTCATGAGCCACAGAGGAGCCGGCACCACAAATGCTGCCATGCCTTACTCCAACACTAGCATCTACAACCCAAGTCTGGTACACTACTGCTGTGCACCAGCCGATGCTTACATCACAAAAATCAATGTGAGCGACAAAACCCTGGTGTTCAAAAGCGAGGAGGTGATGGTTATCCAGCATACCGACTATGCAGACTGTCATCTGGGCGTAATCGCATACGTACCAAACGACATGGTGAAGTATATGGAAAGCCCTGACGATGCAGACATCATCATCAACAAAGACCTGGAACTGCAGGCTAAGTTGCAGATGGTAGGTCTGAGAGTAGAGGAAATACCAAAGCATCTGCAGAGTAACTTCTCGCATGATGCCAACGCAGTGGTTGCCGTCTTCACCCTGAACCCGAACCAGAGAGTACCGGCATGGGTAATGAGCAACAGACTGCCGGTAAGAGTAAGAGTGAACAAGATTGATGCCATGCTCGATCCGAAGCCACTACCGATGTACACCATCCCAGTGGGCAAGAACGAAAACGTGAAGCGAAGCAACATGATTTCGAGCGGCAACAATAATCATCAAGAACAAAAGAAATAAAGAATGATTGGACTTAGAAGAAACAAACGTGGAGACATGGTGCTCACCATCGATAGCTATATAGATATCGACTCGACACCGGACATCCAGTCCGACTACTTCGATTGTGTTTACATCAATACGAAGAGTGAGCGTGCGTTCCATGCTATACTGTATGGAGCCAGTCCAATCTTATCGTGGAAATGTAGCTACAAACCGATATTCGTCAATACAGCGGTATCGGGAAAGGAACAGATTATCGACTATATCATCGATGCCTATGTGAGCGACATGAGCAATGAGAAGGTATACGAGATTATTGACAGAATCAAGATGGCAAGACAGAAGTTTGGTGTAAAAAGCGAAACAAGCCGTCCTACACAGCCTAACCAGCTCTTTGCCAATATTCTGAGATTCCTGCTCTCAAGAGACCAGCGAATCATGGGACACCGACTGCTGGAAAAATCGTCTTTGGGATATATCAACCCTATCTTCGAGCACTACCACAGTATGGGTCTCTTCCATCTCAACGAGATGTTCATGTTCATCGACTCTATGGTGGAGTACGGTTCACTGCGCATTCACCGCTTCCTGCTCAAGGAGCACCTATGCCCTAAGTGTAACCACTCTCACCTGCTCTATACAGAGTGCTGTCCGAAGTGCGGAAGTTCGAACCTGAAGATTCAGAACATCATCCACCACTTCAGCTGCGCCAACGTATCGCCGGAAAGCAGCTATAATGTGGGCGGTATGCTCATCTGTCCGAAGTGTCACAAGAAACTGCGCCACATCGGTGTTGACTATGACAGACCAGCCGTGGTATATACCTGCAACGACTGCGAGAACTCGTTTACCGCGCCTATCACCAAGTCAACCTGCTGCTACTGCCAGAGCACCTATCCGGTAAATGCCCTGGTGCCACGAGACGTTGTGGACTACGAGATAACGGAAGAAGGAATCAGAGCACTGACCAACGGCAACATCATGTTCAACAACATGGCGAACATCTATGATAACTTCATGGAATATTATCTGCTGATAAACCGACTGCGACGCCAGCTGATGGAAACCTACCGCAAGGATGAACTCTCGGTCATGGTAGGCAAGATATGGATTATAGATGATAACAAGGATACCGTAAAGATAAAGGAAAGCATACAGGGCAAGCTCTGTAGAATCTTCTCCAATCACAAGGTGTCTTACAACAACAATATCTTCTACGTATCCTCTACCCTCTATGAGCAGGGAGAAACGGTGGAAGAGGCCCAGCAGAAATTGAGCAAGGAGATGTCGGTAGCCATCAGAAAGCTGGCAAACCTGATAGAACCTGATGAGATTATCTGCTGTATGCTAGAAACCAAGACGAAGACCATCGCCAACAACTATGACGAGTTCTTCAACAAACTGCAATATGTAGATATGACTCCAGACGACTACTGCCGCTACTCAGAGGAACCTCTGATGAAGGAAGAAGAGAAAGCGGTAAAACCGCAGGAAGAGCTGCTTGATACGGAGCCGAAGGAAGATGAAAACGACAAGATACAGAAACGCATCGTGCTCTACAAGAAACTCGTTGCCATCCTTGTCACCATCGCAGGTATACTCATAATCATGGCCCTCTTGGCGCTCACCGTGCTGAGATAAGCCACCAAGAAGAAAGGGAAAAGCGTATGTTTAGCATAGCAGAACATCTGAACGATTTCTTCGACTGGATCAGCACGCTATCGTTTAGCAGTATCGTGAATACCTACTGGTTCCTCTTCTTCATCGAGATGCCAAGATATTATATCCTGGAATATCTCGTAATAGGAAACCGACTGATGAAGAGAAACCGGATAGATAAAGAGAAAGAATATGCCAAGTTCTTCCTGTACCGCGAGAATCCACTCGTAAGCATCCTCGTACCGGGAAAGAACGAAGGCAAACATATATTCAAAATGGTGAATTCGCTGGCTGAGCAAACCTACCGGAACTACGAGATTATCGTGGTAGACGACGGAAGCGACGATGACACCAAACTGATTTGCAACGACCTCTACCGAGCCGGGTATATCACTCACTACCTGAGGTTGGATACAAGAGGCGGTAAAGCTGCCGCCAGCAACTATGGAGCCCAGATGGCAAGAGGAAAGTACATCGTATGTCTGGATGCCGACTCTTCGCTTGACCGTGATGCACTGGAGAAGATTCTACTACCCTTCTACATCGACGGAATGGTAAAGGGCGTAGGAGGATGTGTGAAAGTGCGCAACTATAAGGAAACCATCTGCTCATCGCTGCAGGCATTCGAATACCTGAAGCGAATACAGGTGGGACGTATCGTAACCAGCGAACTGGGTATCTACCACATCATCTCGGGAGCATTCGGAGCCTTCGAAAGAAAGACGCTGAAGGAAGTGGGCTATTGGGACATAGGACCGGGACTGGACGGTGACCTGACACAGAAGATCCGCAAAGCCGGATATAAAGTGAAATTTGCCGAAGATGCCATCTGTATGACCAATGTGCCTACCAAATGGTACAAGCTGTATCATCAGCGCATCAGATGGTCGCGCTCGCTCGTGAGATTCCGTCTTCGCAAGCATGCCGACATTCTGTTGCCTACCAAGAACTGGAGTATCCTTAACTGGTTATCGAATATGGAGAGTGTGGTTTTCGACTGCTTCCTCAATTTTCTGTGGTTGTGGTATATCATCAAGCTCGCCATCACGTTTAACACGCACATCATTGAAGTGCTGGCACTGGGCTACTTCATCAGAGTATGCTTCTCACAGCTTGCCTTCATCCTGGTGCTGATGGTTTCAGAAAGAAAGAAAGATGTGTGGTTCCTTTACAGATATCTGCCACTGATGTCGCCTTATACAGGTTATTTCCTGCGTATCGCCCGTCTGTCGGCACATCTGCAAGAGCTCTTCTTCCGCCGTTCCTATAAGGACGCCTGGAATCCGGAGAAGACTTCACGCTACGCTCAGCTTGAAGGAATCTAAAAAGAGCCGAGTTCCGTGCACTGTAACCTATACAGGCATGGAACTTCCAATAAAAGAAACAATATTATAAAACATAAACAAAATATAGTATATGATAAACAAGTCTTTTGAGTTTAAGATTGGAGTAATAGGATTGGGGTATGTTGGTACTCCACTGGCATGCTTATTCTCAAAGAAATACGATACATGGGGTTATGACATCAAAGCTGAGAAGGTAGCCAAGTTAGCCAAAAGCACGATGGAAGACAACAGATCTTTATCCAAAGCTTTGGAACAGGGACTGAAACTGACCAGCAATATTGATGACCTGAAGAAGTGTAACGTGTATATCATCGCTGTACCGACACCGGTTAACAAATCGAACAAGCCAGACATCAGTTGCGTGCGCAATGCTACAGCTGAGGTTGGCAAGATTCTGAAAGAAGGTGATATCGTAGTATACGAGAGTACCGTTTACCCAGGTCTGACAGAAGAGGTCTGCGCTCCATTACTGGCATCTACATCAGGATTGAAGTTGAACCAGAGTTTCTTTGTAGGCTTCTCGCCAGAGCGCATCAACCCGGGCGATACTGTTCATACCATTGAGAACATCGTGAAGGTTACCAGCGGTTCTACACCCGAAGCAGCAGCTATCATCGACAGCCTCTATGCTTCAGTACTTACCCATGGCACCTACAAGGCGAAGAGTATCAAAATAGCAGAGGCATGTAAACTGATGGAGAACTGCCAGAGAGACATACAGATAGCCTTCTTCAACGAGATGGAAAAGATTTTCGACAAGATGAACATCAACATCGAAGACGTAACGGCGGCAGCTAGCACAAAATGGAACTTCGTGCCAGCTACTCCAGGACTCGTTGGCGGTCACTGCATCGCGGTAGACCCATACTACCTGATTAACAAGGCACAGGAGGTTGACGTGGTACCATCGCTGCTCTCTACAGCCCGCGAGGTTAACGAGCAGATGGCGGTATGGATGGCAGGAAAGATAAAGAATGCATCTGAAAGCAGAAAGTTCAAGGCTCCGGAGACTAACGTGCTGATTCTCGGCTTCTCGTTCAAGCCAGACAGCGATGATATCAGAAACACAAAAGTAGCCGATCTCTATATCAACCTGGTAGGAGCAGGTTACAAAACCACACTCTACGATCCATTGGTAGATGTAAAGGAAGTAAAAGAAGAATATAACATCAAGGTGACAGATGATCCTAAAGTTCTGGAAAAGGAGTATCAGATTGTGGTAATCGGTACTCATCACAAGATGTTCGACAGTATCGATATGAACACTCTAATCACTGATAAAGGATTCATATGCGACATCTACGGCATTCACAAGCCAAGAAACTAGATCTTCAAGATCGGAAAGAACCTATATAATAACCAGTGAAAAATGGAAAAGAACAAAGTGCTAATCGTCGATGATATTTCAGAAAATATTAAAACTATCTCTGAAATGATAAAGGACTTTGACATCGACGTGAAAACTGCAAATGGCGGAAAAGAAGCCATTGAACTGATTGACACATTCAAGCCGGACGTGATACTGCTCGACTTGATGATGCCACATGTAAATGGGTGGGACGTAATAGACTATGTACGCTCTAAATACTCAAAAAGTGAAATGGTCATCATCGTGATTTCCCTGTTAAGCAACAAGGATAATGTGGATGAGTGCTACGAGCTTGGAGTAAACGACTACATCACAAAGCCTATCATCAAAGCCCGTCTCACCAGCTCGTTAGATGCTCATCTGAACAGTCTTGCAAGAGGCTAAAGTGCCTCTTGCAAGATTGCTTCTGCATGAGCAATACGATCACTAGTAGGAGGATCTATGCCTGCCAGCGGGTAGGCAATACCTAGTTTCTCATACTTGTAGATGCCCATCGTATGATAAGGCAGAACATCTATACGCTCAATATTAGAGAGTGTTGAGAGGAAATCACGCAGCTGATAGAGGTATTCATCCTTGTCGGTAATACCTGGAATCAGGACGTGACGAATCCATACTGTTTTGTGTATCTCGCTTAAATATCGTGCACAATCCAGTATGTTTACATTAGAATGGCGGGTGAGTTTACGATGCTCCTCATCGTTGATATGCTTGATATCAAGAAGAACAGTATCAGTGACGGCCATCAGACGCTCGAATTTATCGAAGAAAGCACCCTCTTTCCTAAATGGTTGCGCTGATGTATCAAGACAAGTGTTGATGCCACGCTGATGGGCTTTCTCGAAAAGTTCGATGAGAAAGTCTATCTGCATCAGGGCTTCTCCACCACTTACGGTGATGCCACCCTTGTCACCCCAATAACTCTTGAATCGCTCTGCCTTATCCAGCAGGTCATCGGCACTCCATTCCTCTCCTACTCCCGTCTTCCATGAATCAGGATTGTGGCAGAACTGGCAGCGCATCGGACACCCCTGCAGGAAAATCAAAAATCGGATGCCTGGTCCATCTACAGAACCAAAGCTCTCTATGCTGTGAACAAATCCTTTCATGCGCCGACTTTCTTTTCTTGGTAATTATCCCAAAGAATAAAAGCAAGCCCAGGAACGACTATAAGAGCAGTGACGACACCCAAAAAATCAACTAAATCCATAATTATTTCTTTTTATTTTTAGACTTTATTATAAAATACATTCCTAATGCAACTATCAAGACCATAAAGAAAACGCCCCAAGCATACAACCTAGTTCTATCTATATTATCTTGCATAATTCCTGCAAAAATGACACCACCAAGAATGAGCTTGACAACATCAAAACAGAATTTGTAACCCTCTTCATAAAGGGCTTTCTTTTGTTCATTATTTAGTTTCATACCGCAAAGATAGCACTTTTTTCAATACCAAGTTTAAATTTGCAGTTAAATAAGCTAAATTGCCCGCTAAATATCCTCGGAAAGAAAATCTAGCGGGCAATCTATATGTTACAAAGAGACAAGAGAATTCTTCACTCTTCCCTCTTCATTCTTCACTTTCTTAGAGTCTCTCGTGAGCCTGACGAGCGATAACGTCGAGCTGCTGCTCACGTGTCAAGTCGATGAATTTAACAGCGTAACCACTTACACGGATGGTGAAGTTCTGGTACTCTTCCTTCTCTGGGTGCTCCATCGCATCCTTGAGCTTGTCGATACCGAATACGTTCACGTTCAAGTGGTGAGAACCCTGGTTGAAGTAACCATCCAAAACACCTACCAATGTCTGGGCACGCTCCTCATCGTTGTGACCGAGAGCACCTGGACTGATGGTCTGAGTATTAGAGATACCATCAAGAGCATACTCGTATGGCAACTTAGCTACTGAGTTCAATGAAGCCAAAAGACCGTTCTTCTCTGCACCGTAAGATGGGTTAGCACCTGGAGCCAATGGAGCACCGGCTGGACGACCATCAGGCATGTTGCTGGTGTACTTACCGTATACTACATTTGATGTGATAGTCAGGATAGATGTAGTAGGCTCTGAATTGCGGTATGTATGATGCTTCTTGATCATGTTCATGAAGGTCTTGAGCAACCATACTGCAATCTCATCAGCACGCTCATCATCGTTACCGTAACGTGGGAAGTCACCCTCGGTCTTGAAGCTGAGAGGGAAACCAGTCTCATCACGGACGATGTTAACCTTGGCATACTTGATAGCTGAGATAGAGTCAACCACGTGGCTGAAACCAGCGATACCTGTAGCGAAAGTACGACGAACATCTGTATCGATGAGCGCCAACTCTGCTGCCTCGTAGAAGTACTTATCGTGCATGTAGTGGATGAGGTTCAATGTCTTCACATAAACGCCAGCCAACCAGTCCATCATATCCATGAAACGTGGCATGAACTCCTCGTATGTCAATACATCACCCTCAACGGCGCGATACTTAGGACCGCACTGCTCGCGTGTCTTTGAATCAACACCGCCAGATACAGCGTAGGTCAAGCACTTAGCCAAGTTGGCACGTGCACCGAAGAACTGCATCTCCTTACCTGTCTGTGTAGCTGATACACAGCAGCAGATGCTATAGTCGTCACCCCAAACTGGACGCATTACGTCATCGTTCTCATACTGGATAGAGCTTGTCTTTACAGAGATGAGAGAAGCATAGTGCTTGAATGCCTTTGGCAAGCGAGAGCTATAGAGTACAGTGAGGTTTGGCTCTGGTGAAGGACCCATGTTCTCCAATGTATGGAGGAAACGGTAATCGTTCTTGGTAACCATTGAGCGGCCATCCTGGCCCATACCACCTACTTCGAGAGTAGCCCAAACTGGGTCGCCGGTGAAGAGCTCGTTGTAAGAAGGGATACGGGCGAACTTAACCATACGGAACTTCATTACCAAGTGGTCGATAAGCTCCTGAGCCTCATCCTCGGTAAGAGTACCCTCGTTCAAGTCGCGCTGGATATAGATGTCGAGGAATGTAGAGATACGACCTACAGACATCGCAGCACCATTCTGAGTCTTCACAGCTCCGAGGTAACCAAAGTACAACCACTGAACAGCCTCGCGAGCGTTCTTGGCAGGCTGAGAGATGTCGTAACCATACAACTGAGCCATCTCCTTCAAGCCCTTGAGCGCCTTGATCTGCATAGCAACCTCTTCACGAAGACGGATTACTTCGTCAATCATCTCACGGTCGCCCATGTTAGCGAGGTCGTTCTTCTTCTCCTCGATGAGGAAGTCGATACCATAGAGCGCCACACGACGATAGTCACCTACGATACGTCCACGACCGTAAGTATCAGGAAGACCGGTAAGAATGTGGTTATGGCGAACGAGCTTCATCTCTGGAGTATAAGCATCGAATACGCCATCATTATGAGTTTTGCAATACTTGTGGAAGATTTCGTGAAGCTTCTCAGAAGGCTGATAGCCGTATGTAGTACAAGCCTGCTCTGCCATCTTGATACCACCGTATGGCATGAAGGCACGCTTCAGAGGTTTATCAGTCTGAAGACCTACCACTTTCTCCAAATCCTTAGTACCCTCGCCAATATAGGCAGCACCATAAGCTGTCAATCCTGAAACGATTTCTGTTTCCATATCAAGCACACCACCCTTGGCGCGCTCCTCCTTCTGGAGTTCCTTCAACATACCCCAAAGGGTGTTAGTTGCCTGAGTTGGTTCTGCAAGGAACGACTCATCGCCGTCATAACAAGTGTAGTTGTACTGAATGAAATCACGAAGATTCACTTCACTCTGCCACATGTTTCCTTTGAAACCTCTCCATTCTGTTTTCATCATTTTAATACCTTTTTTTTATAAAGTTAATAATTATATATTTTGCACACACTATCTATTTTGAGTTGGTTTTACACCTATTATATATAGTAAAATAAAAAAAGCCCGAACACGTTTGTGCCCGGGTTTTTAAGCACCTTTATTTGAAGGTGCGTATATCATGATGTTCTCGTTCTTTCCGACAGCATCTGTTTTTCCTATATTTCCTAAGTTAATTCCCACTATTAATTTCATGTCTTTTAAATTCATTATTTGTAATTGGCTTGCAACAGTTTTGCAATGCGGATGCAAAGTTACAACAATAAAATGAGAAAAGAGAAGAAAACCGAAACTTTCTTCTCTTTTCTATGCAAAATCATCATTTATGAGTATCATTCTACTGATTCTCAAAAAACTGATTGAGATTTTCCATGAATAATCCGAAACACTTGTCATGAATCTGACGTGTCATGGTAACAGGGTTCTCCGCATTCAGAATGGTACCGCTCATCGCCACACCGATGCCCAATTCTGCAAGCGGATCAATATCATCGGGAGTCAAGCCTCCGATGGCTACCATTGGCAGAGAGATTTTATTCTCCTTCATCTGCTCAATAATCTGGCGATAACCTTCTATACCCAACACCGGAGAGAGTTTCTCCTTGGTAGTGGTATAGCGGAACGGACCGCAACCGATATAGTCTGCCCCCTGTTCATGCAAACGGCGAATATCATCAAATGTATTGGCTGTTCCTCCGATAATGAATTCATCACCCAGGAACTTACGGGCCTCATCAACCGGCATATCGTTCTTGCCAAGATGTACACCATCTATCTGTAACTTCTTCACCAGTTCTACGCGGTCGTCGAGAATAAAGGTTGCACCGGCACCCTCACAAGCCAACTTCAACTTACGGGCAATAGGCTCTACCTCTTCATCGGTAGCACCCTTCATGCGAAGCTGAACCCAATCACATCCTCCGATAAGTGCCAGATAGGCTCCTTCGAGATAAGAGAAGCGCTCGTTCTGATGCGTGATAAACTGAAAGCTCGTCTGAAAATGAGCTAATGCTAAAGACTTGTTCATACGTACTATAAAATATAAATTCGCTTGCAAAGGTACTACATTCACACGACAAAATCCTACAATTTACCTTTTTTAAACTTCGTCATTTGGAAATGGGCGGTCTGCCTTGGTGGCTTTTAAAGAAGAAGGATATTTTATTTTGTTTTTTTATACATTCCTATGCATTTATATGGATTCTTTTCCGTACCTTTGCACTCAAAATACAAAACATTACTTTTTATGTTGACAGATATTGAAATAGCTAAATCAGTAAAAATGCGCCCTATCAATGAAGTGGCAGCAGAACTTGGAATCCATGAAGACCAAGTGGAAAACTACGGCCGTTACATCGCTAAGATTACTACGGACAAGATTGACACCAACAAGTTTAAGAATCACCATCTCATCCTTGTTACAGCTATCAGCCCTACAAAGGCTGGTAATGGTAAGACCACCGTATCCGTGGGTCTCGCCCTGGGTATGCAGAAGATTGGCAAGAAGGCTGTAGTAGCTCTTCGCGAACCATCCCTGGGTCCTTGCTTCGGCATGAAGGGTGGTGCTGCAGGTGGCGGTTACGCCCAGGTCTTGCCTATGGATAAGATTAATCTCCATTTCACTGGCGATTTCCATGCCATCACAGAGGCCAACAACATGATCTCTGCCCTTTTGGATAATTACCGTTTCCAGCACGAAGCAGAGGGTTTCAAACTCAAGAAGATTCTTTGGCGTCGCGTCATGGATGTGAACGATAGAGGCTTGCGCCGCATCATCACCGGTATAGGAGATAAGAACGGCATCGAGACAGAGTCTGGTTTCGATATTACGCCAGCTTCTGAAATTATGGCTATCATGTGTTTCGCAACAAGCATTGATGATCTTCGTCGCCGTATCGATAATATCCTTCTGGGCATCACCGAGGACGACAAGCCATTTACCGTAAAGGATATGGGTGTAGGTGGCAGTATCGTAGCTCTCCTTCTCGATGCTTTGAAGCCAAATCTGGTTCAGACAACAGAGGGTACACCAGCATTTGTTCATTGCGGTCCTTTTGCCAACATTGCTCATGGCTGCAATTCCGTCATGGCTACTGCTGCTGCTCTTGAGTATGGCGACTATGCTATTACAGAGGCAGGATTCGGTGCAGATCTCGGTGCAGAGAAGTTCTACGACATCAAATGCCGCAAGACAGGTTTGCAACCAGACCTCACCGTTCTCGTTGTTACCCTCCAGGCGTTGAAGATGCATGGTGGTGTAGCTCAGGAAGATATCAAGAAGCCAAACATCGCAGGAATGGAAGCCGGTTACTGGAACCTCGACAAGCACGTAAAGAACCTGCAGAGCTTTGGTCAGACTGTAGTGATTGCATTCAACAAGTTTGCAACCGATACAGATGAAGAAATTGAAGTATTGCGCAAGCATTGCGAGGAGATGGGTTGCGGTTTCGCCGTAAACAGCGCCTTTGCCGAAGGCGGAAACGGTGCCATTGAACTTGCCAACCTCGTAGTGAAGACCATTGATGAGCGTCCATCAGCCCCTCTCTATTTTGCTTACGATGATAACGATAGCGTTGAGGAAAAGATAGAAAAGGTTGCATTCAATCTTTACGGAGCAGGCAGCGTGACATTGAGCGATTCTGCCAAGGCGATGATTGAAGAGATCAAGAAGCTGGGTGCTGAAAAGTTCCCTATCTGTATTGCCAAGACTCAGTACAGTTTCTCTACCGATGCCAAGGCATACGGTCCTACAGAAGGTTTCGAACTCCATGTTCGCGACATCACCGTAAATATGGGTGCCGAGATGATTGTAGTCATCGCTGGTCCTATCATGCGTATGCCAGGTTTACCAAAGAGCCCACAGGCTGAGCGCATTGATGTAGTAAACGGTGAGATTACAGGTCTTTCTTAAGCACTACAGATTTTTATTTCGCCCTGAAAGGGCAAAAGCTCCTAGCCCAGGGCAACACCCTGGGTATAAGTTGCATATAAACAATTCGCCCTGAAAGGGCAAAAGCTTTCACATACCATGCTTTTGCCTTTTCAGGGCGTTTTTTATCTCATACTGAATTCACAACCACAATATAACTGATTATAGAATTCATTGATTCTCAAGAGTTCACCTCGGCGATTCTGCAAACCGCCCTTCCGCCAATTCATATCCCACCATTCTACATCAGGATAAGCCTCAACGGCAAGATGACCGGCAGTATCTATCTGCCTGATATTCTTCCAGCGCGAAGATGCCAACGTGGTAGTAAGAAGGTGAAATCCATGCTCCTGCGCATACTTGGCTGCATGAGAGAGGCGGAACTGAAAGCAGACAGAACAACGGCTGCCACGTTCGGGTTCATCCTCTAAGCCCTTGATAACAGAAAGCCACTCCTGATGATCATACTCATCCTCTACATAAGGTACATTCTGGGCTTCCAGGAATCGTTTCAGTTCATGTTTGCGTACATCATACTCCTGCTGAGGATAGATATTGCTATTACTGAAATATACAGTAGGCTTCATACCATTACGAAGCATACATTCTACGATAGCCGCCGAACAAGGTGCACAACAGGCATGCAACAAGACAGCCTGACCTTCAGCCTTGCTTCCATCCGGGAGAGTAAGTTTTACGTATTTATATTGTTCTTCTACAGGAATCTTCATTGTTTTCAATGTTAAATGTAAAATTAAAATGTGAACAGCTACTTCTGATGTGAAGTATTTTCGCCTTGTTTCAAAAAAACAAATGGAGTACAATCTCACGACACCCCCCATTTGCCCAAATATATGCGAAAACTAGTGCAAAGGTACAATATTTATTCGAACCACCAAATTTTTAACACGTTTTTTTCATCACAATGGTTCAAACGGCTAATATTTAACTATGTTTTAACACTTAAACACCAGTTTTTTTATCTTTAAGAACTATAAATCACGTTTCAGCGTGATAACTGTCAGTTCAGGCCATGCGCCTAGGCGGAAAGGGAAAGAACCACCAATACCCGATGATACATAGAGCATCTGCTCACCAATCCGGTAAGCTCCGCCCCACTCTTTGAAAGCCATGCGGGCAGGCGTCCATTTACCTATTTTCAATTGTCCGGCATGCGTATGTCCCGCCAGAGTAAGTTGTATCTTCTTACCAACTACTTCTCTGCGCCAATGGTGAGGATCATGACTCAAGAGAATTTTAAACATATCTGGATTCAACCCCTTCATCGCTTTCTTCAGATTACTGCGATTGGTGAAAGGAGGCTGACCGGGATTCTCTACGCCGATTACAGCGATAGATGCCATACCATGACTCACCACATGATGTTCGTTCATCAGCTGATGCCACCCCAGACTTTCCTGATAACCATAGAGCATACGGCGGTTTCTCTTCAAAGCGCCAATAGAATGATTGTTGCCATATTCACAATAATCATGATTTCCCCAGATAGAATAGATGCCATCTGGCGCATGAAGCTGCCCCAGCGTATCCAGATAAGGCTCCACTTCGCTGGCTTGGTTATTGACCAGATCGCCCGTAAAGAGAATCATATCGGGTTCTTCATTGTTGGTCGCATCCACCACTTTCTGCACGAAATCATTGCCCGGAGGAAACGAACCGAGATGAAAGTCGGTAATCTGTACCAGACGGTAACCATCAAAATAAGGTGGCAAATCGGGCGAGGTAAAGGTAATATGTTTCAGTTCTAACCGCTTCCAACCCTCTATAAAGCCGAAGGCAAACCACCCCATTACACCCAAAGCAGGAATCAGAGCAAAGAACCAAGGAAGAAATGCATCGAACAGGATGAAGACAACCTTAGGGAATGCCGAGAAAAGTATGGTAGTAAAGAGTACACGGACTGACAACTTATGGAAGAACCCCATCTGCAACCCCACTTCGGAAAGAACAAGTAACAACGAGGGAACCCACCATAAGATGGCTAGCTGCAAAGGCCACTCACTCACCCCGATGTGCCAAAGCCAGAAGTCGGGCAGGAATGCCAGAACCGACATGACTACTATATAGAATATGGATCTTAATATCTTTTTTAATACCTTCTTCATTGTTTTTCTTTATAACTGGGTACAAAGGTACGATAATTCATAGACAATACAAAATAAATTTAAATATATTTTCAATGTTTTGTTATTTGAGAAGATTGCATTATCTTTGCATAAGATTTGCTGCACTCGGCAATATGAAAGTAAACTTTCATTGCACTCGATTGCAAAATCTATGCATAAGAAAAATTAAATAAAATGGCACGACGACTAAGAAAAAAACGCATAGCAATCATATTGCTTACCTTTACAGCAATCGTAGGATGGACTACACACAGCTGTGTATCTCGCTGTACATCAGCATCAGACGAGAACAAGGCGGCAGATTCGCTCCCTAAGGTTCATATCAACGATTCCATCTCAAATTCCCTGACTGAGGGGAAGGAATATCATGAGATGGACTCGGTAATAGAAAGGTATCTCAAGAGATGGGAAATCAATGGAGCCCAACTCGTCATCACCCGCAACGACTCGCTACTCTATGCCCGCGGATTCGGAATGGCGGATAAGGAGCGAGGCATCAGAATGGAGCCTAACATGCTGATGCGCTTCGCCTCCGTATCGAAACTGATTACAGCCGTAGGTATCATGAAATTGCAGGAGATGAAGAAACTCAAGCTGAACGAGAAGGTGTTTGGCGAAAAGGGAATCCTGCGCGATACCGTTTACAACAACAGTATCAAGGACAAGCGATATTACGATATCACCGTAGAACAACTGCTGCGCCATCAGGCAGGTTTCAACAATTATGCCGGTGATCCTGTATCTTCCACCCGCTACATCATGATGCAGAACCATCTCAAAACGCCACCTGATCACCCTACCCTGCTCAAGATTCTCTTGAAGCGCCACTTGGGTTATACTCCTGGCGAAGGCAAATGCTACAGTAATCTGGGCTACATGATTCTCTCCATGATTATAGAAAAGAAGAGCGGAATGAAATATGAAAACTTCATGCAGAAGTATGTGCTCCACCCTGCCGGCTGCTACGACATGCACATTGCGGGAACTTACTTAAAGGACCGCCGCCCTAACGAGACGAAGTACTACATGCACCAGGGCAGCATCCCTGTATATGAATACAACAACAGTGGACGACTGGTAGAGAAATGCTATGGAGATACCGACCTCCCTCGCCTTTCAGGTGCAGGTGCCTGGTGTGGTTCGGCTGCAGAGTTGAGCCGCTTTATTGCCAGCATCGACAATTTGCCACATGTCAAGGATATCCTCAGCAAGAAGAGCATCGAGTTTATGACGCGGGAACAGGCCGACCACCAATACTCTATCGGCTGGAACTATACACCAAAGAGCAACAAGCCATGGATTCGTACCGGTTCGCTGGCAGGCACATCAGCCATCGTCCTGAAATATCCGGATAACCAATGCTGGATTCTCATCACGAACACATCTACATGGAAGGGACATGGTTTCTCTAACGATACAATGGCTTTCTTCGAGAAACTGAGAAAGAAATACATGGCAAACATGCCAAAGAAAGACTTGTTCTTATAAATCGAGTAGGAGGAAAACGAAGTAGTTTTTCTCCTACTTTCGTCTTCCG
>JAJWJX010000018.1:0-56905 GCA_021623045.1 Segatella copri | reverse complement strand
GATTTCCAGAAGATTTGCGTTCACGCTACGCATTACGATGCTGTAATTAATCATACTATGTTATGCTTTAAAGAGTTTATTTAATCACAATTTCCCAGATGCTTTTTCTTGTCCTTTTCAGAGTCTTCATTGATGACCGGCGCCTGTCATCTTTTGTTCCCTGTCTCGGTCTTCATAGATGACCGCCTTTAGGTACAAAATAGCTTTCTTTCGATTGCTGATGCAAAGGTACGAAAAAGCGCTGTAGGAAGCAATACTTTTCCGGCAACTTGAATTCAGTTTTCCGGAATCTTGTGAAATGGAGTCTTTCGAGAGTAGGTGAAGAGTGTCATGGCAACGGGCTGCATCCGGTCATTAGTGACCGGTCATTATCGGTCATTAAGAAAAATCACTTCCGGTCATTTAGCCCCTATAATATATATTAAATATTTTAATATTATATTATAGCTCTCTTTTTCGCCCCCGAAAACCTTAATGACCGAAAATGACCGGGCATTAATGACCGGATTCTGAGGCTTTAATTAATACTCTTTTATGCTAGTATTGTACTTGTAATTCGTTCTGTATTAATGATTTATAATAAGCCATTATATATTTTTATCTGTGTATATAATGTATAGAAATAAGCTACATAAGTCAGCGCCCTTTTCCTACAATATCGTTGCTTCTTTGCCCCATTTTTCGCCTTCCCTCCGCTCTCATTTCTGCCATAAATGCCCTTTCTTTGGAGCATGAATTGATGTGAGGAAGAGCATTTTTGCGTTTTTCCCTTTGGAAATCTATAAAACCACTTTGATATCAGTTCTTTTGCTTCTTTATATAGAAGAGTAAAAATATCGAACATGGCTATCATAAGTATGTTTTATATCATTATCCTTTGCATAGTTTCTTCCTTTAATATTGCTCTGTTTGGGGCGGTAAGCATTATTTACATAATCAGCTTTTATACTCATTTCCTTGTATAAAAGGTTAAAATCCCTAGGTAAGTCTTTTTCTACATTTATGTGTTAATATTTATAATAAAATGTAGATATTTTCGCAATTATTTTGTACCTTTGGAGGCAATTCTGCTATAAAAGCAGGCTATAAATATAAAATTTAATATATAAGGAAATGACAGAACAGCAAAAACAAGCAATTATAGAAAGTGGAAAGCAATATTTCCGTTCTATTATCATTCCTAATCATTTGAAGAATCTGAATAAGCTTCATCTGAGTAGCTTTGATATAAATCCGTTTCTAATCAACTATCTTGCAGCATTCTTATGTGGCAATACTCAACCAACTAGTTTGGCAAAAGCTCTAGTTTATCCACGTATTCTTGGAACAAGCCTCAATACTAGTTTCGGACAAAATGTCCAGGTGTTTATTTCCCAGCTTCAGGAAGTTGTTGGTGGAGCTTCTGGTATTGATGGTATAGATATTGAATTTATTGATGCAATCGATGGACGCCGCAAATACTGTCAGTGTAAGGCGGGTCCTAAGACGATCAACAAGGATGATATTACTACCATTCTAAGTCACTTCAAATACCTCATGAACAAGTCTAGACTAGATAGAATGGGATTGCAGTTTGATGATCTTGTTGTAGGCGTTTTATATGGTGCAAAAGAAAACTTATCAGCTTTTTACAAGGCAATAGATACACATTATCCTGTTTTGTGTGGTTCTGAATTTTGGATGCATCTTACTGGTGATAAAGACTTTTATCATCGATTAGCAAAGGCTTTTGGTGAGGTTGTGGACGAAGATGGAATTGATGGAAGTGCTCTTATCCTTGCCAAAGTAGAAGAAATTGCAGAAGAAATTAGACAGAAAGGTAGTTTATAACAATGGCATTTATATCAGAGAATAATTTAGCAGCCCTTATTGGAACCTCCAATCGTACGGTTCAAACATGGGGTAAAAATGGACTTTATCCGCTTCATCAACAAAATGGTGCTTGGGGATTTGACATGGAAGAACTCAAGTCAATTCCTGAAGTAAAAGCCATGCTCCAAAGTAATTGGGAGGCAGAATCTGCTGTGACACCAGTACGCCAATTCAATTCTATTGAACTTTTTGCTGGTGGAGGCGGACTGGCTTTGGGAATGTCGTTGGCTGGTTTCCACCACGTATTGCTGAATGAGTTTGAAACTGCAGCCTGCAAAACTCTAAAAACAAATAAACCCGAATGGAATGTGATTGAGGGTGATGTTCGCCATATTGACTTTACTCCTTTAAGGGGTAAAATTGATTTTCTTTCAGGTGGTTTCCCATGTCAGGCATTTTCGTATGCAGGAAAGGGGGCAGGATTCAACGATACTAGAGGTACTTTATTCTTTGAACTAGCCCGAGCCGTAAAAGAAATTCAGCCGAAAGTCTTTATGGGAGAAAATGTTAAAGGTTTAATCTCTCATGAAAATGGGCGAACATTTGAAACAATAAAAAATACAATTGCAGAATTAGGTTACACACTTGTTGAGCCTCGTGTCTTGCGTGCTATTATGTATCAAGTACCCCAGAAACGTGAGAGATTGATTCTTATAGCTATTCGTAATGATATTGCACAAAATGTAGAGTTTCATTGGCCTACTCCTTATCATGAAGTGTTAACTCTTCGTGATGCTCTCTATAAAAGTGTGATTTATGAGAATGATGTTCCTGTTTCTGAGGGTGCCCAATATCCTGAGAAGAAAAAGCGTGTTTTGGCAATGGTTCCCCAAGGTGGTGATTGGCGAAATCTGCCAGAAGAAGTTGCCAAAGATTATATGGGTGGAAGTTGGTTGCTTGGTGGCGGCAAAACGGGTATGGCTAGAAGACTGTCACTTGATGAGCCTTCTTTAACACTAACATGCTCTCCATGCCAAAAACAAACAGAGCGTTGCCATCCTTTAGAAACACGCCCATTAAGCGTTCGTGAATATGCACGTATCCAGACATTCCCTGATAATTGGGTTTTTCAAGGGAGTATGAGTGATAAATATAAGCAAATAGGAAATGCTGTCCCTGTTAATTTAGCGTGGGCAGTAGGTCGTTCTCTAATTCGGCTCTTCAATGATATTCAGAGAATCATGCCTGAGAACACACAGAATTGTACAGAAGCTGTTAGAGAGATTATGCACAAACAGTCACTATTAGAAGTTGTAAAAGATCACAATACGCAGACTTCAACAGTTACGAATAAGTATCACGAGCTCAACTTCCTTGATCTTTTCGACCAGTATGCACTCAATAGTATTACTGACAATAGTATGGTGCACGATGATATTAATTGGGAGAAATATGGTGGAAAGCCGCAGCAGGCAGCTATGGTGGAAGAAACCAAGAATGTACTCATTTCGCTGGTAAAGAAAGACAACGAGAAGATGTTTCTTAACGGCTCTGCCACCATCTACTATACAGGCAAGAAATTCCCTACATCGGTGGCTCTCAACAAGCTTTTCTACTTCATGCCTTATATAAAAGGTAAGGGTGTACGTGATTTATTCTTCATCAAAATAGCCCGTCTGGGTTATCGTAAGGAAGGAACAGCAGAAGAAGACAGAAATGATCTACGACTGGTGTTTGAAGTGGAGTTTGTAAAGCAGCTCTTCGAGGACTATAAGCCTGTAGAATTGAAAATTTGGCAAACTTTTACTGATACAACCGTTGATAAACTTATAAACAAATAAACATATATACATTTAAGACGATGTCTAAATTTGCAATTTACAACTACAATTTCTTGCGTATCATTGAACCTAACCCTGAATATCAGATTGAGTTTCCCGGCTGGGTAAATGTGAAAGTGAAAGAATCGTTTGATAATCGCCAGCAATTGCTTGAAGAGGTTTTGCTGGCTGATTTCGGGAAACCATTTCAGTTTGAGAATGCCAGAAAGAAACTTTTCTGGCACAAGCAGATAGTGAAGCCACAAGATAACGTTTATGTGATGCGTGTGGCAAATGTTACGGATGTAACCATCACAGACGAACACCTCATGTCGAAAAAGTATGCTGATTATAGAAACTGTCTGGTCATCATCGACAATCGACCGGGAATCCAGCGTATCGCCATAGAACGCAAGTCAAAGGCCTTCAGCCATACAAAGACGGTGGCTAACATCCTTGAAGCTTCCATCTGCAAGTGCTTGAAAGATAAACTGCTTAAGGTTAAGCTTTCTGCGGTTTATTCTACCAATGCTTTCTGGACTACGGTGCATGATCATCCTGAGGGATTCTGTAAGGTGAGATTTCATTTTCCTCATCTCAACCTCGACCGACTTACCAAGGCTATGGATAAATACCTTACAACGGCTCGCGAGGATTGGGATAGTGATCTTGATTTTTCGTTCGGTGCAAACGAGGGTGGAACAGTGTCGATTGATCCCGATAATAAACGTCAGACGGCGCTTATAGAGGGGGCATCCGGGGCTGGCATTTTTATTGAAATGTTTCCTAAAGGCAATAAACGCAAAGCTTTGCTCTGTGGCAAAGACCAATTCGTGGTGCAGGAGATTGATTCTGAGGTGTTCAATCAATTGGTAGATGGTACTCAGACGCTTCCCGGTATGGATAAATCTGCCATGGATCAGGTGAAGTTGTTCATGAAGAATATTCCAAATGTATTCTCCCATTAAGCTGGTAAATAGATGGAACCATTTGAACGTTTTTCAGAACAGAAACTGGAATATCTCCGTAGGCGTTATCGGGGTGATGATTTGTTTCGCACCTGGACAAGGCTTCTCTGTATTCTAGAGCAGCAGTTGCATGGGTTGAATGCTGTGGAAGTGTGGAGTGAAACAGAAATGATTCGCCAGAAATTATCAGAAATCAAGGACTATCGTGATAATGATGTTGAGTTTCTGTATGTAGATCTCATGAAGCGGCATCAGTCGAAGTACACCGTTGCCACCATACTTGCGGTACTCTTTACCCAAATGTGTGATGCTGCTCCTGATGAAGAAGATGATGCTGCCGAGCGTAATCCTAACCGAGCCATATGTAATGTCCTGGCTCGTCTGTTGATGCTTCGTGATATTAAGCCTTTCTCTGAAAAATTAATAAGCGCATTCAAAAGTCATCGTTACGATAACGAAGAAAACAAGATAATTTTACCTGTTACAGACTATATGGACGTTAAGACTCCTCTGGAACTGATGGATGAAGAAGCCCGGGAACAAGTTGAAAAGTGGGTAGAAGGAATTGAAAAACTTACATTGAAAATCAGACCCTTTTTGAAGATTGACTGGGAGGTTTATAAAGCTATTTGGCGAAAAATCTGCGCAAATCAAGAAATTGCACTACTGCTCAATGATAAGCAACCGAATCATAAGAGTAATACCTGGGGGCATAATCTGAAACTGGTAGCCAATGTGCTGGGCATTCTGCATACTACTCCTTATGGGAACAAAGAAGAAGTACTTACGGGGAGTGTTCAGTCTATTAGTAATGCATTAGGGGTCAATGTGAGAGTCTACATTAGTAACCATGCCGACTTTGGAACAAGCAACACAACTTTGACCAGGGAATTGCATGCTAAAATTAAGCAATTGATAGCGTCAAGCTTCTGATAAAAGCTATCTGTTGTTGATAAGATAATATGGGGCGTTGATGGAAATTTCTATCAACGCCCTTTTTCTGCCTGATTATCAATTGATAAACTGCTGATAGGATTTTGCCGCATAATTCCGAATACTGTATTTTTATCTATAACCATTTATCCATATCTTTGCGCTCGGATTTGGGAATCAGTTTCTCATTTCCGAGTGTTTTCATATTTAATAGTTATAACCTGAGCGGAGGCGGGGAACCTCACAATGTGATTGAAGATGGCCATCGGTGATCCACGGCTTCTCTCGCAAACCGATCAGGAATCATGGCAGAAAAAAAACATCAGCTTACGGCTCTGGGCATTGCCTATGAAGCCGTCATCAAGTTGGGCTATACGCACAGCAAACTGGTGAATCTCAATGAGGGCGTTAACTTCCATACTCTAAGAAATATCAGAGATGAGAAGAAAGTGAAGAAAGTGACGGAACGATTCTATCTGAAACTTTTCTTCGACTTAATTAATAAGGAATATAATCGGCGTATTACCAGTGGCGCCAATGGAGCAGTCAGCCTGCTTGTCGTGATGAAAAATATCCTTGAAGCTGAGCTGAAATAGAGAGAAAGAGAAAAGCAGTGGAAAGATGAGGGGGGATTCTTCCACCAACTGTTCCAGCGCATTCAAAGACTTCTTATCTTTGCACCAGCTTTCAGCAAGATCGGAGTTGGAACTAATGAGCCTTGAAAGGAAGGCGAGGTCTTGCAGTTAATAGATTATGAACATACTAACGAGAGTGGTGCAGCAGGGCGAGGCGTTCGCTGTACAGAGTCAGAAAAGTGAGAACGGACAGATGATGAAATGCAACATCGTTCTCCAGGAGATGGGCGGCAAGTATGAGAACCAGTATGCTGCTGCAATGCTGGGCAACATTGCCCAGTGTAAGTTTGCTCCGGGAACATTGGTAGCGGTTACGCTCCGGTTTACGACTCGTGAGTATAATGGTCAGGTTTATCAGGATATCCTGGTTACGGACATTGAGAAACTTGGCAAGTAATTAATCTTGAATTGAAATAGGTGGCGTGAGAATTGTCCCGGGATAATTTGCGCAAACTGAAACTTACGACACTTCTTTCGTTCATCTTCAATTTTAATTTAAGATTTTATGAGTGCAAAGAAAAATAATAAGGTTCAGAACAATGTTCAGAACCAGCAGGTGAATAATAACGGCTGCCAGCATGTGCAGCTCGGTGGTGTGGCTTACTATGATGATAAGCAGTATTTCCTCTTCAGTCCTGATTCTGTAAATCAGGGTGTTGTAGAAGCCTTTCGCCGTCATGGTGTGGCTCAGCAAATGCAAGACGGAACGTTTGATTTCGTAGCAGTTTCTAAGCCGAAAAGTCAGTCGGAACTGATTAAGAAACTGGCGCATGGTCGTTTGAGCAAGACCAAGGATGGGGCTATTCAGCTCACGCTGAAGGTGTTCTGCCATGAGGGACTCAACATCGCCCAAACGCTGGCTGTTGAGTCAGCAGAAGGGGCTGATGCTTTAGTGGATTATCAATTAAAACGATAAGTAATAAGATAGATGAGTTGTTATTTAATTAAGGTGGAGAATGGGCACAAGGTTGCCCGCTCCATCACCTCGGAAGAGGAGTATAAGCAGCTGCGTGGAAGCAATGAGCAGAAGGCGAATCTTCGCCTGGCTCGTGCCGGAAACGATGCTGCGAAACGGAGACTGGTACAGTTTAATTATTCCGGCCATTATCCGCAAGGCGTGGTGAAGGGAATGAAACTGCCAAGCGGTGCATTCGGGTTTGATATGGATGAGCCGGAGGCTTTCGCCAAGGCAGCAAAGCTGCTGCTGAAGGAACCGGACAAGTATGGTCTGCTGATGCTGGAACGCAGTGCTCGACAAGGCGGACATGCGGTGTTTGAGCGCGAAAAGGGCAAGACTATCTTGGAGAATCAGGTTAGGATTGCTACGATGCTCAAGTGCGAAATGGATACTTCGGCTCATGACATTAATCGGGTTTATTTCACGACCACATCGGATGACGAAGATTTGCTCTTCCTTTCGCCACGACTCTTCAAGGATGAATATGATGAGGCTGCTGTGGCAGCTGAAGGGAAGGTCCTGGAAGAGCGTGAAAGATACGGACAGGAGGAACTGCCGGAAGGGGCGCACAAGGCAAACAAGCATTATGAGCCCTGGAAGGAAGAATTCAAGAAGGATTCTCAAGGGGTTTTTAAGGGTCAGGAATTTAAGAATTCGAGAATTTCTACTTCTGCTGCTTCATCCGCTTCTGCTTCATCCGCTTCAACTCCCTCCGTCTCTCAGGACAATTATCTTGGGATTCCTTATGGCGAAATCATTAAGAAGTGGTGGCAGATGTATAATGATGGGCAGGAGCCGATGCGCTCCAACCGCAATACGCTGACCTTTGAGCTGGCTGTGAATCTGCGCCATATCTGTGGTTTTGACCGCAATCTGCTGGCTCAGATCATTCCCTGCTACGATGGGTTTCCCGAACAGGAAAAGATGGCTTGCATCAACTCGGCATTGAACGAGAAAATCACGCAAATGCCTAAGCGTCTGAAGGATGTGCTGGCTGCGCTGAGACAGGAAAAACTGAAACAGGGGTCTTCGAACGGGAATGCAGATGAAGACAGCGAGGCGCTGGTGAATGCCTTGGACGAAGCTAACGCCAAGGATGATCTGTTCTATTACGATGCTTTACCCAAGATGCCACAAGGCGTGCGTGATTCCATCAGTGCTGTTGGACCGGCTCTGGCAATGCCAGTGATTACAGCCATCTGTCCTGCAATCGGAATGCTTGCTACTGGCGTGAAGGTTTCCGTTCACGGCAAGATGAACTCGCTGAACCTTATCTCCTACATTGCCGGTGATTTTGCATCAGGCAAGGGAAGCATCGACCCCGTGGTTGATGCATGGACTTCGGAAGTGAAACAGATGGACAAAATGTATCAGCAGCAGGAGGATGAATGGCGAGCCAAGAAACGTGCAGCCAAGAACAAGAAGGAGCAGCCGGAAGAGCCGAAACTGCCTGTAAGATGCTTGACACTGAACAATACGGTGGCGAATCTGGCTGAACGACTGGCTAACACGGAAGGCAAGCACGCCTTCTCGTTTACTCCGGAAGCTGACACCGTAGCACAGAAGTGGAAATCGGCGATGAGCGACTTTTCCGTCATGTTAAGACAGGCTTACGACGGAACGAGCTATGAGCGCGAGGCAAGAAGTGCAGATGCGGTGAATGTTCATATCGAACATCTTTTGTGGAACGTTGTGATGTGCGGAACGCCAGATGCACTCTATCGAGTAGTGAACAATTATACGGATGGTTTCCAAAGCCGTATTGTCGTGGCGCGAACGCCGGACAACACGTTCACTCCGCTAACAGACAATCTCTTTGTGCTGACCGAAACTCAACGTGAGCACATACGGCAGATAGCTCATCTCTTGCCCCTGATGGAGGGCGAGGTGGTTCTGCCTAAGTTGGAGAATAAGGGCAGGGAGTGGCTGGAACAGATACGATTGGAGACCATGAAAAATGACGACAAGGTGAAAGCCCGCCAGCGTTTCCGTATCTGTCCTACGACCATGAGAATGATGACCTGCATCATGCTCTGTAAGGTGGCCGAGACGCTGATTCAGAAACATGGTTTCCAGGGTGCTGAGAAGCAGCTGAAACAGAATCCGCTGTTATGGAAAGAAATGATCGTAAAGACGCAGACACCAACCATGCTCGAAGCCTTCAATATCCTGGCAGATTATCAGTTGGACAATGCACTCTATTTCTTCCGTAGTCGCATAGAGGATGCATTCTCATCCAAGAGTTATTGCGGTCAGACGACTTATGATCGTTCCCGACGCGGCAAAAATGATTCCATCTTCGAGCGGCTTGACGTTACTTTTTCCTTTGAGCAGGCATTACAGCAAAGTATAGCAGTAAAGGGGGCAAACGTAACTCGTGAGGTTGTTAGACAGATGTTGAAAAACTGGAAGCGGCAGGGATTGATAGGTGTGCTGCCCGATATGCGTTATCAGAAGGTTCAACCTACTGTATAATAGAGGTTCAAAATAAGTGACTATTAATACATCCGGTCATTAACGGTCACGGTCATTTTCGGTCATTAAGGATTTTCAGTAAGGAAATCCTTAATGGCCCTATCAATAAATCAATTTTATTTTTAGATATTTATGGAAATAATCATTTATCGCCGTCGCTTTACCCGATGGGGAGTAGATGGCACATTAGTAATAAAGGGTACGAAAGTTTGTAATACCATAGAACATCCTGAGCATTATTTGCCTGCAGGAGACTATGAGATAGCTTTTGTTTCTATAGCTAATAAGAGTAGGAAAATGCCTGTTATCCTGAGGAAGGGACAGGCTGTTGGGGAAGTGGGTATCAATTCTCCTTGTCTCAAGCCTGGAAATGGTCCGATGACGCTGAAATATGGATGCATCATTCTGGGTAAGGCTGTAGCCTCTGGGCTGGTGATTCATTCTCAGGAATACTTCAACCGACTTTGTGAACGATTAAGGAAGGCTTCTAAAAAGATGGAGTGTATCAAGTTACGTATCATTGATTGGGGTAGTGATGATATCTCGATAGCATTTTAGGATTTCCACCCTAACATTCATTCATTTAAAATAGTAATATCATGCGTAAGATAAAGGAAATCATCATTCATTGCAGTGCGACCAAGGAAGGTCGCAACTTCACCGTAGCGGATATTGACCGCTGGCACCGGGAGCGCGGAATGCGCTGCATAGGTTATCATTTCGTGATTTATCGTGACGGCAGCATTCATGTAGGCCGTGCGATAGAGGAGGTTGGCGCCCATTGCAAGGGCCATAATTCCATCAGTATAGGCATTTGCTACATCGGCGGCTTATCAAAGAAAGGCAAGCCGAAGGATACAAGAACCCGAGACCAGAAAGCGGCAATGCGCTCGCTCATCGAGCAGCTGAAGGAGGAATATCCATTAGCCACGATTCATGGTCATAATGAATTTGCCAACAAAGCCTGTCCCTGCTTTGATGTGAAGAAGGAGTGGGGCTAACAGATAGGGAACGCACTGCGTTCCCTATTTATACTTATTACCTGATGCGCCATACGTAGAACATTACATCAGGTCACACTTCTCCCCAGTGTTCTTCTCAACCTTCTCGCCATCTTTCAGGATGCGAGCCTTATAGCCAAACTTCTCAAAACCTTTCTGGAGCTTCTCAGGGGTTGTCTTGTCGGCATTATACTGTACTGTGACTGTCTGGTCTGGCACAGAAGTCTCAATGCTCTTGATTCCCTTCTCGAAGCGAAGGTTGCTCTTGATTTTATTCTCACAAGCCTCACAGTGCATCTGTGGGGTTGTGGTGAACACTACGGTCTTGATGTCCTTGGCAAAGGTTACCATTGCCACCATCATCATTGTGAACATTACTAAAATCTTCTTCATAACTTTTCTATTTGCTTTAATCATTCAACTTTAAACATTTTCAATTAAAAGTGTACTCTCACTCCTGCGTAGAACATCCTGCCCTCTACAGGTCCCCAAACCAAGGTTGGCTCGAAATCACTTCCCCATGGGTTGCCGGCACCATAGATAGGAGTTTTCTGCTTGAAACCAGTCAGGTTCTCGCCTCCCACATAGATGCTCCAATGGCGGAACCATCTCGTAACCTGCGCACTCACTTGCTCGAAACTATGGAAACGAGGAGACCATGACTGGCTACCATCCGCCAACTGATATGGCTCTGGATTCCTGCCTCCACCATTCAACTGCACAGTGGCATCAAATTGCCAAAGACCAAGAGGAGTCTTATAGGATGCCGTGAAGAGCGCCTTATACTTGCTGGTCAATGGCTTTTCTTTCAAGTTTTTTCCATAATCGTAGGTACACTTCACATCGTTCAGACGATAAGCCGCTGTTATCTCCAAGCCCTTCAGCAATGGATAAGAGGCATCTATCTGGAAGGTGTGCGAATAAGACTTGCCTATCAAATTATAGATGGAGATAAGCCCCTTGTTGGCATCATAATCCACCACCGCTTGATTCTTGAAGTCGGTATAGTAATACTCGGCATTCAGTTTCAGTGTCTTGCCAAACATCGGGATGTAGAAAGCGGTACTTATACCATAGTTCCAAGCCTCCTCTTGCTTAAGTCCATCACCCGTAATCTGAAACTTCCTGCCGCTCGCCAAGAGATAGTTGTACTCTGCTAAGCCAAATACCGTGCGATAGCCCTTACCTGCTGATAAGCGGATGCTGATGGCATCGACAGGCGAATACTTCACGTGGAAACGAGGGGTGAAGAAGCTGCCATAAAGCGAACTATGGTCGAAACGGACACCTGCCATCGCTGTCAACTTCGTGCCTAACGTATAGGTGTATTGGGCGTATGCTCCAGGAGTCGTCTCCTTCTCGTTCATTCTCTGCATCTCCGACAAAAGGTAAGGAGAGTCTTCTTGCCCTACTGCCAGTCTTGGAGAAACATTCACATTGGCGCGCTGTCCCAGGTAATCATGGTTGACGCTCAAACCTACCGACAAATTGTGCTGATGAGTAAAATTGGTCTCAAAAATCAGTGAGCCATAGAGATTCTTCTCATTGAGGTCGTAGAACTTGTTGCCATACTGGGCATCGAGCTGGTGCATCGAAGCCGAGGACATGAAGGCAATATTGGTGCCATGCTCATGATTGAGGATGAAGGCATGTTTCATATAACCCTCATAGCGGTTGGTATGGAGCTTGATTCGATAAATATCATCACTATGAACATGTTCCTCATCCTGCCCACTGGTACGAATCTCCTTCAAAGCCCCAAGTCCACCATGAAAGATGTAGTGCTTGCCTTTATACAGCCAACGGTTCTGTACATTATATTGTTCTCTGCCTGGCATATCATAGAAGCCATCGCCATTGTCATCATGGTTTTTGAGGATATTCTCATGATGCAACAATATCTCCGTTGCCCACTTATCCGACAGATGAACATTGGCATCGGCGTTTGCTTCGATTCGGCTCTTGGTATCGCCAAAGAGGTTTACCTCCACCTGTTGCTCATCCTCTGGCTTCAAGTAATCCACATTGATTTGCCCTGTAATCGACTCATAGCCATTCTTCACCGAAGCACTGCCCTTCGATACCTGAATGCCTTTCATCCAAGGTCCCGGCACATAGCCCAGGGCATATGGGATGGCTGCACCACGGAAATTCGGCAGATTCTCGGTGAGCATCTGTACGTAAGTGCCCGAAAGACCAAGGAGTTTGATTTGTCTTGCGCCCGTCGTGGCATCATTATAAGCCACATCCACCGATGGATTGGTCGTAAAACTCTCGCCCAGGTTGCAACAAGCCGCCTTGAAGAGCTCATCCTTATTCACGGCGATGCCATTCACGGCACCAGCCAATCGGGAAGTGCCCGACTTACGAGCCACCACCTTCACCTCCTGCAAGGTCTCGTCCTTGAAAATGGAATCCTGAGAGGAGGAATCTACAGAATTATTATATGATGATGACAGAGACACAACCTCTGTCTTATTATTTTTTGCATAAGTCTCAGCACCAATAACCAGCAAGGCACTGAGCAATATATATCTTGAATACATAAATATATTTCCTTTTATCCGAATCTTAAATCTTCGCTTCGGATGATTTTACCATTTTATATATGTATGCAACCCTAAGATTTTACTGATAGGGATAGGCATACGACAATCTTGGCTGCAAAAGTACAGAAAAACTTTTGCAACCTATTTGCAAATATGGAAAAATCAAATAATCAGGATGTTAAGGAGGGCAAGATAAGCCCTTGGAGGCGAATGCGGAACATTCAGATTCCAATATCTTGCCTTCTGAATGCTACAGATAACAGGACGAGGTAACGTCTGCCAAAGGGCTGGTGCAATGCCTGCAAACACTGGTGCTGCATCGAAATCCAAGTGTTGGATAGAGACCGTAGGCGATAGTTTCACCAGCTCCACTTCCATGCAATGTTTGTTCACCTGTGCGCCCAGCTTACCTCGGCAACAGTCATGGTGCATGCTACGTTTCACGCAACAGTCAGTCACCATACCCACCATCACCTTGTCATAGTGAAGGCAGTGCATGACGGTAGTACCCACGCTCAAGTAAACCACCATGAGCGAGAGCATCAAAGCCATCAATATGTTGAGCGAACGTTTCATACCTATTTTTTGCACCTTTCTTTTCTCAAGTTGCAAAATTAAGCATTTTCATCAGAACAAGAACTTAATACCCCTATAATTTAATAACCTTTAACAGCTCTTGAATGAGCATGAATGCCCCCACACTTTCTGTTAATCTTTACTATATTCCTGCGAGAAAACTTGCAGGATAAAGGGAATATGAGTAACTTTGCACACGAATTTCTGAAACTATTGTCTTACAAAGACATAAAATAAGAGAGAAACTATTTTTAAAGGATAATATTGACTCATAAGAATAAATGAAAAAAGGACTATTTGCACTCGCGCTGGGTACCTTTACCTTAGGCATCGCAGAATTCATCATCGAGGGCATCATCACAGACATCGCTCACAACATGAACGTTTCCATCCCGGAAGCAGGACATCTCATCTCTATCTATGCACTCGGCGTCTGCGCCGGAGCTTTCTCGCTGATTCTCATGCATAAATACAGACCCAAGAATATCCTGATGTTCCTGGCTTCGCTCATCACCTTCGGAGCTGTCATCGCCTCAGTAGCACCTAACTACTGGCTCTTGCTCTGCGCCCGCTTTATAGAAGGTCTGCCTCATGGCGCCTACTTCGGAACGGGTACCATCGTGGCGGTGAAGATTGCCAAAGAGGGTAAGGGAACCAATGCCGTGGCGATGATGTGTGCAGGTATGCCGGTGGCTAACCTGCTGGGTGTGCCGGTGGGAACCTTCCTGAGTCACATGTTCAGCTGGCGAGTACCTTTTGTCAGCTGTATCGTGCTCGGACTCATCACCTTATACATGATTCACAGATGGGTTCCGGATGTAGAAGCACTGCCAAACAACGGTATGAAGGCACAGTTCCATTTTCTCCGCAACAAGGCTCCGTGGCTCATCATCGCAGCTACCTTCCTGGGCAATGGTGGCATTCTCTGCTGGTTCAGCTACATCTCTCCTCTGCTTCAGATGGAAGGCGGATTCAGCGCAGCCAGCATCTCCCTGCTGATGATTCTTGCCGGAGGAGGAATGGTAGTAGGCAATCAGGTGAGTGCCTTACTTGCCGACCGTTTCAAACCGGGCCGCTTTACCTGTTATCTCCAATTTCTGGCGGCTGCATCGTTATTGCTCACCTTCTTCCTCGCTCCTTTCGGTTGGATATCAGTAGCTTTGATGTTCATCTGCTGCGTCTGTCTTTTCGGCATCGGTTCGCCAGAGCAGTTCCTTATCGTGAAGCACGCCAAGGGTGGCGAAATGCTGGGTGGATGCTGCATTCAGGGCGCCTTCAATCTGGGTAATGCCGTGGGTGCTTTCCTGGGTGGCATTCCTGTTGCGATGGGATTGGGATACAACTTTCCTGCCCTTATCGGTGTGCCGATGGCATTGGCAGGAGCCATCTGTCTGCTGATTTTCCATAAGAAATATGAATAAAAATGCGATAATCCGAAATAAATGATTATCTTTGCAGAGGAATTTCAAATAAACAAAGAAACATGATGAAACTTAACAAGACTTTCCTTACCCTGGGTCTGGCCGCAACACTCTTGCAGATGCCAGCCTCATCGTTCGCACAGACTGCGGGCGGTAACCGTCAGAATCCTCTTTTAACAAAGAGCAGTCTTCCATTCGGTGCTCCTGACTTCAGCAAGATTCAGGAGAGCGATTACCTGCCAGCCATCGAAGCGGCTATCAGGGAGCAGCGTGCCAACATCCAGAAGATAGTAAACAACAAGAAGAAGCCTAACTTCCAGAACACCATCCTCGCCTATGAGGAGAGCGGTGCGCTGCTCGAAAAGGTAACTAACATCTTCTTTGGTCTCACCAGTGCCCACAAAACTCCGGGCATCGCCGAAACCGAAAAGAAGGCTACCCCTTTGCTGACCGAACTTGACAATGAGATTTCGTTCAACAAGAAACTCTTCGAGCGCATCAAGTATGTTTACGATAATGAATATAAGAAACTCAAGGGCGAAGACAAGCGCCTTACTGAGGTTATCTATAAGAGTTTTGTACGTTCAGGTGCCCTCCTTTCTGCAGAGAAGATGGAGCGCATGAAGCAGATCAACTCCCGCATCTCTGAGTTGCAGCAGGAGTGGGGCAATCTTCTTCCTGCCGCTACCAACAACGCCGTGGTTTGGGTGAACAGCAAGGAAGAGCTCGCCGGATTGAGCGATGCAGACATTGCACAATGCAAGAAGGATGCAGAGAGCCGCGGAGGCAAGGCGCCTTACTGCATCGTCATCATCAACACCACCCAGCAGCCTATCCTCACCAATCTCCAGAACCGCGAACTGCGCAAGAAGGTGTATATGGCAAGCATCCATCGTGCCGATGGAACCAACCCGGATTTCAACACCTTCCCTATCGTAACCGAGATTGCCAAGTTGCGTGCCGAGAAGGGCAAACTGATGGGATATGACAACTATGCCGACTATTCGCTCGAAAAGACGATGGCCAAGAACAGCAAGAATGTGGATGATTTCCTGAAGCAGCTCATCAAGGAATATGCTCCTAAGGCTGATGCTGAGACCAAGGCGATAGAAGAGTATGCCCAGAAGACTGAGGGCAAGGACTTCAAGCTGCAGCCATACGACCGCTTCTATTATTCTGCGAAGATGAAGAAGGAGATGCTCAACATTACCGATGATGAGATTAAGCCATACTTCAACATCGACAGCGTACAGGTGAATGGTGTGTTCTATGCCGCTCATCGTGTTTACGGACTGAACTTCAAGCAGCGCAAGGACATCCCTACCTATCACCCAGACATGAAGGTATTCGAGGTAAGCGATAAGAACGGCAAGCCAATCGCCCTTTTCTACAGCGATTACTTCCGCCGTCCTACCAAGCGTGGCGGTGCATGGATGAGCGCCTTTGCCAAGCAGAGCAAGCAGCGCGGCCAGTTGCCTATTATATATAATGTATGCAACAACGCCAAGGCACCTGAAGGTCAGCCATCTCTCATCACATGGGATGAGGTTACTACCCTGTTCCATGAGTTCGGCCATGCGCTTCACGGAATCCTTTCCGACTGCAAGTACAATACCCTTTCAGGAACAGCCGTTGCTCGCGATTTCGTAGAGATGCCATCCCAGTTTAACGAATCGTTTGCTTCTATTCCGGAGATATTCGACCATTACGCCCGTCATACCGAGACCGGTGCTGCGATGCCAGCCGATCTGAAAGAGCGCATGCTGAAGAGCATCAGCTTCCAGACTGCCTATTCATTGGGCGAGAATCTGGCTGCGACCTGTCTTGACCTTGCATGGCACAAGATTAGCGAGGATGAGGTGCCATCACCTTATATGGCAGGTGCCTTCGAGAAGGAAGAGCTCCACAACATCGGTTTGCTCAACACCCAGATTCCTCCTCGCTACAGCACATCATACTTCAACCATGTATGGGGCGGCGGTTATGCTGCAGGCTATTACAGCTATCTCTGGACAGAGGTATTGGCTGTGAACATCGCCGACTACTTTGCTAAGCATGGTGCCTTAGATCCAGCCGTTGGTCAGGCATTCCGCGATAAGATTCTGAGCCGTGGCAACACCAAGGACCAGATGGAAATGTTTACCGACTTTACAGGTATGGAGAAGCCAGATGCTTCCGGATTCCTGAAAGCAAGAGGTTTGTAATGCTTAAAATTACGATATGAAACAGACCAGCTTTCATTCAGTAAAGTTGAAGATAAAGCGTACGGCACTACCGGTAGTAGGCCTTACGCTTTTTCAGATTAAAGGGTGTGTCATAAGTTAATGACACACCCTCTTTCTTTATCCTTTAATAGCCTGAGGTGTCCAGCTCTTCAGGAATCTGAGCACCTTTTCTTCGTTATATCCCTTACCTTCTTCCAGGAAACTGGAATCCTGGATATGGAGAACCTTTCCGGTTTCATCGAGCACCACAAAGACCGGGAATCCGAAACGCTGAGGATTGTTCAGACGCTTCATCAGCTGCTCAGCCTTCTTCACCGCCGCATCACCGACAGTTTTTCTGCGATTGTAGTTTACATGAATATATTCGAAATGATCATTCACCATCTTGTTGACCGCAGCATTCTTCTCTACAAAATCGGCAAACTTCAAGCACCATGGGCACCAATTACCACCTACCTGACAGATAACAAACTTGCCATTCTTCTTGGCTTTAGCCAAAGCCTCATCAATCTGAGCCATCGGATCGATGCTTTCATTATACACCTTCTTGAGAGCAGTCTGCATCTGAGCAGGTTTCAATGCTCCTGCCTGGTCGAGCGAATCCAGTTTCTTCATCATCTCCTCCGCCTTCACGGTAGAGAATGCAACCTTACCTTCCGGATTGATCAGATAAGAGGTAGGAATCCACGAAATGTGATAATCCTTGGAAATCTTAGTTTCCTTCCATTTCTTAAACTCACAGTATTGCAACCAGCTATACTGATTATCGCCCAGATATTTCTTCATCTTAGCCTCATCGGTATCAAAAGAAACACCCACTACCTGGATCTTGGTATTGTATTTGTCATAGATGGCCTTCACCATCGGCATGTCTCTTCTGCAGTCTGGACACCAGGAAGCCCAGAAATCGAGCACGGTCCAGACACCCGGAACCGTCTTTCCGTCTTTATCCTTCTGAGTCTTCTTATCTGAAAGCTGGAAGATTTTCTTACCCGTCTTACTGTCAGTAATCGTGAAATCGGGAACTTCGGTGCCTACAGGCAGCAAGTCAAGCGATGTCTGTGCTCTACCGATAACAGCCGTCATCAGGAGCAAAAAGAATAATAGTTTCTTCATACAATTTTTCTGTTTATGTCTGTTACTTCAAATATATATATTAATATTAACCATCGAAACTAGAACTGATAATAAATGAACGGCTGCACACTCTCCTGGGAAACCTCCACCACCATCTGCAGACAGATGATGAAGAGCAGCAGTTTGGCCACCCAAGGCAGAAGGATGAAACGCGCCTTAAGACGGTGATACTGACGCTCGGTAAAGAGATAACTCAGCATGACACCGATGATGCAAAGCGTCCAGGCAGGACGGGCATGGAAGAAAGGCACCAGATAATCGATGCTGAAATCATTTGCCACCTTATCATACATCTTCCCCAACACACCCAAATCCTTGGCACGGAAGAAAGACCATGCAAAGCATATATATAAATAGGTGATGAGCCAGCTGAGGGAATTGCCCACCAGCGTACGGGGAATGCTTATGCCCAACTGACGGCTGAAGAACTTATGCACCACAAGTCCGAAACCATGAAGAGCACCCCAGATAACGAACATCCAGGAAGAGCCATGCCATAAGCCTGCCACCAGCATGGTGAGGAAGTTGTTGAAATACATGCGCACCTTTCCCTTCCGGTTTCCACCCAGCGGAATATACACATAATCGCGGAACCAGAAGGAAAGCGAGATGTGCCAGCGACGCCAGAACTCGGTAACCGAGAGCGAGCGGTAAGGGAAATAGAAGTTGTCGGGCAGATAGAAGCCCAGAATGGCAGCCACACCGATACTCATATCACTGTATCCCGAGAAATCGAGGAAGATCTGGACAGGATAGCCGAAGAGCGCTGCCAGATTCTCGAAACCCGAGAAGGTTTGCGGTGCATCAAACACCCAGTTGTTGAACTGTGCGATATAATCGCTCAGCATATTCTTCTTGACCAGTCCCAGCATGATGAGGAAGAGTCCTGTCCAAAGCATTCTGCTGGAAGCCTGTTCGTTTCGTTTCAGTCTGGGTATCAGGTTGGCGGCACGGGTGATAGGACCCGCCATCAGCAGCGGAAAGAAGGTGAGATAGAAGCAATACTCCAGAAGCGTTACCTCCATATCAAACTTGCGCTTATAGGTATCTACCGCATAGCTGATAGCCTGGAAGGTATAGAACGAGATACCTACAGGCAGAGCGATAGACTGCAGGGAGAAGTTGGTGCTGAACATCTCGTTGACTACATCGCCAATGATGAAATTGGTATATTTGAAATAGCACAGCAGAGCCAGGTCTACAAGCACCACGAAGGTGAGCAGCGCCTTGCGCGCCTTCCCTTCATGCAGTCTCATTTCCTGGGTTACGGCATAATTGATGCAAGCCGTAAGCGGCAGCATCCACATCACCATTCCGTTCACCTTATAGGCAAAGAAAAGGCTGAAGCAGATGACATACATCATCATGGCTGTGCGCGAATAGCTCTTGAGCAGGGTATAAATGGCAAGGAAGAAGATAAAGAGCAGCGCAAACGGAATGCTGCCCATCATCAGCGGAGAATCTGCCTGATAAACAAACAGCCGCTCTATCCAATGCCACAAGGCACTTATTTCGAATGTTGAATAATTCATTTGTCTTTTCTGAAGATATTATTTATTGAACTCTTTCTTATACGGAGTCTTTATGGTTTACATGCTTTACCGCTGGAACCGTCTTGTCAGCAGCCGGAGCTGTTTTTCCTGCAGTTGCAGGTTCCTTGGTTGCAGCAGGACTTTCTGTGGTTTCAGGCACAGTTCCCTCTACAGGCATAGAAAGAGAATCCTTCTTCATTGCCGTGTTGTCTGCCCTATGTTTGGTTCCAGGAGGCAAGATGGTAATCTGTCTGTATCTGCGGTCACGCTTATCCGGCATTTCCAATCGGAACGGATGCACACAATGACCGCTTTTCATCCACTCTACAATCTTATCCATCCACATGGCAGATGAAGTCATAGTCGGATGCCGGCCGTCTTTCTGGCGTTCGAAGGTAAGTTTGTAACTAGGATAATAGCCTCGTGGTCCCATCACCTCACGGAGGAGTTTGTTATATCCATTATCCTCACACCAGTTTGGCGGACCGATCCATATCGTCGGAATATTACCAATCTTGCTCAAGATGGCACGGATGCGTTTTTCACATCCCTTCATATCAGACGTATACAGTTCGTTGCTGCCCAGACATACAAAGACATGGGTAGGTTTGATACGTTGGATATAATGCTGCAGGGTATCGGTAGCAGCCCAGTTTCTGGTGCCCGAACTCACCCAGGTAATACAGGTGAGCTTATGACCGTTCTTGTTGGCATAATCAGCCAGTCGCAGACCTAGATATTCCGACATCGAGTCACCGAAGATCAGTACTCGCTGCGCCGCCGTATCCACGGGTTCCTTTATCATGCTGTCAGCCTTTTCCTCTTCAGCAAGCTCTGCCTCGCTTTTACTGGTGAGCGCATCCATTCCAATCTGTTTCAGCGGAATGTTTTCAGCCACTTGCTCTGGAATAAAGGCATAAGCCAGCAGTCCTCCAATGGCTATTGCCAGCAGGGCTATCATTTTCCAGGTTTCTTTCATTTTATATCTTTAATGAGTTTTGGTTATTCTTTTTCTTATACATTCGCCCGACATTACAGCTGAAAGGGAGTGAGCACATTGAGCAACTTTCCGAAATCGGCCTTCGAGATGCGCCTTCCTCTCAAGCTGCGCACCTGCGGATAGTCTTCGAAATAGTTCTCCATCGTAGTATACCACTGATGAGAAACCACTTCCCTGACCGTCTTCAGTTGATTTTCGATGCGACGGGCAAAACTCGGATTCACTCTCGAGAGATAATGTCTTCCATCATTCATCTCGATGGCAAGCATCAGATAGATTTGCGGTCCCTTCTTCTCTTTCCTGCTTTTTACGGTTTCGCTTACCTTCCAACCCTTGGTGGATGTCGACACTCTGATATCCCAGCCATACTGGCTGTTGAGCTTATCCATCAGTCCCTTGAACACGACACCATGTGCCGAGGTATCTTTCAGTCCCGTATAACCGATGATGTAATGTATCATCTCGTGGAGCAAGACACTCTTTGCCTGCTTGTCGGTCATATCATAATAAGTAGACATGGAGAGTTTGAAATCGTAGAGTTTGGTGCGTCCCCATCTGGAGGCCCGCTTATAGGCAAGTTGCCCCAAGCGAGTCTTGGCATGAGTAAGTCCGAGTTCAGGAACAGGCAGCTTTCCCCCGAAATATTCGTGGTCGAAACGCCTGAACCACTCCTCCATCCATTCTATTGTAACAATCATGTATGTATATTTATTCAATAATTATTCAGTTCTGTATATCAGATACTACAAAACGTTTGCAAAGATACAACTTTTTCTTTGTTTCTTTCAATATTTATCGAAAAATGCGTAACTTTGCACACAAATTTACAACAAAAATGAACAAGACAGCACAGCATATCATAGATATTAAGAATGTGTCGAAAAGATTTGGCGAGAAAACAGCCCTCAACAACATCAATCTCTATGTGAGAAAGGGCGAATTTATGACCATTCTGGGTCCTTCGGGATGCGGAAAAACGACATTATTAAGACTTTTGGCAGGTTTTGAAACCGCCAGCGAAGGCATCATCACCATCGCCGGCAACGATATTACTAACCTTCCTCCTTACAAGCGAAATGTAAACACGGTATTCCAGAAATACGCTCTGTTCCCTCATCTCAACGTTTACGACAATATCGCCTTCGGTCTGAAACTCAAGAACACACCGAAGGAAGAGATTTTGCCGAAGGTAAAACGTGCCCTGAAGATGGTAAACATGAGTGATTACGAATATCGTGATGTCAACTCGCTTTCGGGCGGTCAGCAGCAGCGTATCGCCATCGCCCGTGCCATCGTCAACGAACCGGAAGTTCTTCTCCTGGACGAACCGCTTGCAGCACTCGACCTCAAGATGCGTAAAGACATGCAGCTGGAATTGAAGCAGATGCACGAACGCCTGGGCATTACCTTCGTATACGTTACCCACGACCAGGAAGAGGCCCTCACCCTGAGCGACACCATCGTAGTGATGAGCGAGGGAGAGATACAGCAGATAGGTACACCAACCGATATCTACAACGAACCAGCCAATGCTTTCGTTGCCGACTTTATCGGCGAGAGCAATATTCTCTGCGGAACGATGGTCCACGACTGTCTGGTGAATGTGGCAGGTACTGAACTGCCTTGTGTAGACAAGGGCTTCGGCTGCAACCAGGAAGTGGATGTCGTGATACGTCCTGAGGATATAGAAGTTTCCACCGATACCGCCCACGCCCAGTTTGTGGGCAAGATAACCTCTTCCATCTTCAAGGGAGTACACTACGAGATGCTGGCAGAAACCGAGAAGGGCAACGAATTTCTCATCCAGAACTACAAGCATTTCGAAGTAGGTCAGACGATAGGAATGAGCGTGATACCCGACAATATTCACATCATGAAGAAGGAGCGCATCACCAACACCTTCGATGCAAAGGTAAACGGCGACGGAACGATAGAATTCCTGGGCTGCGAATACCAGATGGAGATTCCGGAAGAAATAAAGGACAAGATTCAGACCGATGAAAACGGAAACGAAACCATCCGGGTGAACGTACCTTTCAACAAGATAGAACTCTTCGACAACGAGAGCGAAGGAACCTTTACAGGCGACATCAGCTTCATTCTCTACAAGGGCGACCACTATCATCTCACCATCGATACCGACTGGGGCGAGAAGCTCTATGTAGATACACAGGATGTATGGGATTTGGGCGATCATGTGGCCATCACCATTCCTCAGGAGAATATTTCGTTTGAATAAAAATTATTAATTCCTAATTATCAATTATAAATTGAACATTATCAAGTTTATCTCTTCGCGACAAAGCTGGTCGATACCTTACGCCATCTTTGCAGCGATATTTGTGGTACTGCCATTGCTTCTCATCGTAGTGTTCGCATTTACCGATGAGAACGGAGCCCTGACGCTCTACAACTTCCAGAAGTTCCTGGCACACCCCGAAGCCATCAACACCTTTGTGTATTCGATAGGCATCGCCTTTCTCAACACCCTGCTCTGCATTCTGCTGGGCTATCCGGCCGCCTATATTCTGACACAAACCAGAATGAAGTATGCCAACACCATCGTCATGCTCTTCATTCTGCCGATGTGGGTAAACATCCTGGTGCGCACACTTGCCACCGTGGCCCTCTTCGATTTTGCCGACCTTCCGCTGGGTGAGGGCGCCCTCCTGTTCGGTATGGTCTACAACTTCATCCCATTCATGATTTACCCTATCTACAACACCCTGCAGAAGATGGACCGCAGCTATATCGAAGCAGCCGAAGACCTGGGAGCATCGCCTTGGCAGCAGTTCTTCAAGGTCATCCTGCCCCTCTCCATGCCGGGCGTAGCAAGTGGCATTCTGATGGTATTCATGCCAACCATCTCTACCTTCGCTATCTCCGAACTGCTGACGATGAACAACATCAAGCTCTTCGGTACCACCATCCAGGAGAACATCAACAATTCGATGTGGAACTACGGTGCAGCCCTCTCGCTCATCATGCTCTTCCTCATCGGCGCCTCCACCCTCATCGCAGGTGATGGCAGTAAACAGGAAGGAGGTATCAGATGATGCAGTCATTATTCAGTAAGGATATGATGAAGAAAGTATTCTGCCAAGGCTATCTCTGGTTGCTCCTGCTGCTACTCTACTCCCCTATCTTCATCATCATCATCTTCTCGTTTACCGAAGCCAAGGTGATGGGCAACTGGACGGGTTTCTCGCTGCAGCTCTACAAGAATCTCTTTGCAGAAGGCACGCACCATTCGCTCACAGCGGCACTGGTCAATACCGTAACCATCGCCCTGATTACCGCAACCGTATCCACGCTCTTCGGAACCCTGACAGCTATCGGCATCTACAACCTGCGCAACCGGTATGCACGTAATGCCATCCAGTTTGTCAACAACATTCCGATACTCAACGGCGACATCATCATCGGTATCTCGCTCTTTCTGCTCTTCATCACGCTGGGCATTCCGCAGGGGTATACTACCGTGGTACTCTCGCATATCACCTTCTGTCTGCCATACGTTATTCTGAGTGTGATGCCAAGACTGAAGCAGATGAATCCTAACCTCTATGAGGCGGCACTCGATCTGGGTGCCTCTCCGATGCAGGCACTTCGCAAGGTCATCATCCCAGAGATATTGCCGGGTATGATTTCCGGTTTCATGCTTGCCATTACGATGAGTATCGATGACTTCGCTGTCACCATCTTCACGATAGGTAACGAAGGTCTGGAAACCCTCTCCACATTCATCTATGCCGATGCCAGAAAGGGAGGACTGACCCCAGAACTTCGGCCGTTGAGTACCATCATCTTCGTACTGGTACTGGTGATGCTGATTATCATCAACAAACGTTCTGAGAAAAATAAGAAGAAATGAGAATGAAGAACAAGATATTATTAGGAGTCAGTGGAGTAAAAGGAGTTAAGACCATCGTCTTTCTCTTTCTTTGCCTGCTGATGATTCTGCCGCTCTCTTCCTGTTACAACAAAGAGAACCGTGAGGAGATTCTGAAGGTTTACAACTGGGCTGATTATATAGATGAAGACGTTCTTGCCAACTTCCCGAAATGGTATGAACAACAGACCGGCAAGAAGATCCGAGTCATCTACCAGACCTTCGACATCAATGAGGTGATGCTTACCAAGATAGAGCGAGGTCATGAAGACTACGATGTGGTATGCCCGTCAGAATATATCATCGAGCGCATGCTACGCAAAGACCTTCTCCTACCTATCGACACCGCCTTCGGCAAGACGCCCAACTATATCAGCAACGTATCACCATACATTGTTGAGCAGATAGATGCCACCTCCAACAATGGGCGCATCGCCCACCATTATGCCGTGCCTTACATGTGGGGAACCTGTGGCATCCTATATAATAAGGTGCACGTACCTATAAATGATGCACGGACCTGGGGAACTTTATGGAACAGAAAATATCAGGGCAAACTCCTGATGAAGGATTCCTACCGCGACTCCTATGGCACCGCCCTCATCTGGGCACACCGTAAAGACCTGGAAGCAGGCAAGGTGACCATACCACAGCTGATGAACGACTATTCACCCGCTGCCGTAGCCACAGTAGAGAAAGAGCTGAAAGCTCTGAAGCCAAACATTGAAGGATGGGAAGCCGACTTCGGCAAGGAGACCATGACCAAAGGCAAAGCCTATCTCAATATGACCTGGAGCGGTGATGCCGTCTGGGCTATTGAAGAAGCCGGAAAAGTGGGTGTAGAACTGGGATATGAAGTACCGAAAGAAGGAAGCAATGTATGGTTCGACGGTTGGGTAATCCCTAAATATTCCCGCAATCCGAAGGCTGCCGCCTATTTCATCAACTATCTCTGTCAGGAAGACGTGGCACTCGCCAATATGGAGACTACAGGATATGTGAGTAGCGTGGCAGGCAAGAAGGTATTAGAAGCAATGAGCGATACTGAGGTTTATCCCCAACCTGTAAATCTGGCCTACTTCTTTGGCGAGGAAGGCAGGAATGCCCATCTCAACCCTATCATGTATCCAGACAGCAGCATCGTAGCCCGATGCGCCATGATTCATGATGCCGGCGATCATACTCCCGAGGTATTGGATATGTGGTCGAAGGTAAAAGGCGACAATCTGGGCGGCGGCATCGTTATCTTCCTGCTGGCCGTAGTCCTTGCCCTCACGGTATTCGTTGCCATCAAGAAGTATGAACATTACAAGCACAGAAGACTGTCGAGGAAACACCGCAGAAGACATGTGGTAAAGGTAAAAGGGTAAAAAGGTAAAAAAGTAAAAGAGAGGGGGAAAACCTATTTTATAGGGGAAAATGAACATTTTTTGAAGGAAAAGAGAAAAAAGTACCGAAAAAATTTGGTAATATCAAATAAAAGCATTACCTTTGCACTCGCTTTTGAGATATAAAGCTTTTGGGTAGTTACCAGAGTGGCCAAATGGGGCAGACTGTAAATCTGCTGGCTATGCCTTCGGTGGTTCGAATCCATCACTACCCACTTTTCCCAAAAAATAACTCAAAAATTTAAGAGTCCGACTTTCGAAAGAGAGCCGGACTTTTTCTTTTCATACAAATTCTGAACAAAAGAAGAAGAGTAATATCACTCTCCTTCTATTTGCGTATTCGGCCAGTTCACGAGATAGAGCATCTCTGTGGCTCGTGTAAATGCAGTATAGAGCCAGTGGATATAATCGGGAGTAAGCATATCATCCGTCATATAGCCCTGGTCTACATAGACATGCGACCACTGTCCGCCCTGCGCTTTATGACAGGTAACGGCATAAGCAAACTTCACTTGCAGAGCATTGAAATATGGGTCTTGCCGGATTGCCTTCATACGGTCTGCCTTCAGGGGTATGTCCTGATAATCTTCCTCTATCTTATGGAAAAGCTGCTCTTGCTGATCATGGGTCAAAGCAGGAGCCTCACTCGTCAAGGTATCCAGCAATACCGTAGCCTCCAGTTCATAATTATCATAATCGGGAAATTTCAACAGAAGGGTGGCAAAATGAAAGCCGTAGAGGTCGATACGACGGCTCACCTTCATCACCTTCGCCCTATCTCCATTAGCCAGGAAAGCAGGAAGTTCGTTACTTTGAACTTCTTTACTTTGAACTTGGAACTCGGAACTCGGAACTTTATGATTAGCTAAACTATTGAATTGGCTTTCCCTTCGGCCGCCGAACGCAGTTTCTTCACTCTTCACTCTTCTTTCTTCCCTTTCCTTTATTTTCTTTCTTTCTTCCTCCATCCAATAATAATTGTTCTTCACAATCATCAGCATGTCGCCACTCTCGAGTTCCTCTTCCCTATCAAGCACCATGTTGCGGATGCCCTGGTTGAAGATGTTGGCGCGCTTGTTGCTACGAGTCACCACAATGGTATCGTCAAGTCCTACATGATGATAACTGTCGCCAAGAGCCTCGATGAGTTCTGCACCCGGCATTTCCCTGATATCCGAGAAACCGGAGAAACGGATTTTAGGCAGTTGGGTAATGTCATCGTGGGTAATCATCTGACGGATGCGGGTAGCATTAAAGAGAATCCCCGACTGCTGACTCTGACGGACCACCTCGTTCAAATCGCACTCATAAACCGACAGTCCATATCCCTGGAGCATCGCAGCAGAAAGGGCTGGTGATTCTTCCTCACCAACAGGAGGCAACTGTGCCTTATCGCCTATCAGCAAAAGTCGGTCATTACGTCCCTGATACACAAAATGAATCAGATCATCTAGCAGACAACCGCTGCCAAAGGTGGTTCCGCCCAATCCCAGATTGGCAATCATCGAAGCCTCATCTACCATAAAAAGCGTATCAGTATAGAGATTATCATTGAGATTGAACTGTCCATCCACTCCGGCAAACGCCTTTTCGCGATAGATGCGGCGATGAATGGTATAGGCAGGCATCCCGCTGTTCAGAGAGAAGACCTTAGCCGCCCTACCTGTAGGGGCAAGGAGCATCACCTTCTGGCGAACGGCACGGAGCGTACGGACGATAGCACCCGAAAGCGATGTCTTACCGGTACCCGCACTACCCCGGAGAATCATCACAGCATGAGGATTACTATCCGCCATAAACTGCACGAAAACATCGAGCGCTTGAGCCTGTTCTGGGGTTGGCGGAAAGCCAAATTGCTGTAATATCTGATATTTTAACTCTTCAATGTTCATATTTCGAAAACTTTTAGTATCTTTGCAGAAAATTTACTGCACCTATTTGCTGTGCAAAAGTAATAATACTTTTTGAAATGAGAAAAAGAATAAAGAATAATTATATTTTGGGAGCATGCGTCATCATCATGATGCTACTCTGTATTCTGAGTGTAAGCCAGCCCATCCGCTTCCAGAAAGCTATGGCTAGCAGAGAAGCAGAGGTGAAGGAGAAACTGATGCAGATACGTCAGGCTGAAGAGAAATACAAGGCGAAACATGGCGTATATACAGGCGATTTTCCGACACTGGTAAAAGGCAAGTACTTACAGGAAGATGCCCAATACATTCCCTATGCCGACGGTAAGAAGTTTACACTTGCTGCCACGGTTATCGTAGGAAAAAGCGGTAAGCAGATTCCGGTGATGGAATGTGGGGCCGGTTATGAAACCTTCCTCGACGGACTCGATGAAGGTTCCATCCAGCAGAAGATAGAGGAGGCCAACTATGCCGGCAACTATCCCGGACTCAAGATAGGCGATTTAACGACAGATAATAACAACGCAGGTAATTGGTAACAGATATGCAAATAAAAGGTAACAACATTCAGCAAGCACGACTCACCATCCGCGTGAGCAGAAACACCCTCAGTTTTTCGGTAGTTGACCGTGAAGCTGAGCATCAGCTCATCTATGAACCTTATACAGTAAAGAGTGGTGTTTCGATGGCAGCCAACTTGCGTCAGGCTTTCAAGGAGAGTACTCTCCTGCAGAGGGGATACCAGAAGGTACGCGTATATCTCGATTCGCCTATCCTGCTGGTTCCTATCGAAGAATTTCATGAAGAGGATATCGATGTGCTCTATCAGCATGCCTTCAACAGTCATAACAGCGATGCCATTCTCTACAGAGTGCAGCCGGAACTGAATGCGGTAGCGGTATTCCCTATCAACAAGGATTTGAAGATGGTGGTAGAAGACAACTTCAAGGATGTCCGCTTCACACCTATCATGCAACCGATGTGGCACTATCTGCATCATCGCAGTTTCACCGGCATTCACCGCAAGCTCTATGTTTATTTCCACGACAAGAAATTGGACGTTTTCGGTTTCGAGAAGAACCGTTTCAAATTTTTCAACTCGTTCAATGCCGAGCATGCCAAGGATGCCCTCTATTTCATTCTCTATGTATGGAAGCAGTTAGGATTCAACCAGATGCAGGATGAGTTGCATGTATCAGGCAATGTTCCTGATAAGGATTGGTTCCTCTACAACACGAAACTCTATATCAAGAAGACCTTCATTCTGAATCCTGCCGCCGAATTCAACCGTGCGCCCATCACAGAGATTAAAGGTCTGCCATTCGATTTGATGGCGCTGTACTTAAGTAAGTAAAGTGCGTTGACAAAAAGGCGCTAGCCCCACTCAACATTCAACATTTAATATTCAATATTCAACATTAAAACAAATGAGAATCATAACAGGACTATATAAGGGACGCCATTTCGACATTCCACGTTCGTTTAAGGCGCGTCCGACAACAGATTTTGCAAAGGAGAACATCTTTAATGTTCTGCAGGGATATATTGATTTCGAAGATACCTCTGCCCTCGACCTTTTTGCCGGTACGGGCAGCATTTCGCTCGAACTGGTATCACGAGGCTGCAGCCGGGTTATCAGCGTAGAGGCCGACCGCGATCATGCCAACTTCATACGCCAATGTTTTCAGAAGTTGGGCGAAGACAAAGATATTCTGATTCGTGGTGATGTATTCCGTTTTCTGAAGACCTGCAAGCAGAAGTTTGACTTTATCTTTGCCGATCCTCCATACGCTCTGAAGGAGTTGCCGCAGATTCCAGACCTCGTTCTGAATGGCGACTATCTTAACGAAGGAGGTATTTTCGTCTTTGAGCATGGCAAAGACTATGATTTCTCCGAGCATCCACGATTCCTGGAACACAGAAGTTACGGAAGCGTAAACTTCTCGATATTCAAGTAAACGGCTATCGGTTCGTCAGACTTACATCGGACCTGCATCGGACCTGCTCTGGAATTTTCTTGAGTTTTTAGCACAAACTAGCATTTCTCAGGAATTTCAGTGGAGTCATGCCGTATTTCTTCGTAAAGAGACGATAGAGCGAGGTAGAGGAGATGAAAGTGTATTCTTTCAATAGCTCTTCCACACTGGCATATTTACCCGAAAGCAAAAGCTCAGCCACATACTCTATGCGCAGGTCGTTGATATACTCACTGAAGGTCTTACCAGTGTATTGACGAAACAGACCTGCGAATTTGTTGGCAGGGATATTGAACTCGTCCATGAGCGTCTTGCGAGAGAAGGTGTTGTCGAGGAAGAACTTTTGGTCTATGATTTTCCCTTTGATCTGCTCGAATAGGAGCAGGTCAGGATTATCATCTTCACTCAACACAACATTGCTTGGCAATGAGCTACGATTCTGTCTCTCCAATTCCTCCTTATATTTCATTGCCTCTTTCACATTGGCAACCAAGGAGATGTTCTTCTTTCGGATGATATGGTTGTTGTAAGCCAACACACTACCTATGATAACCACTGCCACCAAGAAGCCTATGACAATCACAAGTCCCCAACGCTGATAGGCGATTTGCGCCTCTTTCTCCTTGACATCATAGATAAGTGACAGTTCCTGCGAAGAGCTGCGCAATTCCCTGATGCGCAGACTGTCTCTCAACACCCCAAGTCGCTCAAAATAACTCGCCGCCTTGTCGTATTGCCCCAGTCCTCGATATGCCATGCCATAGAATTTTAAGGTGGAAGACATGTAGAGATTGATGGTATCAGCTTTGTCCTCCATCTCTTGCTCACGCTGCTTGCACATCGCCACAATTTCATGATAGCGATGCTGGTCGAAGAGATATGGTACAATCAGGTAGGCATATCGGCGATTGATGCGTCCCATCTTCTTGAATTCTTGATAGGCATCGTCAGCTTTCTTTCCATGCCCCAACTTAGAGCATACCACTGCACGATGAGCAAGCCACTTACATTTTTCTTGCTCATAGAGTCCCTCCATCTCTGTCTCACCAGGAGTCTTTGCATTCAAATACTTCTTTAATTTGGCTAATACCTGCAGGGCATCCTCATACCGTTTGTCTCGCTCATAACAGATGAGCAGGTCGTTGCAGTCGGCACGCAGGTTGTCGTACTTGTGGTCGTAATGCGACCGCTCCATCATGTCCAAGGCTTGCAACATATAGGCATAGCCTCGCTCTTTGGTACCTTGCTCATGTAGACTCTTGCCTAGATAGAACAAGGCTATCGACTCCATTCCCTTGTCGCCTACTTGCTTAGCATCACGCATCAAGAGCCTCACCGTCTCAGCCTTCCGTTCTTCATCATACAAACCATCGTAGCAAGAAATCAAACGGTGCAGTAGTTTCATCGTCTTCTGCATATCTTGCTTCACGGGCTTGGCGGCAAGGGCATTCTTATAGAAACGAGTAGCCATGATGAAACGACCTGTATTATAATACAAGTCCCCCTCGGCGATATCGAGTTCGTAGGCAGATTGCTTGCCTTGCTTGCGCAATTCCGCCATGATTTTCTCTGCCAACAGAGTGTTGGAAAAGGTATATTCGTATACCTTGTCTTCTGTCAACATACTATCTGGCAAAACAGTATTGCCGGCGAACACAGTCATTGTCCACCAGCCAAAAAGAAGTAAACAAAAATATTTTTTCATCGTTCTATGCTAAAACTTTTTTCGTTATACGGTGTCATAAAAGTGATACAAAAGTACTAATTTTATCTGAATTACAGGGATAAAATGATACTTTTGGTAATATTTGGGCAAGAATATGAAGATTTGGGAAGGAAATGAACAATCGGGAATGGAGAATGAATAAACGAAAGGCGCAATTTCCAAAAATATCATCCTTTAGTTATATCTTTGCAAACAACAAGACAATCACTTTAGAAATTACTTCATAATAACATAAATAAAGGAACGTAACGATGAACAAGAAACTATTTCGACAAGGCTTGGCTACGCACTTGCCTTTTATGATGGTAGCAGCCGCTATCTTCATCGTGGGTTGCTCCCAGCAAGAGAGAGAAGCTTCCTCCTTACATGAGGGACATGGGTATGCCGACCTCGGCTTACCTTCTGGCACCATGTGGGCTACTGTGAACCTCGGTGGAGAGGAAGACTCTCTGGCGACCGATTATTATTCTTGGGGAGAGACCGAGACCAAGATGCTCTACTGCATGAACAGCTATCAGTGGGCAGAGGGCTACCCCAATGCTCATGAAAACATTCTTGAAAAGGATGATGTGGCTCATGTGAAATGGGGAGGCAAGTGGCGACTGCCTACCAAGGAGGAGTTTGCCGAATTAGAGGATACCATCCATAACACAACTTGGATACCAAGCCCTATCAAAGGGCGAGTGAGTTGGATTGTCAAGAGCAAACGCAATAATCAGAGCATCCGTCTCACAGCTTTTGGGTACAAGAAAGGCAAGTTGGAGCAAGACTCCATCGGTTTCTATCTGGGTGCCACGATAGGAACAAGCATCAAGAACACCTTTGCCTGCATGGGCTTCTCCAAGGACACCATCAACATGGGAGAAGCTGGCAGATACTTCGGCTATAGCGTGCGCCCAGTGTTCAGATAAACCTTCCTTAGCATTCACAAATACAAGTGGACAACACACATTTCATATATAATATACTGTTTATGAAGAAATTTATACTAAGTTTCGCATTGATGGCTGTATGTATGTCTATGGCAGCCATTCCTGCACAAAAAAGAATAAAGAGACATATTCGTCTCGAAAATGGCACGACAGTACTTGCCGAGCTTAGAGGTGACGAGTTTGGCAGTTGCTGGCAAACCAGGGATGGCCGCATATTCACAATCGTCCCGGGCAACGACATATATAAGGAGGTATCGGCAGAGAACTTAGCCTCTAAGGCAAATCAAAAGCGTATAGCAGCAAGTAAAGCACGTGCAAAGCGCACAGCATGCAAGGTGGGCACACGCAGCGTTAGCGCAGGTGAACACCAACCATACATAGGCAAGAAGAAGGGACTGATTATACTTACCCAATACAGCGACCTGAAATTCCTGCCAGATCACGATGCAGTCTTCTACAAGGATTTTGCCAACAAGGAAGGCTTCACTACTCAGTACGGACATAACGGCTCTGTACGTGACTACTTTATGGCGCAAAGCAATGGACGGTTTGAACTTGACTTTGATGTTGTCGGTCCTGTCACCCTCCCCAAGGAATACGCCTACTATGGAGCGCACACAGAAGATGGTGCAAACGATGCCCATCCAGGCGAAATGATAGCAACGGCATGTGAACTTGCCAACGAGCAGTTTGACATCAACTTTGCCGACTACGACTGGGACAACGACGGCGAAGTGGAACAAGTGTATATCCTGTTTGCAGGACGCACAGAAGCCAGCGGCGGCAACGAGAATACCATTTGGGCTCATGAGTGGAATTTAGTGGAAACCATAGGGGCACCTATAACACTTGACGGTGTGAAAGTGAACACATACGCATGTGGTTGCGAACTGGCAGTAACATACACCTATGACGAGGAGAATGATACATATATTGTTACGGAGCGTCCTGATGGTATAGCCACCGTCTGCCACGAATTCGCTCATTGTCTGGGATTCCCCGACATGTATGACATCTTGTATAGCGGATTGTATGGCATGGGGTCTTGGGATTTGATGTGCATGGGATGTTACAATGGTGACCCAAGTGGAACCTGTCCGCCAAACTATACGGCATGGGAGCGTATGTATGCAGGATGGCTGGAGCCGATGGTGCTCGACAAGCCTACGACTGTCAAGGGCATGAAGCCGTCAAGCCAGTACGGGCAGACGTTCATCATATACAACGACAACAACAAGAATGAATACTATCTGCTCGAAAACAGACAGCCGGATGATTTCTATGATTCTGCATTGCCAGGAAGTGGACTCATGATTACGCACGTTGACTATGACCCCACAATATGGAAATACAATATAGTGAACACCAAGCTCGACAAGGACAACAATCTCGGCGAAGAATACAAATTGTTGGAAAACGACCATGAACGTTGTACCTTGTTCCGCGCCGGCAACCCAGAAGATATTGATTACGAGTATACCGATCTTTATCCGTCAAATGGCAACAACCAGCTCACCGACACATCCACACCCGCAGCAAAGCTCTACAATGTCAACAAGGCTGGTACGCTGTTGATGGGCAAACCTATCACTAACATCACCCAAAACGCTGACGGCACCATAGACTTCGACTTTATGGGTGGAAGCGATACTAATGTTGTTACCGCAGTAAATGGTGTGAATGTTATGCCTACAATGCAACAAGATGGATACTATAACATTGAAGGCATATACGCAGGAAAAGACTTCAACACACTGGAGAAAGGCGTATATATGTCTAACGGAAAGAAAATCATAAAGAAATAAACAACTTTTTTTAATTTTACAGATTATGAATTACAAGAAAATGAGTTTAAGAGCCTTGATGCTCGGTTTTATGGCAGTATTGTTTGCTGGCTTTACAAGTTGCAGCAGCAGTGATGACGATGAGAACAAGACTGTGGAGGAGAACAATGCTCCTACCTCTGGAGTTTTGTCATGTTCCTTTGAACCTTCAGAAGATGAATTGGCTTTATGCAACATCACGGCGGAGTATACCGATGCATCTGGGAAAATCCAAACGGAGGAAATTACTGGAAAATGGGAAAAAAATATAACTTTCACAACATTGCCAACTAAAGTCTCAGTGACTCTCAAGCACTCGTTGAAAGCAAATGTTGAGCTTTCAAAAGAAAGCTATCACTTTGGTGGTCTGTGGGACGATGTGGTATATGCCATCAAAAAAGATGGTTCAAAATACTGGCCAATCCAAATGGGACCTCGTTTAATTCACAACAATGCTGTAGGAAAAGCAAAAGTAGAGGATTTTATTACAAGAACAGCAGTGCTCAAAACAATCTCCTACACGATTAGCAACAAGCCAAATGAAGACGGTTCTTACATTTATTAAGTAACTACAAGACAATGAGACAAACCATCATCACATTGTTTTTTCTTTTATCAATCGGAGTATCATGGGCTGGAGAGCGCAATAGTACCATTACATTGGGCGTGCGCAACTTCACCTATACTCCGAAAGAGGAGAAAAAGACCGTAGGAAGCGCATTGGGAACTATCGCAAGCATGGTAATTACTGGACAGAACACTACCCAACAACCACAATATAAGGATGCGGTGAGGGCTGCCATCGTCAAGGGATTGGCTTCTGGTTTTCGCACTGTTGCCACCGACATGGAGAGTGTTGGCGACAAGGCAAATGGCGAGTTCGATTACTATGTGGATGCGACTATCAACAATATCTCCACGACAACCAAGACCGAGCCGTTGACTACCGTCAAGGATGGTGTTAAAACTTGGTATAAGGCTATGGTTGGAATTACCATACAGATAAAAGACCCCAAAACAGAAAAAGTGATAGCCAGCCCGATGTTCAAGATTTCCGATGTAGACATTGCTTGGATAGAAACTGAGGAAAGTGCCATGACCAGCACTCTCAACAGATTGGCTGGCTATGTTGGTAGATATTGCAACAGTTGGTTTCCCATCTATGGCACAATATTGGAAAGTTCCAGACAGACCAAAGACAAGCAAAAGGAAGTGTACACAGACCTCGGTACCAACCTTGGAGCCTACAAGGGACTTAAACTTGCCGCCTATACAGTAAAGACTATCGCAGGAAAAGATGCAAAGACCCAAGTCGGGAAATTGAAGATAGAGAGTGTACAAGGCGAGGAGATTAGCCTTTGCAAGATACAAAGCGGTGGCAAGGAAATAAAAAATGTCTTGGACAAAGGTGAAACCATCATCGTAAAAAGCACAGAGTAATCAATAATAATACTGAATATGAGAAGATCAAAAACATCATTGGCATCCCTATTTTTTATATGCCTCATCGCCACAACCTCTTGTAGCGACGACAATTCTGAACTACAAACTCCATCCACTGTTGATACAAAGACATGGACAGGCGACAAATACATGAACCCCAATGTCAAGCCTGGAGACAACTTTGCCATGTATTGCTGGGGAACATGGTATGATAACACTCCTTTAGGCAATGAAACATCCGTAGGGCTGTGGGAAAGCGAAGCCTATCCTGCCGTCAACGAAAGAATGAAGCTGAGTGTTCAGCAGGTAACACAGTTGAAGACGGACATGAGTCAATTGACTGAAGATGCTGAAGCCATCAACAAAATTAAAGAGAAAATAGCCAAATTAGAGAGTTTAAAAACATCTAAAGAGCAGGCGTACGCATTGGGAGAGTACTTACGTGAAGGCAACTGTACTTACCTCAAAGGCAGCCTTACTGTATCCGACGGAGAATTTTACTATGTTTTAAGCAACAATGATATACTGTCTGACATATTAGGGAAAAACAGCTACCAAATCAAGCAACGTCAAGACTGGCTCAGATGGGCGTTGATACAATTGGGATTCGATGAAGCATCGGCAAAAGACCGAGTGGAGAACGCAATAGATATACTGCCAGAATTCTCCACAAGTACCACCAGATCGTTGAGCGATAAGCTCAATGACCCTGCATATCACGAAAGCCTTGTCTCGGCAAGACATAGTGGTACACGCTCAAACGAGTCTGGATATGAACAAGACTTAAAGGCTTTCTATGATGGCTTGGGAATTGCTCCAGAGAAAGTTATTATAGAAGAAAATGCCTCCACCATACTGGTGGATATGTTGAGTTGTGCAGAATTAGGATATAACGATCTCATCAGCGTATTGGAATGTGGCATTGCGGCAGATTTAGCCTTGGCTTCTCAAACTGCAAAGGAAAAGCTAAATACAGACTCCGATTCTAATTATGACCAATATGCACTGACAAATTGGATTGGGAATAAGTTAGATTACACTATAGCCAAGACTTTTTGCGACACTTATATCACTCCATCATACAAGCAAAAAATGAAAGACCTCATGGAGGACTTGCGCAAAACATTCAAGAGTAGAATCGAGAATCTTGACTGGATGAGTAGCACTACCAAACAAAACGCCATCGACAAACTACAGAAGATGACATTCCATGTCGCCTCACCTGACACCTGGTGCCAGGAAGGAATACCACAATTGGAAGGCAAGTCTCTCTATGAAGATATGCTTCTGCTCAGAAAGAGCCAACATGACATGCGAAGAGCATTGCTTGACAAACATCCTAAAGATGAACTGGCAAGCTTTGCCTATTTAGAGGGCATAAATGTTTCAACTCTAAACGCTTTCTATTTTTCGCCATGCAACTCATTGCTCATCTTGCCCAACATCATACTGAAGCCTTTCTACGATGAGAGCGAATCCGAAGCAAAGCTCTATGCTTTAAGTTATGTTTTCGGGCATGAAATAACTCATGGATTCGATAACAATGGAGCTAAATTTGATGTGGATGGGAACATGAAAGAGTGGTGGACGGTTTCAGACCAAATCGCATTTAACAAAAAGACGGAACTTCTGGTAAACTGCTACAATCATCTTCCTGTATATGTAGGTTCGAGTGAAGAATATGTCAATGGCGAGAAGACACTCGGTGAAAACATCGCTGACCTTGGCGGATTGGAAATCGCCCATCAAACGTATGTGGAGAAACTGAAAGAGCAAGGATATTATGGGGATGAGCTCATCAAGCAGGAGAAAAAGTTCTATCAATCTTTCGCCGAAATTTGGAGGGGCAAATACACAAAAAGATACCTTCAAAACTTGAACAAATCTGATGAACATGCGAACAATATCACACGTATCAACGGTACTACGATGAACTGTGATAGGTGGTATGAGCTTTACGATGTGAAATGGGGTGACACCAATTATTTGAGTCCAGAGCAGCGTACAAAGATTTGGTAAAGCCCTTCCCCTCCATGAATATTATCTATGATAAAGGATAAAATATCATATTTGATTCGCAGGTATCGGATTTATCTCGAAAGAGGAAAGTCGATACCTGCCCTATCTCTTACCACAACGACATGCAAGCATTGTGGCACGGAGTATCGTGGCAATTATTGTCCCAGATGTGGACAGAGCCATAAGGCAGGAAGCTATCGCAACAAAAAGATGTACAAGACATTTCGGGAAGCCTATCCTATGCTCTCAAACGCTTTTTTCCGCACCATCATAGAGTTGATTACTCGCCCAGGCTATATGATACGAGACTATTTCCGTGGTCATCAAGTCATATACCTGGGACCTGTAACCACCTTAGTTGTCGCCATATCATGCATAACAATATGTGGACACATATACGATGAGATAGAACTGTCAAGCTTTCCAAAGAAAGAGATAACCCAACCACAAGTTGACTCTTCGGGAAAGACAGAAAAGGAGATTTACAAGAAATGGGGACTAACCATTACCAGCAAGGATGACGGACGCATGGACAACGGAGTGGTTGCTGCCATCTGGCGAGTATTTAGGGAGAAATTGGAAGACGACACGACACTTTTCCTCTTTGCCATCTTCCCAATGTATGGGCTTGCAGCAAGAAGAGCGTTCAAAAAATGCAAATTTGTGGCACATCCCCTCACTGTCAGTGCCCACTACATGACTTTCGTCTATCTTTATGCGCTTCATGCCTTGATTCCTCTCCCTATACCAGTGATGCTATTTTATCTCGTTTGGACTTATCGAGGAATATATGGGATGAAATGGATAGAATCCACCAAGCATGTAGCATTTACCACTTGCTGGTCAGCTCTTTATCTCGCAGCACTCTTATCAGTGCTTGCATTGATAGGCGTAGCCACTGTTTATATCATCAATTACATTTTTTACACATAATAAATATCTGAAACAATGAAGAAGACTTTATTATTATTTCTGAATATCATATTAGCATGTACAGTGACATTCTTCGCATCTTGTAGCAAAGATGACGATATCGTTGCGCCACCCACACAGCCAGAGGAACTGCTACCCCACCGCCAACTACCTATACGGTGATGCTCTACGGCTGTGGTGGAGGTAATCTTGACACAGAACTCGATTACAACCTAGAACAGATCGTTGGCTATGGGAAAACAAGCAGAGTCAATTTCACTGGGTTGGTAAAGTATTCTATGCCTTACCAATCCAAGAAGGATTGTGAAGGTACCCGTCTCTTGAACTTGACTGAAGACGGATTGAAAAACGAGAAGAAATACGAAGCGTCTTATCGCTTGGACAACCCTGAGCATCTCGCTAATTTCATCAAGAAAAGTAAGGAAAAGATGCCTGCCGACAAGTACATACTTATATTTTGGAATCATGGATGTGAATTCGGACCATCTGATAAGCTTGTACAATCCAGCTATCCAGAGGTCTCAAACCAATCGCGCAGCGTCTGCTTTGCCGATAACACGGGCAACGAATTATCTACTTACGAAATAGAAAAAGGCATTAAAGATTCAGGCACAAAGCTAGATCTCATCTATTTTGATGTTAGCATGATGGGGATGGTCGAGCCTTTTTACCAATTAAAGGATTGTACAAAATACATGATGGCTTCATCCCATAATTCATATGGCGGCAATTATACACAACTACTAAACAATCTTCAAGAAAAGGATTCGTTGGTAGATGCAATCAAGGATTATGTACCTGCTGTTATAAAAGAATGGCAAAACAAAGAATGGTATACTGGCGACTTGGCATGTTATGACATGCAATACATGGACGAGTTCGCACAGCATGCAAAGACGGCAACAGACGAAGTAGTAAGGCTAAAAAAGGAAAAAACTGAAATTCCAGAAGGGTTTGATGAGTGGGACGAAAGACAACAGATGAATGATGACTGGTTTTCACATATTCAATTTGGGGAACAATATAATGGAATCATCTATCCTTTTGACACCAATAGCTACAGCGTAGATTTATGCTCTTTATTGACTAAATTGGCTGGTTTCTATCACGATGGAAAGTTGTCAAGCGCAGCCACCCTTGTCCGAAGCACACTGGAGAAGATGACGGTAGTAAGTGCCTCTTCCGGGCTGCCTCAATGGTTGGACAGGGTTAGCCTAGGTGTCACTTGGTCTACTCCTGAATTTATAGATTTGCTGTCAGATGAATATAAGCAGATACTACGTAATTCAGCATTTAACCAAGCCACAGGATGGGACAAGATATTGCTTGACACGAAGAACCCTACCATGTCTTGGATAGAATCTGCCTACTATAGCAGATATTATTTCTTTTACGAGGGTGAGCTGTCTGCATACAAATATGCTTGGGATGTTACGGTCTCTGTAGATGAGAGCAAAGTTTATGAGGAGAACAGGGAAGCTGTAAGACAAATTGTTTCTGCTCTCGACCAAATCGCTGCCGGAGCCATGGCTCAAAATACTTATCCGTTACGTCATAGCAGAGCACTTGCAGCAGACCTGTACTTTGTCATTGATTATCAATATAAGCAAGAACTGATGTCATTAGGTGTCAAGAAAATCAATGTCCATGTACAACTGAAGGATGGAGAGAGCATCGATCCTGATGATAAAGACGCTGTCAAACATCCAACGACTGTGGATCAAGAATTTGAATTCGAGGGGGCGAATTTCTTATAGAATAGCTAGAAAAGCTAGGCTCAAGCAAGCAGAGCCTAGCTTTTATTTTTCACAACAATGGCGACAGCAACCTAACAATGCTCTCGAACAATCGCTGCAAGAATGGGCGCTTAACAAAATAAGTGACGTCATCCACAAGGATGCTCTGCGCCTCATCCTCTAGATACACGTGCTTGATGCGCTGAGCCATCTCCTCATCGAAGAAGAAGGCATTTGATTCGAAATTATTTTCAAAACTTCGGAAGTCGATATTCGTACTGCCTATCGTACTGAGATTATCATCACTCACCAGCAATTTACTATGATTAAAGCCTGCCGTATAGAGATAAACCTTTACGCCAGCCTCTATCGCCTCCATCACATACGAACGTGATGCCCACTCAACCAGTTTGGCATCAGCATGACGGGGCAACATCAGACGGATATCCACACCCGCCAGAGCTGCAGTTCGCATGGCAAACAATACTGGTTCAGTTGGCAGGAAATAAGGCGTTTCCATATACACATACTTCCGGGCCTGAAGCAGGATGCGGACATATCCCTGCATGATATCGGGCCAAGGACTGATAGGACTGCTAGTAACAATCTGTACGAGACAATTGTTGTGGATATGCGCACTGACCGGCGGATAATACTGGCGATTGGTAACCAGCGTACGGTCTACGAAATACCAGTCTACCAGAAAGGCTCTTTGGATAGCGTAAACGCCACCGCCCTCAATACGGAGATGCGTATCGCGCCAAGCCTGTTTCTTATCACCCTTCACATAACGCAGAGCTATATTCATGCCGCCGATAAAGCCCACCTTACCATCTATGACACAGAGTTTGCGGTGGTTACGATAGTTTACCTTACTCGTAAAAGCCGGAAAGCGGACTGGCATGAACGAATGTATATCAATGCCTGCATCACGCATACGTTCAAAGAATTCATCCTTCACCTTCCAGCAGCCTACATCATCATAAATCAGTCGCACCTCCACTCCCTGCTCCGCCTTATCAATCAAGGCATCAGCTATCAGATATCCCAAGGCATCGGCTTCGAAGATATAGGTATCGAGATGAATATGATGCTTTGCCTGTCCTATATTATATAATAAGGTAAGGAAGAAATCGTAGCCATCAGTATAAATATCCACCTGATTATCTTTAAAAGGCAGCGCCCAACTCTGGTTGGCAAAGAGATTCATCAGCGTTTTATTGCTGTCTGGCAGGTGAAGATTCTCCTGCTCTACGAACTCGAGCATGGAGCGCTTGGTGAGCTGGTCCATGCTGCGGTCGCTGATAAGCCGTTCCTTGCGGGTATTCTGTCCGAAGAAGAAATAGAAGATAATACCCACAAAGGGGATGAAAAAGAAGACCAATATCCATGCCATCGTCTTGGCGGGCTGACGATTGTCCATCAAGACGGTGATGATAGCCGGAACGGTTATCACGACATAAAGCAACAGATATATCCAGTGAAAATAAATCATATAGCGTTTCTCCTTTTTTATCTCTAATACTTCTTTTACAGAGTTTCTCCCCCACAAGACAGGGGCTCCGGTTAATTGAAGATATTGTTTGCCTGGCTCGCCAGAAGCGTGTTCATCTGTTTGAGTTTCATAAACTCCTGCAGCAGTTCACGATTGGTCGGATTCTTGGCAAACTCCTGCTGAACCTCAATAATACGCTGAGCAATATAATGAGTACGGAAACTCAAGATGTCTTTAAAGACAAACTGACGGAGTTTATCGGCACTCATCTTCATCTGCAGACTAGCCGTAGATACCTCCTGGGCACCTGTAGGCAAACCAGCCAACCTGCTGATTTCCGGATTCGGATGATTGGCAAAATAAGTTTCGGCCACAAAATCATCTTCTTTTTCCAGATGCTCCACAGCTTCCTGCATAATCTGATTATATAAATCATTATGAAATTTGAACCCATCTCCACCCAAATCAAGACTGATATACTGGGCCACAGCTACCTCCACATCATTTCCGTCTACATCCTGTACCGTGATGAGTTGGTCGCCATGATGAATAATCAACTGTACCAGAAGTCCTTCTACCTCCAGGAGTTTATCCAGTGGGGTAACCGCTCTCATCACCGATTGCGCCTGCTGCGCTGCCGCTACAGTCGAATCTTTCAATCCCGCAGCACGTCGCTCTGCCTTTACCTGCTCACTCATACCGTTTCGCACAAAATTGTTCAAGGCATTCACGATAATTGCCTCGTTCACGCCCAAACGGTGAGAACAGTCGGTGATATAAGAAGCGCGCGTTATCTGATTCTTGATTTTCGAGATACTCTCTACAATCGAATTGATAGCCTGGCTTCTCTTTACAGGGTCTGTCACACCGCGCAGCAGAATATCGGTCTTAAACTGTATGAAGTCGGTCTGATTCTCCTGAATATATCTTCTGAATTCCTCTGCCGAATGACTGCGGGCGAAACTGTCAGGGTCATTACCGTCAGGGAGAAAGAGTACCTTTACGTTCATCTCTTCTTCAAGCAGCATATCGGTACCTCGCAGCGCAGCATGAATGCCCGCATTATCGCCGTCATAGAGAAGAACGATATTACTGGTAAAGCGGTGCAGCAGTCTGATCTGATGCACGCTCAGCGCTGTACCCGAGTTGGCCACTACATTTTCGATGCCACACTGATGCATCGAGATAACATCGGTATATCCTTCCACCATAAAGACACAATCCTCCTTGGCTATCGCCTTCTTGGCCTGATAGAGTCCATAGAGTTCGCGCTCCTTATGATAGATAACGCTATCAGGCGAGTTGACATATTTCTGGCTGATGCCCTTGGTTCTGCTGTCGAGCACTCGTCCGCCAAAAGCTACCACCTTGCCGCTCACGCTGAACCAAGGGAAGATGGCTCTGCCCGAGAAACGGTCAAGAATCTTATCCTCCCCCGACTTATTGCCGGCTTCGTCCTTATCCACCTTGAAGCAGAGTCCCGTATCAACCAGATACTTCGGATTATAGCCAGCCGCCTTAGCCGCTTCAGCAAGAGCAGTACGCTTAGGGAGCGCAAAACCCAACTGGAATTTTCTGATGATATCATCCCTGAAACCTCTTCCTCGGAAATAAGCCATACCGATAGCGATACCATCCACATCATGCAGGAGAATATCCTGGAAATATTTCGCCGCCCAATCGTTGACGATAAACATGGATTCTCTTTCGCTCTCGCGCTGTTTTTCTTCGTTGGTCAGTTCCCGTTCCTGAATCTCTATTTTATATTTCTTGGCGAGCCAGCGAAGGGCATCGGGATAGGTCATCTGTTCCAGTTCCATCAGAAAGTTGATTGCATTGCCTCCCTTTCCACAGGTAAAGCAATGACAGATACCTCTTGTTGGAGATACGGAGAAAGATGGATTGGAATCGTTATGAAAAGGACACAAGCCGACATAATTGATGCCACGCTTCTTGAGCGTAACAAATTCAGATACCACCTCTTCTATCTTGGTGGCATCCATAATTTTTGCTATCGTCGGTCTGTCTATCATTATATATATTCTTTTTTCTATTTTTAGTATGCAAAATTACTATTTTTCTTTGAAAACACAAAGAGAAACGGACAGAAAAGTAAAAATGAAACATATTAAAAACTAAAGGTTACATAAAATAAGGTACATTCGGATAGTTTTGGCTATCTTTGCAACCGGCAAAAACACATTGCTGACAATCGGAAAATAACAACAAAATAAATAAATATGAAACTAAACAACATCAAGCAAACATTCCTGGCAAGCGCTGCCCTGCTCTCAACTATCAGCATGAGCGCAGCCGACAGATTTGTGAATTTCAAGCAAGGAGACTTGCTGCTGAATGCCAATAACCGGATAGAAATCTACATGGACACCAACGACTGCAAGGGAGTGAGCTATGCTGCTCATGCCCTGCTGAAAGATATCAAAAGTGTGAGTGGAGCCACAGCCACCCTCACCACGGATGCCGGTTTTCTGAAAAAAGCCGACACAGCCCGACCAGCTATCCTCGTAGGCACCATCGGCCATTCTGCAGCCATCGACCAACTGGTGAAACAGAAGCGCATCAACGGAAATCTGCTGAAGGACAAACGTGAAAAGTTTATCATCACGCTCATAGATGGTCAGCTCGTCATTGCTGGCAGCGACCGCCGAGGCACCATCTATGGCATCTACGAACTCTCGCAGCAGATGGGCGTATCGCCTTGGTATGACTGGGCAGACGTACCTGTAGAGCACCACGATTCTATTTTCGTAAACAAGGGTATCTATACAGATGGCGAACCAGCCGTACGTTATCGCGGCATCTTCCTCAACGATGAAGCTCCCTGCCTCACCTCTTGGGTAAAGAACACCTACGGCACCGGATATGGCGACCACCGTTTCTATCAGCGCGTTTTCGAACTGGTATTGCGACTGAGAGGTAACATGATGTGGCCTGCCATGTGGGGCTGGGCTTTCTACGCAGATGACCCAGAGAACGAGAAGACGGCAGATGAAATGGGCATAGTGATGAGTACTTCCCATCATGAGCCGATGGCCCGCAACCACCAGGAATACGCCCGCAACCGAAAGGGATGGGGACCTTGGAACTATCAGAAGAACAAGGAAAACCTGCAGAAATTCTTCCGTGAAGGCATCGAACGCATGAAGGGTACCGAACAGATTGTAACCATCGGCATGCGTGGCGACGGCGATGAGGCGATGAGCGCAGAGGCTGATACAAAGCTGATGACCAACATCATCAATGACCAGCGTAATATTATCGCTGACGTAACCGGCAGGAAGGCTAGCGAAACCCCACAGGTTTGGGCACTATATAAAGAGGTATTGGATTACTACGACAAGGGCATGAAGGTGCCTGATGACGTAACCCTCCTGCTCTGCGATGACAACTGGGGTAACGTGCGCCGTGTGCCGAATGCCAAGGAACGCAAACACAAAGGCGGTTGGGGCTTATACTATCACGTAGATTACGTAGGTGCTCCAAGAAACTCAAAGATGCTCAACGTTACTCCTGTGCAGAATCCTTGGGAACAGTTGACACTTGCTTACGAGAATGGCATTGACCGTCTCTGGATTCTCAATGTGGGCGACCTCAAACCGATGGAATATCCTATCAGCCAGTTTATGGACATGGCTTGGAATCCACGTAAATACGATGTAAACAACATCACCCGTCATACCCGCGACTGGTGCGCACAGCAGTTTGGTGAATCGCAGGCCGATGAAGCAGCCCGCATTCTTAACCTCATCTGCAAGTACAATGGCCGCTGCACCCCAGAGATGCTCAACAAGAACACCTACAGTCTGGAAAACGGAGAATGGCAGGAGGTAGTAAATCAGTATCTCCAGCTCGAAGCCGATGCGCTGCGCCAGTACAACTGTCTGTCGGCATCCTATCACGATGCCTATCGCCAGATCATCCTCTTCCCTATCGAGCTGATGAGCAATCTGCACCAGATGTACTTTGCCCAGGCACAGAACCATGCCCTCTACAAGCAGGGCAATCCGAAGGCGAATGTATGGGCTGATGAATGCGAACGCCTCTTCAAGCGCGATTCACTCATCTGCGACTATTACAACCATAAGATGGCTGGCGGCAAGTGGAACGGCATGATGACCCAGAAGCATATCGGCTATAAGAGTTGGAATGATGATTTCGAGAAGGATACCTGTCCGGAACTCTTCCGGGTAACCTCCAAGGATGGAGTGATTATCAGCGAAAACAACGGCGTGGTAGAAATCGAAGCTCCTTACTATAGCAGCAAGACGGATGCTGCCGAGGCAAAATGGACAGAGATTCCATTCATGGGCAAAAGCGTATCGGCAATGACTCTGATGCCGTATACCAAGAGTGTAAAGGGAGCCAGCATCACTTACAAGTTTAAGATGCAAGTTAGCAAAACTTCGGATGGCAAGGCATTTAATGGCAAGCAGAAGGTTCGCATTCATGTGATTACCAAATCAACCTTGGATTATCTCAACAAGGGCGGCTTAACCTATGGTGTAAGTTTAGATGGCGCTTCTCCTGTAGAGGTTAACTTCAACAAAGATTTGAACGAGAAGCCGGAGAACATCTACAATATCTATTATCCCACGATAGCCACTCGCATCGTGGACAAGGTGATAGAGCTAGAGCTGCCAGCCTCATCCGATGGCATCCACACCCTCACCCTCACTCCTAACGACCCAGCCATCGTCTTCGAGAAAATCGTGATTGATGGAAGAGGAGAGAAAAAGAGTGTCAAGGTGATTTAAAGGTAGCATATAATAAAAGGTATAGGCACGCACCCACGAAAGGATGCGTGCCTATTCTTTTTACGCAAACTATCACTATCTTCTTATGTTCCATACTTCGTAGCATTCATTTTATATAAACAATCACAATAGTAACAAATAAATGAAAAAAAAGAGTATTTTTTAAATCTTTTTTGAGAAATATACGTTTATATGAGTAAAGTTAGAAACATAAAAACAAGAAACGAATGAATATAGACAACACAAAACTCATAAAACAACTGGAGAGTCTTGTCGACAATCGGCAAGACTGGCTATTTCGTTTTGCCTATATTCGAATCGGGCAACGTGAGGATGCAGAAGATATTGTGCAAGAGGTGCTGCTTGCAGCTTTCAAGAAACTGAAAGAAGGGCAACAAGTGGAAGAGTTGGACCGCTACATCATTCGCTCTGTTAGCAACGCATGCCGAGACTACCTGCGCAAAAAACGTCCGCAAATCATTGCTATCAATGAAGCGGCAAGCATACCTACCAGCAATGGTGACAAACAGATACACGAGGAATTTCTCAGAATATCAAAACTGCTGGAAGATATTCCACAGGAGCAAGCGGAAATCGTAAGAATGAAATGTTACGACAACTTGACGTTCCGAGAGATAGCCGAACTGGAGGAGATACTAGAAGCTACCGTGAAATCTCGCTATCGCTATGCCATCCAACATATCCAACAACGACTCAGAAAGGAGAAAAGTATATGAAAGATCAAATGAACATCCATAATGACAAAGGATTTGAGGATATAGAGCAACTGCTCCAACCTCAATGTGATTTCCATGCCTCCTCCCAAACCAAGCAACAAGTAATAGAGAAGGCAAGGAAGAGCTTGGTCAGCCATCGCACCTTGCGTATCTTTCCATGGATTTGCGCAGCATGCGTGGCTGGCATCATCGCTATCATCCTGCAACCACCCAAGGATACCACTTCTGCGTCGGGCAATGCGACAATGGCTGTGAGAAAGGCTACACAGCCGATGCAAAAAGCTATGAAGCAAGAAAAGAGTTTGACGGCAGAAAAGGAAAATACAGCAGAAAAAGACATCACAGAAGAGAGCAGAACATACGAGAAGAAAAAGACTTTCGCCAAGCTCAATGCTCCCAAAAGGGAGGCTAAACCTAAAGCTGAGTTTGGAGATGACATGCCAGACACCGAAGAAAAAGGTCCGGTACTCTTCCCTATGTCAACCTTGCCCGAAGAGCATCTTTTCAAAATGCAGACAGCAGAAGCTCAAGCCACTACAAGCAATGCCGTGCAAAGTGAGGATGACCGCCAACAAATACGGCGAATCACCGTAAAACTCTAAAGAATATATATATAATAAGGTATAAACATTAAAGAACAAAGAACATGAAAAAGTATATCATATATTTATTACTCATGATGTTCTCATCAATGGGAGCACAGGCACAAAAGTCTTATTTCAAAGAGGCTTTGGAGAAATTGGTAAGCAACAAGGCGTTCACCATGAATCAATCAGGAGCAAAAAATGAGGTTGGTGACACAGCACAATGGAGTTGGAAAAAATATCGCTTTAAAACTCTCAAGAAAGACAAGTTTCTCAAGGAACTGGACAGAATCAACAAGGCTTTTCAGAAAGATTGCAATCAGCCAGCAACTGACTTTTACTATATGGTGGATGGAAACAACAACCCACTGGAGACATGGATGAACTTTGACATATCCGTAGGCAACGACCTTATTATGGTTGGAAATTTCTCGGCATATAGCGTCCTTATCAATCGCCAACAAATGGGTCACTCTGGCATGCGCAGAGTCTGTGCCATAGAATGGGACCATATCGTAGAGAATGGTTGGGTTAACGAAAAAGGCTATGAAGGAAACATCTGCATCGTAGAAGGAAAAGCTCCTTTAAACAAGCACCGCGTAGCTGACGAAATAAAACAGCAACCATATAATGCCGTCCACTATACAGGTGTTCTTACCCCAATAGACACCCAAGAAGAAAAGGCTGCTCCAAAAGAAGAGACTAAAGAAGAAAAAGAAGTGCCTAATGAGCAGTTGACCAAGATGCTTAAAGATGCTCAGACCAACCTGAAAGGCAACTTTGAGATTATTGGCAAGCGTGACCCTGAACTTTGGGACCGTGGCTATTTTATCTGTTACAAAGACGAAACAGATATGTATGTAGAACCCATCCTTGTGGCTACCAACGGCACTAACTTCTCATACAAGCACGACCTGAAGGACATTACCATGGGAAGAGTGAGAGCACTGATGAAAGATGGAACCATCTGCTCGGAATGGATAGACATTCCTTTTGTACCAGGAGAGATAGCAGAGCTAAGCGTACACAATGGTTACTACAGCCTCACAGGATCAAGTTTCTATAAGCAGTGGGTGGAAGAGGAAAGCAAGAACCATGATGGATGGGACGAGCGCAAGTATACGGCTTACGCACTCAGCAATATCCATTCTCCTGGCATCATCTGCTATCTGTTCTATCAGCATTTGATAAAAGGTTCTTCGAATCAAAAGAAAATATTCAAAGCCCTCCCAACAACTCTACAAGAGAATCATGTGGGTCGCTTTATCAAAAAGCATATGAACAATAAATTATAAAGATCTCAACTTTCAGTTACATTCATTTAATACAAATGTGATGTAAGAAAGGACATACTGCATAGAACCCAATGCCACCTCTATCAGTTTTGATGGAGATGGCATTTTTGCTTCAAATTAGCGCATCCCCAATAGAGGTAAATTTCAATGCCGACATGAATGAGAAGCCAGAGAACATCTACAGCATTTACTATCCTACGATAACCACTCGATGAGTAATTTCTATCATTTTTACTCATTCAGAATGAGTAATTCTGAGCAAAACCACTCATTCTGAATGAGCGTTTCTTGAAAAGCGCCTTTTATTCACCTTCTACCTTGCATCCACTGAACCCCATTTCCTGCGCCTTCTCAGGTACGAAGGTGTAATAGATAGTCTCAGCCTCATCACATACCTCCCCCTGCGAATTGGCAAGGGTGAGATGAATGGTAACAATGTTGTGACTCATATGATGCAAGGAAGCAATTATAACGATGCAAGGAAGCAATTATAACGATGCAAGGAAACAATTATAACGATGCAAGGAAACAATTATAACGATTGCGTGACATTTGTCATGCGATTATACGACACTTATCATACGACCGGATGACAAATGCCGTATAATCACATGACATATACCAATGTTTAAATAAACCTAATAGTTTACACCAAAAGATACAAGTTATCACATTATTATATATATTTGCATCATCTTTCATAGAAGACAAAGAATATAGAAAACAACGAACCATCAAACAACAAGAAATATGGAACTGAAATACGACATTTACATGCTCAACAATGCCCAGGGCACAGGAGAAAAGCGCCAATACATTCGTATCGTGCAGCATGAACCAATGACCGAGAAGCAACTGCAAGAGAAAATCCAGAGCCGCTGCTCACTCACCAAGGGAGATGTGGCTGCGGTGTTGGCAGAGCTTCACGACCTTATGGTGGAAGAATTCTCACTGGGACGCCGCTTTTACATCCCAGAGATAGGCTACTTCTCCATGTCGGCTAGCCTAGAGATGCCAGAGGAGAATCCAGACAAGAAGATTACGGGCAAGGAAGTACGCATCACCGGCATCAACTTCCGACCAGAAGGTAAGCTAATGGAGGAAGTACAGCGCAACGTCCATTTCGTCCGCTCCCGCTATTCCAACCAATCTACAAAATACTCCGAGGAAAAGATGTTAGAGAATATCAAGGAGTATCTTCAAAAGAATCGTTACATCACCACTCGCATCCTGCGCATCCTCTTTGGCTTGACTCCTTACATGGCACAGAAGTGGCTCAACCATTTCTGCGAGAAGGGTATCATGGATAAGGAAGGCACCCAGCATGCTCCTATCTATTTCTTAAAGTGAAGGGAGGAAGAAATTCTATATTTCAATTTAATCATCATTATTATGACAAAGGAAGAGCTGATAGACAGAATCAACGACATCGAATGGGAGGACTTCGAGGCTAAGGAGGCCAAGAGCGAACTCCCTAAGAATATATGGGAAACCGTAAGTGCATTCGCCAACACTTCCGGCGGATGGATAGTGCTTGGAGTAAAGCAGAATGGCAAGAAGTTTGAAATCTCCGGAGTTGACAATGCAGAGAAGTTGGAACAAGACTTTTTGGGTACTTTGCGTTCCCAAAAGTTCAATGAGCCAGTCGATGCCAAGAGTATGCTCTATCATATAGATGGGCATAGGGTCTTGGCATTTCATATTGCCTCATCACCCCACAAGCCTATCTACTATAACAATCCACAGAATACATTCATCCGATTTGGCAGTGGAGACCAACGAGCAACCAATGGTGAGATAACCGCCATGTTTCATAACCAATCATTCGGCATCAAGTCTGAGCAGATACTCTTAGACTCCAATCTCTCCATGCTCAATGAGGATACCATTCGCGACTATCGCAACTACTTCAAGCTCTATAGTCCTCGTCCTAATCTGATAGGCAATGACATCGCCGACTTCTGCAAGCGCATCGGAATTGCCGACAATGAGGGACATCTGAATTATGGTGGTTTGATGTGCTTTGGCAAAGAAGAATGGGTTCGCCGTTATGTTCCTACGTTTTGGATGGACTTGGTGGAGATTCCAGGTAGAAGTGTAAGAGAAGCCCGAACTCGCTATACCTATCGCATCCCAGAGCAAGAGAACCTTTGGGAGTATTTTCAGATTATGATCAGACGATTGCGCCTCATCGTGGATACTCCATTCATGATGAACGATGAGGGTTTCAATGTGGAAGATCGCTCGCAGTTTAAGATTTTGCGAGAAGCATTAGTCAATATGCTCTCCCACTTCGATCCATTCAGCACCATCCACTCGTGCATTCATATCTATACCGACAGAGTCGAGTTCTTCAATGCCGGTGGCTATCCTGTGCCAATATCTCAACTGGGCAACCATCTCTACTCCAATCCTCGCAACCCAATTATTGCCAAGATATTCAGACTGGTAAACCTATCTGAAACCATCGGTTATGGTTTTGACATGATGAACGAGTGGAAAGAAATCACAGGCAATGACGTGACTTTTGAGAGTGATATTTGCACCAGCACTGTCACTTTTTGGCTGGATAGTGACAGAGTTAGTGACAGAGCTACTAACAGAGCTACTAACAGAGCTACTAACAGAGCTACTAACAGAGCTGAAGGTGATAATACATATACAGATGCAACAGACAAAGTTGTATCCATTCTTAAGTTCTGCAAAGAACCAAAATACAGAAAGGAAATATACGATTTAATTGGTGTTACGTATCAACAATGGAACTTCAAGGCATTCATCGAACCTTTGCTACTTCATGATTATCTGGAACTTACGGTACCAGATAAGCCGACAAGTCCTAAGCAACAATACAGAACGACCAAAAAGGGTTTGTTGTTCTTGGAGACAATATAAACAATCCGACACTGTCGTTTTGTTTTGATACAGAACGACAAAGTCAACGACAGAGTCAGATAATTCAAGCTCTGCTACTTTTCATGAAATAGTAACAGAGCTAGTAACTATGTTAGTAACCATGTCGGTAACTATGTCAGTAATTATTTTCAAAAAAAGAAAAATTATGAACGATATAAAACTTACATCAGATAAAATAGGGAAAAAAGAAGTTAAGAAACTACGCCAAAAGCTTTTGAAAGACTTTCTTCACACATTTCCTCTGGATACGCTCCAAGGCATGACTTTGGAGCAATATACCAATTTGAACAAAGATGACTCTTTCTGCTATTGGCTAGAATCTCGCACATACGAGTTGGGATCTATATGGGGTGGCTCATCATATAAATTTGGTATCTATGAATATCGTATTAAGACCAATATTCACAACACAAAGTTTATCAGCGATGAAAAATATGCTTGGTATGCAAGATATAATAAGCCTACAGCTCAAGAAGCTTTCAACGTAGTAAAGAACGCTATCATCAAAATTGCAACAAACGCCAGCAATGGAAACTTTGAGGTTTTAGATACGATCACAGAATTAGGAGAAGGCTACAGATGGAAGATAGCATTCTTATACTCCAACAACCAACTTATCCCCATTTACAAGAAAGACATGCTTGTACAATTGGCAACACATTTTGGTTTAGCAGGAGCTAAAGCTATGCCTATATCAAAACTTCAAGCTTTCCTAATGCAGCAGAAAGGAGACAAGGACATCTTTGACTATTACGAAGAATTGCTTACTATTTTGAAAGAATTAGACTATGTTCAGACTACAGAAGCTACAAATGAGACAGAAGACAATATCAACAAGCAATATTGGTGGCTCGTAGCCAGCCCTAAGATTTGGAGTTTCTCCAAGATGAAGGTCGGTGATATACAAGACTATACTCTTTACAATGAGAACGGCAATCCAAGAAGAGTCTTCCAGAACTTCGTGAATGCCAAGAAAGGGGATATTGTCATAGGGTATGAGGCTAACCCAGTGAAACAAATCGTTGCCATTGCCGAAATCGACACGCCATCAGATGGGCAGCATATTTGTTTCAAAAAAGTTGAATCCCTGCAATACCCTATCGACTACGCCTCATTCAAGGATGCACCAGAGCTAAAAAGCATGGAATTCATTCAAAACAAGAATGGCTCACTATTCAAAGTTGCCCCTGACGAATATGAGTACCTGATTGATCTCATCAGAGAATCCAATCCAAAAGAAGAAAACAAACAGCTGAAACCCTATACACAAGAGAATTTTCTCAATGAGGTATATATGAGCGAAGAAGACTATACCAAGCTGCGCTTGCTCTTGCAAAACAAGAAGAACATCATCTTGCAAGGAGCACCTGGCGTAGGTAAGACATTCTCCGCTAAGAGATTAGCTTACTCTATGATGGGGGATATAGACGAATCGAGAATCGAATTCATCCAATTCCACCAAAATTATAGCTATGAGGATTTCATGATGGGGTATCGACCTAACGAAGATGGTGGATTCGAACTCAAAAAGGGAGTTTTCTATAACTTCTGTAAAAGAGCCCAAAGTAATCCGGACAAAGATTACTACTTCATTATAGATGAAATAAATCGTGGAAACCTGAGCAAGATATTTGGTGAATTGTTAATGCTAATAGAAAAAGACTATCGAGACACAGAAATTAAATTGGCTTATAATGGCGAAATGTTCAGCGTGCCAAGCAACCTATATATAATAGGTATGATGAATACTGCAGACAGAAGCCTTGCCATGATAGACTATGCCTTGCGCCGTCGATTTAGTTTCTATGAAATGACTCCTGGATTTGACACTGAAGGTTTCAAGAAGCACCAAGAGTCCATCGGAAATGATAAGTTTAATAAAGTTGTCAATGCTATAGTTTCACTCAACCATGACATAATCAATGACGACTCACTTGGTTCGGGATTCTGTATCGGGCACAGTTACTTCTGCGCATCCAATCCAAGCACCATCAATGATTTGTGGTTGGAGAATATCGTGGAATATGACATCAAGCCAATGCTTAGAGAATATTGGTTTGACAACGATTCGAAGTATCAAACGGCTGTAGAAAAACTATTAGATTCACTCAAATGACGAAAGACAAGAACATATTCATACTCAACATCTACTATATGCTCACTTATGCTTTTCGTGAGTTAAAGCAGAACAATTATGAAGAGATTGCTGGTGAGGATTTCGACAACATACAACAATTGTTTGCCGAAATTCTCATCAAGGGCATCTCATGCCAACTGAAACAAGGTATTTTCAAGCAATATATCATTCGCAAAGACTCACTCCCTACCCTTCGCGGAAAACTTGACTTGAACGCTACCATCCAAAACAAGTTATGCAGAAAGCAAGAAATCGGTTGTGAATATGATGAGTTATCGGAAAACAACATCTTCAATCAGATTATAAAAGCAACTGTCTTTGGTCTTCTCAAGCACGGAAACATCAAAAAAGATCAAAAGACCAAGCTAAAGAATCTCATGCTGTTCTTTTCAGGCATCGACATCATAGAACTAAGCACGGTAAAATGGAATATACTGACATTTGACAGAAACAACAAATCCTATCAAATGCTACTTTATATCTGTTATTTCCTTACCGAGGATATTCTGATGACAACAGAAAAGGGGAAATACAAGATGAAGTCATTTACTGATGAACATCTTTGTCGCCTTTTCGAGAAGTTTGTCTTAGAATACTATAGGTCTAAACATCCTGAATACAAAGCTCAAGCTGCACAAATAGATTGGAACATCGACCGAGATGTATCTTCCACTCATATTCTTCCTATCATGCAAACTGACATATTACTTACTCTCAATGACCGAACGCTCATCATTGACACCAAGTATTATGGACATACCATGCAAGTGCAATTTGACAAAGCGACAATACATTCTAACAACTTGTACCAAATTCATACATATGTCATGAATAAGGACAAACTGCATTCGGGCAAAGTGGATGGCATGTTGCTTTATGCTAAAACAGACGAAGACATCACACCCAATGGAAGTATGAAGCTTGCGGATGGCAATACCATATACTTCCGCACTCTTGACCTCAACGTACCTTTCGCTGAAATAGAGAAGCAATTAGAGGCTTTCGTATCGTATTCAAATTACTAAAAAGTACTGATAGTGGTGCCAAAAGTCCTAAAAAAATCGACTTTTGGCACCACTATCGGCACTTTTCTATGCTTTTCTGCTTATTTTTCAATATTTTATAGTATCTTTGCCCCATCATCAAAACGACAAAAGATATGCAGCAAAATATAATAGGAAGAAAGCGAGAAATCAACTTGTTGGAGATTAGCCAAGAAGAAAATTGGAATGAGCCGTGAGGACATCATGAAATCCTTAAAACTCACTTCTGGTGGAAAGTTGACCGAAGCCTTCAATGATTTGATAAGTTGTGACTTCATCAGAAAATACAATGCTTTCGGCAACAAGAACAATGGTGCCATGTTCCAGTTCACAGATTTGTACACCTTATTTTATTTACATTACACTAACAGAGCCCCTTTTTTAAGAGAGCTCAGTAATTCTAACATATCTGCTTATGTTAATATTTCTCCCCAAAAATAAAATAGACATTATGCAAAGAATGATTATCACTCTTTGCATAATGTCTATTCCTTTTTTCCAATCGTTTTCTAAAAGGTATTCAAAGACAAACTTAAAGATAGATATTCCTTCTGAGAATATTCATTTTAGAATGCAAGTATATAAAGGCAAGAACTATTTTATTTTACCGAAAGTAGCTTTAAACTCTTTAAATAAATATATGGATAATGAAAGAATTTGGCAATGGCAGAAAACATATATTATTGGCAAAACAAATGTAATATTAGACAGTTTAAAAGCTGGAGACATCGTTGGAGATATATGTACTGGTTTTTATAAAATTCGTAAGAAAACTTCTTTTAGATTATTATATTTTATTCCACCACAAAAAATAGGATATGTCATATTACCTTATATGTATAATGAAAAAGCAAATAGACTTTATGTTAAAAATATTAGTGATTATATAACTACACCGGATACAAAATACCTCTATTCTATAGATGATAATCACCTTATATGGATAGAAAATACACCATCTTATGAAAAAATACCGAATGAAGTATGTCGTTTGCAGATATATAATCATCCATCACTAAGCGTAGAGAGAGAATTAAAGGAAGAATATTTTCACTACTGTCCAATAAAAAAGGGCAATTCGATCTTTGAAACAGTTGAATTAT